>DATIPO010000043.1:0-6266 GCA_035471925.1 Acidobacteriota bacterium
TGGGCGTAGAGATAGGAGTGGACGTAGACGCTCCCCCCAGACTTCCAGGCGAAGAACTTGACTTGATCGGACTCGACACCTTCAGGTAGACGAGGAAGAAAGCGAACCTCCACTTCGTCACTCTTGTCCCAGGAACGGACACGCAGCAGCCCTTCGTTGTGGCGCACCCGAAGGTAGCGCACTTTTTTGGAGATCTCAAAGCTGCGTACTTCGGCCTCTTGGGCCGTCACGACCGCGGGAACGACGGCCAGCGAGAGAAACAGGGAGAGCGTCGGCAGCGTAATCATCTCAGTTCATTATAGAAGTTACTGACCGAGGCGGTAAATGGTTCGGACGAATCTCGCGCGCTCACGATGGTACGGCCCAAGCGTCCCTATAAGAGGTCGAAATCAGCCGCCGGAAATTGATGTGATCGCTGCTCGGAGCAAGCGGGGGAGGGGCGAGAGTCGATCCGGAAGAGCTCGCTGTCGATAGGCGGGAGACGGGACATCCATTCCCACGTGGAAACAGGCCGTGCGTTCGGAAATGTCTGAGCGGGTGGGGCCGGGGAAGGAGGGAGTGGGCGGGGTTCTTGCACCCCGCCCCTTGGATGGCCGCAGGGCCGGCTATTTGTCTTCTTCCGGCAGGCCCATGCCCGAGCGGTCGGGCAATGAGGGCGGGTCGAGCCAGACGAAGGGATTGCGTTCGATTTCCGCCAACAGGTACTCGATGGCGGCATCGATTTGAGGATCGGATCCGTCCTGCATTTCGGACGGATCGGCTACCACTTCGATGTCAGGATCAACGCCGTGGCCTTCAATGCCCCAGGTGCCGTCCTTGTCGAAGTAGGCGAAGCTGGGAGACGTCATGGCTCCGCCGTCCACGAAGCGCGGGCCTCCGGAAATGCCCACCAGTCCGCCCCAAGTGCGGGTTCCAATCAGCGGTCCCAGTCCAGCTTGCTTGAAGTAAGCCGGGAAGGCATCTCCGCCCGATCCGGCCAAACCGTTGATGAGCATGGCCTTGGGTCCGTGGTGGGCGTCGGGAGGCCACACGAAGGGCTGGCCGTGGCGGATGGCCCAGAAGTTGGTCACCGGACGGTTGAGCAGTTCCACGAAACGGGTGGGAATCTGCCCGCCGCCGTTCCAGCGTTCGTCGATCACCAGGCCCTGCTTGCGGATCTGGCCGATAAACTGGCGCACCAGTTCGCTCTGTCCGCGCTGACCGGTGTCGGGCACGTAGATGTAGCCCAGCTTGCCGCCCGACTTCTCCTCGACGTATTTTCGGTTGCGCTCCACCCAATCGCGGTAGCGCAGGGAGTTCTCGTTGGACAGCAGCGTCACCACAAGTTCTCGGGAGTCATCCCACTCGGGCGTGTCGCTGACGGTCAGCGTGACCGTCTGGTTAGCCAGCCCCTGGAAGGCGGCGTAGGGGTCCTTGGAGGTGTCGAGCTCAAGGCCGTTGACGGCCAGGATATAGTCGCCTTCCTCGACGTCCACGCCGGGACGGCTGAGGGGACCGCGGGCATCGACGTCCCAAGGGGCGCCCTCAATGATGCGGGCGATGCGGTAGGCACCGTCGGCCAACTCGAAATCGACACCCAACATGCCGACGTTGCGGCGTGGCTCGTCTTCAAGGTCGCCTCCGAAGTTGTAGGCATGGCCCACGTTGAGCTCGGAGATCATCTCGTCGATCACGAAATCAACGTCGGAGCGCGTGACGCAGTCTTCCAGCATGGCTTCGTACTGACGCCGCACGCGGGGCCAGTCGACGCCGTGCATGTTTTCGGCGTAGAAGAAGTCGCGCTGGAAACGCCAGGCGTCCATGAAGATTTGGCGCCACTCGACACGGGGGTCGACCGTGGCGTTCATGGCATCCATCTTGAGGGCGTCTTTGATCTGCTGCTTGGGAGCGGCCTTGAGAATGGCCCGCCGCGGACCCTGCTGCACTAGAATAGCTTTGCCGTCGGCTGACATTGCGTAGCCGCCGGCACCCTCCAAGACCGTCTGCTCGCCCTTCTCCTCGTCGTTGACGTCGAAAAGCTGGATGGAGGGACGGTTGCCAGGAAGGTTGACGGGGTTGCGGGCGTAAAGCAATTGCCCCTTGTCGTTGACATTGAGGAGAAAGAAGCTACCCCGTTCGACGGGAAGCATCACGGCACGCTGCTCGAAACCTTCCAGATCGATCTTAAGCGGCTCTTTCTCTTCGTCCTTGCCCTCTTTGCCCTCGCCTTCCATCGACTCGTCAGCTTGGGCCGATTCGTCTTGGCCTTCTTGGGCCTCGGCTTCCTCAGAGGCGGCTCCTTCGGACTTCTCTTCCTCACCTTCTTGGGAGTCGTCGCCTTCGTCTTGCTCGGGAGCTTCCCAGCTTTCCTCATCGCTCTTGGGTGCCAGCGGCGATTCCATATCGGCCCGCAGGGGAACCATGAAGAGGCGGTCGGTCTGAGTATAGACCCAGGTTGTGCCTCCCAGGTCTTCATAGATCGGACGGGAGACGTCGCGGTTGCTGGCGAAGTAGAGGTAATCGCCCTTACGGTCGAAGGTGGGCCAGGAATCGCTGAAGAATCCGGCCGTCACCTGATGGGAAGCACCCCCGTCGACGTCGTACAGGAAGATGGCGTTCTGAGTCGAGTCGGCACTGCGCGAATAGGCGAACCAGTTGGAATCGTGGGACCAGCTTCCCACCCGAGGCGTGCCGCCGAACGGGTCTTGGTCGATCACCGACACTTCACGGCTTTCCACGTCGAAGAGCAGAAGCTGGGCCTTCTCATTGTTGAAGGTCAGCTTCTTGGAATCAGGCGCCCAAGTGATGTTGCGCCGGTATCCCGGACCCAAGTCGGTGACCTTCTCGGGTTCAGAGCGCAGGGACGCTTCGCGCAGATAGAGGTCGTATTCGCCTTGGGCGTCGGAAAAATAAGCAATCCAGCGTCCGTCGGGACTCCATTCGGGATGCCTCTCGGCGCTGCCGGGAGTGCGCGTCAGATTGCGCGGGGAGCCTTCCTTGGCGGGAACCGTCCAAATGTCCCCGCGGGCCCCGAAGAGAGCCCGCTTGCCGGTGGGCGAAATAGCCTGGTCGAGGACATACTCCTCGGCCTCCACGGCCTTGGGACGAATCTCGGGACGATCGCCGGGAATGGTGACGGGAATGGAGCGGTTGGCGCCGCTGTCCAGATCCACGGCCATGAGCTGATCAGCCAGTTGGAAAATAATCTCGCCCTGGCCGTTGGCTCCGGGTCCTACCGAGGGCCACTTGACGTCGTAGTCGGAAAAGTCAGTGACCTGGGTTGTGCGTCCGCTGTCGGTGTCGTAGGCGAAAATGTTGAGGCGGTGGCTGTCGGCGGCGTCCGAAAGATAGTAGACGGTCTTGCCGTGCCACATGGGACGCGTGTCGGTGCCTTCCCAATCGGTGATCTGCTTAGACTCCTTGGTCTTCAGGTTGAAGAGCCAAATGTCGGTGGCCATGCCTCCGCGGTAGCGCTTCCAGGTGCGCGAGTCGCGGTCGTGGGGGGTGTAAGCCAGCCACTCGCCGTCGGGACTGATGGCTCCCACGCCGCCCCAGGGGACGGAAACCTGCTCGTAGAGTCCGCCTTCGGCGTCCACTGTGAAGAGCTGGGAGAATCCCCGTCCGGAAAAAGCGCCCGTGGAGAAAAGCAGTTTTCCATCGGGAGTCCAGTCGTTGAGGGTCTCGCCAAAAGGATGGTAGGTCACGCGCGTCGGTATGCCGCCAGTGACCGGAATCGTGTAGAGGTCGCGGACCCCATCATAATTGCCCATGAAGGCAATGGTGCTGCCGTCTGGGCTGAAGCGGGGAAAACGCTCGGCGCCGGGCGGGCTGGCCAGCGGGCGGGCTAGACCGCCTTCTCGCGGAACCAACCATAGGTCATTCGCGTATACAAAAACAATATCTGACGCGCTGATGTCAGGATAGCGCAGCATCCCGGCGTGGGGCTGAACCTCGTCGGCGCTGTTGGCCAACAAGACTCCGCCCACCAGCAAGGCCGGAATGAGCATCCAACTGGCTGCTCTCAAATTAAGCATTTAAGAATCTCCTCTTTGTCATTCACGTGTATCGGGGGATGGAAGAGCGTTCTGACTCCCTTCAGAGACGACAACGTACAGCTCTTCGCTTCCATTAACGACAGAAGTCGTAGTGGGGTTCAGATAGTTTTGCCTTAATCCAGGTCAGACAGCCATCTGTGAAGGGGCAGCATGGCGTGATAGTGCTGGAAAGCCTCGTCCACGAAAGACGGCTTGTGGACCGCTGAGCCGGGCTTGGCTTCATGTCCGGCGTAAAGGCCGTTGTGGAGCAGCAAATCGGCCTGAGGATGAGAGGCTTTAAAGCCGCGCGGCATACGCTTGTAGTGTTTGCCGGCGGCGGAGTAGCCCTTCTCTTCCAAGGCGTCGACGATGGATTGCAGTTGGCTGGCCTGCTCAGGATCCTTAAATGCCTCCCGGTAGGCTTTCAGCCCCGCCCTGGGGAAACGGTACATCCCGCAGCCCAGCGACACCCTCTGGGGATCGAGGTGGAAGTAGAAGCCCGAGCAGTCCATGCGCTTCCCCCGTCCTTCCCAGAACCACAAGGCCAGATGCGTCTTGTAGGGCACCTTCTTCTTGCTGAAGCGAGTGTCGCGGAAGATGCGGAAAATGGAGCGGTTGACGCGCGGATCGGCATGGACATGAGGCGCGATCAGCACCAGGCGCTTGCCCATGGCCTTGACGAACTCGCGGGCCGGGGCCAGAAAGTACTGTTCGTAATCATCGCGGTGGGCGTCGAACCATTTCTTGTCGTTATTCTCACGCAGGCTCTCCAGAAAGGTCAGGGTTTCTCGGGGGAAGCCTTGGAAATCAGCCATGTGTTCCTTTCTTGTCAAGGTGCGAGCCTGGCCGGCACCGCCATGTCGGCAACCCCGCGGCTACTCGAGGCGTCTTCTTGCCCACGGCCTTTGCGGCAACTCAGTAGCGTTCCGCCAGCCCGGACAGGAAACGCCAAACCGTCAGCGCCCCCAAGCGGGCGGTGTGTCCGGCAGGATCGAGATGCGGGTTGCATTCTACGACATCGATAGAGGCCACGTGGCGGGCCCGTCCGGCTTGGTGGGCGGCGTGCAGCCAGAGGCTGGCGTCCAGCCCCCCGGCGCAAGGCGGATCGACCCCCGGGGCTTGGCTTTGCTCCACGGCTCCCAGGTCGAAACTGACCATGAGGCGGTCTTCGCCGCCGCCGTAGAGTTCCTCGATCTGAGGACGGTCGAGGCCCCGTCGCCAGTAGTATCGCCCTCCCCGGCTGTTGACGAAGTCGAGGTGGGCGGAGGGAGTGCGGTGGGGCTGCAAGGCGGCCACCGTCAGCATGCGGCAAGACTGAGACGAATGGGTCAGGGCCTGGCGGAAAGCCGATCCCCGGTGGGCCAGTCCGTCACGCAGGGGGAGAACGTCGGCTTGGGCGTCCCAGCTCAGTATGGAGACATTCTGGCGGGCGTTGACGTGGCCTAAGAAATGCCCGTAGGACGCGTCTTGGCCGCCGCCCAGCAGAATAGTGATAACGTCGGCTTTGAAGAGGCGTGCCAGGGCCGCCCCCAGGAGATTCTGGTCCTGCTCGACATCGCCCGAGAGCGGCAGGTCTCCCAGGTCCTGAGTCCGGCCGAGGAGTTCGGCCAAGCGCGGATCGCGTCCGTCCGAAGTGAGGCGGTAGAGTTCTCGGCGGATGGCCGCTGGAGCCGCCGAAGTCCCCACCCGTGCGCCGCAACGCCGCAGTCCTTCATCCCCGGGATATCCCAGAATCACCGCCCGCGCAGGGTTTTGACGGCTGACCCCGCTGCCCAAGAGGCGTCCCACCCGGTCAGGCTCGTCCAGATGTTCAGGAAGCACGACATCGGGCGGCGTGAAATTGTCCATGCCACCGATTGTCCCCATTCCCCCGTCCCCAGGTCAACCCCGTCCCTGCTCCGCCAAAGTTCCCGTCCTTGCTTCGCTAGAGCTCCCCGTTGCCTCCTTCACCGGAGCTCCCGCCTCTCTCGCTAGAGCTACGCCGGGCGAGCCAAGTCGGGGAGCTAGCCCGCAATTCTTACAGGTGGTCTGCTGCAGTGCCGCATCCATCCGCGCTGACTGCGTTGCGCTCGGTCGGCCTGCTCAACCTACCCTACAGTACGTCTCCACGGGCCTCGGTTGCGACGCCTTGCCATCACGGCGCCTGCGGCCCCTCGGGACGACAACCTGTGAGGAATGCGGCTGGAAGGCAATCACGTTCAATGTCACTCCGGGCTCGCTGAAGGCGAGCCATAAGCTTAGCCCAGGGTAAAG
>DATIPO010000044.1:0-1545 GCA_035471925.1 Acidobacteriota bacterium
CCCGTCTCGTTCTACAGAGCACCATCCAGCGGCTCGGTCCGGCTGACGAGCAGTACAACCTCGGTTCTGGGCAGAGTGGAAAACAGCTCGACGGACACCTTCCCAATAGACGGCTCCCCGCCGCCTCAGCCCGAATTGACCGAGACTCTTCACTTCGCCCAGTTCGGCGGCGGCGCGGGCTTCTTCAGTCAAGCAATACTGTCGAACCTGACGAATAGCGCGTCTTCGGTAGAGCTGCGCATGAGGGGGCAAGACGGTCAGCCTCTAACTTTGGCTTTGGACGGGATGGGAGCCGGAGGCACGTTTGAACTGGTGCTCTCCTCCGGAGAGGTGAGGATTTTTGAGACGGCCTCAGACGGCGCTCTGCAAGTCGGCTCGCTGACCGTGCTTTCGGAGCGACCCTTGACCGGGGTCGCCCTCTTTGGCAGCCCTTTTGGTCTGGCCGGGGTGGCTCCGAGCCAGGAGGTGTCCGCATTCCAACTCCCTGTTGAGACTCGCGGCGCCCAAGTACGGACAGGTCTTGCGGTTAAGAATCTAGCCGCCAACCAGGTAACGCTTGAGCTGATGCTCAAAAACTCCACCGGCGCTACCTTGGCTGTCGCTCAGCAGGCCCTGCCCGCAGAGGGCCAAGTCTCCCTTTTCGCGGATGAGGTGCAATGGAGCGCACCCGTGGACTTCTCGGATTTCCGCGGACAGATTCACGCGGTCGCGATAGGAGGCAATGTGGCGGCGACGGCCATTCAACAGAGGCCCGGCCAACTTGCATCGTTGCCCATTGCCAAGCTTGATGATTAGAAAGACCAGCCCAAGAGGAGCTCGAATGAGACGACGCATCGGATTTTACCGGCTCACGGTCGGCGGAGGAGAGAGGGAAGGCGCCGCGGACTTGTCCGCAATATCCGACCGCCGAAAGATGCTGGAGACCGTGGCACGGAACAGCCGGGTGCGCCGGACGTACTTGCCCAGAGAGCGGGACAACAGCCAAGTCCTGATGGGCTGGCCCGACGCTCAGCGGTCCCGGCTCATGGTTGGTCTGGGCCGGACGGAAGACGTCGGCATGCTGGAGCAGAACTGACAGCTCGGGCCGCTTCCTATCCCCAAGGGCGGCCACCATGTGGAGCTGACCCACTGCCTGTTCTTCCAAAGGCGGGTCGTAGGCGTGGAGTATAATCGAAGCGGGCCTAAGACATTCGACATCGCTCAGTACCTCTGCCACTGGCTCCGCCTGCCTTGGCTCAGTTTGGTCCCGATTGCCTCGAAAGACGCGTTGCGGAGAATGAGCCGGTTCCGAGGGTACACGAAGGTTGAAATGGTAGTGGACGCCGCCGCCGCGCGTGCCGCCAACGTCGGATTGGCAGGGGTCTTCGACCCGGAGGAGGAGGACACGCCCGATCTCGTTACCATCGTCTACAGCGTCAAGAAGTACTCGCGCAAAAGGTCGTTCAAAGGCGAGGGGCTTATTGCGAGGCTTCGGAAGGGAGTTGACCCGGAGGACATTAAGTCACTGAAGGCGCATGGACGAATCGGTACTCAGCAGGACTCGGT
>DATIPO010000045.1:0-1851 GCA_035471925.1 Acidobacteriota bacterium
CATTTACGCGGCCCGCTACCTGTTGGGACTGAACTACTTCGAGCAGAACAGCTACATGTTGGCGGTGGGCGAATTCAAGGAGGCTATTCGGGTCTTTCCCGAATCAGCCGACGCCGTGCACGCTCTGGCTACGGCTTACCTGAGCCTGGGGCTTGAAGACGAAGCGCTGCTGGGTTACGAGCAACTGACCCGGCTCGAGCCCGGGCGTCCGCGGGGCTATGTGGGGCGGGGCGGAATCGCCCTCAAGGAAAAGCGTCTGCAAGAAGCCGAGGAACACTTCCGCAAGGCGCTGGAGCTGGGTGACGACAACCGCGCGCCGGTCGGCCTGGGACGGACCCTGGTGGCGCAGGGCGAACTGCAGCAGGGTCTGGAGGTTTTTCTCTCGGTGCTGGCCCGTTATCCCGACATGGCCGAGATTCACCAGTTGCTGGCCTACACCTATCAGCAGATGGACCGTCCCCAGGAAGCGCGCCGGCATCAGGCCGCCTTCCAGCGCCTCACCGGCTCACAACGCTAGTTCTGAACCAGGTCGATGTCCAACCTTATCCCACACTTTCAACGTGGATGACGAGCTGCGATGAACCCAGGGTTCCGACCCTTGCCGCGCTACGCTTGCGGCGGGTCCCACCCTGATTACATAAGAAAGCGGCCTCCTGATTCAGGTCGGTCTGATAAAGAAGACCGGAAGGACCTGCTCGCCGGAGTCTGGGGACTCGGAGAGAGGAGGCCGAAGTGATTGTAATCGGATGTGATTTTCACACGAGAGGTCAGCAGATTGCAATGGTGAATCAACAAACAGGGGAGGTGATACAAGGATACGGCCTTGGCCACGGTGCTGGTTTTGGGGCCGGTCGAGCGCTTCGCCAGAGCCGGCCAGGTCAGCAGCTATGTGGGCCTGGTGCCGGCCGAGTTCTCCAGCGGCCAGCGCCGCCAACTGGTCCGGATCACCAAGCAAGGTTCGACCCTTTTGCGCTACCTGATGGTGCAGGCCGCCCATTCGGCCGTCCGCCACGACCCGGATCTCAAGCGCATCTAGCGCCGCCTGGTGGCCCGCAGAGGCCTTCAGGTGGCCAAAACGGCAGCAGCCCGCAAGCTGTGCGAACACTTGTATGTCTTGCTTCGAGACGAAATCGACTATGCGGAGTTCCGGCGACGCCGGTCTTCTGGCGGGGCGTGCCTGTGTTAGCCCATGACTCGGCCAGGGCGGGCGCACAGACGCAAGCCCTCCGAGCCGACACCCTGATTAGGCCGCCCCGCCTCCTTGACTTGCAAGGGGTCCGAACCGTAAATCATGCGCTTTCATGCGCGAATAGATGGATGGGGGAGACCGACCTGACGTCGACCCGCTGGTAAAAAAAGAGTCCCCAGACTCACAGCAGCAAAGGTCCTGATGAGCAGAAGCTTTCCAGATCTCAGATTCTTCACGGCCCTGCGGGCCGCCGGGAAGAGGTGCGTCTGCCATTCCCTTGACAACGACCCCTTTCTTATAGATGGGCTAACGAATCGCTCGCTTTCAGCGAGCCCGGACTTTCCTGCGGAGATTTCCCGATCGGCGACGGAAAGAGGTCCGAAGTGCGAATGGCGAAGTTCGAAATCCCCGAAGGGGAGGAATTCGCTTAGCCCAGGGTAAAGCCCGCTGCGAGCGAAGCGTAGCAAGGGCGACACCCTGGGTCTGCCTGGCAAGCGGCCCAACGCTGAAGGCGTGGAATAACGCAACGGACCAGACCGCGTTAATAAATCCTGAATGGAACCGAGCGGCGCAGGGAGCGGCCGGTGGGTTGGTCGGTAATGTGCACCATCAGGTCGTAATCGCCGGGATCGAGGCTCTTAAGCGGAAAACTGAGGGCGTAG
>DATIPO010000046.1:0-2144 GCA_035471925.1 Acidobacteriota bacterium
CCTCCTCGCTGGTCGCCGCCGACGGCAAGATCCTGGCAACGACCTTGGACGGCCGCACCTACGTCTTCAAAGCCGGCCGCCAATTCGAAGTGCTGGCGTCCAATCAAGTGGGCGAACCGGTGTGGGCCTCGCTGGCCATCGTCAACGGCACCGTCTTCGTGCGCGGAGGCGACCACCTTTTCGCTTTCAAGGCCCGCTGACGGGTCTTCCTTCCTTTCTACGCAGCTCAACCGAGAAGGATCGGGCGGGGAAAATCTCCCCACTTGGAGGGGCTGCCGCGCCCGCGCGCGGTGAATCCCTTTGGCGCAGAGCTTGCTTCCAGTGCAGAATGCATTCGAAATAGAAAGGAATCAATCATGCTTTCATGGGCATTGTTTTTTTACTGATAGCCATCGTAGCCGTGGTACTCGGATTCGGCGGCATCCCTGGAACCGCCGCTTGGCTGGCCAAGGTCGTTTTCGTCGTCTTCCTGATCATCTTTGTAGTCTCCCTGATCACAGGTCGGCGCAGCCGCGTTTAAAGCAGCACTTTTCATGAGGACAAGACAATGAGCATACGTCGCATTATCGGAGTCATCCTGATCATCGTGGGAGTGTTGGGCCTGATCTACCAAGGCATCCCCTACTCCGAAAAGGAGCAGGTCGCCGAGCTCGGCCCGCTTGAAATCGAAGCCGAGCAGGAGAAATCACTGCCGGTGCATCCCATCATCGGCGGAATCCTCCTGGCCGGGGGAGTCATTCTGGTCATCACCGACCGCGGTAAAGGCGGTTCTGAGAGCGGAGGCTGATCAACCGAGCGGGACACTTCAGGAACCGGGTTGGGCTTTCTTGGGGGAGCCCAGGAGCAGATCGATGCCCCGCCCCTTGCCCCATCTATTCCGTCTCTGGCTCCTCACCCTTGACGTACTTGTCGTACCAGTCGAGGTAGCGCTGCCAGCGGTCCTTCATGAAGGTGGGCAGGCGGATGCCGTGGTGCTGATTGGGATAGACCACCAGTTGGGTCTCGCGTCCCAGCCGCTTGAGGGCTTGGTAGAGTTGTTCAGAGTTGAGGATGGGGACGTTCCAGTCCTTTTCGCCTCCCATGACCAGGGTAGGCGTGGTGATCTCGGTGACTTTGTTGAAAGGCGAGATGCGCTCCCAGGCCTCACGGTCTTCCCAGGGCAGGCCCAGTTCTTTCTCCCACTGGAGCTGATAATGGTCGTGCCCGTAGTTGGAGACGTAGAGGACTTCGCTGGCCCCCGTGATGGCGGCTTCGAAACGGTCGGTCTGGGTGATGACGTAGTTGGTGAGGATGCCTCCGTAGGACCAGCCGCCCACGCCCAAGCGGTCGGGATCGGCCCAGCCTTGCTCGATGGCGTAGTCGACGGCGGCCATGACGTCCTGGAAGTCCTTGTTGCCCCAGTCCCTCCAGATGGCGTAGGAGAAGTCCTGCCCATAGCCCGAAGATCCACGCGGATTGGCCTGCACCACCAGATAGCCATGGGCGGCGAAGAGCTGGGCTTCGAAGTTGAATCCGAAGGAGTACTGGGAGACGGGTCCGCCGTGGATGCGCAGCAAGGTTGGGTAGCGCAGCGACTCGTCGAATCCGATGGGCGGGTAGACGAAGCCCTCGATTTCGGTGCCGTCAGCGCTTTGGAAGGTGATGTTGCGGGGCTCGCTGAGCTTGAGCTTGTCGAGCAACTCGGCGTTGACGCTGGTGAGTTGGCGCGTCCCCTCACCGTCGTGGATGAAGACCTCGCCGGGCAGGTTGGGCTTGCTGATGGTCAGGGCCATGCGTCCCTGGCGATTGATATGCATCGATCCCAGGCCGTGCTGCCCTTGTACCGGACGGGTCATGCCGCCGCCGTCCGGGTCGAACTTGGCGATGTGCCATTCGGCGCTGTCCTCAAGCTGACAAAAGATGCCCGACCCGTCGGGAGCGAAGGTGGGACCGTAGCAGTTGCGGTCAAGCTGGCGGGTGAGGATCTGAGGCTGGCTTCCCTCCTCGACGTCGATGACGGCCAGATGGCCGGTGGCGTACCAGATGATCTCCGGTTCCAGGACGGTGTTGTAGACGATGCGCTTTCCGTCGGGACTCCAATCGGGCGACCCGTCCGAACCGGGATTGTCGGTGACCCGCTTGAGCGTCTTACCCTTGTCGGTGTT
>DATIPO010000047.1:0-1549 GCA_035471925.1 Acidobacteriota bacterium
TGACGTTCGGCACGATGGCGGCCGTGGCGGTGGTGCTGATCCTGGCGTCGCAGTGGCGCCGGGTACGGATCGCGGAGGCGGAGGCCGGGCTGAAGAGAGGTAGCCTGAAATCTTGTGGAAATTGAGTGAGGGGGGCATCCTGAGAGAAGGAATTCGAACGACTTTTTCTCAAAGGAGGCCCCGATGGCGAGTAGAACGAAACGGCAGGACGAAGTCAATCGGCAGGATGGCACGGAGGCGGCGGGCTTGGTAGCGGATCAACTCGAGGGCCTGGCCCGGCAAGGCGCGAGGCAGATGCTGATGGAGGCCCTGAATGAAGAAGTGGAGGCCTACCTGCATCGGGGCCGGTACCAACGGTCGGATGAAGCGGCGTTCCGCGGCTACCGCAACGGGAGCTGGCCGCGGCGTCTGACGCTGGGCAGCGGCACCATTGACCTGAAGGTTCCGCGGGTGCGGGACGTCCCGCGGGGCCAGGAGCCCTTCGGGTCCAAGATCATCCGCAAGTACCAGCGGCGCAGCGACACGATCGACGAGACCTTCTTGAAGCTCTTCATTGAGGGGCTGGCCACGCGGGATTTCGAGCCGGCGCTGAGGCTGCTGATGGGTGGCGAGGCCCCGCTGTCGGCCAGCGTGATCAGCCGGCTGACGCAGCGGTTCAAGGCCCAGTACGAGGCCTTTGACGGGCGGGATCTGACAGGCACCGAGTTCGTGTACATCTGGGCCGATGGCATCTACCTCAAGGCCGGGATCGGCACGGAGAAAGCGTGCCTGATGGTGCTGATCGGAGCGGACCGTGAGGGGCAAAAGCACCTGATCGCCCTGCGGGAGGGATATCGGGAAAGCGCTGAGAGTTGGGGCGATCTTCTTCGCGACTGCCGCAAGCGGGGCCTGAACGAGCCGGCCTGCTGGATCGCGGACGGGAACCTGGGATTGTGGGCCGCAGTCAATGAACACAGCCGGCGTTCCGCGCAGCAGCGATGCACGAATCACAAGACCATGAACGTCGTGGACAAGCTGCCGGTGAAGGAGCGGCCGGAGTACATCAAACGGTTGCGGGCGGTGTGGCAAGCGTCCAATGAATCGGCGTCGCGGAGGCTGGCGGCGAATCTGGTTCGGGATCTACGTGCGGCGGGCTATGAGCGGGCGGGCCGGTGCCTGGAAGATGACCTGGATCGCTGCCTGACGTTCTACCAGTTCCCCGAAGTGCACTGGTCGCACCTGCGGACGACGAACGTGATCGAATCGCCGTTCGCTTCAGTGAGGCTGCGGACCAACGCAGCGAAGCGGTTCAAAAAGACCAAGAGTGGCGTGTACCTGGTGTTCGAGGTGCTGCTGCGATTACAACGGAACTGGCGGCGGCTGAAGTCGGCGCACGTGTGCGCAACGGTCGCACTGCCGACGGCAGGCAAGAAACGAAAGGCTCACGCAGCGTGAAAGTGCTCGGCGATGCCCCCAAGCAATTTACACAGGAATTGACGCTACCTCCACCAATCCGAGCAACCGGACGAGGAGGGTCTGATTTGGGAAGGGACGCCGCAGGAGCTGGAAG
>DATIPO010000048.1:0-1651 GCA_035471925.1 Acidobacteriota bacterium
CGCGGCGCCGACGGCCAGGCCTTCGAAGTCAAATTGGTGGGCGAGATCAGCCTGAACGGCCGCAAGCGCAAATTGCAGGTGCAACAGGCGCGCTTCGCCTACCTTCCGGAGAGCGGGAAGACCAAGGCCAAGGCGCCCGGCAACCTGTTGGCCGGCCGGGCCAGCTTCAACATCAGCCTCAAGGACTTCGGCGTTGCCGGCTTCGAGGGCGTGATTGGCTCCAAGGTCAGCGATTCCATCGGCGTCAACGTCAGCTTCGTGGCCAGCTCCGAGCGGGGCGGCACGACGGCAAACCCCTGCAACCCCTGCAATCCCTGCTCGAAAAAGGGAACGAAATCCTGACGTTGGACCGGGCTCTGGGAAGCCGGCTTGGCTGCCCTCCTCCATTCGCAGCCGGGGCCGGCCCCGGGAGCCCCTGACGAAAATCATGGGCACGCAGATCCCGAGAGGAAACGGCTTTAGGCTCGGAGGGCGGGGTGACGGCGAGCCGATTCAGGCTCCTTGCTCTCCTGCCCGCCTACACAATCGGCCGAAGAACGGTCTTCTTTATGAGCGGCGCGATCTGGCCTGATGCCTGCCTGTCGCCTGCGGGACTGAACGCGCATCGGCAGCCGTGTCAGAATCGATGGCCGGGTTTCGCGGTCTTAATTTGAAAAAGGGCATTCCCAGGGAGATCGCATGAGAGCAAGATTATGGCTGCGGATCGTCGCGGCGGGCTGCTCGGCTTTGACCGGCTTCGCTTGCGCGCCGGAAGCCCAAAGCCAGCAAGGCCCGGCAGAGACCGCTTCGGAGCTGCCGGCAGACTTCCAGCAGGTAATCCCGCGGGGCAGAATCGCCGCCATTGACGATCCGCAGTTCGTCACCGCGCTGGAAGCCGAAATCGACGACGAAGCCTGGGTGCTGGGCGTGGTTGTCGGAGCACAGCCCCGCGCCTATAGCCTCAACCTTCTCAACCGCCATGAGGTCGTGAACGATGAAGTCCAGGCGGAGACTTTCGCTGCGGTCTGGTGACCGCTGGCCAACACGGCTGTCGTGTACAGCCGAGAGTATGAGGGCAGCACGTTGCGCTTCGAGCCTTCGGGCGGGCTTCTGCACGCTTCTCTGGTCATGCAGGACAAGGAGACGGATTCCTACTGGTCGATCATGACCGGAGACTCCATTGCCGGACTCTACAAAAAAACCCCCTTGCGCGAACTTCCCGTGGGGAAGAAAGTGCAGTGGAAGGACTGGGTTGCCGAGCATCCCGACACTCTGGTCCTGTCCGTTGACGGCATTGAACAGGGCAGCTTCGGTTACGAGCACTACTTTGAGTCCGACCAGGGCTTCGCGGGTCTGGAGGCCAAGGACACCCGCTTGGAGACGAAGCAGCCCATCTATTCCTTCCTTTTCAACGGAAAGCCGTATGCCGTGCCTTTCGGCGCGTTCGTGGGGGGTGCCGCGTTCAGCGTCGAAGCGGCGGGTGAAATCTTCCTCTACAGGCCGGCCGACGCGGCCATTTTCTACTCCACTCACGCCTACCGATCCAGCAGATTCGAGAAGGTCGACGGCTATTGGCGGGACACTTCCTCGGGGGCGCGGTTTGATCCAGCCCAGGCGGCTTTCACCGGCGGGCAGGCCGGAGGTCCGGACAAGCTGTCCGGCTTCGACACCT
>DATIPO010000049.1:0-3851 GCA_035471925.1 Acidobacteriota bacterium
CGATGGAGAGGCATGTCTGATCTTTCATCACGAACCCGAAGGCGAGGAGCTTTTTTACCTGAGCTGGTGCCATGGTCCCGCGGGGACGGCCCGGCTTTTCTATCTCCTCCATCAGATCACGGGAGAACAGGAGTGGATGGATTGGGTCGACCGTCTGGCCCGCGGGATCCGGCAGAGCGGAATCCCCGAACAGGAGACACCCGGCTACTGGAACAACGTCAGCGTGTGCTGCGGGGCCGCCGGGGTGGCAGAGTTCTTCCTCAACCTTCACCAGGCCACCGGGCGCGCCCAAGACTTGTCGTTCGCCCTGCGCATGACTGACGCCCTGTTAGGAAAAGCCACGATCGAGGAGGGTCAAGCCCGTTGGGTGCAGGCCGAGCACCGCGTCCGTCCGGAACTGCTGCAGGCCCAGACGGGCTACATGCAGGGAGCCGCCGGCATCGGCCTGATGCTTTTCCACCTCCACCGCCTTCAAGCCGGCTTGGAACGCGGCATCGTCTTGCCCGACAATCCCTTCTGACGGGCCTTCCGCGCACAAAAAAAGCCCGCCTCGGAAAGTGAGGCGGGCTTGAAAACCTTGGACGGACCCTTCCGTCCGCAACTCAGCCGGAAACCTGAGTGCTGTTGTCGCGGTGCTTGGGAACTCTCAGTTCGCCCACCACGAATCCTTTTCCGACCTTGGTGACGATCAGCTCGTAAGGCTTGTCATAGCCATCGACAAAGAACTCGATGGGCACGTTGACGGGCACCTTCTTTCTCTCGAAGCGGCGACCGTCGACCGCGATACGGATCTTATAGTGCTGGCGGTCGAAGTTGGTGCCCCGCAGATCGAGGGAAACGTCGACGATCTTCATCACCGCGCCCTCTTTCTCAAGCTCGAAGTCATAGACCTCTTGAGCGAAGGTCTCCTTGAAGGCATTGAGATCGCCGGCTGTGGCTTCGGCCCGCTGTGAAACGCGGCTCAAATCGGCTCGCGTATTCTCAAGGTCGGCCCGGTTACGGCTGGTGGTCTCGTTCAGTTCGCCGATTTTGTTCTGAGCATCGCCCACTTCCTGCCTGATTTCCTGGGCTTCGTTCTCAAGGTCTTCCACCTGGGACTTGTCAGCTTTCTGCAGATTGATGGCCTGCAAATCGCGCTTGGTCTGCTGCTGCTCGTTGGTCAGATCGTCAGCCTTGCGCTCCAGGGTGACCACCTTGTTGCGCGCCTCGCCCAACTGTTGGCGCTGGCTTTGGATCCTCTTCTCGCTTTCGCTCAGTCCCTCCTGGAGAGTTCCGATGGTCTCTTTGGACTGAACCAAGTCTTCACTCACCTCGGCCAACTGTTGCTGGCTGGTGGAGAGGTTGGCGTGCAGCAGTTCGAGCTGCTGCTGGGAGTAGTAGATGTAGTAGCCGATCCCGGCGAGCACGACGACCGCCAACCCGATCAACAGGTACGTTGTGACGTTGGAGCCGCCGCCGGAACCGCCGCCGCCATTGCTCGGACCGCCGCTGGGCTGGGACGGGCCGTTGCCGGAATCTCCGCCGTTGCCGCGAGCCTTGCTCTTGCCTTTGGGAGGCTGGTTCACTCGGGCGAACAGCGGATCTTGGATGCCTTTCAAGTCGTCGCCGCTCATAATCGTGTTCCCTCCAAATGTCTTCTCTGCAAACCCTCGGGGCTTCCCTTCCCAAGGTGACTGATTGCCTGGCTTGTTGAGCCGCTTCAATCGGCTGCGTCACTAATAGATACTCGGTCCTGTAAAATGTTTCAAATGAAGTCGACCGCCGGTTCGCTGCGCATCCGCCTTGCTGAGCGTTATTATACGCTGGATTTTGAGTCACAGGGGTGGTTGGCCGCCCATATGGTTCAATATCTTGACCGCGTCTATGAATCGCGCGACCGTTCGGCGGCCCTGGTCAAGATGCTGGGGCTGGGCCTGAGGATCCATGATGAACGGCCTCCTCGCCGGCCCGGCATCCATTGGGTCGACGTCGACTTGGAGAAGCGGCTGCTGGAGTCCAACAGCGAGTTCATCCGCAAAGCGGTCGATGAGGAGCCGGTGGAAGACGGCGAGCCCTACAGCGCCTTGGCACTGAAACGCGTACACCAGGTGTTGGACGCCTACGACTTCACCGTCAAGCTGTTTTGAAGTCCCTCTCTTGCTCACAACGGAAAGGCTGCACTTGAAGCTGACCGCCCAGGCGCCTACCCGAATCGATTTGGCCGGCGCCACCCTCGACATCCATCCTCTGTACCTTTTTCAGGGCGGCCGCTTCAGGGAGGCGGGACTGACCGTCAATGCCGCCATCGATCTCACCACTCAGGCCGTGCTGGAGGAAAGCGGGGAAAGGGGTATCGAACTGCGCTCCCTGGATCTCGACAGGACCCTCAAGGTGGATTCGCTGGAGGAACTCGACCAGCTCCAGGGCGCGGACAGCCTGCCCCTGCTGGCCAACATCGTGCGCTTCTACCGTCCCCGGCCCGGATTCAGGCTGACCACCCGCTCCAATGTCCCGCCCGGATCCGGACTGGGCGGATCGTCGTCGTTGTTGATCGCCGTCAGCAGCCTCCTGGTGCAGCGCGAAAACCGTCCTGTCAGCAAGCGGCAGATGATCGACTGGGCCGCCGATGTTGAGGCCCGCACGCTGGGCATCCCCACCGGAAAGCAGGACTACTACCCGGCCGCCTTCGGCGGACTGGCGGCCCTCCATTTCAACATTGGGCGGGAGCGGCGAGAGGCATTGAATCCGTCTCCTAATTTCCTCCGCCGGCTGGACCAGAGCCTGCTTCTGGGATACAGCGGCGCCTCGCGCTTCTCGGGCGCCAACAACTGGGCCATGCTCAAGCGCGGCATCGATGACCGCGCCGAGATGGAGCCGCTTTTGCAGCGCATCGCCGAAACCGCCAGCCGGATGCGCCAAGCATTGCTTGATGAAGATTTGCCTCAAGCCGGGGAGTGTCTTGCCGAGGAGTGGGAAAACCGCCGCCGCTTGGCTGAGGGCGTCAGTACCCCCCAACTGGAGGAGATTTTCGCCCAGGCGCGTGAAGCCGGAGCCTGGGGCGCCAAAGTCTGCGGAGCTGGGGGAGGAGGCTGTTTCGTCGTGTTGTGCCCACCAGAACGGCGGGCGCTGGTGGGCGAAGCCATTTGCAGAGACGGAGTCCGCCTTTTGGACCCAGGCCTGCGCGGCCACGGCGTGAGGGTCTGGCTGGAAGCCTGATGAAGGGCGCGAGACTCGCTATGGGCGCCCTTTTCTGCGATACTCGAATGCCATGGCCGAGGAGCTGGAAAGCTGTCCCGAATGTCGCTACACGCTGCTGGAGCGGTCTACTTACTGTCCTCACTGCGGCGCTCAACTGACCTTTACGGCTTGGCAAAAGGCTGCTGCCTGGTTTGTTCTGATTCTGTTCATTTGGGGACTGGCTCGATGCAACCTCGAAATGTTCCAAAGGCTTGAGCAGATGGAGAATCAGCAGGAGCAGTCTGAAAGCGCGCCCGGCCCTTGACGCGATGAGGAGGGGCGAAGGAAAAGCGATGGCCACCCAGGTGCTTCATCATGGCGGCATCCGATTCGAAACTGCGGACCGCAGCGACATGGGGCTGGTGCGCAAGAACAACGAAGACAGCCTTGTGGTGGAGCCCAGCCATGGACTATTCGCCGTCTGCGACGGGATGGGGGGCCATGCCGCCGGGGAAGTGGCCAGCGCATTGGCGTCCAAGGCCCTCAATCAAGCTGTCCGCAAGGAACCGCAGAATCCCGTGGAAGCGCTCCAGCAGGCCGTGGAGGAGGCTAACCGCAGCATTTTCGAGTCTCAGGCGCGCAATCCCGAATACCGCGGCATGGGCACGACCATCACGGCCCTCCTCTTGGATTCT
>DATIPO010000050.1:0-1713 GCA_035471925.1 Acidobacteriota bacterium
CGAACGACGGCAAAGAGCCCATTGCGGTCCTCGCGCGCGAGAGCACCGTTGTCTGCTAAGTAGAGCCGTTTGTCCGGCGTCAGCCCTTGTGGGACAGATCGGGCGTCTTGAGGAAGGGAGGATTTCTGGCTCATCGTAACCATCGAGGGAGTGGAGATGAGACAGAAATCCGGGCCACCCAAGGAACCGCCTGAGAAGGTGGTGAAGGACGTCCGCCGGGCGACACGCAAGCGGCACTCGCCGGAGGAGAAGATCCGCATCGTGCTGAGCGGTCTGAGGGGCGAGGACAGCATTGCCGAGCTGTGCCGCCGCGAGGGCATCGCCCAGAGCCTCTACTACAGCTGGTCGAAGGAGTTCCTCGAGGCGGGCAAGAAGCGCCTGGCGGGCGACACCGCGCGAGAGGCAACATCCGGTGAGGTGAAGGCGCTGCGCCGGGAGGCCGGGGCGCTCAAGGAAGTCGTTGCCGATCTTACCCTGGAGAACCGGCTGCTCAAGAAAAGCATGCTCGCGGATGGGGAGGACGAGGCATGAGATACCCCGCCGCCGAGAAGCTCGAGATCATCCGGCTGGTCGAGGACTCGCACCTGCCGGTGACGCGCACGCTCGGGATGCTCGGCATTCCCCGCACCACATTCTACAGGTGGTATGACCGCTACCAGACTGAGGGTCCCGAGGCGCTGGAGGACCGATCTCCCAAGCCTGCCCGGGTCTGGAACCGGATTCCCGACGAGGTCCGGAAGCAGGTCGTGCAACTGGCCCTCGACGAGCCTGAGCTCTCGCCTCGTGAGCTGGCGGTGCGCTTTACCGATACCGAAGGTTACTTCATCTCGGAGGCGAGCGTTTATCGCCTGCTCAAGGCGCACGACCTGATCACCAGCCCGGCCTTCATCGTCATGAAGGCGGCAGACGAGTTCGCGGACAAGACCAACGCCCCGAACCAGCTCTGGCAGACCGACTTCACCTACCTGAAAGTCATCGGCTGGGGCTGGTTCTACCTCTCGACGGTGCTGGACGACTTCTCCCGCTACGTCGTCGCCTGGAAGCTCTGCACCACCATGCGGGCAGGCGATGTCACCGAAACCCTCGAGCTGGCACTCAGCGTCTCAGGGCTGACAACGGCCAACGTGCTCCACAGGCCGCGGCTGCTCAGCGACAACGGCTCGAGCTACATCTCGCGGGATCTTGCCACCTGGCTCGAGAGTCAGCGCATGCGCCATGTCCGCGGCGCGCCGCATCATCCAATGACCCAGGGCAAGATCGAGCGATGGCATCAGACGCTCAAGAACCGGATCCTGCTCGAGAACTACTTCCTGCCGGGCGATCTCGAGGCCCAGGTCGGGGCCTTCGTCGAGCACTACAACCACCGCCGCTACCACGAAAGTCTGGGCAATCTCACGCCCGCAGACGTCTACTTCGGGCGGGACCAGGCCATCCTGCAGCAACGAGAGAGGATCAAGCGGGACAGCATCGAACACCGGCGCTTGCTCCATCGCAGTGCCGCCGCCTAACGTGAGCAACCAGATGCGCCAGAGCCTCCTCTATCTCAGGACGTCATCTGTCCCAAAATCCCTGACGACGGACACACCTGATCCGCTGGTACTCGTCCGACATAAGCCTGTGCTTGAGGATATCCCCAAGCCTCCCTGCTTACGCCGGGCGTCCGGTCGAAACGGGGGCCAGTGCACATGCGCGCCCTCGGCCGGAAGGACACCA
>DATIPO010000051.1:0-33227 GCA_035471925.1 Acidobacteriota bacterium
GGCCAGCAAGAGGACGCCCTTGGGCAGCAGCTTGCGCAAGTGCTCGTAAGTTGCGTAAGCGGGCTCCTCAAGGGTGCCGTCGGAGGCGATGTCGGTGCAGATGATCTCGGGGAAGCCCAGGTGTTCGATGCGCTCCACGGCTTGCTCCAGCGTAACGTCGCTTTCCTCAAGCCAGCCGCGGCTTTTCAGCTTGCCGTCGCGCAGATCGAGGCTGGCGATGAAGGACGATTCCCCCCAGCGCTGCATCCAGCGGGCCACGGTCTTGGGGTCTTCCAGTACCGAGGTGCCCAGGATGAGGAAGCTGACCCGGCTGTCCAGCAACTCCTGGACGTCCTGGGCGCTACGGATGCCGCCTCCCGTCTGTACCCTGATCTTGACGCTGCGGGCAATGTCGCCGATGACTTGGCGGTTGGCGCCGCTGCCGTCCCGCGCTCCTTCCAGGTCAATGACGTGAATGCGCCGGAATCCCGCATCCTCGAAGAGCTTGGCTTGGTCGAGCGGCTTTTCCGAGTAGGTGCGCTGCTGCTCGTAGTCTCCCTGATAGAGGCGCACGCAACGCCCTCCGATCAAGTCGATGGCCGGGATCACTAGCATGAAACCTCCAGGAAGTTCTTGAGCAGGCGCAGGCCCTGGGTGCCGGAGCGTTCGGGGTGGAACTGGACGCCCCAGAAGTTGTTGTGGCGCAGGGCCGAGCAGAAGAGCCCGCCGTAGGTCGTACGTCCCAGTGTGCCCGGCTGCTGGAAGGGCACGAAATAGCTGTGGACGAAGTAAAAGTAAGTGTCCGACTCGATGCCCTCGAAAAGCGGGTCGTCCTTGGCCAGCTCGACCGAGTTCCAGCCCACGTGGGGAACCTTAAGTCGGGAGGAATCAAAACGCTCCACCGTATCCGGCAGGACGTCGAGCAGGTCGGCCTGTTCTTCTTCGCTGCGGCGGAAGAGCAGTTGCAGTCCCAGGCAAATGCCCAGGAAGGGAACATCCAGCTTGCGGATGACCTCGTCCAGCTCTTGGCGGCGCAGCGATTCACAGGCCGTCCCCGCCGCCCCCACTCCCGGCAGGACCACGCGCGAAGCCCGGCTGACCGTTTCGGGGTCGCCCGACATCTCGAAGTCCTGCCCCAAGTGGGTGAGGGCGTTGGCCACGTTGTAGAGGTTGCCCGCCTCGTAGTCGACCACGACGATCATGCTGGCCCCCGGGGGCTGCGCAATCTCCAACCTCCAAAGCACAACTCACAAGGATGGATTGGATGTGGGGTGTTGGGTGTTGGTCGTTTCTCGATCATAGTGCTCCCTTGGTGGACGGGATTTCGTCGCCCAGACGGGGGTCGGATTCGACGGCGGTCCGCAGGGCGCGGGCGAAGCACTTGAAGATGGCTTCCACGCGGTGGTGTTCGTTCTCGCCCGGCTCAGGCAGGCGGATGTGCACGTTCATTCCGCCTTGATTGGCCAGCGAGGCGAAGAAGTGGTTGACCAATTCGGTGGAAAGGTCGCCCACCTGCTCGCGCACCGGACGGTAGTCGCTGGCGAAGGCGTAGCGTCCGCCAAGGTCAAGGGCCACTTGGCACAAGACTTCGTCCATGGGCAGCATGAAGAATCCGTAGCGGCGGATGCCGCGCTTGTCGCCCAGCGCCTGGAGGATAGCCTGGCCCAGCGCGATGCCCAGGTCCTCGGTGAGGTGGTGATCGTCGACTTCCAGGTCGCCCGCGGCCTCCACCTTGAGGTTGATGAGCGAATGCTTGACCAGCAGATCGAGCATGTGGCTGAGGAATCCCAGCGGGAGGTTGAGTTGGGCGTCGCCGCGTCCGTCGAGATTGAGGCGCAGGTCGATCTGAGTTTCGCGGGTCCGGCGGCTGATTTCAGCGGTTCGCATGCGTTTCTCCCAATCGAAGATAGAAACTAACAAAAAAACGTGAACTCACTCATGTTGTTCTCCCGTCGGGGGCCGATTGCCTGAGAGGAGACTCCTGAGGAGCAACCAGGCGCCTGAATTCCTTGAGAAAGAGGTCGTTTTCCTGAGGACGCCCGATGCTGACGCGGATGGTGTCGGCCAGTCCCAGCATGGACGAACGGTCGCGCACGACCACGCCGCGCTCCAGCAGCTTGAGGCACAGCCTAGAGGCCCCGGCCACCCGGAAAAGCAAGAAGTTGCACTGGGAAGGGAAGATCCGCTTGACCGCCGGAATCTCGTGCAAAGCCTGCCGCAGCCGACGGCGCTCGCTGAGGATTTCTGCCAGGCGCTGGGGACCGTCCTCCAGCGCCAGGACGCCTTGACGCTGGGCCAAGGCATTGAGGTTGTAGGGCGCCTTGACCTTGCGGAAGTACTCGATGACCGGCGGCGAAGCCAGCGCATATCCCAGGCGGATGGCGGCGCGTCCGAAAGCTTTGGAGAGCGTCCGTAAAATGACCAGGTTAGGATGCTGGCTCACCCAGGACGCCATGGAGGGCTTCTCGGCGAACTCCACATAGGCCTCGTCAAGCACCACGATCTTGCCCCAGTCGCGGCACAGCTTGAGGATCTCGTCCGCCTCCAACAAGTTGCCGGTGGGGTTATTGGGTGAGCAAAGAAAGGCCACTTTGGCATCCTCGGGCACGTCCTTCAGGAACTGCGGGGACGAGAAGCTGAAGTCATCGCCGTGCAGCGGCAGCGCGACCGTCCCGACGCCCATGATGTCGGCCTGCACCTGGTACATGCCGTAGGTGGGCTCCAGGATGGCGGCCAAGTCCTGTCCCGGCTGGAGGAAGACCTTGAAGATCCAGTCCAGCACCTCGTCCGATCCGGCCCCGGCCAGGATATTGGATGGTTCCAGGCCTGTGTAGTCGGCCAGGGCTTGGCGCAGGCGGGCTTGATTGGGGTCGGGATAGCGGTTGAGTTCGATCCCGTCCTTAAGAACGGGAAAGGGGTTTTCATTGGCGTCCAGCAGAACGCCGCTTTGAATGGTGTCGCGGGCCGACTGGTATGGCTTGAGCGTGCGCACGTTGGGACGCACCAACCGTTGCAGATCGATGCTCATGGGGCGTCCTCATCGCTGTGGGGTTGGGATGGATCCTTCTCCAGGCGCAGGGAGACGGCGCGGCGGTGGGCTTCCAAGCCTTCCACCCGGGCCAGTTGCTGCAGGGTGGGGGAGAGCCTTTCCAGTCCGCCGCGGGTGATGCTTTGGAAGGTGATCTTCTTGAGGAAGCTGTCCAGGGACACGCCCGAACAAGCGCGGGCGCTGCCCGAAGTAGGCAAGGTGTGGTTGGTTCCCGAGGCGTAGTCGCCGGCCACTTCAGGCGTCCAGGGACCGAGGAAGACCGAGCCGGCCGAAAGGACGCATCCGGCCCAGCGATCGGCGTCCTCGATGTTGAGGATGAGGTGCTCCGGGGCGTAGCGGTTGCTGAACTGGATAGCCGCGTCGAGGTCATGACACAGCAGCGAGAAGCTCTGCTGCAGGGCGTCGGCGGCCAGTCCGCGGCGGGGCAAGTCTTTGAGCTGCTCTTCCATTTCCAGGACCACCCGGCTGATGAGCTTCTTGCTTGTGGAAACCAGGACCACCTGCGAATCGCTTCCATGCTCGGCTTGGGAGAGCAGGTCGGCAGCCACGAAGCAAGGATCGGCCGAATCATCGGCCACGACCAGCACTTCGCTGGGACCGGCGGGCAGGTCGACTCCCGTCCCGTACTGCATCGAAAGCATCTTGGCCGACTGCACCCAGCGGTTGCCGGGACCGAAGATCTTGTCCACCCGGGGGACGCTCGCTGTCCCCAGGGTCAGGGCCGCCACGGCTTGGGCTCCGCCGATCTTGAAAACGGCGTCGGCGTCGACTAGCCCGGCGGCGGCCAGCGTCTCCGGGGACACCGAGCCGTCCTGGCGGGGAGGCGTGCAGAGGATGACCTGCAGGCATCCGGCCAAGCGAGCCGGCACGCCCAGCATGAGGACGGTGGAGGGCAGGGGAGCGGTCCCGGCCGGGACGTAGAGTCCGACCTTCTCGATGGGACGGCTCTCTCTCCAGCATTCCACGCCCTCTTCGATATCCACCCGCGGCTCCTCCCAGGACTGCATCTTGTGGAAGGAACGCAGATTGTCGGCGGCCCGCTGAAGGGCGTCCCGAGTGTCGTCGGAGACCTGATCGAGCGCCTTCTGCATCTCTTGGCTGGTGACCCGCAGGGCTTCAAGCTCAACCCCGTCAAACTCACCGGTGAATTGACGCAGCGCCTCGTCGCCCCGGCGGGCCACGGCGTCGAAGATGTCCCGGCACTGGGCCATGATGCCGGCGTCCTGCAGGGGATTGCGCAGGCACAGGCGCTCCACGTCTCCCTCGTCCAGCTCTTCTAATAGATATCGTTTGAGCATTGATTGGGCTACTCGCTTTTCAAGTCCCAGGCACCGCCGGGCTTCACAGCACCATTTTCTCCACCGGCACTACCAGGATGTCCTGGGCGCCGGCTTGCTTGAGTCGTTCAATGACGTCCCAGAAGTCCTCTTCGGGGACCGCCGAGTGGACGGCCGACATGTCGTCGTGCGCCAGCGGCATCACCGTCGGCGATTTCATGCCGGGAAGGATGCTTTCGACCTTCTCCAGCCTGTTGTTGGGCACGTTCATCATCACATACTTCGTATCCCGGGCTTTGAGCGTGCCCTGAGCCCGCACCCTCAAGCGTTCGATCAACTCGCGTTTACGCGCGTCCTCGAAGGAATCCGGATTCCCGATCAGCACCGCCTCTGACTCGAGGATGGTCTCAATAGGCTCCAAGTCGTTGAGCCGCAAGGTGCTGCCGGTGGAGACCAAGTCGCAGATGGCATCGGCCACGTTGAGGCTGGGGGTAATCTCCACCGATCCGCTGATCTTGACGATCTCGCAATCCAGCCCCTTCTCCTCCAGGTAGCGTCGCAGGGAGGAGGGATAAGAGGTGGCGATGCGCTTTCCGTCCAACTGGTTCACGGCGCTTAGTCCCGAGCGCTTGGGGACGGCGATGCACAGCCGGCACCCGGAGAACCCCAGTTTCTCCAGCCGGACCACCTTGGAGTCGTATTCATGGACGATGTTGAGTCCGGCGATGCCCAGGTCGGTGACTCCCTCTTCGACGTACTCAGGAATGTCGTCATCGCGCAAGAAAAGCAAATCGAGAGGAAAGTTGGTACAGGTGGAAAAGAGGCGTCCGTCATAGTATTCGAACTGCAGGCCCAAGGAGCGCAAAAACTTGCGCGACACGTCCGCCAGCCGCCCCTTGCGCTGCAGGGAGATCTTGAGGTGATTGCCGTCCAGCTTGATGCTCATAATCTTGATGAGGCACTTCGGCGCAAGATTGCTCCGATTGGTTCGTTTTCCATTTCATTTCGATGCACGGTCCCACATCCGCAGCGTCACGCCAGCCGTTCTGGAAGCCCACGATCACACCGGCCGTCACATCAACCGCAGATCGATGCTACGGGTCTCGCCGAGACCGCTCAGCCATCGGCGCCAAGCTTGTCCAGCATGGCCCGGTAGCCGCCCTCGCCGTGCTTGACCCAATGGGCCACGCGGGTGATGGTGGCGGTGGAAGCTCCGGTCAGCTCGCTGATGCGCCGGTAGGGGATGCCTTCGTCCACCAGCCGTGCCACCTGCCAGCGTTCAGCCATGGCTTGCAGTTCGGTCAGGGTGCACAAGTCACGGAAAAACAAGGCGCATTCTTGAGCATCCTCGAGCCCGCAAATGACCTCAAAAAGATCCCAAAGCTCCTTGTTCCGGTCCAGTGCGCGTTCCATCGCTTTATCAGATTAGCGTTGTAGCACATTAAAACACAGGAGTCAAGTTCGCGGAGGAACCCGCGGCTTCGGGAAATGCGGCCTGATGGCGGGAGGCCCGACCCCGCCTTGGGGGCCTCTCACTGGGGCAATCGCCCCCAAGGTCGCCGCTGTTTCAGCGGCTCGGGAACTGGCTCTTACTCGTCAAGGATGAAGGTCACTTTCATATTGACCCGCCATGTCTTGACGCGTCCGCCATCGACATCTACGGACTGCTCGTTGACCCAGGCGCTCTTGATGTTCTTAAGCGTCTTGGAAGCCCGGGCGATGCCTTTTTGGATGGCGTCTTCGAAACTTTCGGTTGATTGTGCGCTGATTTCGGTAATTTTCGCGACTGACATGAAATCGCTCCTTTTGTCTTTTTATTCTTGGGCTCAATGGCCTCTAGGAACAACAGTCGCAAGTCTCATGCCAGGGTCAGGAAGGCGGAAGCGGGGAGGTCTCCAGCTTCACTGGGAAGTTTTTTCTGGGCGAGGTTGTACCACTGGCCGGAATTCGGCCACCTGACGAGCTCTAGGGCAGGACGTGTCTCCTCTTCGACCCGGGCCGCCAGCGGTCTGGACAGGATTTGCCCAAGCGGGTTAAGATTCAGGGCCGGTTGAGGGTCCGCGATGCGTAGTGCTTTTCTCATCACAGGGGCGATTTGCATGGCGGGATTTCTGCTTTGGGCCGGTTCGGAGCCCCTGGGTGCCCAGAGCGATCCCTTGGCCCGGCTTGAGATGAGGGTCACGAGTGGGGCGGCACCGGGTTACGTCGAGGACCGGGCCTGCGGGCTGTGCCATCGCAGCATATTCGATTCCTACCAGGAAGTGGGGATGGCCAAGTCCTTTTACCGTCCACGCCCTGAGAACAACATCGAGGACTTTGAGAGCGGGCCCTTCCACCACCGTCCGTCCGACCGTTATTACAAGATGGCGTGGAGGGGCGGACGGCTGGTCTTTTTTCGTTACCAGCTTGACGGCGAAGGCCAGCCCATCAACGAGATTGAGATTCCCGTCGATTGGATCCTGGGTTCGGGCCACACGTCCCGGACCTACCTGTTTCGCACCGGGTCTGGCGAGATGTATCAGCTTCCCTTGGCTTGGTACTCGCAGACCTCAAGTTGGGGCATGGCGCCGGGATTTGACCGGCCCCGACACCCGGGGCTTCAGCGTCTGGTGCGCCGCGAGTGCATGTTCTGCCACAATGCCTATCCCGACGTGCCCGAAGGCAGCGACCGGGTGGAGATGCTGCACGTCTTTCCCGCCCAGCTTCCTGAGGGGACGGGCTGCCAGCGCTGCCACGGTCCGGGAGCCGATCACGCCCGCAAAGCCTTGACCGGGAAGCCGATCGAAGAGATCCGCGCCTCCATCGTCCACTTGGGGCGCCTGATGCCCGAACGGCGCGACGACGTCTGCTTCGAATGCCACGTCCAGCCCACCGTGCTGCTGGCTGGGATCCGGCGCTTCGGACGCAATGACTATTCCTTCCGTCCGGGCCAGAAGCTGTCTGAATACATCGTCCATTTCGATGTCTCGCAGGAAGGGCTGGATCGCTCCCGGCGCTTCGAAATCAACCATCATCCCTACCGCCTGCGCCAAAGCGCCTGCTTTCTCAAGAGCGAAGGCCGGCTGAGTTGCGTCACTTGCCACGACCCCCACCGCAAGGTGCCTTCCCAGCAGCGGGCGGACCACTACCGGGACGCCTGTTTGGGTTGCCATGATGTGGAACGGTTGACCGACGGGCATCCGCAGGAAGAACAGGCACTCGAGTCCGCTGACTGCGTCGCTTGCCACATGCCCCGGCGGCGGACGCAGGACGTCGTTCATGTGGTGATGACCGACCACCGCATCCGGCGCCGTCCGGCACCTGAGGACGAAAGGCTGGCTCCACTGCAGGAAACCAGCCGCCTGGTGACCGACGTCGATTTCCTGGAGCCAGAGAAGGCTCCGCCAGGCAATTTGGGACAAGTCTATCGAGCCTCGGCCGTCTTGAAAGCCGGCGCCCGGACTTCGCTAGACTTCATGCGCCAGTATCAGAGGTTGCTGGCCGTTTCCCATGTCCCCCATGTGGAGCCCTACCTGCGCTATGTCAGCGGACTGCTGCCCCACGGCCAGTTGGAGGAGGCCGCCTCGGTGTTGCAGATGCTGCGCGAGAAGGAGCCCGACCATCCCGCTGTCCTCAGACTCGACGCTGCGGTGGAAAGCCGCTCGGGTTCGACCGAGCAGGCTGTGGCCAAGATGCGCAAGGCGATCGAAGCCGAGCCGAGGGACTGCCGCCTGCACCACAATCTGGGGACTCTGTTACGCCGGGTGGGCCGTCCTCAGGAGGCCGTCGAATCCCTCCGCCATGCCACCAGCTTGTGTTCCAACCTGCCCATCGCCTGGCTCCACTTGGGACTGGCACTGCAAGAGTCCGACAAGGCCGGCGAGGCCATCACCGCTTTGCGCCGCGGACTGGCGGTCGAGCCTTCCATGGAACGCCTCTACCTGGCATATGCCGAGGCCCTTGAGAAAAGTGGAGGCAGCCTGGAAAAAGCCCGCCGCTACCTCAGCCAGGGCCTTCGCAACTTGCCCGAATCCCAGCCCCTGCAACAGGCCCTTCAGCGGGTCGAGGCCAAGATCTCCCGTTAATCGCTTCCTGGGGGTTGCGCCCCACCTTTCGGGCATTTGACTCAGGAGGGCAGGCTGAGCGACTCACACCAACAGGCCCCTAAGTCGGGTAGTAGAGGGCCTATCAGGATACCAAGAACTGGGGCGACAATGGCCCTCCATTGCGTTGGACGCTGGCATAGGGCGTGCTTCAGTGACAATCCATAATGATTCGTGCACGGTTCCCGGGCCTTCAATACTGGCTGGGCCGAGTACCTTGCCAGATGGCCTGTCCAGTCAAGACGGATTGTGGCCGTTACGTACAGCTTATTGCCGAAAAGCAGGATCGGAATGCCTACCTGACGGCCCGCTCACCTAACCCTCTGGCATCGGTGTGCGCACGCATCTGCGCCGCTCCATGTGAGGACTTTTGCCGCCGCGGAAGCGTGGATGCACCCCTGGCCATCCGCGCCCTCAAGCGCTTTGTCACGGAACAGTTCGGAGTCGAATCCAAAGAGCCTGAAACCTATCGCCGTCTGCTGGACGGTGAGCCGGTCGCGGGCAACCGTTGGCCCTGGCACTTGCCCAGCAGCGCCGCCCGCTCCCCAAGCGGAAAACGAGTCGCCGTCATCGGTGCTGGACCTGCCGGGCTTTCGTGCGCTCATGACTTAGCTGTCATGGGACACGAGGTGGCCTTGTTCGAGGCCACCCAGCGAGCCGGGGGCATGGCATTCCACGGCATTCCTGAATTTCGCCTGCCCAGCACTCTGCTGGACAGTGAGATCCATGCCATCCAAGAAATGGGTGTGGAGATCCGCTACGAGATGCCCCTGACTGGAGATTTTGGCTTGAGGCAACTCAGGGAGGAGGGCTTCGAAGCCTTTTTCATCTCGGTGGGGGCCCAGAAGGGCCGCACGCTGGATTGTCCAGGCAGCGATCTGGACGGGGTCATCCGTGCGGTGGACTACTTGCTCAACATCAACAACGGATTCCGCGTTCCCCGAGCAAAGAAGGTTCTGGTGGTCGGGGGCGGATTCGTAGCCTTTGACGCCGCCCGCATGGCTCTGCGTGCGGGGGCGGCCGAGTCTGTCGGGGGCGATGCGGACCGTCCCGATGCTGGCGGTCGGGATGCGGCCGGCTCCCCAAGTGGACGGGAAGGCCCGCCTGATAAGGACGAAACCGCCGGGACTCCCGGAGAAACAGAAGCCGGCGACATCAAAACAGCGTTGGACGCCGCCCGTTTGGCTGCCAGGGCGGGCGCCGAGGTGACGCTGGCCAGCCTGGAAAGCTTCCAGGAAATGCCGGTGACGCGCAGCGCTCAAGGGCGCGAAGAGTTTGAGGAAGCTCTGCGCGAGGGCATCCGCTACCTTCCCCAACGCAGCGTGACCCGCTTCCAGGGAGGCAACCGGGTGGAACGGGTCCAGCTCATCGGCGTCAAGCGCACCTATGATGAGGATGGGCGCTTCGATCCCATCCTTGATGACTCTATCCATCAGGAGGTGGAAGCCGACTTGGTGATCCAGGCCATCGGCCAGCAAGTGGATGTCGATTTCCTGAATCCCGAAGACGGCGTGGAACTCACCGTCACGGGAGCCATCAAGGTCGATTCCGATACGCTGGCCACAACGGCGCCGGGCGTTTTCGCCGGCGGCGACGCTGCCTTCGGTCCGCGCAATCTGATCGAAGCCGTGGCCAACGGCAAGCAAGCGGCCGCCGGGATCGATGCCTTCCTGAATTCCCGCTCGGGCGCTGCCCAGCCTTCCTTCAGGTTGAGATTCGAAAAGATCCCCACCCGCCAGTTTCGGCGTTCTCGTGAGTACGAGCAGATCGGACGCAAACCCCCGCCCACCACCGACCTCAACCGCCGAAGCGGCGTCAGCGAGGTGGAAACCGGATACGGCCAAGAAGAGGCCCGAAGGCAAGCCGAACGTTGCCTCTACTGCCACATCCAGACGGTCTACGACCCCGTCAAGTGCGTCCTCTGCAACCGCTGCGTCGATATCTGCCCGGTGGACTGCCTCAAGCTGGTGCCGCTGGAGGCAATCGAACTGCCGCCGGATCAAATCGAAGAGGCCCGCCAAATCGGTCAAGCTCCCCACGATCAGCCGGCCTCCGCCATGTTGAAAGACGACGAGATCTGCATCCGCTGCGGACTGTGCGCCATCCGATGTCCCACAGACGCCATGACGATGGAGGTCCTTTACTATGAGCCACAATGAAGACAAGGAAAAACCGGATTCCATCCAGCGCCGCAAGCTGATCAGGCGATTGGGAGCGGGGATGGTGGGTGCTTCCTTAGGCATTCCCGTCATCATGTCCGCCCGGGCCCTTGTGCCTAACGCGCTCTACGAAAAGCCTCTGCGCTTCAAGGCCGGACAACCCGAGCAGTTCACCCAAGGCCCCACTTTCATCGCCGATCAAGGCGTCTTCGTCTTTCGTGAAGGCCAGGCTTTTTACTGCATCGGCGCCACCTGCACTCACTTGGGATGTACGGTCCAGATCGTCAACGTAGGCCGCGGCAGGACTCAGACCATCGAATTCCACTGCCCCTGCCACGGCAGCAAGTTTCGCGCCGACGGAACCAACTTCGATGGCCCGGCCCCGCGTCCTCTTAGCTATTTCAGGCTCGACTTCGCGCCCGACGACGGACAACTGGTCGTCGATCTATCCCAGCAGGCTGAAAAGGGATGGAGGTTGAGCTTGACCTGAAAAGCCGACACGGAGACCCGACATGCCCGATACCAGAGCCCCAAAACGTAGGTTCACGCTGCGCGACCTGACATGGACGTGGACGCCCCGAAGCGCCCGTGAAGCGGGCGACGCAGTGGTACGCAACTTCTATCTCCACTGGTTTCCCAGCAAGGTCAACAAACGTTCCGTGGCCGCCACCTACTCCTTCTGGCTGGGGACCATCTCAGCCGTGCTCTTCTTGCTGCTGACTCTGACGGGCGTGGTCTTGATGTTTCTTTACGTGCCTTCCGTCGAGCGCGCTTACGGCTCCATCAAAGATCTGGAGTATGCCGTCAGCTTCGGGGCCTTTCTCCGCGCCGTCCACCGGATTGCCGCTCACCTGATGGTTGCCGTGGTGTTCCTCCATATGGTCAGAGTCTTTCTGACCTCGGCCTACAAGAACGGCGTGATGGCCAACCAGAACCGTCCACTCAATTGGTACTTGGGCCTCGTCCTGCTGCTGCTGACGCTCCTGCTCAGCTTCACCGGCTACCTGCTTCCCTGGGATCAGTTGGCCTATTGGGCCATTACTGTGGGCACCAACATCGCCCGCGCCGTTCCGCTGGTGGGGGAGGAGACGCGCTTCCTGCTGCTGGGCGGCCACGAGATTAATCAAAGTACGCTAATCCGCTTTTATGTGCTGCATTGTGTCTTTCTGCCCTTGATCCTGACCTTGATTTTCATTTGGCACATGTGGCGCATCCACAAGGACGGCGGGCTGGCCAGCCACGATCAGGCCGCCCTCAAGGCCAAGGCCGAGCCGGACGAGGCCGCCTCCGCCAAGACTTACACCCTCATGGGGGTCAGCGGCGGAACCACGGCTGCCGTTCAATCGGCGCTGGTTCAGGAAGACCGCCATCTAGTCCAGTCGGTGCCCAACCTGGTCGTCCGCCTGCTGGCAGTGGGTCTGTTGACCCTGGCTGTCGCCGGAGTCCTGGCGGTATGGCTGGGCGCCCCCCTGGAAGAGGCCGCCAATCCCGAAGTCACCCCCAACCCGGCCAAGGCGCCCTGGTACTTTCTGTGGCTTCAGGAACTGGTCACCATCACCACCGTGCGCATCGGCGGCTGGACGCTCAACGGGGCCCTGATGGGCGGCGTCCTGATACCCGGGCTCTTGCTCTTGTGGGCCTTTCTGGTCCCCACCCTGGACCGCACCGGACCGGCTACAGTGGCGGTTTGGTTCCATTCCCGCAGGCGGACCGCTAATGCCGTGTTCCTGCTGATTTGCCTGGCCCTGGTGGTCTTGACCGTGGTGGCCACCTTCATGCGCGGGCCTTTCTGGGACTTTTACTGGCCTTGGGAGCAGTGGCCCTCCCATCCCAGCCGCTTTTAGGAGGCTTCGAGGTGTTTTCAAAAGACCGTCCTCTACTTTGGGCTTTCAGCTTTCTGGCGCTGGCGGTGTGCGCCTGGGTGATCTGGAGCGATGCCCATCCCGCCTACAGCGACTATCAGGCCCAATTCAGGGCCCTGATCGAGGAACGCTTCGGACCCGAAAGGGCCTTGGCGACGCCCGTGGGCCTGCGACAGGTGTGGGTGGAATCGGCTGGACGGGTGGATCGCTGCACGAGCTGCCATCTGGGGTTGACCTGGGAGGGGCTGGGCGATGCTCCTCAGCCTTTTGCCTCCCATCCCGCCGACTATCTCGAGACTCACCCGGTGGAGGAGTTCGGCTGCACGGCGTGCCACGGCGGACAGGGGTTCGCCACCCGGCTGCCCGAAGCGCACGGCTGGGTGGAGCACTGGGGCGATCCCCTGCTGGACAGCAAGCTGGGCCAGGACTACCGCATGCAGGACGAATGGGCCTTCCTGGAAATCAAGTGCAACACCTGCCACCGCTACCAACGGCAGACTGAGGGCGCCGAGCATATCAACCGGGGCAAGCAGTTGGTCCGCGACAAGGGCTGCCGGGCTTGCCACGTCATCAACAAGCGGGGAGGCTCCATCGGTCCCGACCTGACCTATGTGGGCGACAAGCCGCCCGAAAACTATGATTATTCCCGTTTGACGACGATCCCCTCTTTCTTTTCCTGGCAGGTGGCCCACCTTCAGAAGCCCAAGAGCTACTCGCCCGACACCGTCATGCCTGATTTCGGATTCAACACTGAAGAGGCGCGCAGCATCGGACTGCTGCTGATGAGTTGGCGAGACCTCGACCTCCCCCTGGCGATGTATCCGGGCGGCGTGATCCGCGACATTCCCACCGAGGAAGAGCTGGAGCGCGAGCGCATGATGAGGGAAGGCGAAGGACGCTTCTTTGTGGAAAACACCTGCTTTATTTGCCACGACGTCTCCAGCCTGGGCGTGGAATCGGCCACCAAAATCGGTCCTGACCTGGCGCTGGCTGTCGAGGACGCCCCCAAGCGTTTCGGACGCACCTTGGAATCATTTCTTCTCAATCCCACTGGAACCATGCAGGTGGTGCTCTCCAAGCAGATCGAGCTGAGCCGCCAGGAGCGGCTGGAAGCTGTGCGTCTGCTGGAAATCGCCTATGAGAAATACAAGGCTCAACAAGCGCAAGAGCAAGCAGCAGAGAATTAGCCTCAGAGAACTGAACCAAGAGGAGGTTTGTGATGTTCGGCAAGACTTTAGGTATCCCCAGGTGGGGATGGACTTTAATCGTCCTGGCGGCGGTCGCTCTGGGATTTTTCGCCTGCCAAGGAGGCGAGCCCGAGAGCCGCCGCGGCGCCGCCACGGGAAGTGCCGCCGAGGCCGCAACGGCAGCTTACGTTCCGCCGGGCGACCTGGATCAACACTACCTGTTTTATTCGGGTGGACACTCGGGCAACGTCTACGTGGCCGGTATCCCCTCCATGCGTCACATCGTGACCATCCCCGTCTTCGCTCCCTATCCCGCCACCGGCTACGGCTTCGATGACGAAAGCCGGGAAATGCTGGGCGACTTCACTTGGGGCGACGTCCACCATCCCTCTCTTTCCAGGACCGAAGGGGTTTACGACGGACGCTGGCTCTTTGTCAACGACAATGCCAACGCCCGATTGGCCCGGATCGACCTGAGAGACTTCAAGACCAAGCAGATCTTCGGACCGATTCCCAATCTCTCGGGCAACCACGGCAGCGCCTTCGTCACCGTCAACACCGAGATGATCCTCTTCGCATCCCGCTTCGGCATCCCCATTCCCAAGGGAACTTACGCCTCAGTGGAAGACTACGCCACCAAATACAAGGGTCTGGTGGGCGCCGTCAACGTCGACGCCGACAGCGGTGAAATGAGCATGGGCTTCGAAATCGCAACTCCGCCTTTCGACTGGGATCTGGGCTCGACGGGACGGGGTCCTTCCGCCGAATGGGCCCTGTGGACCTGCTACAACTCCGAGCGCGCAACCGGCGAACTGGAGAAGACGGCCAGTGCCAACGACCGTGACTATGCCATCGCCGTCAACTGGAAGCTGGCGGCTCAAGCGGTGGCTGACGGCAAGGCGCAGGACATTGGAGGCGTGCCCGTCCTCGATCCTGCTGAGAATCCAGGAATAGCCTACTTGATTCCCGTAGCCAAGAGTCCTCACGGCGTGGACTTCAGTCCTGACGGGACGTTTTTCGTGACCAGCGGCAAGCTGGAGGCCATCACCACCGTCTACAGCTTCGACAAGATGCTGCAAGCCATCCAGGACCAGGACTTCAACGGTGAAGAGGACGGCATCCCCGTCCTCACCTACGAGAGCGTGATGGAACGTGAGGTGCAGGTCGGCCTGGGTCCGCTGCACACCCAATTCGACAACCGGGGCAACGCCTACACCAGCCTCTTCATCGACAGCGCCATTGCCAAGTGGAGTCCTGAAACAGGCGATGTGCTCGATACGATTCCTGTCAGCTACAACATCGGGCACCTCCTGGTTCCCGGAGGTGATTCCATGCAGCCCTCGGGTGATTACGTGATCGCGCTCAACAAGCTCTCTCACGGACGCCACCTCAACGTGGGTCCGTCCCAGCCCGAGTCGAGCCAGTTGATCGACATCAGCGGAGAAACGATGCGGCTGCTCTACGACGCCTTCACGGAGCCCGAGCCTCATTATGCACAGGCCTGCCCGCGCGACCTGCTCGATCCCATCGAGGTCTACCCCCAAGCTGAGAATGATGATCCCATGGCCATCTTCGACATCGCCGAGGCCGGGGTGACCCGTTCGGGCAACCGCGTGGACGTCAAAATGGCGGCTGTCCGCTCTACTCTGCATCCCACCAGCTTCGAGGTCAGGCGGGGAGATGAGGTGAGCATCCACATCACCAACATCGAGCAGACCACCGATGAACTCCACGGTCTGGGCATCAACGGCTACAACATCAACATCGTCGTCGATCCGGGAGAGACTAAGCACGTCACCTTCAGGGCCGACAAGCCGGGCGTTTTCGCCTATTACTGCACCAACTTCTGCTCGGCGCTCCACCAGGAGATGCAGGGCTACATGCTGGTGCGTTAGCTTCAACACCGACGGCCGGGGGCCCTCCTCCGGTCGTCCTGTCAACGTGGAAAAAACGGGTATGGGCACGCGATCAGAAGCTCGACAAGCCATTCTTCAGTCCGCCATCAGCTCCAGGGCCCGGCTCATTTTGTTGGCGACGCTGCTGGCAGTTCCATTCATGTTCTACCTTCCTCTTTGGACGATGTCCTTCCAGTCCAACCAGTATCCCGACCCGCTGCGGCTGGAGATCTACATCGATCATCTGGAAGGACAGAAGACGCCCCGCCGGGACGATCTGCGCGAGATTAATTCCCTCAATCACTACATCGGCATGCGTCCGCTCTTGGAAAGCGACTTTTCGGAGTTCCTGTGGATGCCGTTCGTGGTGGGATTCCTGGTGCTGATCGTCCTGCGCTGTTTGGTCTTCGGGAGCATTAAGGACCTGGTGGACATAGTGGTTCTCTACCTCTATTTCGGAGGATTTGCGGCATGGACGTTCTATTCGCGGCTCTACGAATACGGCCACAATCTCGATCCCTCCGCCGCCGTGACCGTAGAGCCCTTCACTCCTCCCTTTTTCGGACGCGTGCGGGTGGCCAACTTCTGGATCGAGAGTTATCCCGGCGGGGGCAGTTACGCCATGATCGTCTTCGGGGTGCTGTTGGCCGCTGCTCTGTTTGTCGCCTATCGAGGAGCCCGCAAGCGGTGAGGATCCGGGACGTCCAATGGGTGATTCTGCTTGGGTTGTCGATGAGCCCGTCCGCCATGACTCAGGCCTCCCAGAGGTTTGACGTTGGCCCCGGGGAGCGATACGCCTCGATTCAGCAAGCGCTTGATCAGGCGCGTCCGGGCGACGTCATCTCGGTGGCTCCAGGCGAGTACCCCGAGCGTCTGGTGGTGGACAAGGCCGTCACCTTGTCCGGAGGAGGCCGAGCCCACATCCGCGGGGACTGTCAAGGTGACGTGGTCTTGGTGGCGGCCGACAATGCCCGCGTGGAGGGCTTTTCCATCAGTGGATCGGGCAGAAACATGATGGTCAGCGATGCCGGCATCCGGGTGCAGGGACGCCAGGCGGAGATCGTCGGCAATCATCTCTCCGACAACCTTTTCGGCATCTACCTGGACGGCTGCCGCGAGGCCCTGATCGAGGGCAACCGCATTCGGGGACGGGCTGAAATGCCCCTGGGACAGCGCGGCGCGGGCGTGCATCTCTTCGATGCACACCATAACCGCCTGCGCCGCAACGATGTGCGTCAGGTGCGCGACGGGGTTTACTTCGACCACTCGGACTTCAACACGGTGGAAGGCAATGAGTTCGCCGACTTGCGTTACGGCGTCCACTATATGTACTGCAGCGACAATACTTTCACGGGCAATCTCTTCCGCGACAGCATAGCGGGTGTGGCCGTCATGTACACGGAACGGGTGCAGTTCAGGGGCAACCTCATCGTCAACAACCGCCGTGGCTACAATGCTTTCGGACTGCTGCTCAAGGAATGCATCGACTCGGTGGCCGAGGGAAACCTGATCGTCAACAACGGCCGCGGCATTTTCCTTGACAGTTCCCACCGCAATCTCTTCCGCCGAAATCTTGTGGCCTACAACGACGTGGGTGTCGTCCTCTACGCCAGTTCGCTGGAGAACCGCTTCGCCCTCAACGATTTCATCGACAACTCGACTACTCTGCATACGGTGGGCAAGGCTAAGGCCAACTGGACTCCATCCGGGCAAGGGAATTATTTCTCCGGCTATCGGGGCTATGACCTCGACGGGGACGGAGTGGGGGACGTCCCCCACCGGTTGCAGGACGCCTTCGAGTATCTGCAAGGCAACCGCCCGCTGCTGCGCTTCTACCTTTCCAGCGCTGCCGCCGAAACCTTGGCCGCCGCCGAACGCAGCTTTCCCTTGGTTCCTTCCAGCGGGCAGTTCGACCAAGCCCCGCGCATGAAGCCCGTCAGCGGGGTGGAGGAAATCGATACACTCGGCCAGTTGTCTGACCCGGCCTCTCCGGCCGCTTCGGCCGCCGCCTTGGCGCTGCTGGCGGCGGGCGGCTGGTTGTCCTGGAGGCTGCGCCGATGAGCCCATTGCTGCAAGTCGATGGTCTGAGCAAGTCTTACGACGGGCACCCCGCCGTGAGTCGTGTGTCCTTTGCAGTTGAAGCCGGGCAATCGGTGGCCTTGCTGGGACCCAACGGCAGCGGCAAGACCACCATCTTGCGCTGCGTGGCGGGACTGCTGGGCCTCGACGCCGGACGTGTGGAGATCGACGGGCTGCGCCAGAGCCGCCGCAACCGCCGCGTCCGCCGGCTTTTCAGCTACCTGCCCCAGCAGGCCTCTTTTGCACCGGCCTTGACTCCCCTGGAGATCGTAAGCTTCCACGCCCGCCTTCGCGGCCTTGATCAGCAAGCCTGCCTTCCTGCGCTGGAGGACGCCGGGATCTTGCGCCGTGACCAACAGCGCCGCGTGGCTGAACTCTCCCAGGGAATGCGGCAACGCCTTTCGCTGGCCGTGGCCGGACTCGGCCAAGCTCCCCTGATGCTTTTCGACGAACCCACCGCCAGCCTGGACGTGGAAGCCGCCCTGCACATGCGCGAGCTTGCCATCCGTTGGCGCCAGCAGGGAAGGGCCTTGCTCTTCTCCACCCATGTGCTGGACGATGTAGAAGCCTTGGCCGATCAAGCCGTCATCCTGGTAGAGGGACGGGTGGTTGCTAGACGCAACGTGGCCGAGCTGCGCGCGGAGCTAAGCCGCCGCTCCCTTCTGCGGGTCCGGATGAGCCGTCCAGATCGCCGACTGGCCCAAGCTGCCAAAGAAGCCGGGGCCCTGGACGTCAGCCTCAACAGCCATTCGCTCTTGATCACCGCCTCGCCCCAGCACCGCTACGCCATTCTCTCGAAGCTGGCCGAAGTCGGCGAGGTCGAAAGCTTTCAAACCGAGGAACCTTCCATCGAGCAGGTTTACATGGGCTTTGTGCGCGGCAGAACCGAGCAGGAGGGAGACGATGCCTGAGCTGCAGCCCAATAACGACCGGCTGGCATCGTCTCAGCAATCCCCTGGCCGAGGCTGGCTCACGATCTCTGTTTTGACCTTCTTCGCTCTGGCCGCCAGCTTTCTGGGAGGATGCGGCGGAGGGTTGGAGCCGGCCCAACTGCGCCTCGATGAGGACGCCTGCACCTACTGCCGCATGGCCGTCTCCCAGCGCCGTTTTGCCGCCCAAGCCGTCCAAGCGTCGAGGGTGGATTTCTTCGACGACGTGGGGTGCCTTGCGGCTTGGATCAAAGAAGCGCCCCCGCCTTCCGCCACCGCCCTTTACGTAGCCGACTACCGCTCCGGCGAGTGGATTCCGGCCGAGAACGCGTCCTACGTCCGCTCCCAGACGATTCCCTCACCCATGAGCTATGGGATCGCAGCTTGGACCGAGTCCCGCCAAGCGGCTGAGTGGGCCCAAGAGGTAGAAGGGCGGGTCCTTACCTGGACTCAAGTTGTGCAAGAGGTGCAGCCATGACGGACCAGCTTCCACAACCTGCGCTGGTGGGCCTTGTGGCCCGCCAAGAAATGCGGTTGGCCCTGCGCAACCGCTGGCTGGTCTCCTACTCCGCACTCTTGGCCGCTCTGACGCTGACCGTCAGCTATTTCGGACTGGCGGTCATCGAGTACACCGGCTTTCAGGGCTTTGACCGTACGGCTGTCAGCCTGCTCAACTTAGTGCTCTATATCGTTCCTCTGGCGGCGCTGCTGATGGGAGTGCAAAGCTTCCGCGCCGAGGGCGGAGCGACTGAACAGCTCTTCTCCGAACCGCTGACCCCAGCGGAAATCGTCCTGGGCAAGCTGGGGGGGCTGGCCCTTTCGCATCTTCTCGCTACCGTCCTGGGCTTCGGTTTCACCGGCGTCCTGATCGGCCTGAAGGTCGGCAGCCGGGGATTTCAGACCTATCTCTACCTCGTAGGCTTCACTCTCCTCATCGGCTGGGTGTTCATCGCCCTTTCCAGCCTGCTTTGCATTCTCTCAGGACGCACAGTCCGCGCCTACGCCGTCGTCCTGGCGGCCTGGTTCGTGCTGGTGCTCCTCTTCGACCTCCTGCTCATCGGGCTCAGCTTCCTGCTGCCCGAACTGTGGGCCAACCGGCTGGCGGTGGCCGGAGTCTTCCTCAATCCCATCGACACCGCACGCGTAGCCGCCACCCTCAGCCTCTCGGGCTCCGAAGTCTATGGTCCTGCCGGAGCCCGACTCCTGCGCTCCCTGGGCAGCCTGCCTGCCGCCACCACGCTTCTGACCTCTACCCTCTTGGCCTGGATCGTGCTGGCCGCTGGAGGTACCATCTTCTTCCTCAATCGCAGCGACCTGTGAAGGAGTCATGACGATCTGAATCTGCATAATCTCGACACTATGGTCGCCTGCTCGGTTCACCCCGCCGCCGGGCTGCTGACCTCGCCGTCGGAGTCTCCGCTCAAGTCTGCCAAGCCAACCTATTGACCTGCAATCGGCGGGATTTTGCCGGAATCGAGGGTATCGAGGTCTTTTCTTCCGACAAGAGCCTTCTCGGCAACGCCGTTTGGAATCTTGGTACGTCTTGGTTAGAATGGCTAAGCCGGTTGAGGTAGAATCATGCGTGTTTCTATGGTTGTGTTGGCGGCGCTTTGCGTTGGGTTCCTCTCTCTGTGGATGCTCGGCGGAACGGCGGCGCAGCAGGAAGAGGATCCGCTGGAGTCACTGGGAATGGCGGTGACCGGCGGGGCCGCTCCGGGCTATGTGGAAGACCGGGCTTGCGCGCTCTGCCACCGTTCCATTCACGATTCCTATCAAGAAGTGGGGATGGCCCGCTCCTTCTCCCGTCCCCGGCGCGAGACTGCCATCGAGGACTTCCAGAACAGCACTTTCTATCACGCCCCTTCCAAGCGTCACTACGAAATGCTGTGGCGTGGGGGAGACCTGGTTTTCCGCCGCTACCAACTCGACACCGAGGGAGAGCCCATCAACGTCATCGAGCGCCAAGTGGACTGGATCCTCGGATCGGGCCACACTTCGCGCACCTACCTCTTCCGCTCCAAGCTGGGCGAGCTCTATCAGCTCCCTCTCGCTTGGTACTCGCAGACTTCGAGCTGGGGCATGGCGCCGGGGTTTGACCGCCCTTTCCACTTCGGGATCCAGCGCCGTGTGCGCCGAGAGTGCATGTTTTGCCACAATGCCTATCCCGAGGTGGCCGAGGGCAGTGACGGGCCTCTCTCCCCTCAAGTCTTTCCCGAGCAGCTTCCCGAGGGGACCGGCTGTCAACGCTGTCACGGTCCCGGTGCCGAGCACGCTCGAAAGGCCTTGAGCGGTCAGGGCACCGAGGAGATAAGGCAAGCCATCGTCAACCCCGCTCGTCTCCCAGACCAACGGCGCGATGATGTCTGCTTCGAATGCCACATGCAGCCGTCCGTGGCGCTGCCCGGCATCCGGCGATTTGACCGGGGAGACTACTCCTTCCGTCCGGGGCAGCGCCTCTCCGACTATCTGGTGCAGCTCGACATTGACGAAGCCGGCCGCACCCGCGACCAACGCTTCGAGATCAACCATCACCCCTACCGCCTGCAACAAAGCGCCTGCTATCTGGAGAGCGAAGGAAAACTCAGTTGCCTGACCTGCCATGATCCCCACCGCAAGGTGCCTCAAGAGCAGCGGGCCTCCCACTACCGCGAGGCCTGCCTGAGCTGTCACAAGGCGGATCCTCTGGCCGACGCCCATGCGGGACTCCAGACTTCCCCGGGCGCGGGCCAGCCGAGCGCCAAAGACCCCATTGATGATCCGCACCAGGCGCAACCGGGTCACGCGGGAACTCAAGAGCAGCAGGCTGGCGAGTGGACCGTGACGGAGATGGACTGCGTTGGCTGCCACATGCCGCGGCGCCGCACCCAAGACGTGATCCAGGTCGTGATGACCGACCACAAAATCCAGCGCCGTCCGGCCAGCCGGGAGGAACGGCTGGCAGCCTTGAAAGAATCCGATCCGGACATCGTCGATATCGATTTGCTCCATCCCGACAGCGGACCCCAAGGGGCGCTGGGCGAGATTTACCTGATGACGGCTCTCTCCAAGGCCGTAGCTTCGACGTCCGGCAAAGTCTTGGAGCGGCTGGAGAATCTGCTCGTGGCTGCCCATCCGCCTTCGGTCGTCCCCTACCTGGAAGTGGCTCAGGGACAACTGCACCAAAGGCGATTCGAGGAGGCGCGAACGACTCTGAGCAGGGTATTGGAGAGTGAGCCTGCCAACGCCGCGGCCCTGAGGCTGAAAGGCGTCCTGGAGGCCCGCCAGGGCCAAAGTGAGAAAGCCCTGGAGTTTTTCCGCCGCTCGCTTGAAAAGGACCCTTCCGACTGTCCCACCCGTCACAACATCGGACGCATGCTGAGCGCCTTGGGCCGCAGCGAGGAGGCCGCCCGCCAAATGCGCGAGACAACCGGCAAGTGCCCCACCTTCGTGCTCTCTTGGCTCCATCTGGGCCGGGCGCTGCGGAAATCGGGTGACCTTGACGGAGCGATCGAAGCCTTCCGGCGGGGACTCCAGGTCGAACCCTCGATTCCTCGGCTGTATGTGGCTCTGTCCCAAGCCTTAGCGGCCAAAGGAGACCGGGACGAGGCTCTGCGCTATCTGCGCCACGGCATCCAGGTCACCCCCAATCCAGGCCCTCTGCAAGAGGCCCTCTCCGAGCTGCGCCGGCAAGAGGAGTGACCTCCGCCAGCAAGGCCCTCCATGTACCCCATTGAATGGGGCTTGACTTTCTACATTGTAAAATTATACGATGTAGAAATGAAGCGCAGCGAAGAGGCGGCTGGAGAGCCGCTTTTGGGATCCTTTGAAGAGCTTGTCCTGTTGGCCGTAGCCCATCTGGGAGGCCGGGCCTACGGCATGCAGGTCCGCCGCGAAATCGAGCGCCGTTCGGGGCGTTCCACGACCATCGGGGCCGTCTACTCCACCCTCGACCGCATGGAGGAGAAGGACTACCTGGCCTCGCGCATGGCGGAAACGGCCCGCGAGCGCCGCGGACGGGCCCGCAAGTACTACGCCTTGCAGCCGGGGGGAGCCCGAGTCCTGCTGCGGGCCCAGGAACTGCGGCGCCAGATGTGGGGCGAACTGGACACCGCCGCCCTGCAGTCCTGCGTGGAGGTTGAGTCATGAGCGGGTGCCGGGGTCGGGAAGGCCCCGCCCAGGCAGCCTCGCCTCGTCAACCCCCGTCAAACGACCCAAACACGGTGGCGGACCTCGGGAAACTGCCCCGCTTGGCCTCCTGGCTGGTGCAATCCTGCTGGCCTGGCTCAGAGGGACAGGCCGTGGCCGGGGACCTGGACGAAGAGTACCTCTGCTTTGTTCGTCCCCAGCGGGGACCCTTGGCCGCCCGGATGTGGTACTGGCGTCAGGCACTGTCGGCCGTGTGGACGGCTTCGGGGCGGCGCTTCAGCAGTTCCTCCCGCTTTTTCAGCGCATGGCTGGGCCTTTTCGCGAGCAGTTCGAAGCAGCAGCCGCCAAGCGGTGGCCCCGGTCCCCAGCCAGGTCGTTCCCGCTCCCCATCCTCACGGCCTCCTTCCCTCAGCCCTCGCCAGGGTGAACCTTTCACAGGTGGATTCATGAATCGTCTCGCACAAGACCTTCGCTACGCCCTGCGCGGACTGCGGGCCCGCCCCCTCATCAGCTTGGTGATCATCTTGACTTTGGCCCTGGGAATCGGCGCGTCCACGGCGGTTTTCAGCGTGGTACACGGCGTCCTGCTCGACCCCTTGCCCTATGACCGGCCCGAGCGCCTGATCAAACTCTATCCCGACCAGCTTCTGCCTTTCGGGACGCCGGCGGCCAACCACATCGACGAGTCGGCACAGACTTTCGAGGTGGCCGGCTGGACGCGCACGCTTTTCCCCCTGGCGGGAGCGGCGGGGCCCGAGGATGCCCGGGGAGCTTTGGTGTTCGAGAATCACTTCCGGCTGCTGGGCGCCCGTCCGGCCTTGGGACGGCTGTTCGAGCCCGCCGACGGTGAGGCGGGGGCGACCGAAGTAGTGGTCCTCAGCCACTCGCTGTGGGCCCGCCGCTATGGACGCGATCCCGAGGTCGTGGGCAAGACGATTCTGATCGCCGGCCAGCCTCACGAGGTGATTGGCGTGATGGGTCCCCGCTACCAGCCCATGGAGAGGGACTGGCTGATGTGGCAGGTGGCCCAGCGTGAGACGGAGGCCTTTGCTGACCGCCCCTGGGCTCTTAACGGACGTCTGCGGCCCGGATACACCGTAAGCCAGGCCCAGCAGGAGCTGCGCCGTTTGCTGCCCGAATTCTGGATGTCGCATCACGGCTACCAGGCTACGCCGGAAGAGATCGCCGATATGCGGGTGGTTCCGCTACGCGACTGGATTCTGGGCGACGGCCAAGCCATGCTGTGGGCCTTGATGGGAGCGGTCTTGAGCATGCTGCTTATCGTTTGTGCCAACGTCACCAATCTGCTGCTGGCTCAGGGCAACGCCCGCCGCCCTGAGATGGCTGTCCGTCTTGCCCTGGGTGCGGGACGCGGCAGGCTGGTCCGCCAGCTTCTCACGGAAAGCACGCTGGTAGGCGCCGCGGGCGGCGTTCTTGGCGTGCTGGTCGCTTTGGCGCTGGTCCAAGCCGGAGTCGCCAACATGCCGCCCCAGCTTCCCCGCCTGCACAATATCGCGGTAGACGCTCCGGTGCTGGCCTTCGCGGTGGCGGTATCGCTGCTTTCCATCCTCCTCTTCGGGACACTGCCCGCCTGGCGCGCCACCCGCCGATCGGTGGCCCGAGGCTTGCAGGGCAACTCCAGCCGTCACAGCCTCGACGCTTCGGGATTGCGCTTCAACCGGGCCCTTGTGGCCTCCCAGATCGCGCTCATGGTGGTGCTCATCAGCGGTGCCGGACTGATGCTGCGAAGCCTCTGGACCCTGCTCCAGATCGATCCCGGATTCGAGGCCCGGGGCGTCGTCGTGATGCGGCCTTCGCCTCCCCGGGCGCGCTACCCCGATCAAGCCTCGCTGGACGAATATCATCGCCGCGTCCGCCGAGCGGCTGAGGGCGTGCCGGGAGTGGTCTCGGTGGGACAGATCCAGTTCTTGCCCATGCATCCCGGAGGCTGGAGGACCTCTTACCGGGCCGCCGGCCGTCCCCTGGAGCCCGGCCAAGATGCCTCCTTCACCAACGGACGGGTCGTGACTCCAGGGTACTTCACCGCCATGCGCACGCCGCTCGTGAGGGGACGTGAGTTCGAGGCCAGCGACGGAGCCGACGGCCAGCCCGTGGTCATCGTCAACCAGTCCCTGGCGCGTTCAGCTTGGCCCGGGGAGGACGATCCCGTAGGCAAAGAACTGCTGCTGGGCCGCGACGAACGGCGGCTGCGGGTGGTGGGAATCGTGGCAGACGTCCGTCAGAGCGGGCTGCGTCAGCAATCCGTTCCCGAGTTCTACGTCCCCCTGGCCCAGCAGTCCTGGCGGCGCATGTTCCTGGTGGTCCGCGTGGACGGCCCGGCCCGGTCCATGGTGCCCCTGCTTCAGCAGGCCGTTTGGTCGGTGGACGCCGAAGTAGCCCTGTCCCACGTCGGACTGATGAGCGACGCCGTCAACGCCACCATCGCCGACTCGCGCTTGCTGGCCTCGCTGCTCAGCGGATTCGGCGCGCTGGCCCTGCTGCTGGGAGCGGTGGGCGTCTACGGCGTCATGTCCTACACCGTCAGCCTGCGCCGCCGCGAACTGGGCATCCGGTTGGCCTTGGGCGCTGGTGGATGCCGGTTGCTGCGCTCCACAATCTTGGGCGGGCTGATCCCTGTCGTGTTGGGCCTCCTGGTGGGCCTCCCTGCGGCGCTTCTCAGCAGCGGATGGCTGAGCGGAGTCCTCTACCGCACCCCGGCCCACGATCCGCTGACGTTCCTGCTGGCGCTGCTGGTCTTACTCGTGGTAGCCTGCGTCGCCCTTTACTTCCCGGCTCGCCGCGCCAGCCGCATCGACCCCGTGACCGTCCTGCGCGCCGATTCGCCCTAACCGGGCATCCAGGCCGCCTCAACCTCCAGCAAACGAAAGGCCAGAGCGCTTGGGCTGACGTTATTTGAAGAGCCGGCGTCAGCACCCAGGTCCGGTGCAGGGTTCGTGCCTGTGCGGCCTGGAAACTGGCCCCGAAGACGTGAAGAAATTCCTGGCTCCAAGCGGGCTGGGAAGCGGCTTGGCAGCAGTCTGCGGCCGCCAGGCCGGGCGGGGTGAATGGCCTGCTCTCCTGGCCTCTGCCCCTCGCAAGCGGCATAATGCTGCGGACCAAAAATGCGAACGGGTTGCTCGGGTGCGAATCGTGACGGGGGCTGTGAATGGGCGCGGACAAGCGGGCGAGGGAGGTGCAGACCGAAGGCCTGATCCGTGCCATCGGGGTGTTTGGAGCGGGCCTGATCGTGCTCAACAGCATGATCGGTGCGGGAATCTACGCGTTGCCCTCGGCGCTGGCACCGCTGGGACGCTGGGGTCCCTGGATGTTCATCGCGGCCGGCTTGGCCATGGCTACGGTGGTCATCACTTTCGCCCGTCTGGCCTCGTACTTCGAGCGGACGGGCGGTCCGGTGCTCTACACCTACGAGGCTTTCGGACCCTTCGTCTGCTTCCAAACCGGATGGCTGCTCTACCTGGGCCGGGTCACCGCCATGGCCGCCAACACCAGCCTGCTGGTCGACTACGCGGCCCGTTTCGCGCCCGTCCTGGGCACGCCGACGGCCAGGGCGGTCACCATCGCGGCGGTGGTCGGACTGCTAACCTGGGCCAACGTGGCCGGCGTCCGACAAGGGATGGCGGCCATGACCGCGCTCACCATCCTCAAGATTTCACCTTTGTTGCTGCTGGTGACAGTGGCGCTTTCACAGGCAGCTCCTGAGCTTTTCTGGCCCGCCGATCCGCTGCCCGTCGACGATCTGGGCTCCGCCGCCCTCCTGCTCGTTTATGCCATGGTGGGATTCGAGGGGGCCTTGGTCACCGCCGGGGAGACCCGCAACCCCACCCGCACGATTCCATTGGCGTTAGTCCCAACCGTATTGGGTGTGGCCGGATTCTACGCGCTCATCCAATGGGCCTACGTCTCGCTGGGCTCGGCGGTCGATCCCGACTCGCCCGTCCCGCTAGCGGACGCCGCCCACCTCGTCCTAGGTCCACACGGGGCTACCCTCCTGACGCTCACCGCCGTCTTTTCCATAGCCGGAAACCTGGCGGCCATCTTGGTTGCGGCACCCCGCATGACTTTCGCCCTCGGACGCGAGGGCCTGTTGCCCGGCTGGTTTGCCGGCGTCAACCTACGCACGCAAGCTCCCAGCCACTCGATCATCTTCCTGGCTGTGGCCGCGGCTCTTCTGGCCATTTCCGGCACCTTCCTGATCCTGGCCGCCATGAGTTCGCTGGCCCGCATGCTGGCCTACATGATCTCGATGGCGTCGCTGCCCGCCATCCGCCGGACGCGCGGCGAAGCGGCCTGGAAATCAGAAGACATCCTGGCCGTCCTGGCCCTGCTGGTATGCGGCTGGGTGGCCCTCCAAAGCACCACCCAAGGTTGGCTCACGCTGTTCGCCTTCGCCGCCATCGGAACCGTCCTCTACGCCCTGGAACGCCGCAATCAATCCTCCTGAAAAGGTGGAATCCAGATATCAATCCAGGGCAGGGCATCGGACAGCGTCCAATAGGGGAGCGGGGGGCGGAGTCTCGCCTCGGGGAACCGCCGTTCCGGAGAAGTGTTCTCGCAGGTGACCGTACCTTCTGTAGTCCTTCGAAAGGAGGGCTTCTGGTTCAACACCCTCACGGGCCTCCGGCAGGAGGGCGGCGTGGCTTTCGCTAACCCCTACAACGCACGAGTGCGCGTCTGGGTTGACTATCTGGTCGAGGGCCTGGAGATCAATCGGCAGATGGAGATCGTCATTCCCGCCAAGTCTCAGCGGACCATCCTGCTCTCGGAGATCGCCCCCCAATCGTTCTGCTGCAGGGGCCTGTTCCGCTTCCGCGCCGACTTCCCCATTCCGGTCTTCAGCCTCCGTCTGGACGACCTGCGCATCGCCTCGCAACCCGTCTTCGGCAGCCGCTAACGTTGGCTTCACTTCCTGAAGTTGGCCTTGAGGATTTTTTTGCGCAGGCGGAAGGCCGCCGGGGTCACTTCCACCAGCTCGTCGTCTTCGATGAACTCGATGGCCTGCTCCAGGCTGAGCTTGCGGGGAGGGGCCAGATGCTCGAGTTCTTCGCCGGTCGAAGAGCGGATGTTGGTCAGCTTGCGCTCGCGGGTGATGTTGACGTCGAGGTCATTCGGTCTTTTGTGTTCGCCCACCACCATTCCCTCGTAGACCTCCGTCCCGGGCGGCACGAAGAGATCTCCGCGGGGAGCCAGGTTGCCCACCGCGTAGGGCGTCACGCGTCCCGCACGGTCGGCGATCAGGGCGCCGGTCTTGCGGCGGGGCATTTCGCCCTGCCACTCTTGCCAGGACTCGAACTGATGGTGCAGGATGCCCGTCCCCCGCGTCTCGGTGAGGAATTCGCCGCGGAAGCCGATCAGTCCCCGTGAAGGAGCCGTGAATTGCAGGCGGACGCGTCCGCTGCCATGGTTGACCATTTCCTTCATGCGCCCCTTGCGCTGGCCCAGGTTCTTGGTCACGGCTCCCACGAATTCCTCGGGCAGGTCGATAAAGACCGTCTCGTAGGGCTCGTGGGGTTTGCCCTCGATGTCGCGCACAATCACCTCGGGCTTGCCCACGCTCAGTTCGTAGTCTTCGCGCCGCATCATTTCAATAAGAATGGCCATCTGGAGCTCGCCGCGTCCCGAAACCTTGAAGGCGTCGGGAGAATCGGTCTCCTCGACCTTGATGGCCACGTTGTGGAGGGCTTCCTTGTGCAGCCGTTCACGCAGCTTGCGCGAGGTGACATGCTTGCCGTCGCGTCCCGACATGGGCGAGTCGTTGATGCGGAAGATCATCGACAAGGTGGGTTCGTCCACATCGATGAAGGGCAACGCCCTGGGCGTCTCGGGGTCGGACACCGTCTCGCCGATGGTGATCTTGTCGGTGCCCGCCAGGGCGATGATGTCACCGGCCCGGGCCGATTCGATGGGCACTCGCTTGAGGTTGGAGTAGCCCATCAAGTGGGTCACCTTGGCCTTGGTTACGCTGCCGTCGCGATGGCAGCAGGAGATCTCCTGTCCCTTGCTGATCTGGCCGTTGAAGATGCGTCCGATGGCCAGACGTCCGACGTAGTCGTCGTAGTCGAGGTTGATGACCAGGAACTGCAGCGGAGCTTCAGGATCGAAGGCCGGTGCCGGGACGGTGCGCACGATCTCCTCGAAAAGCGGCTGCAGAGTGTGATCTTCGCCTTCGGGCTCGAGGCGGCAAATGCCGTCGCGGGCCACGCAGTAAAAGACAGGGAAGTCGATCTGCTCCTCCGAGGCGTCGAGGTCGATGAACAGATCGTAGATCTCATCCAAGACCTGGGCGGGACGGGCGTCGGACCGGTCGATCTTGTTGATCACGACGATGGGCGTCAACTGGGCTTCCAGAGCCTTGCGCAGGACGAAGCGGGTCTGGGGAAGCGGCCCTTCAGCGGCGTCCACCAGCAGAAGCACTCCGTCCACCATCTTCAGTGTCCGCTCCACTTCGCCGCCAAAGTCGGCGTGTCCGGGGGTGTCGACGATGTTGATGCGGGTGGAGCGATAGTCGATGGCCGTGTTCTTAGCCATGATGGTGATGCCGCGCTCACGCTCCAGGTCAATGGAGTCCATGATGCGCTCAGCCACTTCCTGGTTTTCGCGGAAGATTCCGCTCTGGCGCAGCATGGCGTCCACCAGGGTGGTCTTTCCGTGGTCGACATGGGCAATGATAGCCAGATTGCGGACGTCCTCACGCCGCTCCGTCCCTGTCTTTGTCTCGGCTTCTCGTTCCATCACACTATTCAAAATCGCACCTCACTCGAAGCCGCCAAGGATACCATGGGAGCTTGGCTGCAAGTGCAACGAAAGGCTTTGGCAGCCCCTGCTGGACCCTTCCGTTTGGCGATAGGTTTGGCTCCCCGTCCAAGGATCATCGGAGTCGTCAACCGCTTAGCGGTCATGCAGGCCAATCGCGACTGGGCCGCTGTCGCGGCAAAAAGTGCAACTTAAAGGTTGCATTTCGCGCTGTGGCGAGTTACTATGCAACCTGGAGGTTGCGTATGAACAAGACTATGACAGATCGTATTGAGAAAGAAATCGTGTTGGAAGCGCCTCGAGCCCGGGTATGGAGGGCCTTGACCGATTCCCAGGAGTTCGGGACTTGGTTCCGCGTGGACTTGGAGGGAACTTTCGAGGTTGGCCGCAACGTGCAGGGCCAGGTCACCTGTCCTGGCTACGAGCATCTGCCTTTCGAACTCGTGGTCGAGCGGATGGAGCCCGAAAGTCTGTTCACGTTCCGCTGGTATCCGCAGGCCAAGGACCCCGAGAAGGATTACTCAGGCGAACCCAGCACGCTAGTGGAATTCCGCTTGGAGGACGCCGGAAAAGGGACCAGGCTCTTCCTCGTCGAGTCGGGATTCGATCAATTGCCCGCCGATGTCCGCGAGGAATGCTTCCGCAGCAATTCGCGGGGCTGGCGAGAACAGATGAAGAACATCAGGCATCACGTCGAAGATGAGTGAATCCAGGGGTGCGGGAATCGAAGGGGCTGTTCCCGTTTTCGCTGCTCTGGGTGATCAGACCCGGCTCCAACTGCTGAAGCAGCTTTCACAGAAAGGACCGGATTCGATTTCCAGGCTCAGCGAGGGCGTGGCGGTTACCCGTCAAGCGGTCACCAAGCATCTCAATGTGCTGGCCGACGCCGGTTTAGTGCGGGGCGAACGACGCGGACGCGAACACATCTGGGAACTGAAGCCCGGCCGCCTGTCCGAAGCTCGCGACTACCTTGACCGGATCTCCCTGCAATGGGACGAAGCGCTCCACCGTCTCAAGGGCTTCGTGGAAGACGACGACTCCCATTCTTAAGCGGAGCGTGCTTCAGAAACGGCGACTGCCTATGTTAGGTTCTCTCATGGGACGATCTGAAACACGAGCGCCAGAGAGTGAACGATGCCGGACAACGTTCTTGTCGTCTATTTCAGCAAAGGCGGGGCCAGCCAGACGTATGCCGAGGTCATCGCTGAAACGTTGCGGGAAGAGGGTCTGAGCGTAAACGTGGTCAACCTATGGAAGAACAAGAAACCGGATGTGGAACCCTACGATTGCATTGTCGTGGGCACAGGAGTCCGCATCGGTTGGGTGTACCGAAAGGGCAAGATGTTCCTCAAGCGGGATGATCTGAAGCGAAAGCGGCTGGCGATTTTTCTATCCAGCGGCATTGCGGTTGAGGACCCTCAAAAGTCAAAGGACAAGTTCCTAACGCCGCTGATCGAGAAATACGGCCTCAGCCCCATCCTGTGGGATGCCTTGCCCGGCAAGATTCCGGGTGAAGGCGGCAAGCTCGAGGACAAGACCGACCCTGAGCTGGCCAAGAAATGGGCGCAGAAGCTGTCCAGGATGCTGCGTCAACCTCAAGGGTGTTCCTCACCCGCTCGTGAGTAGTGGAGCAGACGGTGGCTCTCCCCTGCGGGCTGTTTCGTTGGCTCGCGCCCGAACACTCAAGCGGTTTCCGAGACGAAGGCCAGTGCCTTTTGGACCGAGGTGTTGAGGTTCTCCTGCAGCGTGTGGCCGGAGGCCTTGCGGGGTTTGAAGGAGTGGTCGCCGTCGGGGAGGTATTCGACCTTGATGGTCGGCGAGAGGCCATAGGACGCGACTTCGTCGGGTTTACCGAAGGGGTCGCGCTCGCCTTGAAGGATGAGGGCGGGAGTCGAAAGCTCCTTGAGGTGCTCGGTACGGAGTTTTTCGGGCCGTCCTGGAGGGTGGAAGGGGTAGCCCAGGCAGATGAGACCTTTCACCTCCTGCTGCTCGGCGGACTCGTCGGCAATGAGGCTGGCCATGCGTCCGCCCATGGACTTGCCCCCGATGAACAGCGGCTGGGAAGGGAACCGGGTGCGGGTCTCTCGGATCGTCTCCCTCCAGCTTTCCAACAGCTTGGGCTGACGGTCGGGGGGACGGCGTCCGCCTTCCCGGCGGCGCTTCTGCATGTAGGGGAACTCGAATCGAATAACGCGGACGTCTCCATCGGTCAGACCCTCGGCGAACGCCTGCATGAAGGGCGTGTCCATCCCCGCGCCCGCACCATGAGAGAGGATGAAGGTGGCTCGGGCCTCTCCATCGGGCTCGTCGATGATCCAGTCGTCGCTCATGGTCTCATCGCGAGTTGACGGTCACCCGCTCCTCCATGTTGGCCAAGCGCCAAGCCAGGGCGAAGATGTGACGGGTGATGATGGTGGCCTTTTGCCAGTCGATCTTGTCGATGGTGTCGCTGGGACGGTGATAGTCCTCGTGGATGCCGCTGAAAAAGAAAATGAAGGGCACGTCGTGCTTGCCGTAGTTCCAGTGATCGGACCGGTAATAGAGGCGCGAGGGGTGGGACGGGTCGTTGAGCGTATAGTCGAAATCGAGTTGGTTGTAGTCCTGATTGGTGGAGACGTTGATGTCATGCAGGTCCTGGCTGATACGGTCGGCGCCGATGACGAAGACGCCGTGAGGGCCGGTCATCATGCGTTCGTCTTCCTTGGAGCGGCCGATCATGTCGAGATTGATGTTGGCCACGATCGAGTCCAGCGGCACCAGGGGTTCGATGTCGGTGTTGTAGCGCGATCCCAGGAGTCCTTCCTCTTCACCGCTATGGAACATGATGAGGACGGAACGGCGTGGGGGGTAGGCGGCAAAGCTCTGGGCGATCTCCAGCACGGCGGCCACGCCTGAGGCGTCATCGTCGGCTCCCGGAAAGATGGTGCCGTCGTCACGGGCCTTGAGGTGGTCCTGGTGGGCGCTGATGAGAATGTACTCGTCCTTGAGGCGGGGATCGGTCCCCGGCAGGACGCCCGCCACGTTGGCCACGGTGAAGACTTCCTCCTCCAGATCGAGCTCGACCTTGACGTGGACGTCCAGGGCACGCGGTTCGAGGTTGAAATCGGCGGGCAACTTGTAGGCGCTTTCGAAGTCCAGGTCCAGGGCTGAAAGCAGAGGTCCCGCTGACTTGGGAGTGACCACGATGACCGTAGGCTCGCTGTCGGGCGAAGAGCCGGCCAGCTCGACATTGTCACGCCGCAGAATGAAGCGCTTGAACATGGGGCTTCGGATGAAGCGCAGAAACCTCTGGGGAGGGGTGGCTATGAAGCCTACGGCTCCGGCCTTCAGCGCGTCGGCCGCTCTCTCCTCCATCTCGGGGGCATCGTCCATCCCTTCGGGAGCGCCGGCGAGGGCGAAGGCCACCTTGCCTTGCAGGTCGACCTGAGCGTAGTCGTCGCGTCCTGTCGCCGGGTCGCTGATCCCGTAGCCGACGAAGACCACTTGGCCTTCGAATTGGGTGGCCGGACCCTGGGAGACGAATTCGGCGTACTCGTAGGACTGCTGGCCGTCGGCAGTGGTCAAGCTCATCCGGCTGGTTTGCGCGTCGGGCTTGGCGCGGCGGACGCGGTACTCCTGAAAGAAAGAGCCCTCATCAGCGCCCTGGAATCCATAACCTCGCAGGCGCGATGCCAAGTAGCGGTTGACCACCCCTAACTGGGGGCTGAGCGTGTAGCGTCCGCCCAACTCGGGGGATGCCAGAAATTCGATATGCATCCGCAGCTCGTCGGCGTCGATGGTCCGCAGCGAGTTATCGGGAAGGTCGGGCAGGGTGCTCCCCTGCAGAAAGAAAG
>DATIPO010000052.1:0-58456 GCA_035471925.1 Acidobacteriota bacterium
TTCGAGGAGGGTGACCGCCTCTTCTACATCGGCCTCTCCAACCCGGTGCGCGGATACAACTTGCGCCAGACTTCGGCCGACGTCTTTCGCTACTGGGATCAGAACCAGACCAGTTTTGAGGAGTTGGCCGCCTACGGCGACTCCACCGCCAGCCTGAGCGGGGACGGCCATCACGCCGAGCAGGTGAGAATCGGATACCTCGATCCCCAGGTGCTGGGCATCCTCCGGGTGGAGCCCATGCTGGGACGCGGATTCGCCCCCGAGGACGCCGCCGTGGGTGCCGAGCCGGTGGTCCTGCTGGGGCACTCGGTGTGGGAGAACCGCTACGCCTCTGACCGCGGCATTTTGGGACAAGAAGTCCGCGTCGACGCCCAGCCCCACACCATCATCGGAATCATGCCCGAAGGTTTTCGCTTTCCCTCCAAGGAGGTGCTGTGGACGCCGCTCAGTCTGGAGGCGCGAGAGCGGGGCAAGGATCCGCTGTCGGTCGACGCCCGGGCCAACGTCCTGGCACGGCTCAAAGACGGAGCCACCCTTTCACAGGCGCGGGCCGAGTTCGAGACCTTCTCCATGCAACTGGAAGCACAGGCCCCCGAGGAGCAAAAGGCTGACCGGGCCGTAATCGTCCCCTACACTCAGGAGCGCATGGGCGACGTGGCCCCGATCCTCTACACTATGCTGGCGGCGGTTTCTTTTGTGCTGATCGCCGCCTGCGCCAACGTCGCCAACCTGCTGTTGGCGCGCTCGCTGTCGCGCACCCGCGAGATCGCCATCCGCTCGGCCCTGGGTGCCAGTCGGGGACGGATCGCGGCCATGATCTTCGGCGAGTCCTTTCTCATCGCTGCCTTGGGCGGCGTGCTGGGACTGGCTGTGGCCTCACTGGGCGTAAAGTTCTTCAATCACGGCATCGCCGGCATGAGTGACGGCATGGCCTTCTGGATCGACATCCGCGTCGATGCGCCGACCCTGCTGTTTGCTGCGGCCATGGTCTTCGCAGGGAGTCTGGCGGCGGGAGCCGTCCCGGCTTGGCGCACCTCCCGCACCGACATTCAGCAGGTGCTGCAGCAGGAGTCTCTGACCGGCACTCTGAAGATGGGTCGTTTCAGCCATGTGATGCTGGGAGGCCAGATCGCTTTGTCCTGCGCCCTGCTGGCCATCTCCTGCCTGATGATCAAAGGCGTCATCCAACTCAAGACCTTCGACTTCGGCATCCCCGCCGAGCGGACGCTGACGGCTGCCATCGATCTGCCTGCCACGACCTATCCCGACCTGGACCGCCGCCACCAATTCTATTCCCGGCTGGGGGAGGAGATGCGGGCCCGCCCCGGCGTGGAAGAGGTGGCCTTCACCTCCACCTTGCCCGGACGCGGCAGCGCCGGCTGGCCGGTCGAGATCCGCGGGCGGACGCCTGAGCGCGAGGAAGACCTTCCGCTGACGGCTCGGGTGACTGTCTCCGAGAACTTCTTCTCGCTGCTGCAGGCGCCCATCTTGAGCGGACGCGATTTCGCGCCCGGCGACGACCTGAGCGCCCCCCGGGTGGCCATCGTCAACGAAGGCTTCGTGCGCCGCTTTTTCCCCGGCCAGAATCCGCTGGGCCAGCAGATCACGTTGGGCCGCTCGTCCTGGAAGGAATCCCCGCGCACCATTGTCGGCGTGGTTCCCAACCTGCTCATCGTCAACCTGGAGTTCAACCAGCCCGACGCCGATGGGGTCTACGTGCCCATGAGGCAAAGCGCCAACAGCATGGACATCCTGTTGCGGGCCTCGGAGCCGATGCAGATGGCAGGGGGACTGCGCGACACCGTCGAGCGCCTCGATCCTGACCTGCCCGTGGCTCAGCTCAGCCGCCTCGACCGGGCAGTGCTGGAGGACAAGGCCCTGCTTGAGGTTTTCGGGGGGCTGTTCCTCTTCTTTGGCTCGGCAGCCCTGTTTCTCTCCACCTTGGGACTCTACGGAATCGTGGCCTTCGCTGTCCGGCAGCGTGTGCGCGAGATGGGCATCCGGCGGGCGCTGGGCGCTTCCAACGTCCACATCTTGTCTCAGGCCTTGCGCCGGGGGACACTGCAGGTGGGCCTGGGAATCTCACTGGGCTTGGCCATTACCGCCTTGATGAGTCCGGTGCTGGCGGAGGGTCTTTTCCGCACCGACCCCCACGACCCCACGGTCTTTCTGTTGACGGCGGCCGTCCTGGCGGTCACCGGTCTGCTGGCCTGCCTTATCCCGGCCCGCCGCGCCCTGCGCACCTCTCCCCTCGAAGCGCTGCGCTACGAGTAAACGGCTCCCACGAAGCCTGTCCAGGAATGAACTCCGACAGGACCGGGGATCCCCTTAGAGAGCCTTTTCGGCGCGTTGGCGGGCTGAACTGGAGCGGATGCTTTGCAGCAGCCGTTCCAGAGCCGCGCGGACGGTTCCTGATTCCCCGACCACGGGGGCCAGACGCAACACGAGGCGGGACTTGGTGCTGTCGGACCGGATTAGCTGAGCCACGTCCAGCAGCCCGATGCGAACCTCATCCGAGGCACCGGGAAGCTGGAAAAGCTCCCGCACGACCCGGCCTTTGCTGCTGTCGGACCTAATCCCTTCCAGCACGGACAAGAAATCGGGCACGACCCCCCGAACCTCGAAAACCTGTCCGCCGATTTCGGCCAGCAGCCTCCCCTTGGAGCTGTCCGAGCCGATTCCGTCGGCCACGGCCAGCAGGCGGCGGAGCGTTTCTTCCGACAAGCCGGGATGCCTGAAGAGCATCTCGAGGGCCTTCTTCTTGCTGCTGTCGGAGTCGATCTGCGACACGGCGTCGAGGTAAGCGGGCAGGACTTGGGGACGCCGGAAGGCTTCCTCGGCCACGTCTACCAGGACCCTCTTCTTGGTGCTGTCGGAGGAGATGGCGGAGATGGCCTGGAAATAGCGTTCCGCCAAGTCGGCGGGCTGGAGGAATCGGCTGGCCGCCGAACGCAGCATCTTGCCTTTCTTGCTCTCCGACTCGACCTGAGCCGACATCAGCCGCAAGACCTCAGCCTTGTGAGCCGGCGAGAGGCTTCCGCTCTCCAGCAGGGCCTCGAAATAGCGGGAGAAAACGCTGTCTTTGGAGATCTTGGTCATTTCCTCAAGCACCGCTGGGGGGCCGCCAGAGCGCAGGATGCGGGCTACCCGTTGAGGGGCCGCCAGTCCCACTTCCAGCACTAACTCCGGCAGCAGCGAGGCCAGCCACAGGCGCGGCTCGCCATCGCCGTCCCGGTTGCTTGCGAACTCATACGCCAGCTCACCCGAGGAGTCCGTCTTGAAGTCGATGCGGCGGCGGGTGCCGTCCACTTCTTCTTCGATGACCAGGCGTCCGCCGGGCGTCAGGGATCGGATCCAGCGGTCGTCGCTGGTGACCTCGACTTGGCCGCGAAGTTGGACCCGCAGAAACCTGTCGTCCCCGTCATGGGTATAGGTGCGGTTGAACTCTCCTTGAGGACTGTTGGCCCGGGACGCCCCAGGGACGATGCCCGGGGCCTTCTCAAGACTGGCCGCCACCTGCACCTGCGGCGGCAGGAGTCCGCCGGCCACGGCCAGGCAGAACAGCACAAAGACCAGACAGGCGTAGACGGGCCGGGGCTTTGCGCCGTTGGGCGTGGAGGGGTCGAGCACCCGGCGTACACGCTCGCTCATCTGTCCCCGCAGCGCAGCGCCGGCCGCCAGACTCGGCACCGCCCGCCGCCCGCAGGACTCCATGACCTTGAGCAGGGAGCGGGCATAGTCTTTGCGCCGTCCCGTGAGACGGACGACACGGTCATCACAAGCCATCTCGCGGGCCTGCGATGCCTGGGTGTCCAGCCACCAGACGGCGGGATGGAAGGCCAGCGAGGCGCGGATCAACTGCTGCCAGAGATTGGCCCAATCGTCCCGCCGTGCCAAGTGGGCGGCCTCGTGGGCCACCACGTGCCGTGTCTCGTCCTCGGAGAGAAGCCTCTTCAAACTTTCCGGAAGCAGAATGGCCGGACGCAGGAATCCGACCGCCATGGGAGAGGCGACTCCGGCGCGGAGGACCTGGGCCGCCCGCCTCAGTCCGATGACGTCTCTCCGCTCGCGCAGCCAGCTCTGCCACTGGGCATCCTTGCGCCCTGAGGCCTTGCGCAAGGTCAAGAGCGCGACTTCGCGCAGCAAACGCAGCCAACGCCAGGACGCCATCAGGAGGCATGCGCCCAGCAGACAAAGAGCCAGCCCCGCAGGCAAGGTCAATGGAGACAGGACGCTGCCGGATCGAAGGATCTCTGCCGCTTCACTTGCTGAGCCCGACGACGACGCAGACAAGCCCGGTCCCGCGTCTGCCGACGAGGGGGGCGTCGAGAGGACGTGCGAGCGGCTCAAATCGGACGGGAGCGGGGAGGAACTCGCGGCATCCGGCTGGGCCGCGTAAGGGCCGGTGGCCTGCGATGGCTCTTCCGAAGCGCCTTCGACGCCCGGCCCCTGCCGAGGTGCGCCAGGGCTGATTGCCGAATCCGTCCCCTTGCCGCTCTGCGGTTGCAGGACGCCCCGCAGCCCTCCGAAACCGCCCGCCGCGGTTACCAGCGGCACGATCAGGCTCAGGCTCAGAGCCGTCATCGCCAGCGTGTGTCGGGTGGCGGCGCTCATCCATCGTCGCGACAGGCGGGTGAGCGTCCAGTAAAGCCCGGCCAGGATGAGGGCCTGCCAAAACGCGGCCCAGAAAAATCGAATCGAAAAATTCAGCAAGTCCATGTCAACTCCAAGCGTCATCCCCGTGAGACTCATTCCGCCTCCTCTATCATCCGGCGGATCTTCTCCAGCTCCGCCTCCTCAAGCTCGCCTCCCTCGATCAAGTTCGAGACGAGAAGCTCGGGGGAATCGTCGAAGAAACTTCCCAGCATGTAGCGCAGCACATTCATGCGCACTTCCTCGGGTCCGACCAGGGGATGATAGACGTAGGCGCGTCCCTGCTTCTCATGCTTGAGATATCCCTTGTCTTCCAGGATCCGCAGCGTGGTGAGGACCGTGCTGTAGGCCACTTGTTCCTTTTCGGGCAGGCCGTCAACGACCTCCTGAACCTTGCTGGGACCTTTTTGCCAAACCACCTTCATCAGCCTCAATTCGGCTTCCGTCAAAGTGGAGGAAGGTTTACGGGCCATGATCGTCATTCTCCCGGCTGGTTTCTATTAAATTCTTAATAGTTAAGCAGTCTACAAGATCCAACCGAGTCTTGTCAATTAATTTTTTAATAGTTCATCGGAGGGGCTGGTCCACAGCCTTTGCCAGATCGGGGCACTCCTCGAGCGCCCCCCGGCGTGGACCTGAAGGAAATGGTCGCTGAGGGCCAAAGCGGCTTACTGGCCGCTCCTGCTCATGAATTGGAGAAGAACATGCCAAGATTGCTGGGCGACGAACCTTTGCTCCGCCGGATGAGTCAATGCGCACAGAACCGGTCACAGCGTTTTACCCTTGATTCCATGGGCTCTGACGCTGCGAGCCTTCCGCGGTCTCCTCCATTGAAAATGGGGTCAAGTCAGCCTATGACTGCCCGTCGGCCTCCTCATCAACGCTTACTGCGGCGTCGCTTGCACCGAAAACTTGAGCACACTGGGTTGGACGAGTCTTACGAAGTCCTGGTAGCGGAGCTGCACCAACTCGGTGTGCGAGCCTGCATTAAAGGCGATCTCTTCGTCCTCGCTAAGCGTCTCGGCCACATAAACCGGCATCCCGTAGAGATTGCCGAAAGGGGGCATGGCGCCAGGCTCGCAATCCGGGAACAGTCCCTTGAACTCGTCTTCGGCGGCCAGTTCCGCAACCTCGGCTCCGCAGAGTTCTGCTAACCGGCTCAAATCAACTTGCAGTGAAGCCGGAAGGACAGCCATTGCCATTTTGCCGTCCAGGCGGACCATCACTGTCTTGGCCAGTTCCTTGCCCGAGACCTTGGCCGCGGCTGCGATTTCTTGGGCAGTGTAAGCGGGAGAATGGCTGATCATGACGTACTTAACGCCATTTTCGTTGAGGTATTCTTTCAGTTTTTGAACAGGCATGAGTATTGCCCTCCTTGCGGAAAGGAGCGCCGGTTCATTGACTCTCCCATTGCGCGCCACGACACCGCCCGGCCGCCCCCGTTTCTGATCTCTGACTCAATTATCCCCCCACGCAACGCACAACACAAACCGTCCGACGCTGGCAAGTGGCCGGCAAGGAGGGAAGTTAGCGCTGCCAGATTGGCCGGCTAGCGGCCCGCCTTACGTTCCGAGGGTGAAGAGTCTTCGGCTGCCAATCCGGCCTGCAGCTCTCGAAGCAGCTCGGGCGGGACATATCGGTCGGTCATTGATGCCAGGCGGGTGTAGGCTCTTTCAGCTTCCCGACGGCGCCCGGCCTTAAGGCACACCTTGGCCAGGGCGTAGATGAACTTGGGGACGTCCGGGGCGAGTTCGACGACGCGCTGCATCTCGCTCACCGCTTCCTCGAAGCGGCCTTCCCGGGAAGCGATGAGGCTGGCCAGGTAGTGGGTCTTGGGGTAGCGGGGATCGAGTTCGCGGGTCCGCTGCAATTGCTCCAGAGCCTGCTCCCTTTGGTCTGCCAGATAGAGGTTGAGGGCCAAGTCGACGGACGTGTGCAGCGACAGCGGATCCAGCCGGTGAGCTGCCCTCAGTTCCGCCAGCCCTTCCTGGAGGCGTCCCGTTTCGCTCAGATAGGCGCCGTACCAATGGCGGATCTCGGCCGAGGACGGATCCAGTGCCAGGGCCCGTTCGAATCCCTCTTGGGCGGCGGGGCCCGGGGGACCGAAGCGGTAGGTCGTCTCAGCCAGGACGGCATGAGCTTTAGCCAGGTTGCCGTCGATCCCGAGGGCGGCCCGGGCCGATTCGCTGGCCCTTTGAAAGGCCTCCTGCGGCGGCAGCACTCCGACAGCGCCCAGGAAGTGGTAAGCGTAGGCCAAAGATGCCCAGGCCTGAGCGAACTGCGGATCGCGTTCGATGGCCTGGCGGAGGTTCTCGACGCTACGCTGCAGATCGCGGCTGGTCTTGCGTTGCAGGAAATGCTCGCCCCGCAGGTAGGCTTCGCGGGCTTGCCAGTCCTCACTCAGGGGCGGCTGGGCCAGTCGGCCCGGCCAGGTTGCGAGGGCCCACCAGCCCAGTGCGATGGCGAGTGCGACGACTGCGGCCGCCCAGGAGGGCCGGATCGGAGCGCGGGGTTCTGGGGCCCGTGTGTCAAGCCGCTCCACGCGGCGGAGAAAGCGATAGCCCCGGCGTGGAATGGTTTCGATATAGCGGGGATGGGCCGCCGAGTCTCCCAGCGCCTCACGCAGCTTATGGAGAGCGTTGCCCAGTCCGTGCTCGAAGTCGACATGTGAGCCGTCAGGCCACAGTCTGGTGCACAACTCCTCTCGGTCGACGATCTCGCCGGGGCGTTCCAGCAGCGCCAGCAGAAGGGTCAGGGGCTTTTCTTGCAGGCGCAGTTTCTCGTCGTCGCGATGCAGTTCGCCTGCCTGGGAATCCAGCCGGAAGGGACCGAACTGGTGGCTGAACCGTGGCGCATGGTGCTCGCTCATGACGCCAGTCTAGCAAAGGGACGTCCTCGGCTCACTCGAACTCAAGGGCTGAGGAGATGAAGGGGAGAAGAAAAGAAGATGTCGGGGGGATGGAGCTTGGAGGAGAGGGCGAGCTAGGCTGCCAGCCATGAACAAGAAAACTCGACGTTTGGGACGTTTCGCGTGGGGATGCGTTTCAGCATCCTTGGTTCTCATCCTGGGGCTTGCCTGCAATGCCAACTCAGAAGTGCCGGAAGCACAAGCCGAATCCGGACAGATGGAAGAAGGCTTTGTCATGACGGACGACGGCTTCGGCCTCTACTACGCAAAGGTCGGCAGCGGACCCAAGACGGTGATTTTGCCCGCCCGGCTCTTCGCCTTTGACGACTTCACCTGGCTGGCCGATGAGGGCTATACGCTGATCAGCTACGACATGCGCAACCGGGGGAAGTCGGAATCCATCGCCGACGGCTCGCGGCTCACCATCGAAGCCGACGTATCCGACTTGGAGGCAGTGCGCCGACACTTCGGAGTGGAGCGCTTCTCGCCCATCGGCTACTCCTACCTGGGGCTGATGGTCGTGCTTTACGCTGTAGAGCACCCCCAGCACGTCGAGAGGATCGTTCAATTGGGGCCCGTCCCCATGCGCTTCGGAACCGAGTATGCGGAGGAATTCAGGGCCAAGCGGGAGCCCGACCCCGAGATGATCGCCGAGATTCGGGCCATGAGGGCCGATCAGGGCCACTTGGTCCGCCCCTACGAGTACTGTCTGGCCGAGTACTCGCGTTATGTGCGTCCTCGACTGGTGGGTGATCCTTCCAACGTCGACGTCGTGCCCACCCCTGAGTTCATTTGCTCCATGCCCAATGAATGGCCCGCCAACCTGGCCCGTCACCTGCGGCATCAGTTCGTCGGCTCGGTTCAGAAACTGGAGCCCCCGGTCGAGCAGATACGCCAACTGCAGATCCCGGTGCTCACCATTCACGGGCGGCTCGACCTCAATGCCCCCTACGGCTCGGGACGCGAATGGGTCCGCACCCTGCCCAACGCCCGCTTGGTGACCATCGACAAGGGCGCTCATCAGTCGTTCTCAGAGTACCCCGAGCAAGTTCGTCGAGCGGTGGAGGTCTTCTTGGCCGGGGACTGGCCCAAGGGGGCCGAGATCATCGAGTAGCTGCTCCCAGCCTCTTCCTAGCCGTCCGCCGTGGGGGACTGAGAAGAGATCCTCCCCCGCACGTCGAGGGCAACACAGCCTTGGCCTTGGGGCAGGACGGCGAGGGGGTTGATCTCCAATTCCTCGATTTGGGGGCAGTCGAGCGCGATTTGGCTGAGACGCAGGATAACGTCGACCGCCGCCTCGATGTCGGCTGGGGGAAGGTGGCGCCAGCCCTTGAGGCGGACGCCGGCCCGTGTCGTCTCAAGCATCTCTCGGGCCTGCCGCCGGCTCAAGGGGGCCACGGCGGTGGAGATGTCGCGTAGCAGCTCTACCTCCAATCCTCCCCGTCCCGCCACCACAAGCACGCCGAACTGAGGGTCGCGGCGGACTCCGGTCAGGATCTCCTGTCCGCCGGAGATCATTTTCTGAACCCAGACGCCTTGGATCTCCAGTCCGGGCCGTGCGTCGCGGGCCGACTCCATGATCTGGTCGAAAGCCTCCCTCACCTCGGCTTCGCTTTCCAGCCCCAGAACAACTCCTCCCACGTCGCTTTTGTGGGAGACCTCCCTGGCCCGAAGCTTGAGTGCCACCGGGAATCCGATGGCCTTGGCCTCTTGGACGGCCTCCTGCCCGTCCGAGGCGGGACGGGTTTGGGCCAGCGGAATATCGTAGGCCGCCAGCAGGGCGGGGAAGTCTGACTCTTCCAGGGCCCGGCTCGCCGCCTGGGGATCGCTGGCCTGCAAGTGCGCCGGAGCCTCAGGCTCTGTGTCCAGCCAAAGACGACGAGTGCGCATGGCCTTCAGGGCTGAGACCGCTCGTTCGGGGAAGGCGAAGTTGGGAATGTGACGCCGATGCAGAATCCGCAGAGCTTCGTCGACCGAGGCCAGACCCATCATCGAAGCCAGGACCGGCTTGCGGTGAGAAGCGGCGACCTCGCTCACGACTTCGGCCAGACTGGTGGGAAGAAACCAGTTCTGAGGCGCCTGGATGACCAGCGCCGCGTCCACCGCGGGGTCGGACAGCAGCGCATCCAACGCCACCCCGTAAGTACCCGGACCCGATCCAGCCAGCACGTCCACCGGATTGGCCACCGAAGCCGCGGCTGGGAGCCGGGCCTTGAGGTAGTCTCGGGTGTGGCTGCTTAAGGGCGCTAATTGAAGGCCGGCTGGCTCGAACAGATCCACGGCCAGAATGGCGGGTCCTCCAGCATTGGTCAGCACGGCTACCCGGTTGCCGGAGGGAAGGGGCTGCCAGGCCAGGGCTCTGGCCCAGTCAAAGAGTTCCTCGATGGAATCGGCGCTGAGAGCGCCGCTTTGACGAAAGGCGGCCTCATAGGCTTCGGCGCTGCCGGCCAAAGCGCCGGTATGGGAAGCCACGGCCTGGGCGGCTCCCTCGGCCCGCCCGGCCTTAAGTACGACTACCGGCTTCTTGCGGGCCGCTCTCTCAATGGCCCGCATGAAATGCAGGCCTTCCCGAACCCCTTCCAGGTAGGCCGCGATGACCCGCGTTCTGGCGTCGGACGCGAAGGTCTCCAGCACCTCGGCATCGTGGACGTCCACTTGATTCCCCAGGCTGACGATGCGCGAATAGCCCACTCCCGATGCCCGCGCCCAATCGATCACCGCCGCACATAAAGCTCCTGACTGGGAGAGAAATCCGATGCCGCCGGGCCGGGGCGTGCCGGTGACGAAGGTCGAGTTGAGGGGGCAGTGAGTGTCGATGGTGCCGATGCAATTGGGGCCGATGATGCGCATGCCGTAGCGTGAGGCCTTGCGGCTCAGTTCCTCTTCGCGCCGAAGCCCTTCGGGTCCGATTTCCCGAAAACCTCCGCTGATGATGATGGCGTGCCGGATGCCCCTTTCGCCGCACTCCTCGACGGCCGCGATGACCTGCTCAGCCGGAATTACCACAACGGCCAAGTCCAGCGGTTCCGGAACTTCCGACACGCTGGGATAGCATTGCAGGCCGAGGATCTCGCCCGCCTTGGGGTTGACCGGATAGATTCCGCCCCGGTAACGGCTTTCCACCAGATTGCGGACCACTCCATGGCCCAGCTTGAGGGGGTCTGCCGAAGCCCCGATGACGGCCACGCCGCGGGGCGTGAAAAAAGCTTCCAGCAACGGTCACTCTCCTGTTGGGTTCTGGGCACCGGACGCCCCACCTGGGGCCGGATCTTGGCTTGGAACCTTCTGAATCTCGAGAAACTGGTTGGCCGCCACGTCTTTGAGCACGGTTGTGCTGCCGTCGGGCCAGACGACTTTGACCTGGTCGGCTCTTCGGGCGGCCCCCAAGCCGAAGTGGAGGCGGGGATCATGGGCCGAGAGGAAGGAGCCGCTGCTGGCGATATCCCTGCGCTGTATCTTTTCTTTCACCGTGACCCAAACCGAGGTTCCGATCACTCCGCCTTGGCCTGGCGGAGTCTGACAGGCGACGTTCAGCCAGTTGCCGCCCTGAGTGTCGTTGCGCAGAAGGGTGGGAGGTGCGTCCAGATGAGTGAAGAGCAGGTCCAGGTCTCCGTCGTTGTCGAAGTCGGCCAAGGCCAATCCCCGGCTCGACTGGGCGGCCTGGAAGGCCGGTCCGGCTGACGGGGTGGCGTCCTGGAAGGCACCGCCGCCGGAGTTGATCAGGATCTGGTTGGTCTGGCGGTAGTGCATCCCAATCTCAGGGTGGCTGTCGACCTGGGGATAGATGTGGCCGTGGGCGATTACCAGATCCAGGTCGGCATCCTGGTCCAAGTCGGCCAGGGCGGCCCCCCAGGACAGGGAGGCGTAGGTCGCATCGCCGAGTCCTGAATCGATGCTGGCGTCTTCGAAGAATCCCCTTCCCAGGCCCCTGTAGAGGGTGCTGAAGTCTTCCGAGAAATTGGTCACGAAGATGTCCAGCAGCCCGTCTCCCTGCACATCGCCGACCGCTAGCCCCATTCCGGCCTGAGCTGCTCCGTTGAGGTCGAGGGCCGACCCGTTCCATAGGCCGATTTCCTCGAAGGTGCCGTCTCCGCGGTTGCGGTAGAAGTAGTTGGCATCGGAGTCATTGGCCACGTAGAGGTCGGGGTCTCCGTCGCCGTCGAAGTCAGCAGCCCGAACCGCAAAGCCGTAGCCGCGTCCGCGGTCTTCCAGTCCGGCGGATTCGGTGGCTTCCCTAAAGCGGCCCTCGCCGTCGGACAGGAAGAATCGGTCCTGGGCGCCTTGCAGTCCGAAGGGACCCATGGCCACTTTGGCCACGCCTTTCCAGTCCAGCGACGCACGGGCCTCCAAAACGTCCTCCAGGGTGGCTTCGATGTAGGCAGCGATGTAAAGGTCGAGGTCACCGTCGCGGTCGGCGTCGAAGAAGGCGGCGCCCGTGTTCCACCCCGGCGCCTGGATGCCGGCGCGGGCCGCGACGTCACGAAAAGTGCCGTCCCCCTGGTTATGGAAGAGGACATTGGCGCCGAAGTTGGTGACCAGGATGTCGGGCCACCCATCGTCATCGTAGTCGGCCACGGCTACCCCGCCGCCCCAGTGTTGGCGATCGCCCACCCCGGCTTGGTCGGTGACGTCGCGAAACGTCCCGTCGCCCTGGTTGCGATACAAGGCGTTTTGCCCCTTCCGCACGATTCGGTTGCCCTTCAGCTCCCATCCGTTGACCAGATAGAGGTCCATCCAGCCGTCGCGGTCATAGTCGAGCCAAGCCGCGCCGCCTCCGGCCGAGTCGAGCAGGTGCTCCTTGTCGGGACGCCCCGACAACAGAACCCTCGTCAGTCCGGCTTGGGCTGAGACGTCTTGGAAGCGAAGGCCCGGCCCTTCAGCCCTGACGTCGGAGGTTGACATCACTGCCAGTCCTGCCATGGCCCAGAGAAGCTTGGGCAGGCTTCCGTGGAAATGGACAGCGCTCATTCCGCGTCGGCCATCAGCATGTTGTACTCGTCGGCAACTCTCTTCCACTCTGCAGCCAGCCTGTCGGCATCGGGGGCGGCGGCCATGCGCGCGATCCGCTTGGCTGAGTCGAGAAAGGCCTTCCTGGCCGCGCGGGTTACGATGACGAAGCCCTCATCGTAAATGCCTTGCTCCTCTCCCTTGGCGTTGTGGTGGTGGCCGCCCTCCAGGAGCCGTTTGCGTGTGGCTGCGACGGCCGCATCGCCCTCGTTGCCGAGTTGAGAAACCAAGGCGGCCAGTGCTTCCAGTTCGGCCTCCATGTCCTCGCCGGCTTCGATGCCGGCCTTGGCCCGCATTGCCGTCACTTCGGCGTGTCGATAAGCCGTGGCCAGTATCGACCGAACCAAGTGCTTCTCAGACTCTTTGGCACCCAGTATGACGTCGGCCAGACTTTCGTATGCATCCACCAGTTCGGCTGGCGTTGCCGTGGCCGGGGCCTCCTCTTGCGGCGGAGCCGCGAGGACCAAGCCGGTCAGGAACAGACTAAAGATGAGCGGGACTGCTTTCATGGAATCATCTCCCTCGATGTTGGATGGCGAATGGACATTTCTTCCGAGCATGCTATACCAGCCTGCCAAACAAACCAAACACACTTCAAGTCAGTTGTGCAGCAGAGAGACGATCCATCCAGGTCAGTCCACGCCGCAGATGGCGCAGGGCTGGCCGAAGAGCCCGTAGAGGCAAACCACAGTGCTGCCGAAGAGAACGTTGCAGCCCGTCAGAAAGCCGTTTCCGCGAGCGAAGGGACTGCATTCGCACTCGGACGCACTTGGCTGGGAAATCCGAGTGAGGCTGCGGCCACCCCCGAAGTGAACAGCGGCTAAGGCCAGGCAGAAGGCACTTTGACGTGCCAGTGCCAACGGAATCGACCGTGCGAGGCAGTTGGCCTTTCCACCCAGAGACTCTGGAAGCAGGCTCTTGACGTCCGGAGGACGGCTCTGCTACTCTGCTTATTACACATATGTTTGAGAGTTTAAAAATAAGCAGTGTAGCCGATGCTGTATGTCAAAAGAATATGACTTGCAGGGGAGGTCGGATGCCAGGAGGTTGAAATGTTCTCGACGTCAATTGCCAAGAGCTTGTTCTGCGTGGCCTTGGTCGCCGTTGTGTTAGTGGCGGGTTGGGCGTCGTTTTCGCCGGTTACGGCCGGAGAAGGCGACTGTCAGAACTGGTGCTTTGAGTTCCAAGGACTCTGTCCGCCCGGCCAGGCCATGAACTTCGGCAGGAGAAACACGGGTTTCGGAACCTGCTGCATCGGCTGCGGCGGGGGCTGCGTTCCAATCGAGGAGTGCAGCTTCGGACCGCACGGCTGCACGGCCTTCTGCAGTTTCTAAACGAACAACAACCAGATACTTTAAGGAGATGTCATGAAGAGATCCCTGCTTTCCCTTTCATTTGGAATCTGCCTCAGCTTGGCTTTCCTGGTTGGTCTCTTCGTCGCCGGACCGGCCCTGACCCCGGGCGCCGATGTTGTTGAAGCCTGCGACACGGAGATCGTGTGCAACTTCTACGCCAATCCTCCATTCTGCTGCGTCGTTGATTGTGAAGGGAACGTCGGTCCCTGCATCTTCGGCTGATGGGGGGATTCGTCGTCAAGGCTGAGCCCCGCACCCCCGCTCGCCCGGGGGGCCAGGACTCGAGTCAATTTCAGGTCCAGGAACTATCGCGCTAGGAATCCAGACCGATTTTTTCCACCAAGGCGCTGCGGCCCTCGTTCGCTTTCTCAGCGTTGACATACTGGAGATTGACCGTGACGCCATCCATCTGAACGAGGAATCCGGCGGCCTCGGGATCTTCCCGCGTGGGCTCGGAGGAAACCGCTCCGATGCTGTTGACGGCAGGTGTGCTCAAGGTGACTCCTCCGCTGGAGAATCGAAAGCCAGGATTGATTCTGTTTCTCACCTTGTCGTGCATGGCCTTTGCTCTGGCTTCGTCGTCGCTCACCACTGAGGTCATCGATCCCTCCAAGTAGATGGCGAAGCTGTAGCTGGCCGAACCGCCGTCCGGGGCCCGCGTCTTCTGTACGTCCGAAACGCCCGTTAGGGAGCTGGGATTGATGTAAATGGGACCGACTTGAATCAACGACATGGACTACCTCCTACTTCAATTGTTTAAGGCAATTTACCAACCTCATTTGTACTCCCTTACATTCCTTAGCGCAACCCAAAAGATCCTAGGGGGTCAAAACGGAGCTTTCAAGCTCAAAACTTGCCTTGGAGGTTGTGGCGGAAAGGGCCGGATTCGCCACATCTCCTCCTCTGGTATCCTGAGGAACTGATGGGCTCAAACACACCGGGCGGACCGATGTCGGGTTCGATTGAGGAGACCCGAAAAGCGCTGGACGAGCAGGGATACCTGGCTGACGAAGCGTTGGCGACCTGTCTTTTCCTAGCCTTGCGCATGCAGCGTCCGCTCTTCTTGGAGGGCGAGCCGGGGGTGGGCAAGACGGAGTTGGCCAAGGTTGTGGCCAAGGTTCTGGAGACAAGGTTGATCCGCCTGCAGTGTTATGAGGGACTTGACGTCAACCAAGCCGTTTATGAGTGGGACTATCCCAGGCAGTTGCTCGAGATCCAGGCACGCCAAGCGGAGTCGGACCGGGGAGAGAGCGGTGTGGCTGATCTTTTCAGCGAGGACTTTCTGCTCAAGCGTCCTTTGCTCCAGGCCATTGAAGCCAGCCATGAGAAGTCTCCCGTCCTGCTGATCGATGAATTGGACCGGGCCGACGAGGAATTCGAGAGCTATCTGCTGGAGCTGCTGGCTGACTTTCAGGTCACGATTCCTGAGTTGGGGACGCTCGAGGCGGTTCACAAGCCGGTGGTTTTCTTGACCTCCAACCGCACGCGGGAAATTCACGACGCTCTCAAGCGCCGCTGCGTCTATCACTGGATCGAGTACCCCAGTTATGAGAAGGAACTGGCCATCATCCGACGCAAGGTGCCTGATTTGGAGGAACATGTCAGCCGACAGGCGGTGGCCTTCATTCAGAAGGTTCGCCAACAGGACCTCTATAAGCTTCCTGGCGTGGCTGAGACGCTGGACTGGGCGGAAGCGCTCTGCCAACTCAGCCTGAGAAATCTGGACGCCTCCGCCGTCGACTCCACCCTGGGTTTCTTCCTCAAGCATCAGGACGACATCGAGCAGTTGCGCGGATCTTCGGGAGAGATTCTGCAGTCGCTCGAGACGGGTTAGGAAACGATGCCCTACTGGGATGAGGAGGCTCCGACATTCGATTCGTTGCCGGGACGGATCGTGGCCTTCGGACGAGAGCTGCGGGCCGCCGGGCTTCCGATTGCTCTGGATCAGGCCCAGAGTCTGGCGCACGGCCTGACCCATATCGACCCACTTTCGCGGCGCCAGTTTTACTGGGCGGCTCGCGCTCTGCTGGTCTACCGGCATGAGGATCTGGCGCTCTTCGACCAGCTCTTTGAGCGATTTTGGGGCTTTCAGGGCGAGACCGGCCAGCGGGCTCCCCGCAAGGCCCCGAGGGCGCCCCGTCATCGTCCGCCCGGCGCAGGCAGGCGCAGGTCCCGTCTCGTCCTGGCCTCGATGATGGGCGTCCCAGGCGCTTCTCAGGACCCTGAAAAGGAAGTGGCCGACCGCAGCCGCACCTACAGTCCGGCCGAGGCTTTGCAGCGCAAGGACTTCGCCCGCATGAGCGATGAGGAGCGAGAAGCCGCCCGTCGCCTGCTCTCTCGCATCGACTGGGACCTCAGCCGCCGGCAAAGCCGGCGCCGGATTCCCGACCGCCGTAGAGGCCAGATCGACTTGCGCAAGATATTACGCCAAGCATCGCGTCAGGACGGCAAGATCATCGCCCTGCCGCGCCGACGCCGCAAGATCAAGCCCCGTCCGCTGGTGCTGATCGCCGATGTCAGCGGTTCGATGGAGCTTTACGCCCGCCTGCTGCTTCAGTTCTTTCATGTCGTCAGCCTTTCTTCGCCTCAGGTGGAGAGCTTCGTCTTCGCCACCCGTCTGACGCGCATCACTGGTGCGCTGCGTCTGCGCCATCCCGATCAAGCTCTGCGGGAGGTGGCTGAGGAGGTCTTCGACTTCGCGGGCGGCACCCGAATCGGGCAGTGCTTAAGCCGCTTTAACCGCCGCTGGGCCCGGCGCGTCCTGCGGCGCGGAGCCGTGGTCCTGCTGGCCAGCGACGGCTGCGATCGCGGCGATCCCCAGTTGCTCAAGTGCGAAGTCCAGCGCCTCAAGCGCAGTTGTCATCGCCTCATCTGGCTCAACCCGCGCCTGGGACAGGCGTCCTATGAGCCGCTGGCCGAAGGCATGGCGACCGCCCTGCCGCTGGTCGACGACTTCCTCCCCGTCCACAATCTGCGGTCTTTGCAGGACTTGGCCGAGCACTTGGAGAACCTTCCCAGAGCGCGCACCCGCAGGAGCGCGCACCCGCAGGAGAATGAGATCGCAGCGCCATGAGAATGCCGGGAGATGATGTGAGGTCAGCCGGCGACTGCTTCCAGCCGCAAGGCTTGTTTTCATTTGCTCGAACCGGCCATTGCGAAGCCTCCGTTTGCACAAGAGCCAACGTGTTTGAAACTTGACAGGTAAAGCTTTAAGCTTAAAGCTGGAATTTCCACGACCTCACCGGAAAGGAGACCGACGTGATCCCAGGTCCTTTCGATTACCACGCGCCCGGCTCGCTGGAGGAAGTGATCTCGCTCCTCAGTGAGCACGGGTTTGACGCCAAAATCCTGGCGGGCGGACAGAGCTTGATTCCGGCCATGCGGTTCCGGCTGGCGCTGCCCTCCGTCCTGATCGATATCAACCGCCTCAGCGAACTGGAGTACATCCGCCAAGACAACGGACATTTGGCCATCGGCGCCATGACCCGGGAAACGGCGGTGGAACACAGCCAAGCCGTCAAGCAGGGGTTCCCCATCTTGGCTGACGCCGCCGAGGTCATCGCCGATCCGCTGGTGCGCAACCGGGCTACAGTGGGCGGCAATCTGGCACACGCCGACCCGGCCAACGACCATCCTGCCGTCATGTTGGCGCTTGGAGCCGAGGTTGTGGCCAAGGGACCGGAGGGTGAGCGGGTGATTCCCATCGGCGACTTTTTCACGGGTTTCTTCGAGAACGCGCTGCAGCCCAACGAACTGCTGACCGAGATCCGCGTCCCAACGCCCTCCTCCAGGTCGGGCGGAGCTTATCTCAAGATCGAGCGCAAGGTGGGCGACTATGCCATCGCGGCGGTGGGTGTCCAGCTCGAGATGCAGGACGGAACCTGCACCCGGGCCCGAATCGGGCTTACCAACGTGAATCCCCAGCCTCTGCGCGCCAGCAACGCCGAGGACGCCCTCTCGGGCCAGCAACTCAGCGAGGACCTGCTGGAGGAGGCCGGCAAGGCGGCCGCCGCCCAATGCGAGCCGTCCTCCGACCTGCGGGGATCGGAAGAATACAAGCGCGACCTGGTGCGCATCCTCACCAAGCGGGCGGTCCGCAAAGCCGTCCAGCGGGCACAAGGAGAGTCCTCATGAGCCGACATGAAATCAGCCTCAAAGTCAACGGAGAGCCGGTATCCGGCGAGGTGGAAGCGCGCCTGCTGCTGGTCCACTTCCTGCGCGAGAACCTGTCGCTGACCGGAACTCATATCGGCTGCGACACCACCAGTTGCGGTGCCTGTACGGTGATTCTCGACGGAAAGCCGGTGAAGAGCTGCACCCTGTTTGCCGTCCAGGCCCAGGACGCCGAGGTGGAAACCATCGAAGGCGTGGCCGAGAACGGCAACCTTCACCCCCTTCAGGAGGGATTCTGGGAAAAGCACGGTCTGCAGTGCGGATTCTGCACGCCCGGCATGATCATGACCGCCAAGGCTTTCTTAGCCTCCAATCCCGATCCCAGCGAAGAGGCCATCCGCCACGCCATCTCCGGCAATCTGTGCCGTTGCACCGGCTACAACAAGATTGTGGAGGCCGTCCAGTACGCCGCCGAGAAGCTCTCCCAGCAATCTGAATCTGAGAAAGAAGAGGCCAACGCATGAGCAATCATCTGGAAGACCGTTTCGAAGAGCACACTCCGCTCAAGGAAGGCGTCTCGGCCAAGGTCGACACCAGCGATGAAGTCCAGATCCGGACGCCCAAGAAGGTGTGCGGCATGGGTCACCGAATGAAGCGAAAGGAAGATCCCCGCTTCATTCAGGGACGGGGACGCTACGTCGACGACGTCAAGCTGCCCGGCATGCTCTACATGGACATTGTGCGCAGTCCTTACGCCCACGCCAAGATCACCAACATCGACGCCTCCGCGGCCCTGGAGATGGACGGCGTGCTGGCCGTCATTACCGGCCAGGATCTGAAAGAGGCCGGCGACTTGCACTGGATGCCCACCCTCATGTCCGACACCCAGATGGTCTTGCCCATCGACAAGGTCGTCTACGCCTCGCAGGAAGTCTGCGTCGTCATCGCCACCGACCGCTATATTGCCGCCGACGCCGTGGAGCAGGTCCTCGTCGAATATGAGCCGCTGGACCCCGTGGTCGATCCTTTCAAGGCATTGGAGGACGAGGTTATCGTCCGCGACGACAAGGAGAAGAAGACCAACCACATCTGGCACTGGGAGGCCGGCGACAAGGAAGCCACCGACAAGGTCTTCGCCCAAGCGGCCAAGGTCGTGCGGCAGAAGATGCACATCCCCCGCATCCACGTCTCCTCCATCGAGACCTGCGGGATGGTCGCCAACTACGACAAGGTGCGCGAGCGCATGCAGATCTACATGACGTCGCAGGCCCCTCACGCCCACCGCACCGTGTTTTCCATGGTCAGCGGACTGCCCGAGCACAAGGTGCAGATCATCTCGCCCGACATCGGCGGAGGGTTCGGCGGCAAGGTTCCCGTCTATCCCGGATACGTCTGCTGCGCCGTGGCCAGCCTGGTCACCGGCAAGCCGGTCAAGTGGATCGAGGACCGCAGCGAGAACCTGCAAGCCGACAGTTTCGCCCGCGACTATCACATCGACGCCGAGATGGCCGCCGACGAGAACGGCCGCATCACGGGGCTGCGGGTCAAGACCGTCTCCGATTGCGGAGCCGCCGACGCCGCTGCCAATCCCTCCAAGTTTCCCGCCGGACTGTATTCCATCTGCACGGGATCCTACGACATGAAGGCGGCCCATGTGGAGGTCGACGGCGTTTACACCACCAAGCCGCCGGGAGGCGTGGCCTACCGCTGCTCCTTCCGGGTCACTGAGGCCGTCCACATGATTGAGCGCATGGCCGATATCATGGCTCACGAACGGGGGGAAGATCCGGCCGATTTCCGGCTCAAGAACTTCATCCAGCCCGAGCAGTTCCCCTACAAGTCGCCCACCGGATGGGATTACGACAGCGGCAACTATCCCGCGGCGCTGAAGAAGGCCATGGACCTCATCGACTATCCCGCCCTGCGCAAAGAACAAGCCGAAAAGCGCGAGCGCGGCGAACTGATGGGCATCGGCATCAGCAGCTTCACCGAGGTGGTCGGCGCGGGACCTTCGCGCGATTTCGACATCTTGGGCATCAAGATGTTCGATTCGGCGGAGATCCGCATCCATCCCACTGGCAAGGCCATTGCCCGATTCGGCACCAAGTCCCAAGGTCAGGGACACGAGACCACCTACGCTCAGATCATCGCCGAAGAGCTGGGACTGCCCGCCGAGGACGTCGAAATCGAGGAGGGCGACACTGAAACGGCCCCCTACGGACTGGGAACCTACGCCAGCCGGTCCACCCCCACCGCCGGGGCGGCTGGCTCGGTCGCGGCGCGCAAAATCAAGGCCAAGGCCAAGAAGATCGCCGCCTATCTGCTGGAGGTCAAGGAAGACGACCTGGAATGGAACGTCGACCGCTTCCAGGTCAAAGGCTCGCCCGACCAGGCCAAGACCATCCAAGAGATCGCCTTCGCCGCCTATACCGACCATCCGCCTGGGATGGAGGCGGGGCTGGAAGCCGTCGACTACTACGATCCGCCCAACTTGACCTTTCCCTTCGGCAGCTACATCTGCGTGGTCGACATCGACAAGGGGACGGGCGAAGTCCAGGTCCGCCGCTTCGTGGCCGTGGATGACTGCGGACACATCATCAATCCCATGATCGTGGAAGGCCAGATCGAAGGCGGACTCACCATGGGACTGGCGCCGGCGCTGTTCGAAGAGATCGTCTACGACGAGACGGGACAGAACCTGACGGGCACCTTCGCCGATTACCTGGTGCCCACCGCCATGGAATCGCCCAAGTGGGAGCTGGGCAAGACCATCACGCCTTCGCCCCACCATCCGCTGGGGGCCAAGGGCGTGGGCGAGTCGCCCACCGTAGGAGCTCCTCCGGCTATAGCCAACGCCGTGGTCGACGCCCTCTGGCATCTGGGCGTCCGCCACCTGGAGATCCCCATCACCCCCCACCGGGTGTGGAAGGTCCTGCGCGAGGCCGGCGTCAACGAGTAAAGCAGCGCCGGTGGCCTCGCCTATTGCAGCCTTTGCACCAGAGGGTCATTCCGTGACCTTATAAACTCTTCTACATGGCGCAATGCCCCCATGTAGCCGGGCGCTTTCGTTTTGTTGGTCAGCCGTGCAGGTTGAGGAAGCGGGTCTCGGATTCGACGGTGCCGATGAGAACCAGTTCGCCCTCCTCGGGCAGGACGAAGTCGGGGCTGGGGTTGATGACCGTTTGGCCGTCGGCGTTGACGGCGATAATGCTGCAGCCGGTCTGCTGGCGGATGGAGGTCTGGCCCACCGTTTGGCCCCGCAAGGCCCGCGGAAGCGGAGCGCTGAAGACATCCAGGCCCTCGGCCACCATCAACACATCGCTGCGCTTGAGCAAGTTGAAGGCGGTGGCGGCTCCCATCGAGGCGTAGGAGATGACGAAATCGCATCCGGCCCGGTGCAGGGTGCGGACGTTGCGTTCCAGCGTCACCCGGCTGACCAGTTGGACGTCGGGGCGGATGCGGCGGCAGTGGATGGCCAAGTAGATGTTGGTGTCGTCGTCGTGGGTGGTAATGATCACCGCCGGCGCGCTGACGATGCCGGCTTGCTCCAGCACTTCGGGGTTGGAAGCATCGCCCAGGATGACCCTGTCGCTCTCTTTGACGCGTCCCGCAACGCGCTCCACAATGCGGTAGTCGAGCCCCCGTTTGGCCAGCGCCTTGACCATGGCCCGCCCCACCCGTCCGCCCCCGATGATGATCACGGGAGCTGGAGGCGAAGCCGTTTGAGTCCTGTAGAGCTTGTCGAATGCCTCAAGCTGAGCCCGGGATCCGGCCAGCACCATCACGCTTTCGGAGCCGATGACGGTATCGGCGCGGGCGATTTCGAAGTTGCCGCGCTGCCAGACTCCGGCTACGGTAACTCCCGCCTCTTGGCGGATGCCGCTTTGAGCGATGGTCTTGCCCACCAGCGGAGTCCCCGCGGCCACGGCCTCGGCGATCAGGACCTGGCCGATCTGCCCGAAAACCTGCGAGACGCTGTCGCCGCCGCGCGTCCTGCGGGCCAAGGCCTCGCCCATCATCTGGGTCAGCTCCAGCACCCGGGTGGCGCCGCTGACCCGCAGCACCTCGGCTGCCATCGGGTTGTCGGCGGTGGCCACGATGGGCACCTCGCGGCTCACGTCGCGGACGGCGAAGGCGGCGCTGGTATTGAAGATGTCGCTGCCCGTGCTGACCACCATGGCGGCCTGCTCCACTCTGATCGCGCGGTAAAACTCGGAGTCGTCGGTCTCGCCCCGCACCACGTTGATTCCCTCGTCGTGAAGCCGCAGCGCCTCCTCGCGGTCGGCGATCACCAGGACGTAAGAGTAACGGTAATGTTCGAGCTTGCCCAGCAAGGCGCGGGCGATGGGACCGTGGTGGGTCAGGACGACATGCCCCCTGGTGTTCTCCGGCAGGGAACGCGGAACCCGCTCAGTGGCTTGGGCCTGCATCCAGGGCAAATAGAAGAACTCCAGGAAGGTGAAGGGCAGCAGCACCAGCAGGAAGAGCATTCCCGTCAGCAGCACGATCATCGAGAAGCCCCTGCCCACGTCGCTTTCGAAGGTGATGTCGCCGAAGCCCAGCGTCGACATGACGGTCAGTGTCCAATAGAAGCCGGTCAGCCAACTGAAGTCGCGGCCCTCCCAGGCCATCAGGTAGTGGAAGGTGACGCTGTAGAGGGCGATCAGGACCAGGAAGGCGCCCACAAAATAGAGCAGGATCTTCAAGTCCCGCTGCGCCCGGCGAGTCCCCAAATGCCCGGCCAGGAACGGCGGCATCCATTTCATGACCCCATTCTACCCACGGAACCGCTATCAGCCGCAACGGCAGGCGCCGTTCGGCCCGTGGTGCGCTGGACGCTGCGGCCTCCGGGGCCGTCGATCTGCTATGATTTGAGGACCGCCTATGGGAAACAAAAAGGACTGCTGCCAAAGCGAAAAGACCGTCGCCGAGGACTATTTCTCCCGTGCCGGCGAGTTAAAGAGGTCCGGTGAGGCCTTTGCCACGGCCACCGTGGTGCGGGTGCAGCCGCCCACTTCAGGAAAACCGGGCGACAAGGCCATCATCACACAGGGGGGCGACTTCTTCGGCTGGGTGGGCGGAAGCTGCGTCGAGCCGGTGGTGCTGCGCGAGGCTCAGGCCGCCCTCAAGGACGGGAAGTGCCGCCTCATTCGATTGGCGCCCAAGACCGAGAAAGAGCGCCAAGGTCTTTCCTTTCACCGCATGACTTGCTTCAGCGGAGGCGCCATGGAAGTCTACATCGAGCCCAACCTGCCTCTTCCCCGCCTGCTGGTTTTCGGCACTTCTCCGGTGGCCCGAAGTCTCTCCAAACTAGGTCAGGCAGCCCGCTTCGAGGTCCGTCTGCTGGAGGAGAAGGATCCCCGCGCGGGCCTCCAAGCGCTAAAGGACTCGTCTTCGGCTTCCACCTTCGCCGTCATCGCCACCCACGGGACCTGGGACGATCAGATCCTGGAGTACTGCCTCAAGTCCAAGCCTGCTTATCTTGGACTGATCGCCAGCCGCCGCCGTTTTGGCGCCATCCGGCGCCAGCTTGAGAAGAAAGGCCACTGCGCCTCCGACCTCGATCACATCCACGCTCCTGCCGGCCTCGACCTCAACGCCAAGACGCCTGAAGAGGTCGCCATCAGCATCCTGGCCCAAATCGTGGCCCTCAAGCGCTCCGCCCCGCAAGCGGAGCCTGAGCCCGAGGACGAGAAACCCGCTCAAGAAACCGCTGTGGCCGAGTCCTCATCCTCTTGCTGCCAGGGCGAGTGAAGACGATCTCCCGGGACTCATTGCCCCTAAGAGCTGCGAATGCCTTTGTCCGCTTGACGAGCCGGCTTATCTGGCCTTCCTCGCAGCTCACGCGTCCGGCCCTAAAATTCATGCTGCAAGCCGCTGGCTTCAGGGCGGGGGGCTAATGTAGAGTATGCAGGCTTGCCACGGCCGACGAGGGAGATCTTTGGAGTGCGGAAAGGATAGAGGCATGAGTGGAATCAGGGTGCTGGTAGGTACAAAGAAGGGCGCTTTCATCTTGACTTCGGATGGGCAGCGCGGCCAATGGCAGGTTGAGGGCCCGCTCTTCGGCGGATGGGAAATCTACCACGTCAAAGGCTCGCCTGCTGATCCCAACCGGATCTACGCGTCCCAGACCAGCGGTTGGTTCGGACAGATCATTCAGCGTTCCGATGATGGAGGCAAGACCTGGCATCAACCGGGAACCCCGGCGGGAGAACCGTCCACGACCGAGGACGGGATGCCCAAGGGCGAGAGCAACAAGTTTGCCTACGACACTTCGGAAGAAAGCGGCAAGCCGCTTACCACTCACCAATGGTATGACGGCACCCAGCACCCCTGGGAGTTCAAGCGCGTCTGGCACCTTGAGCCGTCCCGCGACGATCCCGACACGGTCTTGGCCGGCGTCGAGGACGCGGCCCTATTCCGCAGCAGCGACGGGGGACAGAGCTGGCAGGAAATGGCTGGCCTGCGCGGCCACGTGACGGGGCCTCAGTGGCAGCCGGGGGCGGGCGGAATGTGCCTCCACACCATTCTTGAAGACCCCGGCAACAAGCGCCTGTTTGTGGCCATTTCGGCGGCTGGCACTTTCCGCAGCGACGACTCGGGACAAACCTGGCGGGCCGTCAACAAGGGGCTCAAGTCGGAGTTTCTGCCCGATCCAACGGCCGAGGTGGGGCACTGCGTCCACCGCATTGCCATGCATCCTTCCCGCCCTGAGGTCCTTTTCATGCAGAAGCATTGGGACGTCATGCGCAGCGACGACGCTGGCGAGAACTGGCATGAAGTCAGCGGCAATCTGCCCAGCGACTTCGGATTCGTGGTCGAAGTCCACGCCCATGAGCCCGATACGGTGTACGTGCTGCCCATCAAGAGCGACAGTGAGCACTACCCGCCGGAGGGCAAGCTGCGCGTCTACCGCAGCCGCACGGGCGGAAACGAATGGGAGGCTCTCACCCAAGGGCTTCCCCAGAACAACTGCTACGTCAACGTCCTGCGCGATGCCATGGCCGTCGACAGGCTGGAGCCCTGCGGGATCTACTTTGGAACCACCGGCGGGCAGGTCTATTGCTCGGCGGACGGCGGCGACCACTGGACGGCCATCGTCCGCGACCTGCCTTCGGTGCTCTCCGTGGAGGCGCAGACGCTGCCATGATCGTAGTCGTGCTGCCCCCTCACCTGCGCACCCTGGCCGGATTGGAAGGCGACGCCCAACTCGAGGTCAAAGGACCGGTGACCCAGCGCTCCGTCCTGGACGCGCTGGAAGCCCGCTATCCCATGCTGCGGGGAACCATCCGCCATCACGCGACCCACAAGCGGCGCGACTTCTTGCGCTTTTTCGCTTGCGGTGAAGACCTTTCTCATCAGTCCCCTGACGACCCGCTCCCCGAGGAGGTGGCCTCGGGCCAGGAGCCCTTCTACGTCATCGGCGCCATCGCCGGAGGCGGGTAAGGCCGTCACCCTAGGGCGATCTGATCGTTTCATTAGCGGTACTCGACCACGTTGGGGATTCTGGCCAACGGACAAAGGTGGAACCGGGCCCATCGGACGTTCCGACAGTTCGGTGGTCGTCCGCAAGCTCAACGCCGACGGCGACCTCTTGGAGGTCTGGACCTCGTGCGGGCTGATGGTGAAGTTCAATGCCTCAGAAGAAGCAGTCGACGGCGGCAGGGCCGACAGCTACGACTGTCCGGACGACTTGGGAATCCTCAAGTGGCAATTCGCCAGTGAAGGTTAGGGTACGGATGGAAACGGGAGTTTGAGGGCCCAGTAGCGAGGGCTAAGGGCGGGGTCCGACGAGGAGGGTGACTTCGGCTTGGGCATTGGCGGCCAGACCGCCTGGAGCCTTGAAACCGTTTTGTTCCAAGGCTGACTGCAGGAGTCCGGCGTGTTCGGGAGGGTTCTGGCGGTTGCGGACCAGCACCGCCAGTCCGCGGACGTGCTCTGCGGGCGGCTCGAAGGAGGCGCTGAACTGCACCAGCCACCCGGCCTCCTGGATGGCGTCGTGCAGTTGACGGGCGAACTGGCGGGCTTCGGCATCGCCCCGGACGGAGGCCACCAGCACGCTTCCGGCATGCTCTTTGAGGATCTGGGTGATGCTTTCCTTCTGGGACGCTCTCAGCCGGCGCCAGTCGGCCCGCTCCTCAAGCTGCCGGACTTGTTGGCGGGCGCTTTGCAGTCCTTGACGGGCTTGATCGCGTTCGGCGCCCAGGGATTCGACTTGTTCCCTGAGCGTCCCGTTCTCATCACGCAGGGCCTGGACCTCTTCCTCCAAGCGCAGGTTCTCGGCTCGTTCCTGCATCAGCAGTTGCTGTTCTTGACGGTCGGGCTGGGCTTGCACGCTTCGCCGTCCCTGGCGCAGTTGGCCCGCCCGATAGTGCAGGACCAGAACGGCCGCAATGCAGAGCGCCGCCAGCAGCGCCAGCAGAATGGCCAGACGCGCGTAGGAACGCTGACGCTTCTCAAGCCGTTGGAGTTGGATCTGTTCCTTGATGCTCATAATGCTTCATAGAATACCGTGAGCCGGGTCGGATGGCGAGTCTCTGGTCCGGCCCCGCGGATGCGCCGGCCTCAAGTCCTCTGTAGGCCTTCTCAGATGTCCTTTTTGAGGATGCCCTTTCGTGAGAAAATGCCCTTCGGCAGGGATTTGCCTTGACCGCCCGAGGGCATAGGTGTTAAATTTGCCGCACCAATGCCAGAAGTCCGCTCGCCCGTCCGGCCCGAGAGTGTCGCGGAGGGGGCGTCGGGCTCAAAGGAGGAATTGAACAGTGGCGAAAAAGCCGATACATCAAAAGCTCAGCCGCCGCGAGCGGCAGATCATGGACATCATTTACCGTGAAGGCCGCTGTACGGCTCAGCAAGTCATGGAGATGATGGATGATGCTCCCGGCTACTCCACGGTGCGCACCCTTCTGGGCGTCTTGGAACGAAAAGGTCACCTGCAGCACGAACGCAAGAGCTACCACTACGAATACTTTCCGACCACTCCAGCTAGCGAGGTGCGGACAACCGCCTTGCAGCATTTGATGGATACCTTCTTCCAAGGATCACCCACGCGGGTCGTTTCGGCCTTGATTGACCTCAAGGCCGACAAACTGACCGAAGAGGAGTATGAGGAGCTCACCAAACTGATTGAGAAGGCGCAAGCCGACGAGTCGTAATACGGAAAGCGACATGAGGCCATGACGGAGTTCATTGGCGGCGCCTTGGCGATGCTGGACGGCAGTTATTGGCTGCCGCTCCTCATCAACGCGGTGCTTAAGGGAAGCCTGATCTTGGTGCTGGCGGTCTTGATTCGCCGCCTGCTCAAGGATTCGTCTGCTTCCATCCGCCATGCAGTCGGCGCCTCAGCTCTCATTGCCTTGCTGGCGCTTCCGCTGATGTGGACGCTGCTTCCGGCTTGGCATGTTCCTTTCATTTCATCGCCTCCTACCTTCTTCACTGCCTTGAGCGAACCCGCGCCCGAGCCTGCCTCGGCTAGCGGGACCTCAGAGAGCACTCCTTCCCAGCAAGCTTCGTTGCCCGAGCGTCCGGCCCTCAAAGCGGGCCTTGCACAGCCGGCCGATGAGACTGATTCGGCCGCAGGCAAGGTTGCGGTTCCGCCGGCGGGGTCCCTTGCGGACCAAACGCTTCCCGGCTCCTTGCCCCTCCCTGCACCGCATCCTGCGGTGGCACAGGCGCACTCTGCCGAGGAGGCGCCGACGGATTCCGAACCCGCAGTCAGGTCCAAGCCGCCTGAGTCGGTGTGGCATGCATCCGCCACCTGGCTGCAGGGCCGCTGGCCGGTCGTCCTGGTCGGCCTCTGGATGGCTGGAGCTCTCTTATTGCTGGCGCGCCTGCTCTACGCCATGTTGGGCGTCTGGTGGCTCATTTCGCGGGCTCGCCCCTGCCTGGATGCTTCCTGGCAGAGGACGGCTGAGCAGGCGCGCCGACGCGCGGGGGTGCCGCGGCGGGTCCGCCTGGTCTTCAGCGACCATCTCGAAGTTGCGCTCAGCCTGGGACTGTGGAAACCGGTCATTATGCTTCCCAGCGAGGCCCGGCGGTGGAGTCCGTCCCGGCTGGAATCGATTCTGCTTCACGAGATGGCCCACGTCCGCCGCTGGGACAACATTTTCAATGTCCTGGCTCAGGTCGTGACGGCCTTCTACTGGTTTCACCCGCTGGTTTGGTGGCTGCAGTCGCGTCTGACGGTCGACCGTGAGCAGGCTTGTGACGATGCCGTATTGGCGGCCGGCACCCGGGCTCCCGAGTACGCTCAGCATTTGCTGCAGGTGGCCCGCGCTGTACTGCCGACCCGCCGCCGCCTGCTGCGGACGGTGGAGGTTTCCCAGTCTTCGGCCTTGAAGGACCGTCTGGAAGCCATCCTGGAAACAGGACGCAACCGCACCGTCCTGGGAGGCTTGGGCGGCGCCGTCATCTTGCTGGCTTTGATGCTGGCGGCTCCGCTGGCCGTTCTTCGGCCCTGGGCTCAGCAAGGAATCTCGCTGTCGCGCTCCCATACCCAACCGGTGGCCAAGCGGGCCCCTCAAGAGCCCGTCCAGGGAACGCCCCAGTGGAAGCCATCCGAGAACGAACCCGGGTTCGAAGACGGCTCAAGCGCAGCGCAGCGTTCCTGGAAGGCACGCAGCCGCCTTGCCTCTTCTTCGGCACCCGCGGCCTTCGCTCCGCTGGCCGGCGACACGCGCCGATCAGAACAGGGGCCCGACATCGTGAGCGTCGACCAGCGCCTCATAGCCTCTGCCGGGACCTTCGGCGAAGCCGATGCGTCCGGCCGATTGCCCGACATCCCCGACCGCACCGGACTGCCCCTGGCTGACGCCTCCCGCTTGACCTTTACGTCCATTGCCTTCCCGGGCGGCGGGGGTGGCGATTCGCCCGTCGATCCGGTGGGGGAGGATCCCGGTAGTCGCACCGAGGATCCCGAGTCGCCCCAAGATCCCGCCGACCCAGATGGCCAAGACCCTGGAGACGCCCCCGACCCCCAAGAGCCCGGACCGCCGGATCCGCAGCCCGAAGATCCAGAAGACCCCGAGAGCCCCGACGATCCTAGCGAGGGCGAAGAAGGCGAAGTCGGAATGGACACCGTCACGCCCGATGGCGTCGAAGGACCCTTCGGGCAGGCTCTGGACGTCAATGACGAAGGAACCGCCGTGGGCATCGGCACCAACGAGCAGGGCGAATTCCGTCCATTTATCTGGGACGAGCGTTCAGGGCTGCGTTTGCTTGACACCTTGGGCGGCTTCGGCGGCAATCAGCTGCTTTATGGAATCAACCGCTGGGGCACTTCGGCGGCCCGGGCCGTGGCCGTCAACGACCGCGACCAGGTCATCGGCATCAGTGCCGATGTTCAAGGACGCGTGCGCAGCTTCTTCTGGTCCGAGAGCACGGGCATGCTCGACATGGGCGATTTGGGCGGTGGCGAAACCCAAGTCCAGGCCCTCAACGAGCAGGGGCAGGCGGTTGGATTCAGCCTGACTTCTGAAGGCCGCCGCCGGGCTTTCCTCTGGACGGTCGAGGACGGCATCGCCGACTTGGGAGGAGATCCGGCGCTGAGCAGCGAAGCTCACGATATCAACGACCTGGGACAAGTCGTGGGCGAGATCGGATTCCGGGCCTTTCTCTGGGAAGAGGGAGCCGGAATATTCCGCTTGGCCTCCGAAGAGATCGTCGGTAGTGGAGAAGCCATCAACAGTTCGGGCGCCGTGGTCGGATGGGCGATCTTCCAACGAGGAAGCCCGCGTCGGGCCTTCCTGTGGACGCACCAGGAAGGAATGGAGAGCTTGGGCACGCTGGGCGAGGAATTCGATTCCAGCCGGGCCGTGGCCGTCAATGAAGAAGGCGCCGTACTCGGATCCAGCAGCACGCCGCCCAACCCGCTGCTGGGAACCCAGACCCAGCGCGCCTTCGTCTGGACCCGCGAGGCCGGTATGACCGACATCGACGCCTATGGCGGCGGTGGCGAGCATGTGCCCGAACTGGCCCTCAACAACGACCGCCGGGTGGCGTCGCGCCTGCCCGCCAATCCTTTCTCGGGAAGCATCCAGTCCTACCTGTGGACGCCCCGGCAGGGCACCATGTACCTGAGCGGTCAGGAAGAGCAGGAGTTTCATATCTCCTCACCCACGGCCCTCAATGATTCAGGCGAGGTGGCCGGGACCGCCTTGGTTGCCGACGACGACCCGGTTTTCGGCAACATCTTTCACCCCGTCATCTGGCGTCCCCGCCGACTGAGCGATTCCGAGTCCGATTCCGCCGATCCGCTGGCGGACTTGCGCGAAGCCCTCGGCGGTCTCGACGAGAATCCGGGTTCGAACGTCCGCGACACCCTCAACGCCCGCCTGTCAGCCGCCGCCCGCAAGTTGAGCGCCGGACAACTGCGCCAAGCTCAAATCGATCTCTTCCGCTTGGCCGTGCTGGCCGAGAATGCCGTCCGCAACCAGCACCTCTCCCCTGCCCAAGGCCGCCGCTTGATGGAAACGGCAGTAAGCCTGATGGACGCTCTTTCCCGCTGACCCGCTAAAGGCCCAAGGCTCTTCTGCCGATATTCCTGGCAAAGGAATCAGCATCATGAGTCAGAACGGCCATTCTGAAGACCGCGAAACCCGTAGCGTTGTGTGTATCGAGCACGGCGTGCGCTACAACCCTCAAATGTCGGACGGCTGCGTCATTTGCCGCCGCCAAGCGGCGGACAGGGATTCCGCTTCCCAAGGCGAGGGACGTTGGGGCCTGATGACCGCTGCTGTTCTGGGAGTAGTGCTGGTGGTCTTGTTCTTATCGGCTTCCTTCCGCTCTTCCGATCCGGCCCAAGCCGCCGACTCCCCGCCGCCCCGCCAGCCGCGTTCGGCGGTGCAGGCCTTCACCGAGCAGGGGCTCGACCCAGCGCCCTTTCGGGGCGAAATCGAAGCCTTGGAAAAGCTGCTTTACGAGTCCGATCCCGCTACCCCCTCCCAGGCCCTTGCCGGACACATCGAAAACGCCGCCGCAAATCTAGCCAAGGCGGTGCAGCAAAAGAGCTCGCCTCTGCACGGCGCGGCCGTTTCGCTGCGCGTCCTCAACTTTAGCGGCTGGGTGGGCTCAACCGTTGACACGGGCTATGGCGGTCTGCGTTTGAAAGAGGCCCAGCGGCGATGGGAAGCGAACGTGCGTGACGCCGTCTTCTTGCCGGCCGACTGGTTCCACGGCTCCGTCGATTCGCAGGCCGAATTACAGCCCGACCGCTAGGCCCCACAAACGCGCTACAATCTCACTCCATGGAGAAGAAAGTCGCCGATTCACGCACTACCATGACCGAGGTAGTGCTTCCCAACGACACCAACGTCTATGGAAACATCCTGGGCGGCAAGGTCATGCACTTGATCGACATCGCCGCCGCCATTTCCGCCTACCGCCACTGCCGCAAGCCGGTGGTCACGGTGTCGGTCGACTCTCTGCGCTTCCACCACTCCATCAAGATGGGCCACATCATCATGCTCGAGGCTTGCGTCACCAGGGCCTTCACGACCTCGATGGAGGTTGAGGTAGTGGTCTATTCAGAGGATCCGCTCAGCGGAGAGAGGAAGCGCACCAGCACGGCTTTCCTGACCTTCGTGGCCATCGACGAACACGGCAAGCCCTCTCCCGTCGACTCCATCGTGCCCGGGACGGCCGAGGAAAAACGCCGCTACCAAGAAGCCGAACGCCGCCGCCGCCGCCGCCTCCAACAATCGCGAGAGTGAAAGTTAACCGCCCCATGGCTCCAGCCGTATCAGACGGGTGAAAGGAGACAGAATGCGCGAGTTGGATGCCATACTAGGTGTTTCGGTGGTGTGCACGCTGATCGGTTGGGTCTTTTACGTGATCTCCAATTGGTGGCTGCAGAACCGGCGGTTGAGCCAGACGACGGAGTTGCACAGGCGTCTCCTGGACCGCATGGGCGACGCCGAGTCCTTCGGGCGCTTTCTGGAAAGCGAGGCCGGCCGGCGCATGGTGGAGTCGCTGTCGCAAGAGGCTCCGCGACCTGCGCTGAGGGGTAGCGGGGTGCTGCGGGCCCTTCAGGCGGGAGTGGTCCTCATCATGTTGTCCCTGGCCATGTTCGCGCTGGGCCGATTCTATCCATTCACGGAGAATTACTTGGCCGGCGGCATCATTTTCATGGCCATAGGGCTAGGCCTGATCTTGGCTGGCTTGCTGGCCTACGGTCTGCGCGATAAATTGGAGTCCCGGTGAAACCTCACGGCGATCTAGGGGCGGTCGCCGCGGGACCGCTTCCAAGAGGAGAATCGAATGTGGAGCAATGCGGCCATTTGGGATCGCGTCGCCCTTGTCGGCGGTCAGGCTGAAGAACGGACGCTGGTCATGGACGAGGCGAGATTCAGAGCCTTCTACCAGCACACGTCGCGTCCCTTGTGGGGTTATCTCTACCGCCTCTGCGGCAAGCCCGCCCTGGCTGACGATCTGCTGCAGGAGGCCTATTGCCGTTTCTTGCAGGCTGATCTGCGGGACGCTGAACTGCCTCAACTGAGATCGTATCTCTACCGCATTGCCTCCAACCTCCTCACCGATCACTATCGCAGGCGGAAATGGGAAAGCCCCTTGCAGGAGCCTGGCCAAGAAGCGGCCAGCCCCGACGACCTCGCCGGACGCACTCTGCAGAAGGCCGATCTTCAGAGAGCTTTGGTCCAAGTCAGTCCCCGCGAGCGGGCCATGCTGTGGATGGCCTACGTGGAGGGCTCCTCCCACAAAGAAATCGCTTCCCGCCTGGGACTCAAGGAGAAGAGCATCAAAGTGCTGCTTTTCCGGGCCCGCCAGAAAATGGCCGCGGCCCTCAAGAAAATGGGAGTGGAGAAGAGTTCCGATTTCACCTCTTCGGCCAGTGCCTTGGGGAGGGAGTCATGAGCCGTTCCTGCCCGCGCCAAGAGGAAATCCGTCAGGCCTTCCTGCAAGGTCCGTTGGACGAGGAACTGCGCTCCCATGCGCTTTCCTGCCCAGATTGCGGACAGGAGCTGATGGTGGCCTCGGCCCTGCGCGAACTGGACGCTCAAGAGCTTCCCACCTCGACCCTGCCCCAGCCCCAATACCTGTGGTTCAAGGCCCGCATGGAGCTGCGCTTTGAGGAACGAAAGCGGCGCCAACGGCTGGCCTCCTGGACCTATGGCGCGGCGGCCGTCCTGCTGCTGTTGGTCTTGCCGGCGCTCGTTTACGGGGTCTATTGGGAGATGGGGCCGGAGATGGTCGACGAAGGTCTGGTGGAATGGACCGGTCTAGTCGCGCATTGGGTGCGCCTGAGCGTCCTCAGCCTGGCCGGCAGCCTCTTCACCGCCCTCCTTTTCGGCGCCGTCCTGCGCCTCCTCAACCGCCGCCTGGCCGAACCCTCGACGTAGCCTTCAAACACCGTCGCGGAGGAAACCGTTTCCCGACCGTTCTTTGGCGGTATTGCAATGGTCCCGCGAAACCGCTCCTCAAGGTTCGAAGTGGCGTTATTCCACCCTTTCAGGGTTCCTTTTGAGCTACATGCATTACCCAGGGTGCCGCTCGGACGCTTTGCGCCCTCGCTCTACCCTGGGCTAGCAAATGGCTCGCTTACAGCGAGCCCGGACTGGCAAGCGAACAGCTCGCCAGCAAGTGGGCCTGGAGCGGCACACAAAGCGAATAGCAAGCCTGCCGCGAGCCCGGGACCGGCAGACAAAGCGAAGAGCCCGCCTGCCGTGAGCCCGGGACTGGCCACTCAACACACTTTCGGCTCCTCCTCCCTGGCCGTTGTGGATGTGGGGATGGCTGCCTGCCCTCCCTCCGTAGCTTTATCCAAGGAGGGCGAAGAAAGAGGCGGGCAGCCTCCAAGTCGTCTTGGCAGCGCGCGCAATTGAGGTGAAGGAGGGAACGAACGAAGGGGTGAAGGAGGCGCCGGAACGAGGCAAGCGGTGAAGGAGGCGCAGGAGCGAAGGCAAGAGGTGAAGGATGCGCAGGAACGAGGAAGGGGTGAAGGAGGCGCAGGAGCGAAGGCAAGGGGTGAATGAGGGGCAGGAACGAAGGCGAGGGGTGAAGGAGGCGCAGGAACGAAGGCAAGGGGTAAAGGAGGCGTAGGAACGAAGACAAGGGGTGAAGGAGGCGCAGGAGGCGCGAAGGAAGGCGCTTGTAGGAGGGAGCGCAGGAGGCGTGAAGAAGGGGGCGCTAGCTTGCCGGAGCCAGGCGGGATTCGCGGCGCAGGCGGCTGAGGGAGGGGTTTCGGGCCAGCTCGGTGGCCAGGCGGGTGTGGAGGGCGTGTCCGGCCTTGCAGGCCACGATGTGGCCCACCACGGGGCGTCCGCAAAGGGAAATATCGCCGATCAGATCGAGCACCTTGTGGCGCACGAACTCGTCCTCGGCCCGCAGTTGGCCGTTCATGATGCCCTCCTCGCTTAGAACCACGGCGTTCTCCAGCGATCCACCGCGCACCAAACCGCTTTTGAGCAACTGCTCCACTTCCTGGAAGAATCCGAAGGTGCGGGCAAAGGCGACTTCGCGGGCGTAGCTCTCAGGATCAATCTCCATATCGAACCGCTGACGCCCGATGCAAGGATGTTGGAAGTCGATCTTGTAGCTGATTCGAAAGCCGCCGAAAGGACGGATCTCGATGAACTTGTCCCCCTCTTCCAGGCGCAGGGTTTCTTCCACTTGCAAGTAGAGGCGCTCGGCGTCCTGGGCCTTGCTGCCGGCCTCCTGGAGCAGTTCCACAAAGGGCTGAGCCGATCCGTCCATGATGGGGACTTCCAGGGAGTCGATGTCGATGTAGCAGTTGTCGATGCCCTGGCCGTAGAGGGCAGAAAGAAGGTGCTCGACAGTCGAGAGCATGACGCCGCGTTTCATCAGGGTCGTTGCCAGCACAACCCGGGAGACATGTTTGCGCAGAGCTTCGATCTCGAATCCCTGCAGATCGGTACGGCGGAAAATGAGGCCGGTGTCGGGCGGGGCTGGCCGCAAGGTCACCGACACCTCGCAGCCGGTGTGCAATCCGACGCCCTGGGCCGAAACCGGCTTGCCGATGGTCCTTTGCATGTCAGTACCTCCCCGCAGTTTTCAAACGCAATCTCGGTTCCAACCCTGATCGCGGGGGAAATGGGCGCTCTTGGGGCCCCTTCGCGCTCAATCCGTACCGATCGCACAACACCCTGTTGTAAATTCACCACACTCGCCCAGCACCCTCCTTGGCGACAGTTGATCCGTATTCGCGACAGTTGATCCTCATTCGCGGCTGTTGATCCTCTTTAGCGGCAGTTGATCCTGATCGGCGACTGTTGTCCCATCAGTGTCGATGTTGCAGCGTGAGTCGAGGCTTGGCTGAAGGCCAGCCATCTGCCGGTCCGGCACAAGTCGTGGTTCGCTCAAGGCCCTCGATGTGCAACTCCAGCCCAAGTTGAAGGCTCGCTCAAGGCCGGCGATGATCCAGTCCAGCACGATTCGGGGCTCGCTCAAGGCGGGCCATGTGCCAATCCAACAAGTCGAGGCTCACTCAAGGCCGGGGATGATCCAGTCCGGCATAAGTCGGGGTTCGCTCAAGGCCGGCGATGATCCAGTCCGGCATAAGTCGGGGTTCGCTTAGGGCTGGCGACGATCCAGTCCGGCACAAGTCGGGGCTCGCTCAAGGCGATGCGCCAGTCCAGCCAAAGTCGGCGCTCGCTCAAGGCGGGCCATGTGCCAGTCTAGGACAAGTCCGGGCTCGCTCAAGGCGGGCGATGCGTCAGTCCGGCACGAGTCCGGGCTCGCTGAAGGCGAGCCATATGCTAGCCCAGGGTCAGCCGGCGGCGAGCGGAAGCGAGACGCAGGCGCCACCCTGGGTCGGTTAGGCGGGGAAACAGAACGCTGAAAGCGTGAAATAGCGCTACGGTACGGTGCCAAAGGTCCAGTCTAGGAAGCCGCTCGGTTGATGCGGCGTGTGAGGGCGTTGGACAGCAGGCTTACGGGCTGCAAAAGGGACAGCAGGCCGATATAGAGGTAGCCGTTCATGAAGAGCAGCAGAAAGGGCACTGAAAGATAATGCTCATGGCTGACGGCGTAGACGACGACGGCTGCGTAAAGCAATCCCAGCGCGATCTCGATCAGCGGCGCCAGCCCGATGCGCACCCGGTACTGCTTGTCCTTCCAGCGGTCGCCGGAGCGCATGATAGAGAACTTGGGGGTGCGGATGAAGTCGGAGTCAACGCCCAAGAGCCCTTCCAGTACCGCCTTGGCATTGTTGACCGACAGCCCGATGCCAGTGCTCAGGACCATGGGCAGGTAGCGCAGGCGGGCCAGCCAATCTCGGTGGATCTCCCGCTGGGACACGACATAAAAGGAGCTGACCGAGAAGGTGGCGGCCGCGAAGAGCGGCAAGTCGATCAGGGCCAGTTCCAGCCAGTCATGCTCAAAACGCACCATCAGGGCCGGAAAAAGGAGCAGGCTGAGCAAGACCATCAGCGGATAGGAGATGTTGGCCGTCAGATGATAAAAAGCCTCCAGCTTGAGAGGCAGGGGCAGTCGGCTCTTGAGCAGGCGCGGGAGCAGCTTGCGGGCCGTCTGGATGGAGCCTTTGGCCCAGCGGTATTGCTGGGATTTGAAGGCATTGACGTCGACCGGGATCTCAGCCGGGGCGGTGAAATCGGAGATGAAGACGAACCGCCAGCCCTCAAGCTGCGCCCGGTAGGAGAGGTCGAGGTCCTCGGTCAGCGTGTCGTGTTCCCAGCTTCCGGCCTCTTCGATGGCCTGGCGGCGCCAAACCCCGGCGGTTCCATTGAAGTTGAACAGGCGTCCTGAACGGTGGCGCGTGGAGCTTTCCAGTACGAAATGGCCGTCCAGGAGAATGGACTGCACGCGGGTGAGAAGGGAGTAGTCGCGGTTGATATGGTCCCAGCGAATCTGCACCATGCCGACTTCAGGATCGGAGAAATAGTCGAGGGTGCGCTGAAGGGTGTCGGGATGGGGCACGAAGTCGGCATCGAAGATGGCGATGAACTCGCCCTTGGCCGTCTTCATGCCGTGATGCAGCGCTCCGGCTTTGAATCCCGTGCGGTCGGGACGCCTCACGTGGTGGATGTCGAATCCCTGCCGGGCGTAATGGCGCACCCGCTCCCGTGCCGCCCGGCGGGTGTCGTCGTCAGAGTCGTCCAGCACCTGGATTTCCAGCAGTTCGCGCGGATAGTCAAGCTGGCAGACGGCGTCGATCAGGCGCTCGACCACATAAACTTCGTTGTAGACGGGCAATTGGACAGTGACCCGGGGCTGACTCTCGAGGCTGCCTTTCGGTTGGGGGACGCGGCCTTTGTATTTGTAATGAAGGTAGACCAGCAGATAGCGGTGCAGTCCATAGAAGGAGAGAACTCCCAAAACGATGAAATAAGCCGCCAGAATGCCGTTGCTGAGCGCAGGGCGATTCTGCAAGAAGCTTGCAGGATCAGTCGCTATCCAGTCGAACAAAACGGCTCCTTATGAAGGTTGCACGGGGCGGCGTTTCATCGGGGGTGTCCCGCAACGGCTCTAGCGGCCCCTTCCCGGGGCGTTAGCCAGGACGGGCCGCCCCGATCTTCCTCTCCAAGCGGGCGCGCACATTATACCGAAGGTTCTGGCCGCTCAAGGTTAGAAATGAGACATGTCCAGGCCCGGCAGCGTTGCGGGGGGCGCCCGGCCGGAAGACTGCCTCCACTTGTGTCGGATGCTATTTCTTGACCGGAGGTTCCAGGAATTGAGAGGGCGGGATCTGCGGATTGACCTCCACGGTCGTGCAGTGGCGCTGCTCCACCAGATTGCCTTCTACGAGAATGTCTCGGCGCATGGGAATCATGACGCCGTTGTGCTCGTGCCAATTGTAGAATTCCTCGCGCGTCCGCAGGCGGTTGCCCATGTCGTCGGTGCGATGATACTCGATGTGGGCGGGCAACTTGGTGTCGCGGTCGAAGTAGAGCACGGCCGAATCGTTGGCTTCGTCCAAAAATTCCACCGCCACGTAGTCGCCGCCCCCGCTGATGGCGTCGGGCCCGTAGTAAAAGAGCTTGTTGTTGTCGGGATCGTTGGCGCGGTGACGCAGCAGCACGTCCAAGTCATGTTTGGCGGACTTGCGGAATTCGTCGATTTCTTCTTGGGGGATATCCTCGACGTATTTTTTGCCTTCTTTCTTCCAGCCCTGGTTCAGCTCCAGATTGTAGACTGTGACCCTCTGCCGGCCTCCCTTGCCCAGTTGGAAATACCACTTGAGCGGGTCGTAGTGGATGTACTCCCAGAAGCGCACCAGTCCCGAGCGGCGTCCATGGCGGTCGAAGGCGAACCAGTTGCCATGGTTGTGCAGGGTCTTCATGTTCAGGTAAGCGTCTCCACCCATGGCCTGGATGGCCTCGTCGATGGTTTTGCGGGCCATCTCGCCGGGGGAGGCCTGGTCGTCCTGGCCCAACAGCGCCGGCAGGACCGACGCACTGACCAGCAAAGCCGCCAGGAAATAGATGAGTCGCCGATTTCGATGCATCATTCCACCTCGTTCTCGTTCTAAGAGCCGCCTTCTCCCGCAAAGTATCAAAAATCGGCCCTTAAGGCTGTTCCATCTGCTGCAATTGGAGCAGCAGGGCGGGAATCAGGGCGACAATGAGGTCGAGTTGCTCCTGGATCCCGTCGAGGCGTTTCTTGACGTAGTCGGGATCTTGCTCTTTGGCCGCGATCCAGGCGTCGAGCCGGGAATTCAGGCTGTTGATTCGGGCCTCCCAGGTGCGGGCCACGTCAGCCGGCACCCACTTGTCGTCAACCTTGACCAACTCCACTTCTTTGACTTCGCCCGGACCCTCGGCGGGAGCCACGCGAAGGGTGGCCCGGCTGTCCTCGATGTCGATCCGCTCCACTTTCTGGCGCGACCATTCGACCGGACTCTGAGGATCGCGCAGGGCATCTCCAACTGAGCTTTGCTGCAGGCTCTTGATGATGGACTCCACATCGGCCCTCCGAAACTTATCCCAGGTCTCAATGCCCAGCGAGGCGGGCACGTCCTGCAAGGCCGTGGCGATCAGGTCAGCTTGAGGAGGAGCTTCTGACAGGCTGTTGAGCTGCTCCTGCAAGCGCCGCGACGTGGCCTGGATCAGTCGGCGGGCCTGGCGGTACTCCTCTTCGTCCAAGAGCGTTTTGCCCTTGTCCAGCAGCGCGTTGAGGTCTTGGGTGTAGGAGGCTGGAGCGAGACGTCCGTAAAACCCCCACAGGTCGCCCTGGTAAAGGGCGTCCATGGCGGCTTGGTACTGTTCCTCGGGCTGAGCCTGGCTCAGGTTGCCGATGCCGGATGCGCCGCAGGCCGATGCTGACGCCAGCGCCAACAGAACCCAGAGCAGGGTCGCGGCCTTCTTTGCGGCGTTGCAGTTGGCGACCGCGGGAAGGGTCGGTTCGGTCATCATTCCAGGACCGCCTCCTTTCCCTCCGCGGCGCGCGCGGCGGGCGCGTCCTCTTTGGGGTAAGGGCAGTGGCGGCAGCCGTTGCCGCAGCAGTAGCCCCGACGCAGAAGATACTCGGCCTTAAGGACAAAAAGGCCGTTTTCCATGTAATAGTCGCGTCCCTCAACCAAGCTCACGTGTCTCTTGCTCCTCGAAAAAGGCAATTTTAGCTTAGCATATCGCTAACTCGCTCTTGAGTCCCGCCCTGCAGCCGAAGTGGAGTGCACTATAATAAGAGATTCAGAAACCTGCAGTCCGGCCAGAATCGGCTCGGCGAGAAGGAGATGTTGCATTCATGACCCGCACAAACCGCATTCTGATCTGGTCGGCTTGCCTGGTGACGGCATTGCTGCAAACCGCGTTCATCGCGGCCGTCGCCGCCGAGGATTCGCAGTTCGTCCGCTTCAGCCAATATGAGGTGGAAGTCGACGGCGAAGCTGATTCTCAGGCCGCGATATACCGTTCGGTTCGTCCGCCCGCTTTTCTCTTGCGGGTTCCCCGCATCTCCAGCAACTACTTCAGACTTGATCCCGCTCATCAGAAGGTGGAGTGGATCGGTCACGAGTCAGTGTCGGCCGGTGCGGGCACGGATCTCCTTCTTCGGGACGGTTCGGAGAGCCGCCAAGTGGGAACCTACCAGGTGCAGGGATCCTCAGTGTCGTTAAAGATCGATGGGCATGCCGTCCGCCTGGTGCCGCGCAAGCCTCTGCTGGAGCTGCACAGTTCACAAGACCTGATCGAGTACGATCTCCTTTATCAACGGCGGGCCCAGGCCTACCAGCCTGACGAGCCGTCTCTCCGAGAACTGCGCCAAGTCGGACAGGAGGCCACGGTTACAGTCTACTTCGGGTCCTGGTGCAGCCACTGTCAGCAGAAAGTGCCCTACATCCTGCGCCTCCAGCAGGAATTGGAGGCGACGCCGCTGCGCTTTCAGTATTTTGGCCTGCCGCGGGGATTCGGCAATCATCCCAAGGCGCGGGAGTTGAAGCTGCAATGGGTGCCCACGGCGGTAGTGACGCGGGACGGAGAGGAGATCGGGCGCGTCGAGGGCCACGACTGGGACGATCCTCCCGAGCTCAAGCTGGCCCGGATTCTCAAGTAAGCCGCCATCATGACTAGAACCTCTACCTTTCACCGCCTGCTCGGATTGCTGATCTTGACGGGACTTGTGCCGGGCTTGCCGGCTCCTCTTCTGGCCCAGACGGCGGCGGCCTTGAGGGGCGTGGAAGCGATCGGCGTCACTACCACCGCCCGCATCGAAGCCGGCTTGTTTGAGAGGGTCGACGAAGCCTATCTGCGCGAGCTTGTGGCATGGCAACTCGACCAATACCGAGTGCAGGTCGAGCCCCGCCGGCCTTCCCGTCCTTTTCTCTTGGTCGAAATCGAAGTCGAGCAGATCACGGGTCCGGCCTTGCTCAAAGGCGAGGACGAGGAGCGCGAGGTGGAAGGCATCTACCGGGCCCGCGCGGAAGTCAGCTTCCACCAACAGGTGCGCACCCGCGACAATCCCTCCTATGAATTCTGGGCGGCCACCTACCGGCGCTCCGAGGAAGGCTTTGCCGAAAGCCGGGAGGAGATGGAGTCGGAGGTCATCCGGCTGCTCGAGAACTCCTTGCTCAGCTTCATCCGTACGTTCCGGCGGGCCAACGGCGTCCGCCGCTGAGGCCGGTCGCCCTGCAAGACTCAAGCTGCCGGGGACTATTGCGCGGCGCTGACTTGGCGGATGCGTGTCCAAAGGTCCTGGAAGCGGGGGTCGGAGTGCAGTCGGTCCCAGTGCGGGTCGACGTTGAGGAAGATCAGCCAGGGCTCCCGCTCCTGATAAAGCGCCTCCAGGATTTCGAAGGCTTCGTCGGCGCGTCCCAGCAGGCTGTTGAGCTGGGCTTTCCAAAGCGGAGCCTCTTGGTTCTGGGCCCCTTGCAGCAAATGCAGACGCCATTGGCGCAGGGCCTCTCCGGCATCGTCCAAAGAACGGAGCCGCTGCTTGAGTTGGTCGGGAGTGTCGGTCGGGGCCATTTCAAGGTTCAGTTGCAGGGCCCGACCAGGATTGCCCAGGTGGTCCTCGGCGCTGGCCAGGCAGCTCTTGGCCCAGCCATAGTTGCTTTCGTCCACCGTGCGTTGGCACAGCTCGCGGCCTTCCTGCCAGCGGTCGGCGTAGAGGTAGTACCATCCCAGATCGGAGACGACGCTGAGGTCCTTGGGCTCCATGGCCAGCGAACGCTGCATCGATTCTATGGCCTGCTGGTGGCGGCCCGAAGCCGAGAGGGCTCCGGCCTGCCAGTGGTAGGCCATGGCGTAGGCAGGACGGATGGCAACGGCTTGGGCGAAGTGGCGCCGGGCGCCCTCCAGATCCCAATGCCCGTAGAGCAGTGCGTAGGCCAGCGAATTGTGCCCTTCGGCTGAGAGCGGATCGGCTTGCAGGGCCTTTCGGGCAGCCTCTTCGGCCAGCGGAAAGTATCTTTGTTGTCCCCGCCGTTCCTGAAAGGCCAGCAGGTTGTAGGCGTCGGCTAATCCGGCCCAGGCGGATGCGTAGTGAGAATCGAGCTGGACGGCCCGGCTGAAGTGCTCCACGCTCTTCAGCAGTCCTGCGCGCTCGAAAGTGCGCCAGAAGTAGCGTCCTTGCAAGTAGGCCTCGAAGGCCGCGGTATCGGTTGTGCCGGCTCGGGCCAGCGTGTCCTCCCGGCTGGGAAGCAGTTGGATGGCCAAGGCTTTAGCCACCCGGGCAGCCACTTGGCGCTGGACCTGAAAGATCTCCCGCAGTTCGAAGGGATAGTTCTCGCTCCACAGATGGGTCCCGTCGGAGACCTGCAGCAGGCGGACCGAAATGCGGGCCTGATCGCCCTGCCGGCGTACCGAACCCTGCAACACGTAGTCGACGCCCAGTTCGCGGCCGATGACGTCGGCGTCTTTGCCGCTGCCCTTGTATCCCATCGAGGAAAGGCGGGCAATGACGCCCAAGCGGCGGGGAGCCAAGCGTCCCAGGTGGGTGATGAGTTCTTCGGTGAGTCCTTCGGCGAAATAGTCCTGGGACTGGCTGGAAAGATTGTGGAAGGGAAGTACGGCCAGCATGATTTTCCCAGAGGTGGCCGAGCTGGGCGGTCTTTCCTCAAGGGATTGCCAAACGACAAGCAAGGCCGCCAGCAGCATGGCCGCCGCCAGCAGCCAGGCCAGGCGCGAGGCCGCCAGGGGAGTCCGCCGTCCGGCGACCGTCCTCGGTTGCCCGGAGGAGGCTGGCCGTCCTGCCCAAGCGCCCTCGGCCGCCCTGGGCTGGGGGAGTCTTTCCACCGGGGCGATCAGGCGGTAGCCACGGCGCGGGACGGTTTCCACGAAGCGCGGATGGCTGGCCGAGTCCCCCAAGGCTGCCCGTAGCTTCTTGACCGAGGCATTGAGGTTGTTGTCGAAGTCGACGAAGGTCTCGCCCCACAGGCGCTCCTGGAGCTCTTCGCGCAACACCACTTCCCCCGGACGCTCGGCCAGCGCCACCAGCAATTGGAAGGGCTTCTCCTGCAACGGAATGCTCCGGCCCTGCCGGTGCAGTTCGGCGCTGCGCAGGTCGACCTCGATATCTCCCATGCGCAGCCGTCCTGTTTGCATCTCGCTCATCCTAGGGGCTGTCGGTTTTCAGGCGTTCCTCGAAATGCGCCTGGCGACAGTCTACCATCGAGCCTGGGGCCGCGCGGACCCGCACAGACGGCGGCTTCCTGCGCCAACTCCTTGAAACAAGACGAGTTACTGTGTCCACCCGGTCTTAGCGTTCAGACTGAATTCAGGCGCAATTAAGCGCCTTCCCGGGTAGACAGTTAACCTTTTGGCGACTCCTGCGTTGCATCGACGAGGAGGTTCCACCCATGAATTGGCTCCACGACGTCCGCTTTGCCGTTCACAGCTTGTTGAAGCACCCCGGATTTACTGCCGCGGCTCTGCTCACTTTGATGCTGGGGATCGGAATGAATACCGCTGTATTCACCTTGGTCAATGCCGTCATTTTGCGCGGATTGCCCTTCGAGGAAGGCCACCGCATCATCCATATCGAATGCCGCAATCCCTCCCAGAACCGCCCTTCCATGGCAGTGTCTTATCCCGAATACCAATATTGGAAGGAGGCCGAGGTCTTCTCCGAGGTGGCGGCCTATGAGCGCTTCGAGACGACGTTGGAAGAGGCAGGACGGGCCACGCGTCAAGTCAGAGCCGCCTACCTGACCCACGATGCGCTGCACCTGTTGCGGGTGAATCCCTTGCGGGGTCGAGGTTTTCTTGAACGGGACGCTCAGCCTTCGGCTTCGCCGGTCGCCCTCCTCAGCTACAGCATCTGGCGGGAGCGCTACGCTGGCCGAGACGACGTCTTGGGGCGCGAAGTCAGCGTCGGCGGACAGTCCGCCACCGTGGTCGGTGTGCTTCCCCGAGGATTTCACTTTCCGCTGGACGAAGATCTTTGGCTGGCCTTGCGGCCGGACGACAGCCTTCTCCGCCCCCAGGTGCGCCGTCTGCGTGTGTTCGCCCGCATGGCCGCGGGGGCGCAGTTAGGCGACGTGCGCGGCCGCCTGGAGGTCTTGTCCGCTCGGCTGGAGCAAGCTTACCCGGAGAGCAACCAGGGGGTGGAGGCCGTGGCCGAGGGCTACAACGACAAGTTCAACGGGGGCGGCATCCGCGTGGTCTTCCTAACCTTGCTCTTCGCCGTAGGATTCCTGCTGCTCATCGTGTGCGCCAACTTGGCCAACATGACCCTGGTCAGAGCCTTTTCGCGGACCCGCGAATTGGCCGTTCGTTCGGCTCTGGGGGCGTCGCGTTGGAAGCTTCAGCGGCGCATGCTGACCGAAAGCGTCCTGCTGGCCCTGGTCGGAGGAGCCGCGGGGATGGCGGTGGCTTTCTTGGTGGTTGATCTCTTCTCCCAAGCTGTAGCCAACGTGGAGGGCACGCCCTATTGGATCGAATTCACGTTCGATCCCGCGGTTTTCGCCTATCTCTTCGCCGTTTGCCTGGCCACGGGCCTGGTTTTCGGGGCCTATCCGGCTTGGAAAGCGGCACGAGCCGACCTCAACCACTGGCTCAAAGAAGGACAACGGACCGCCGGGGGACGCTCATCGCGCCGTTTTGCTTCGGCATTGGTGGTGGGACAGATGGCCTTCTCGGTTCTGTTGCTCGTAGGCGCGGGATTGCTGGCTCGCAGCTTCGTCCATTTGCTGGCTTTGGATACCGGAGTCCAGGAAGAGAACCTGCTCACACTGAGGTTGCGCTTCCCTGATTCTGACCCGTGGACTGAAGGCGAGCACAGGCTCCAGTTCTTGAATCTGCTGCAGGAGCGGCTGCAGGGCTTGGCGGGAGTGCAGCAGGCTGCGCTGGGTTCGCACCTGCCTCTAGGCGGGGCGGGCAACTGGCCCTTGCTGCTGCCGGAGACGCCGCAGCCGGAGGACGCTCCAAGCCGGTTGCCTTCGGTACCCGTACAGGTGGTTAGCGAGGGGTATTTCCAGACGATGGGCAGTCCGCTCAGGGCCGGACGCGGATTCACGGCCTCCGACGGAGGCCCCTCTCAGCCAGTGGCTATCGTCAATCAGGCTTTTCTGCGCCGCTGGAGGGAGTCGGTTGCAGGCGTCGGGGGGCGCTTTCGGCTTTATGAAGGCGGAAATGACCAGCCCGGGCCCTGGTTGAGGGTAGTCGGGGTAGCGCCCGACATTCGTCATAACAGCCCTTCCGATCCCGAAGTGTTGCCGCTGGTCTACCTTCCCCTGCGGCACTTTCCGCTGCGCTCGGCGCTGGCGCGGTTGCGGGTGCCAGGCGATCCTTACAGCGCCGTCGAACCGGCCCGCGGCGTCCTGCGCGAAATGCACTCCCGCTTGCTCTTTGCCGACGTTACAAGCCTCAAAGATCAGCTCTGGAGGCAAACCTGGCCTTATCGGACCTTCGGCGGACTCTTTGCGCTTTTCGCCTTGACGGCCCTGGTCCTGTCATTGGTTGGAGCCTACTCCCTGGCGGCTCATGCCGTGGAGATGCGCTACCGCGAGTTGGGCATCCGCATGGCCTTGGGCGCCACGCCGCGTTCCCTGCGCCGCCTTGTGCTGCGCTCGGGAGTCTTGCGGCTGGCCTTGGGGCTGGTGCTGGGATTGGCCCTGGCGGTGGCCTTGAGCCGGGTGCTGCACACTCTCCTGGTGGGGGTTGAGCCGACCGATCCGCTGGTCTTTTCCGCCGCCTTGGCCTTGATCACGATCTGCGGACTGGCAGCCTGCCTGCTTCCCGCCCGCCGCGCTGCCCGCCTGGATCCGGTGGAGGTCTTGCAGGACGGCTAGGCGTCGTCTCCCCATCCGCGGGCGGTCGTCGCGGGATTGTAAAGGCGAATCGCAGCGAGGCTCCTCCTACCGCCGAGGGCAGCCGCGCAGCCCCCGCCTGGGGTGCTGGAACTTGAGTCGTGTGTGTGAACTCTAGGGTATCTAGAGAGCTACCGGGAGGCGTCCGGCCGGGTCGCCCATAAGGATCCAGTTGCGGGCTTCCTGGCGTAGGGCCCAGGCTTCCAGACGGCGCTGAAATTGTTTCTCGGCATTAGCGTTCGGTTCGTTTTCCAGCCGATCAGCCAACTGGCAGCAGCGGCGCCGGTAATCCTGCAGCGCGGCTCCGACACTCTGACGCTGTAACAGGCCTTCCAGAAAGCTGGTCATGAACCCGGCCCATTCCTCTCGCTGAGAGCGGGCGGCCAGATGCAGCCAGCAACACTCGCAGTGCCCCAGGACGGCCAAGGCCGGACCGCTCTTGCGTCCCAGCAAGCGACGAGGCAGGGTGGCCTCGACGGTCTCTCCAGCCGGACGTCCGCGCAATCGGTCGAGTAGGGGATGGGCGGGCCTGCCGGCGGTGAAGCTGCCTTGCAGCAAGACCATCAGTCCGTTCAGGCGGGCGTCCTGGGAGACTTTGCCGGCGTCGAAAACGTGCTCCGGGTTGAGCTCTCCCCCTGAGTAGTCGCAGCACACCAGTGCTCCCACCAAGTCGAAGAGCCGGCCGTTGCCGGCGGCGCACACGCTGCGGCCAGCGGTTACCAGCACGGCCGGAGTCTCCGAGGAGTCCGCCAGCAGTTGGGCAAGCCGCCTTTGCGTGGTCAGGCCCTGGGTCAGCGTGATGGCGTCCCAGGACGGGCGGGCCAGAGCGATGCTGCGCTCCACCGACTCCATCAGGTCTTCGGTCATCAGCGGAAACCGGCTGTCCTCACCGCCGTCGGTTCCGGCCAAGGCCACCCGGCGGGGGCGAAGCTGGGGCGAGAGCTCGGCGTCCGCGGCCGCTTGGGCGTAGGCGGCATACTCCTCAGGAGAGGTCAGGGAGAGCCGCCCGACGTTGTAGGGAAGCGGAAAAGAGGTTTGCAGCTCGAAAGGAATATTGCGTCCGACCATGAGCAGGAAGGTGGGAGCGATTTGAGGATCGGCCCAATCGCCGTCCCCCCCTTGGCGGGCCAGGAAATCCTCGGCGCTTTCGCCGTCCTGCACCTGCATTTCGGAGAACAGCCCCTCGTCGCCTCCGGCCTGGGTCCGCCGCAACTCCAGTAACGGACGCAGGGCCTCCTTGGTCGCCCCGTCCACGTCGGGACCATAGACCACGCCCCATCCGGCCTCGGAGAGGTCCTCGCCGCTGTCAGCCAGATTCATGCGGTCGGGGGGAGGGTGAGAATGCTCCTCGATGAGACGGCGCGATTCTTCGAGGGTCAAAGGGGATTGCCAGGGTGCACCCGATGCCCACTGGACGCCGTTGACTCCGATTTGGGCAGGGATGGCGGGGTCAGACTTGCCGCTTGAAGATACCTCTGCTTCGTGCTCGGCCGATGGCTCGTTCATAATCGACTCCTCGTGCGTGGCCCGATAAAGCGCTTCCCCGGGCTCCCCGAAGGGATAGACACGATCATTTTCGATTTGTTCAGGTGAACGGAGCCTCCAAGCGTCCCCAATGGGACAGCCCCGTCAGACCACCGTCACCGGCAGAGCACAAAGCTGGATTTTCGCCCTGTCTCCGCCCCTGTTTGGCTGCCTACCCCAGGGGACGGACACGGTCGAAAATCTCCGCCTAGTATATTGAATCGAGCCGAATAGTCCAGCATTTATTATCACTTCGCAGTGCAAAAACCAAAACAGTTGCCGATATTGGTGGGATGAAGTCAAGTTGCGGAGGAGCAGACAGAGAGCCGACTGTCAGGCCCCTGGCCTTTCAACGGTTTGTGGTCACCGAAGCCGACCACCCTCTAGAAAGGCGGGTTGGGACCGGATGCTCCTGAGCGGAATCGCGGATGTGGCGCAGGACTCTCAAGTGAATCTTGTGGATGATGGCGTCCGACCACAGCTTCCAGTAGAAGGCGGGCCACATCGAATGGCGGTACCAGGTGGTTCCTTCCAGCCGGGTGCCTCCGCCGGGCACGGGCTCCAGGCGGAACTGTCCGCCGACGGATTCCAGAAAGCCCTCCAGGTGGGGCGGATGAGCCGAGCCGTAGAGCGTCCACTCCTCCATGGGCGGAGGATTGGATTCTACCCGGAACTTGAGGAGGCGCGGTTCGTCCCAGACTTCGATAGGTTCCACGAAAGCGCCGGTGGAGAAGATGCAACGCCGCTCGGCACCCACACCGCGTCCCTTCAATTCGGCCCGGATGGGGTAAGCGATTCCCGCTCGGAAGAGCCACTCCTTCGGATCGGGCAACTCGCTGACCGCGATGACCTCGCGCCAGACGTCCTCAGGCGGGGCCTGGATTTCCAGGCTCGTGGCCACTTGGAAGACGGGTGGCTCGGGCAGCAACTGGCTTTCTCCGTAAGCCATCAGAACCAGAACGGCAGCGATCAGCGAGGAGAAGCCCGACGAACTCCATTTCTCCCAGGACTCCCTGCGAAGGAAATAGGCGGCCAGCGCGCCCGCCCAAGCCAAGGGAAAGGCCAGCGGGGCAGCCATAATGAGGCAAAGGAGCCCTTCAAACAGCGCCACCGCCATGATGGTCCCCGCCAAGAACACGGACACGCTGGCCGACTTGAGGGCCTCGCCGACTGAGTGCGTCCCGGCTCCCCTGGCCAGCAAGACAGACAGGAACCCCTGAACGGCTGGCAAGACGACAAAGAGCGTCCAACCGTAGCTCCAGAAGACGTTGGTCGCCATCCAGAACACGCCCACCGTCACGCCCGCCGATGCCAAAGCCGCCAACACAGACGCCGCCAATCCGTCGATACCCCTGCGTTTCGTCCTCATGAGAGTGCCACCTTTCCGGCCAGCCCCACAGGTCGATCCCCAGACCGTCCAAGCGCGAGCCCGGCAATTTCCTCCGAATAATCCGTTATTTCAGTTCGCACAGAAATTACCGAATTTGGGCAATAATGTCAAGGTCGAAATCGCCACCACTTGCGAGATAAAGAATCCTGTACTTCGCTCCAGCCGCAGTGGTCAGCAGCTCAGATCCATTGGGAGAGTTTCTTGACGGGTTGGCTACGCCCCTTGTAGAAGCGCAGCAGATGGGATGGCTCGGTCACAAACCACGCGAAGCTGTCCCAGGCTAGATTGTCCACGGCTCTTTTAAAGGCAGCTTCGCTACGGTCCAAAAAGGCGGTCACGAAGGCCATCTGCCGAGTTTGGAATCCGGCTTCTTCCGCCAGCGCGGTGAGGGCGGCTTTGCGCTCTTCGGATACAGGTCCGTCGGTCGCCACTACTTCAATGAAGACTAAAAGGGGATGTTGCGGTGCTAAATCCACCAGAATAATGTCAGGCAAGTTGCGGTCCACTCGGATGGAGAGCCCGATCTCTCGAGCCAGTTCATCATCGCGGGAAACGACCTTGTTGCGGCTTTCGCTCAGCCACACAACGCCTGGCTCGCCTAGAAAGCGGGGTGCAAACTCTTCCACGACGGCTTTTGAAATGTACGAACTTGGTCCGGGGGACATGCGGCGTGTCTCACCGCTGGGAAAGCTGACCATGACATGCTCGCCTCCCAAGGCGGCTCCTTTGCGGCGGATGGCGATGCGGGCCCGGGCTCCCGCCGAGAGGTTGTTTTCACGCCAGGCTTCGATGGCCTTCTCAAGTTGATGTCCCCCAAGTTCGGGGTCCAGCAACTCAGCGAATCCGCTAGCGAGGGCATAGCGGGGTTTAGGAGAAGTAGGTGCCAAGCCTTCGCGTTCGATTACTGCGCCATTGGGGATCAAGGCGTACCGGATGGTGTCGTCGCGAATCGACTCCCGTGTGTTGTCGGCGTACCATCGTCCTGGAATCTCGCCCTTGCTGCTCTCTAGAGACGACTCCACCCAGTTCAAGCGGCTGGCGTCATCCCGTTTTCTAGATTGTGCGTCGGTCATGCGGGTCACTTGATTAGGCCGCACCCAGGTGTCGTGGCTTTCGACGGCGCCCACGTAGAGCATGACGAAAACCGTGCGGGCGGAAATCTCCCACACGCAATGCGCACGATTAGGGCAGCCCTTGGGAAAGACGACATGGAGACGCTCGTGAATCTCTCGCCAGGAGGGAAGTGGCGGAAGGGATGGCATCAGCCCGCCCCGCCAAGATAGATTTCCCGCAACGCCAGCTCGATCTCCGGGCGAGGTGCCTCTCGCTTCACCAGCTTCTCGATTTCCTGCATCTGCTCGACCGAGGGAAGAGGGAGAGCTTTGAGTTCGTAAGCCGAAACCGCGACGCTCCCGCTGATGCAGCGGAAGGCCGAATCCACAATGTCGCTGTTGAGGACAGCCGCGACGGCTTGTGGCGAGACCTCTGGGGTCGATTTGACCGGCCGCACCATGTTGAGATGATTTTCGACGACCACGCTTCCATGCTCATCAAGGAGGCCCTGGGGAAGAGTCGCAGCAATGAGGCGGCGAGACTGCTCCTTAGCGGTAGTCCGCTGAAGTAAGACGCACGGCTCGTCGATTCGCAGCCAGTCATCGCCCTCCGTCGGCTGGAAATAGGGCTGATGGTTCTTTTTCCGAGCTCGGAAAACGAAGCGGCCCGGTCCGTCGATAGCCTCGGCCCAAATCAGGGGAATGCGGCCGTCACCTGCCTCTTCGCAAAGTTGGTCTTTATGCCGATTCCATACCAGGGGCCCGGTAGAAACCTTATAACCCCAGTCGCAGATCCTAGTGGGCATGCGGGTCAAGCGAGCGATCAGAGGTGCCTGCTCAGCCTGCCGCGGTATCAGCCATGGACCTGAGGGCTTAGGCGGCAGTTCAAATGTCCCGGCAGGCGAGACATGCGCATGTCCCTCGGCAGAAACGACGACCTGATGGACGTTTGCACAGCACTGATCGGCTCCTCGTTGGTAGCTGGTCAGCATGGTTTCCTGCAAGACGTCCTCGAAAACGCCCTTGCGGGCTTCGATGAAGTCCACCGCCAGGGGTGCGGCCTCAGCCGCAAGCAAGCCTCGAAGGGCCTTGAAGTACTCTCCAGCTAGAAAGCTTGTCGGCGTCACGTAGGCGATCACTCCTCCGGGCTTGCACCAGCGCAAGGCGAGATCAGTGAAAACGCCGTAGAGATTGGCATGACCGAACAGGCTGCGGCGATAGCGCTTCCGAAGCTGTGCCGACAACCCGACCCGGCCGTAAGGCGGGTTACCGACAACGAGATCAAACGAATCTCCATTCATTTCCCTCTCTAAGCTGTCAGTTGTCTCCACGAACTCTGGCAAACGGGTACCCGCAGTCGAAGCGAGATCCGTTAGCGCGATTTCCAGGAAGGTCTGCGACATCCAAGCCGCAAACGGATCGATCTCAAACCCACGCAATCGCTCGCTGATGCTCTCCAAGACCTGGACTGGCTCATCATCTTGCCGAGCCGCAGCCATCCGCAAGGCCACCGGAGTCAGAAAAGCCCCTCCTCCACAGGCTGGATCCAACACCCGGCAAGTCCTCCAGTCGGTGCCGGCCTCGCTAGCTATGTCCAGCAACCGAGCGCTCAGGGCGGGTGGCGTGTAGTAGATCCCAAGGCGCGACCGAAACCGGCTCGGCAGCATGGCCGTGTACGTCACACTGAGCCAGTAAGAAGCGCTGACGACATCCAACTCCGCAGCCGCCCTGCCAATGGACTGCGCCAGTATCGCCGCGGTCGAATCGAGCCTGGAGGAAGTCAACTCCCCGGAGGGCCCACTCACCTCGACTCCAGAACTTCGACCCGTGCCTGGAATCTGCTCAGCATAGACCTCAACTGCCTCCGCTACAAAGCGCCGGACGGCCAGCAGCCGGCGCTCTTCCTCCAGACCTTGAGCCCAAGCTCGAGCCATGCCCCGCGCCGAGTGAAAGGAACCATTCGGTCTCCTCGCCACATACCTCAGCCCCGAGTCCCCAATTCCGGAACCGTCCCTCTCAACGAGAGGCTGAGCCAACGACGCCATCACACCTCCAGATCCTTGATGGTGAATCCCTTCCAACTCCAAAATGCTACCACCCAAGCATGACTCTGAGACACGACGAGCGCAGTCCCTGCGATGCTCATCGCAGAGTTCAAAGCGGGCGATTAGATTCGAAGGGGTTGGATTTGGTGAGCCGCCAGGGACTCGAACCCCAAACCGGCTGATTAAGAGTCAGCTGCTCTGCCAGTTGAGCTAGCGGCCCACCTTTGGAATTCGCGAGTTTAGCATGAGGCTAGGAGATTTGGCAAATGCTCCACAGCTCCGGTAATGGGTTAAAACGGTCCGCTACCACAGCCCCGTGACAGGCGTCCGTGGCTTCCATCGAAAGTGCCGGCTGGGCTGGGTCCTCTAAGCGACCCAGTTCTTCCAAACTCCCAATGGTTTCCTGGTTTCCCGAAGGACTGCGCCCGCCTCTCGGTAGGGGTCTTGATGGCGGTCGGCTGGCCTTGGCCTTCGGCTGATGATGTCCGCTATCCAACAACGAGGAGCAGGGAGGGAAACGTCAGAGTGCGGGGTGGTCATCGTAGTCCGCGATCGACGCCTTGAAGGGCAAGGACGGCGGTGCGGGCCGCGAGGCTTTGCGCCGTTTAGGAAAGAACCTGTGAACTTAGTCAAAAATAGAAGGGACTTTTTTACGATGAGCACCGAATATACGATCTACAACCTGGAAAACGCGCCCGAGCAAGCCCGCGATACGCTCAAGCAAGTGAAGGCCAACTACGGGTTTCTGCCCAACTTGTTGGGGCTGATGGCAGAGGCGCCGGCACTGGCCAAGGCCTACGCCTCGATTGCCGGCATTTTTGAAGAAACCTCCTTTTCGGCCAGCGAGAAGCAGACGGTGCTGCTGGCGGCGTCCTACGTCAACGAATGCGCATACTGCGTGGCCGCCCACTCCACCGTGGCCCAGTTGTCGAAGGTTCCCGAGGACGTCGTTGAAGCCCTGCGCAACGGACAGCCTCTGGCCGACCGCAAGCTGCAGGCCCTGCGCCGCCTGACCGAGGACGTGGTGGAGACCCGCGGCTGGCCCTCCGAAGAGACAGTCGAAGAATTCCTGTCGGTCGGGTACGGCCGTCAGCAGATTCTCGAGGTGATCGTGGGCGTGGCCATGAAGGTCCTCTCCAATTACACCAACCATATCGCCGACACCCCGCTCGATGAAGCCTTCGCTGCCAACGAGTGGCGCAGGGAAGCCGCGCCCGTCAACTAAGGTGGGACAGTGCGTCTCGGGGGATGCGGGAGCATCAAGCCTGCGTTGTGGCGCTATTTCACGCTTTCAGCGTTCGTAGCTCTCGCCGGTCGATACCCAGGGTGGCGCTCCGGCTCGCGCCGGAGCTGACCCTGGGCTGCCTTAGGGCTCGCCTTCAGCGAGCCCGGACTTGACCTTCGGCACCGGCTCTGGGTGGCCAAACGGCTCGTCCGCCCGAGCCCGGACTTGACCTTCAACACCCCGTTTCGCTGCTTTAGTCAGCTTCATGGGATTCTGCCTGCCCGAGAGTCCGCTGCCCATGGCCAGGTAGACCTTCGACATCGGTGCTGGGCGGCCACACGGCTCGCTGGCCGGAGCCCGTACTTGACCTTCGAGACTGGCGCCGGCTGCCTGCGCTCGTAGGGTTTGGCGAAAGAAGACCGATGTCGCCAGGACGTTTAGTTCGACAGAGTGGGCCGGCCTTTGTCTTTTGGAAGAGTCATTGTAGCTACGAGGAAGGGGCCCCGGGAAAAGGACTCCCGCGGACCCTCTTGGTTTCACAGCGTCGGTCGGCTTTGAAGCGGGCAAAGGGGCGCCCAAAAGAAGCTGCCAAAGAGCTGCCGAAGGGGCTCACGAGGGGTGGTGGCGATGGGGGCGTCGTCCTCTTCCACTAACGGAAGCTGGTAAGAACGACTCCTCGGTCAGGCCTCTCCCTTCTGGACAGAGCGCTCTCCGACTTTCCGCTGGGTGGTCTTGAAGTTTTCGCCTCGGGCGGAGACAATACCGGGATTATGAGCAGAGTCATCGGAGTATTGACGGGTGGGGGAGACGTTCCAGGACTCAACCCCTGCATCAAACTATTGGTCTACAGGGCGGTTGACGAAGGCTTCAAGGTGATCGGCATCCGCCGAGGATGGGGCGGGCTGCTGGACTCCAATCCCAAGGATCCGCAGTCCGTCAGCCGCAACACCTTGGAACTGACCAAGCAGTCGGTGCGCACGGTCGACCGCACGGGCGGAACCTTCCTCCACACCTCGCGCACCAATCCCAGCCGCGTCAAAGAGCCTGGACTGCCGGAGTTCCTGCAGGGCCGGTTCGAGAAGAACGAGGACGGCTACTACGACGTCACCGAGCACGTCCTGGAGGTGCTGGAGCACCTGGGCATCGACACCCTGATTCCCATCGGCGGCGACGATACCTTGAGCTACGCCCACCGCATGCACCGCGAGGGAGTCTCGGTTGTGGCCATTCCCAAGACCATGGACAACGACGTCTCGGGGACCGACTACTGCATCGGTTTCTCCACCGCCATGACGCGCAGCGTCGACTACATCACCCAACTGCGGACGTCCATCGGCTCGCATGAGCGCATCGGCGTTGTGGAGCTGTTCGGACGCTACTCGGGCGAGACGTCGTTGAAGGCCGCCTACCTGTCGGGCGCCGACCGCTCGATCATCAGCGAGGTTCCCTTCGACATCGAGAAGCTGTCTCAGCTCCTGCTCGAGGACCGGGGACGCAGCCCCTCCAACTATGCCGTCATGACCATCTCGGAAGGGGCCCAGATGAAGGGCGGGGACATGCACGAGCACGGGCCTGAGGACGCCTACGGACACCGCAAGCTGGGGGGCATCGGCTACGTCACGGCTCAGGAGATCAAGAAGCGCACCGGCGTCAACGTCATCTACCAGCAGTTGGCCTACCTGATGCGTTCAGGTGCCCCGGACTCGCTGGACCGCATGGTGGCCACCAACTTCGCCGCCCTGGCCATCGATTTGCTTCAGGAAGGCGAAAGCGGACGCCTGGTGATCTTGCGCGACGGACGCTATTCTCACGCCAGCCTGGAAGTGATCGCCCGCGGAGCCCGTTGCGTGGACGTGCAGGCTTTCTACGACGAAGAGAACTACCGCCCCCGCTTCTCCAACGTCCTGGGCAAGCCCATGTTTCTCTACTGAAGCTACTCCACGATGCGGAAGACGGTTCGCGCCCGCACCTTCTGGCCGCTTTGCGGATCAGTGGCTTCGGCCAGCAGGTTGTAGGCGCCCGGGGCCAGCCCTTCCAACTCGATGTATCGGGCCAGGGTGAGATGCTGGGCCTCCTGGCCTTCAGCCGTTGGCCTTTGGACAGGCAGAGACATCTTCTGAGGACTGCCGCTGCGCTGCACCGCCACCTCGACCTCGGGAGCCTGAGCCGGGTCAGCGTTGTAAACCTCCAGGTAGTAGACCAGCCGCTCGCCTTCGCGGAACTGGCGGCGGGCCGAAGGAAGAATGCGCATGCCGTCGGCGCTCAGTTCACCTGGCTGATTGTTGGAGCGGGTGAGCTGCTCGCCCAGCACGATGGTGCTGAACGCCAACCGCTCGGGCCGCGGACGCACTCGCAGGCTGCGCTCGGTACTGCCCAAGCGTTTACTCACCAGATCCTGCACCAGCACGTGGAAGGAATAGTCGCCGGGCAGCAGGTCGAGCCGGTGGCTCAGACTCAGTCCGCCCTTGAGCAGCTCCTGGTAGTCCTCCTCCGAAGCCCGGACGGAGACCGGCAGTCCGAAGCGTCGGACGATCTCACCGCTCCTGTCGCGCACCAGACCCAGAGCCTTGAGCTGGGCCACTCGTCCCGTGTCGGAGCCCTCCACGCGTCCGTCGGCGCTGCTCTGCAGGAATTCGACCTCTTCGGCAGGAAGATCGACCGTGACCAGGACCTCCTGCTGAGGAGCCTGCGAGTGAAACGTATCGGCCCGCAGGTAGACCGGCAGGTCGGTTGGAAGCGTCCCGTCCTGAGCTGACATGACGAGGTCGAGCTCTTCACTGGAAAGGGTCTCCAGCCCGCGGGGGACGGCCCGGTAGCCTACCCGGTGGCGGACCTCCAATTCAGGACGCTCGCGCACTTGGACGAGGATTTCACGGAACCGCCCGTCCAGCGATTGGTTGGTGGGACGGTAGACGATCAAGTAATGGCTGCGCATGTCTTGGTCAATGCGCTTGAGTCCCAGGTAGAGGTCGTTGGTGTTGCGGACGGCAAATCCGCCGGTGGCGCCGGCCAGGTAGCGCAGAGCGCTGTCGCGGGTGTCGGATCCGGTCTGGCGGGCCCGGTCGAAAATCGACTCGCCTCCACTGGCCTGGATGCGGTTGCGTCCGTTGGCTGCGCTGATGGAAGAGAGCTGGTCCTGAGGCAGCAAGTCGCCGCTGTTCTGTTTGGACAGCAGGCCCTGAGGGTCGAGTCCGTAGACCGCCACCCGGGCCCGCGAGGCCATTTCGATGGTGCGGTCAAACTCGGCCTGGGCTTCCGAACCCACCACGAAGCCTTGAGAGAAGAGAATCAGCGACTTGCGTCCTTCAATCTCGCGGAAGGCTTGGGCCACAGCCTGCACCGCGCCCAGAATCGAGAAGGTTTCGCGCTTGTTGAGGTAGGAGCCCATGTTGAAGCGGAGCTGCTGCATGCGCAGGGCCAGCAGCAGTCGTCCGGCTTCTGAAAAGGCTGCCGCCGCCGCCAGTCCGGCCGCCTGGAATCCCGAGGGGTCGCTGGTATCGGCGTCCACCTGCAGTTGGGTGGGATCGATGTTGCCGGCTCTCAGCATGTCGGCGTTGCTGACCGAGAATCCGCTCCCGGCCGACTGGTTGAAGGAGGCGCCTCGGGCGGTCCGCACTTCAAAAGCCTCGGACAGCTTCTCGGCGTCGTTGGTGAAGGGCTGCAGCAGGGTGAGTCCGCTGTCGATGGCGAAGACCGCGGCGAAGTCGTCGGGCTCAAGATTGTTGGCGACATAGCGCTTGGCCGCCTTCTCCACCAGATGCTGGTTCTGAAACTCGGTGCTGGCGTAGTCGAGCAGGAAGACGATGAAGTTGGGAGGCCGCGTCGCCGAGGATGCGCCCGGCTCGGAGGCCGCCGCCTCCCCGCCCGAGCTGGCCACTTCGGCGCTGACGGCTAGTCCGCTGCGCGCGATGACCGAGTCGATGGGCTGGCGCTTGCCGTCCTCTGTCAAGACGAAGTCGTCCTTGGTGAGTCCCTTGACGACCCGGTTGTCCCTGTCGACCACCACGGCATCGACGACGACTGACGTTCCCGCCGCCCGCACCACGGGCTGCTGGGGCGCCTCTTGGACCTCGGTTTGCCGGGGTTGAGTCTCCTCCTGCTGCGCGACCAGGGGCAGCAGGACCACAAACAAGGTGAGAATCAGAGCAATTGGGCGGTTCATAGCTCCTGAGAATAGCACTTTCAGGCCCTGACCCGCCAATTTCAGTTCGCTGCCAACCGGTCCCCACTTGCGGCTGAACAGGCCACATAAGGCAATGGACTGTCGGCCTTCCTAGCGAGGAGTGATCGACAGTGTTTCCAGCCGCTTCCGCACCCGGATCGACTTCACTTCCAACTTCATCCTGAGCGCTCTGGGGTTCTACGTCGGTCGGCTCGCTCAGCTTCGGCCGGCTGCCCGACCCGCTTGCAGTTGAGTGCAGCGGAGACGGGCACCCGCCGGCGCACGCTTGTGGCGGTACCGCACCAAAAGTGGACCTAACGGCCCAAAGATGCCCTTCAAGTACCGCTGCGGTCTGGTATGGGCATTGCACACGTCCTCTGTGCCATGAACAAACTGCGACTGACTCCACGTTTGATTCTCTTCTTGGTGCTTTTCGTCCTCTTGCTGGCGGTGGCCTTGATGCCTGCCATGAAGGCTGAAAGCCCCTCAGACCGAGAGCCCGCCTTCCGCCATTTGCCCGAGCATCCTGACCGTCTGCAGGCCCGCTTGCGCCAAGAGGACTTCTCCATCCTCTCCTGGGAGAAAGCCGGGGGCGGCATCATGGGGGCCAAGAAGCTGACGCTGGGATTCCATCGTGATGGACGCATGATCGAGGTCAAGTGGAAGAAGGCCCCCCGAGGAGGCGACGGATGGAACAATTCCCCCCGCCGCGAACTGGGAGCCTGGGCCGTCCAGAAGCTCTTTCTTGAGCCGGACGAGTACGTCGTCCCGCCCACGGCAGCACTGTGCATTCCCCTCGAGGTCTACCGGCGCGCTGATGAGGACGCCAAGGCCAACCTGCCCGGTGCCGATTGCGCCTTCGGTGTCTTTTCGGCTTGGCTGCAGGACGTGCGTCCGCCCCGCCGCCTTTGGGACCGCGGGCGATTCAGCCGCAACGCGCTCTACGCCCGCCAGGTAGCTCACCTCAATCTGCTCACCTACCTGATCAACCACCACGACGGACGCAAGGCCAACTTCCTGGTTTCTTCGCGGGCCGATGACGAGCGCATTTTCTCGATCGACAATGGACTCTCCTTCTCCTGGAGCTTCCATAACTTCTTCATCCGCCACTGGAACAGCCTGCGGGTTCCGGCGCTGCCCGCCGATACGGTGGCCATGCTTCGATCCATCAGCGACGAGGACTTCGAGCGTCTGGCGGTCCTGGCCCAATTCGAACGCGCACCTGATGGCGTCTACCGTCCCGTGGCTCCTGGTCGCAACCTCGATCCTCAAAAAGGCAGCCGCCTGGAGGGCGCCACTCTGCAGATCGGCCTCACCCAAGGCGAAATCGAAGACTTGAAGAAGCG
>DATIPO010000053.1:0-76489 GCA_035471925.1 Acidobacteriota bacterium
CAGCATGGCGTAGGAGCTCACCAGCCGGCTCAGGGCCTGCTGCTTGAGTCCCAACTGCTGGGCGAACTGGGGATTCTGCTCCAAGTAAGGCCGAAACTGCTCTTCCAGGGCTCGGTATTGGCGCGCGAAGTCTTCCCGTGTGATGCGGTATTCACCCACCCGGGCCACGTCGCCGGCGTAGAGTCCCGAGCCCACGTTGGGAGGGTTGACGAAGAAAACGAGCATACTGGCCGCCAATGTGAAAATGACAAACCAGAGCAGGGGTTTCAAGCGCTTCAAGTTATTCCGTAGCCACTTCAATGCCATGTCCGAATACTCCTCATTTGGGGTCGTTCCGCCGACCCGCCCGCCCGGTCCTCACGACCGAAAAGTAAGCTGGAAATTATAACATGACCGCCATTTCTGTGATTGCCGCCGCTTCCGCTACGATACAGGTGTGTGTAATATGAACGTCTTCAGAAGAGTCCGGGCGCCCAATGGGTTGCCAGCAAACCACTCAACAACTGATGGATGCCATCATCCGGCGCGACGAGCAAAGCGCCGCCGAAATCAGCGTGGGCCTGTGCGCGGACAGGGATACCTTCCAAGATTGGCGCTTCCTTCGTTGGGACGCTCAAGAGGAATGCCTGCGTCCCCTTTGGCCGGCTGGAGAGCAAGCTAAACTCGACCTCAGCGCTGACCTTAAAGATCGTCTTGAAAAGGGCGAGCCAATTGCCCATAATGTTCACTCCGAGGCTGGCAACGGCAATGGGAACGGGGCGGGCGCAAGTTCCTCCGCCTTCTGGATTCCATTGGTCTACGGAGATCAACTGCAGGGTGTCCTGCAAGGGCAGGCTGGGCAAGGCGATTTGTCCGGAGAGTTGCGGCAGCGCGTCGGGCTGCTGGCCCGGGGCTGGTTTCTGGTCGGGCTGCTGGAGGAAAAGGAGCGGCTGCTCTACCGCGACCCCTTGACCGGTCTCAACAATGCCGACTTTCTGATGGACTTCCTCAAAAGGGAACTGTCCAGGGCGGCACGCTACCAAAGGAATGTCGCGGTCGTTTTTCTCGACATCGATTGGTTCAAAAACGTCAACGACATGCACGGGCACCTGATGGGAAGCCACGTGCTGCGCGAAATCGGACGCCTGTTGGACTCAGGTGTGCGAGAATCAGACGTGGTGGTGCGTTTCGGCGGTGACGAATTCGTAGCCGTCTTGCCCGAAACCGACCAAAAGGGGGCCATGACCATGGCCGAACGGCTGCGCTCGGCGGTCGAAAACCACGAGATGCAGCGTGGACGCGGCGCCAAAGTGCGCTGCACGGTCAGCATCGGCGTGTCGATTTTTCCGCAACACGGAAAGGAAGTTTCGGACCTGATTCATCAGGCCGACTTGGCCATGTACGTGGCCAAGCACAGCAATAAGAACTGCGTCAAGCTGGCGGCTCCCTGAAGGACCGCCCGGAGATATTCAAGAAATTTCATGAACCTGCGTTCCCTCTTCAGCATTTTTTCCAACGACCTGGCCATCGACTTGGGGACGGCCAACACTCTAGTTTACGTTAAAGGCCGGGGGATCGTGGTCAACGAGCCCTCCATCGTGGCCATCAACAAGAAGACCAACAAGCCCGAGGCAGTGGGGCATGAAGCCAAGGAGATGATGGGACGCACTCCCGGCAACATCGTGGCTATCAAGCCCATGAAGGACGGCGTCATCGCCGACTTCGACGTGACCGAAGAGATGCTCAAGCATTTCATCCGCAAGGCCCACAACCGCAAGCACCTGATCAGTCCCCGCATCGTCATCTGCATCCCCTCGGAAATCACCCAGGTGGAAAAGCGGGCCGTGCGCGAGTCGGCCTTGCGGGCCAAGGCCTCGGAAGTTTACCTGGTGGAAGAAGCGATGGCGGCCGCCATCGGCGCCGGACTCAACATCACCGAGCCCTCCGGAAACATGATTGTCGACATTGGCGGAGGCACCACCGACATCGCCGTCATCAGCCTTTCCGGGATCGTCTACAGCCGGTCGGTGCGGGTGGCGGGCAATGAGATCGACGAAGCCATCATCCAGTACATCAAGCGCAATCACAACTTGCTCATCGGAGAGCGTACGGCTGAGAAGATCAAGGTTGAAATCGGTTCGGCGGCTCCGCTGAAAGAAAAGATGAGCCTGCAGGTGACGGGTCGCAACCTGATCGAGGGCATTCCCAAGCAAATCACCATCAGCGATGCCGAAGTGCGCGAGGCCATATCCGATGCCATCGGGACCATTATCAATGCCGTGCGGGTGGCCCTGGAGCGCACGCCGCCCGAACTGTCGGCCGACATCGCCGAGAAGGGCATCGTTTTGACCGGCGGCGGGGCCTTGCTCAAGAATCTGGACAAGGCCATTCAGGAGGAAACGGGACTCCCCGTCGTGATGGCCGAAGATCCTCTTTCCTCCGTGGTGTGGGGAACGGGTAAGATGTTAACCGACATGGCCCTTCTCAAACGGGTAACGCTGTGAGATAGAGAGACCGGCCGAGTGAGGCGAGATGAGCGAATATGCTGAGCGCAAACCCTTCGTTTCCCTGCTGGTTGTGCTCCTGCTGCAAGTGATTCTGCTGTCGGTTCAGGTCCGCGACCAACAAGGAACCCTCCTCATCCGCTCTTGGAGCCTCTTCCTCTCCACTCCCGTGGCTTCCCTGCTGGACTGGTCGACCCGTCACATGGGCGAGGGTGCTTCGACGGTTTCTGAAGTGTGGACGGCCGTAGACGACAACCGGCGGCTGCGCCAGGAAAATGCCCGCCTCAAACTGGAGATGAGCCGTCTCAAGGAAATGGCCGAGATGCTGCCCCGCACGCGGGCTTTTCAGCCTTTGATGAGGCAATTCGAACAGCGCGTGGTCTTCGCCTCGGTGGTTTGGAAGTCGCCGCCCTTTTTCAGACGGCATTTGGTGATCAACGCCGGCACACGCGACGGTGTCCGGCCCGACGCCGCCGTCCTCACGCCTCAAGGCATTGCAGGACGCATTTGGCAAGGCACAGGGCAGTTCGCTGAAGTCGAGCTGATCACCAATCCCGGGGCCGCCGCCGGCGTGCTGGTGGGTCCTCAAAGGGTGCCGGGACTGGTGTCCGGGGACGGCAGCGCATTGCTGCGCTTGGAATTCATTTCCAACGCTGAGAAGATCGAGGTGGGCGACCAAGTCCTGACCTCGGGGACCGAGCGCATCTATCCCAAGGGCTTCTCGGTGGGACGGGTGGTGCGCAGCGAGCCGGGAAGCGACGGGCGGCTCAAGGCCTGGGTGGAGCCGGCGGCCGACCTGGAATCTCTGGAGGAAGTGGCCGTGATCCTTAACAATGAGGTGCTCTCGGCCATCCCGTCGGCCCATCCCGGCGCGGCCAAATGACGAGGTTTGATGGCATTGAAGAAAAAGGACCGGAGATTTGACCGAGACGATCCCCAAGTCGGAGATTTTCATCCTGCTGCTGGTGATCGCGGCCCTGCAGTGGATTCTGGCGGCGGTATTCCCCCAGGGTCTGCTGGTGGATCTGCCCCTGATCTTTACGGTTTATATCGGTTGGCATTCGCCGCGGGTCAAGGGCGCGCTGACGGGGTCCATCTTTGGACTGCTGCGTGACGTCGGCCTGGGATTGAGCCTGGGCATCAACGGCATCGCCAAGACCCTGCTGGGCTTCTGGGCTTCGTCCTTCAAGAAGTGGCTGGCCCCCGAGGGTTTTTCGGCTCGTGTGATATTTCTAATGGCGGTTTCGGCCGCTGACGACGCCTTGGTGCTGGGCCTGCTGGCCCTTCTGGGACAGCCCTTGCTGCCGGGAGTCTGGACGCGGCTTCTCATCGAAGCTGTGCTGACGGCTTTGTTCGGTGCCGCCTTTTTCGCCGTTTACGACCGATACAAGTTCCCCAGCAGGGACTTCAGGGATCTCTAGCTCAAGGAGAGGAAGATGCTCAGTCAGGACAATCGGCCGCTCTACCAACGGTTGGCCGTCCTGCGCGTTGTTTTCGGGCTGATTCTCTTTCTGCTCTTGGGCAAACTCTGGCATCTCTCGGTCATCCACTACCAGTATTACGACGATCAGGCCCGCAACAACCGCATTCGCAGGGTTCCTCTGGTGGCGCCCCGGGGACTGATACTGGACCGCGAAGGCCGGGTCTTGGCCGACAACGCGCCGGCATCGAAGCTGCTCGTCTTCCGCGATGAGATGGAAGATGATCCGCGCGCCACGGCCGCCTTCATCGCCCGGGGACTGGGCCTTTCCATCGCTCAGGTGGAGGCCTCCATCAAGGAGGCTTCCAGGAAGGTGGGCCGGTTCCGTCCGCTGGAGGTGACCGGTTCGCTGTCCCTCGACCAGGTGGCCTATTTCAGGGCCCGCCAAGCCGAGCATCCCGAGGTGCGGATCTCGCGCCAGCCCAGGCGGCTCTACCGTCAGGGCGCCCTGGCGGCTCACCTGCTGGGCTTCGTGGGAGAAATCACCGAGGAGCAATTGAGCCGGCCCGAGTTCTCTCAATTCAAGCCCGGAGATGTAGTGGGCAAATTCGGCCTGGAGCGCAGCTACAACGACCTGCTCACGGGCCAGGACGGCCATGTGCTGCTGCGCGTCAATTCGCAAGGCAAGTCGGACGCCGAGACCTTGCGCGTGCCCCCGGTGCAGGGCGAGACGCTGCGCACCACTCTCGATCTCGATCTTCAAAGCGCGGCTGAAGAAGCCTTGGGAGAGGACATCGGAGCCCTGGTGGCTCTCGATCCCCGCAACGGCGAAGTGCTGGCGATGGCCAGCACACCCGACTACGATCCCAACGCCTTCGCCAAGGGACTGACCCCCCGACAGTGGGAAGAACTCAACAATCCGGGACGGCCCTTGCAGAACCGGGCCATTCAGAACGCCTACTCTCCGGGATCGATCTTCAAGCTGGTGATGGCCGCCGCCGGACTCAAGAGCGGCGTCTACTCCCTCGACACCACCGTCTACTGCAACGGCGGGGCCACTATTTACGGCCACCGTTTCAGATGCCACCACGCGGGGGGGCACGGACGGGTGGGGCTGGAACTGGCCATCGAGCGTTCCTGCAACGTCTACTTCTACCAGATGGGCCGCCAGATGCCCATCGACACCATCCACCACTACGCCTCCCAATTCGGACTGGGCCAAGCCACCGGAATCGACCTGCCGGGAGAAGTAACGGGTCTCCTGCCCTCCACCGAGTGGAAGCGGCGGGTGCGGGGCGAGCCCTGGTATCCGGGCGAGACCATCTCGGTCTCCATCGGCCAGGGGCCCATCAACGTCACCCCGCTGCAACTGGCGCGGGCCATCGGGATCGCGGCCACCGGCCGGGCTCCGCGCCCCCACCTGGCCATGCGCGACCAAGCCGGCCAGGAGGCCCCCGTCAACCGCCTGGAGGATTTCAATCCCCGCCATATCGAAGCCATACGCCAAGGCATGTGGAGGGCCGTCAACAATTGGGGGACGGCGCGGGCCGCCCGGGTGGATGGTTTTGACGTGTGCGGGAAGACGGGCACCGCCCAAGTGATCAGCCGCGAGACCTTGGAAAAACTTTCCCAAGAAGAAGCTGCCCGCTTCACAACCAATGCCTGGTTTGCCGGATTCGCCCCCCGCGACAATCCTGAGATCGTGGTCGTGGCACTGGTTCAGCAGGGAGGAGGCGGGGGGGCCAAAGCGGCTCCCATGGCGGGCAAGCTTTTTGACCTTTATTACCGCAAACACCATCTCGGCCAGCCGGTCGGTTCGGACTTGGAGTTCCGTTGAAGCCATGCCTCTGATCAGCCGCCGCTTCATTCACGATTTCGACTACCTGTTGCTGGGGACTGTCCTGGCCCTGACCGGATTCGGAATCCTGGGCGTCTACAGCGCCACCTCAGAAGCTGGGCTGGGCCCCTTGCGCGGACATCTCATTCGGATCGCCCTGGGCTTGGCTTTATGTCTCTTTTTCGCCTTGATCGACTACCGCCTGCTGACCAATCATGCCGTCCCCATCTATCTGGTGGCGGTGGCGGTGCTGGTGGCCACTCTGGTCTTCGGCACCGAGGTCAAGGGCAGCCGCAGTTGGATTCAGTTCGCCGGATTCGGGGTGCAGCCATCGGAGATGGCCAAGCTGGCGGTATTGCTGGTGCTGGCCAAGTTTCTGGGAGAGGTGCGCGAAAGCTACCTGGGCCTGCGCACCATCCTCATGCTGGCCGGACTCTTCGGGCTGCCCGTCCTGCTGGTGATTCTGCAGGGCGACATGGGGACGGCCGTGATGTATTTCGCCTTGCTGGGCGGAACCCTCTTCGTAGCCGGCCTCAAAATGCGGCTGATCGTGACCTCGGTGCTCCTGGCCGGGCTGCTGGCGCCCGTGGGATGGTTTTCGCTGCAGGACTATCAGCGCGAACGCATCATGGTCACCTTCAATCCCGAGCACGATCCTCAAGGCGTGGGCTATCAGGTCCGGCAAAGCAAGATCGCCATCGGGTCGGGCGGACTGACCGGCAAGGGGCTGGGGGAAGGCTTTCAGAGCCAACTGGGATTCGTCCCCGAGATCCAGACCGATTTCATATTTGCCTTGCTGGCCGAGGAGGTGGGTTTTTTGGGCGGAGCCACCGTCCTGCTTCTCTTCGCGCTCCTCCTGATGCGCATCCTGAGCGTGGCCTCGGAGGCCGGGGACCGCACCGGAATCCTCATCGCGGCCGGTGTGGCCTCACTGATTTTTCTGCATATGCTCACCAACGTCGGTATGACCTTGGGCGTCCTGCCGGCCATCGGGGTGCCTTTGCCTTTTGTCAGCTATGGCGGTTCCTCCACGCTGACCATGTTCGCCGCCCTGGGCATGGTGCTTAGCGTACGCACCCGACGGTTTCTCTACTGAATCCCCTACACAATGTTTGACGCGCGGGCTATAATGCTGGTTGGCTGGCGTTTAGAGGTTGTGCAGACCTCAAGAGAATCGTTGCAAAGCCGGCCGCAAGTTCTGTATTGATTTGGAAGAAGCCGCTGACCGCGGCAAATCGAGCGTCGAGCCGGCTCAGAACAGAAGGGCCGGGACGCCACAGCGAACAAGATTTTAGGAGGACCCCGCGGCCCCGCAAAAGCCGCGGGAGGCAGGGTTGATCTCAGCGGCCCGAAGGCCGTTGCAGAGGACGTCGAAGTCAACGAGCGGAAGGGGAGCCTGAAGGCAACGGCCTTGGCCCTTCCGATGAAGCGCGGCTGTACACCGCGCCGGAATGCAACCGGAACGCCGGTTCCACAGCATTCCAGCAGCCGCGGCTAGAAGCTCGTAGGCCCCGTTCTCCCTCCCTTGCAGGTTTTCCGACCTCCCGCCGTCGCGCTTCTTCCTCATGCGGAGGACGCATTCCAAGGAGCAACATGAAGACTGCCAGGCCATCCGGCTACAGGGCCGGAGTTCTGCGAGGCTCCCGGGCGCATTCCTCCGAGAGGAGATTTCATGGCCAAGGAGCTGATTGTCAGCGCCACCAATCTGGAGACCCGTCTGGCCATTCTGGACGGTGACCGAGTCATCGAGATTTTTGTCGAACGCGCCAAGAACAAAGGCATCTTGGGCAATATTGTGAAGGGCCGGGTCACCAAGGTCCTGCCCGGCATGCAGGCCGCCTTCGTGGACATTGGCCTGGAGCGCAATGCCTTTCTCTACGTCTCTGATTTCTACGAAAACATTGAGGATCTGGAGAACATCTTCGACGAAGATGAAGAGCAGGACGGTGCATCCCGCGGCGGCAGAACTTCGCACCGTTCCGGACCTCCCGGGGGCAAGGGCAAGGGCCAGGCCGTGCGTCCGGTCGCCCGCGGTCCGGCTGAACGTCTGGATGAACTGCCCGGCCAACGCATCGGCCGCCGCCTGAGAGCTGCGCGGATCCTGCCCGACCGCCTTGCGGCCGTCAACAGTGCTCACAAGAAGATCGCCGACAAGATGGACAGGCCGTCCCCTTCGGCGGCCGTCGGAGGAATCTTGCCGGAGAGCTTTGAGCCTCTCGTCAAGCTCAACAGCAGTGAGATCGACAAGGCTTTCCAGCAGTCCCGCAAGCCAAGCGGAGGAGACGGCGATGGAGCGCCTTCGGGCGAGTCGTCCCCGCCTTCCGCCAAGAAGAGCTCCCCTTCCAAGAAGAGCAGCGGCAAGTCGCGCAGGGGCCGGGGCGGCGGGCGTCGTTCCGGCAAGACGCGCGGTCAGGCCCGGGTCGATTCGGGATCGACGCCCAAACAGATGGCGGCCCCCTCCAGCCGCTCATCGAGCCGTTCATCGGGCCGTTCATCGGGCCGCTCCTCCGGTCGGTCTTCCAGCAGAAAGCCGTCTGGACGCCCGCGCCAGCGGCGCCAGCCGCGCGGCAATGCCAAGAACCTGATCAGCGACATGCTCAACGAGGGGCAGGAGATCCTGGTCCAGATCTCCAAGGAGCCCATCGCCAAAAAGGGCGCCCGCATTACCTCCCATGTGGCCCTTCCGGGACGCTACATGGTCTACATGCCCACTGTCGATCACGTGGGGGTCTCGCGCCGCATCGTCTCCGAGAAGGAGCGCTCGCGCCTGCGCCGCATCGTCATGGAGAACCGCGGCGAAAGCGGACGCGGCTTCATTGTGCGCACGGCTGGAGAGAACCACGCCGAGGAAGACCTCATCCGCGACATCCGCTATCTGACCTCGCTCTGGGAAGACATCAAGGGCCGCGCCGAGAAGGCCAAGGCGCCTCGCCTGATCCACAGCGAGCCGGGACTCATCGAACGCATTCTGCGCGATCATCTTTCCGAGGAATTCCGGGCCATCCGGGTGGACGACGAGCATGAATACGCCCGCATCGTGGAGTTCGTCTCGCGCTTCAATCCGGCCCTGGTTTCGCGGGTGCGCCTCTACACCAAGCCGCGTCCTATCTTCGAGGAGTTCGGGGTTACCCCTGAGATCGAGAAAGCGCTCAAGGAGAAGGTCTGGCTCAAGAGCGGAGGCCACATCGTCATCAACCAGACCGAAGCCTTGGTGGCCATCGACATCAACACCGGCAAATTCGTGGGCTCCACCAATTCGCTGGAAGACACCATCACCAAGACCAATATCGAAGCGGTGAAAGAGATCGTGCGCCAGATTCGCCTGCGTGATCTGGGCGGCATCATCATCATCGACTTCATCGACATGGACGAGCGCAAGAACCGCCAGAAGGTGATGGAGGCGTTGCAGCAGGAACTGGCCCGCGACAAGTCGCCTTCCAAGATTCTCCAGTTCAACGAATTCGGACTGGTGGCCATCACCCGCAAGCGCGTCAAGCAGTCGCTCCAGCGCGTCCTCTGCCAGCCCTGCATCTACTGCGAAGGCACCGGACTGACCAAGTCGGTCCGCACCATCTGTTATTCTATCCACCATGAAGCCCGCAAGATGATGCGCGGCTTCGGCGAGGGGCGGGAGCTGCTCATCCGCTGCCATCCCGATATCGGCAAGGCGCTGCGCGACGGCGAAGCGCAGGTGGTGCGTGAGATCGAGGAGATGACCGGCAAGGTCGTCAACGTCAAGACCGACCCCAGCATGCACATTGAGAATTTCGCCTTCGTAGAAGTCTGAAGACAGATTCATGCCCGATTCCTATTGGCCCAAACTGATCAAGCTCATGGACACCTTGAGGGGACCCGAGGGTTGCCCCTGGGACGTCGAGCAGACCCGGGAAACGCTCAAGCCCATGCTCATCGAGGAAGCCTACGAGGTGCTTGAAGCCCTCGACGGAGACGATCCCGACGAGCTGTGCGAGGAACTGGGCGACCTGCTCTTCCAGGTCATCTTCAACAGCCGCATCGCCAAGGAGCGGGGCGAGTTCGACGCTGAAGACGTGTGCCGCCGCATCTACGAAAAGATGGTGGGCCGTCATCCCCACGTTTTCGGGAATGAGAGCTTCGCCGACTCCCAGGAGCTGCTCAAGAACTGGGAGGATCTCAAAGCCGCCGAAAAGAAAGCCTCGGGACGCCAACACCAGCGCCAATCGCTGTTGGACGGCATCCCCGACAGCCTGCCCGCCATGTACAAGACCAACCAAGTCTCGGCCAAGGCTTCGAGGGTGGGTTTTGACTGGCCCGACCTCAAGGACATCGGCGAGAAGCTGGCCGAGGAATTCGCCGAGCTGCAGGCTGCGGCCGAGTCAGGGGACGAGGCCCGCGTGCAGGAAGAGGTGGGCGACCTGCTCTTCGCCGCCCTCAACGTGTCACGCTATCTTCAGATCGATCCTGAAACTGCCCTCAACCGCGCCAACGGTAAGTTCAGCCGGCGCTTCAAGGCCATGGAAGAGCACTTTGCCGCCCAAGGGCGCGCCCTCAAAGACGTCGAATTGGACGAGATGGAGGCGGTCTGGCAAAGTTTGAAAACAAAGCCTGAAATCGAAGAAACCCATCAGGAAACCCAATGAGCGATCAAGAAAAGAGCGACAAGGAAAAAGAAAGCCCGGCTTTCAAGGTGACCGACCGGCGCAAATTCGACTCCTCCGGCAATCCCCGTGAACCCGACGCCGAGCAAGAGGAGGAGGACTCTGGAAGCGGTCCTGTGAAGCTGGACGCCAAGCCCGGCGGCCCAGGGAAAGGGGCCCCTGAAATGGGCCCTCAAGCCGACCCCTTCAGCGCCGCGGGAGGCCCGCCGCAGGGGGCTCCGGCCCAAGGCAGGCCGGCACCGGGAGGACCTGGAGGGCCGTCTCAAGCCGGCGGACCGGGCGGAGCCATCCCTTTTCCAGGTGCGGCGGCGGGGGAATCTGAGAGCCCCTCTGGCCGTTCCGCTCCGGCAGGCGAAGGTGGTCCGGGAGAAAGTCTGGGCGGCCGGGGACGGCAGGAGCAAGAAGTCGACTTTTCCGCCTTCATCATGTCGATGGCCACCGGCGTCCTCATGGCCCTGGGTGAAGTCCCCGATCCCATGACGGGACGCCAGGGGCCGGTCCATCTGGAGCAGGCCCGTCACACCATCGACATCCTCTCCATGCTGCGCGAGAAGACCGAGGGCAACCTCGATGCCGAGGAAGACCGCATCGTCCGCCAGGTGCTCTACGAACTGCGCATGAAGTACATGGAAGTGGTCAAGAAGATGGGCAAGTAGATTGGATGCTCGATGAAGGTCACCTTCCTGGGCACGGGGACATCACGGGGCGTCCCGGTTATCGGCTGCCGCTGCCCGGTGTGCACGTCCGGCGATGAGCGCAACAAGCGTTTGCGCTCCTCGGCCCTGCTGGAGAGCGAGAGCGGCGCCCGGGTGGTGATCGACACCTCGTCAGACTTCCGGCAGCAGATGCTTCGGGCTGGCATCCGCCGTCTCGACGCCGCCTTTTACACCCACGCCCACGTCGACCATATCCTGGGCCTGGACGACGTCTTCCCCTTCAACATCTGGTCGCGCAAGGCTTTTCCCATCTACGCCGAAGCCCCCACCATGGAGCAGATCCGCATCACTTTCCGTCACCTCTTCGAGAAGGACCGCTATCCCGGCGTCCCCACCATCGAGCCCCATGTGGTGGAAGGCCCGGTGGAGATCGGCGATTTGTCTCTTGAGCCTATCCGCGCCTACCACGGCAAGCTGCCCGTCCTGGGCTACCGGGTGGGCGATTTCGCCTGGCTGACCGATGTCAACCGCATCCCCCCCGAGAGCATGGAGAAGTTGCGCGGTTTGCGCTACCTGGCCTTGGACGGATTGCGCTACAAGCCCCATTTCACCCACTTCACTTTGGACGAGGCGGCTCAAGTGGCCCGCGATTTGGAGGTGCCTCAGACCTATCTCATCCACATGTGTCACGACGTCGAACATAAAGAGGGCTGCGACTTTCTGCCCAACGGCGTGGACTTGGCCTACGACGGACTGGAGCTGCAACTCGATGCTTAAAGTCCAGGGACTGCAAGGACTGCCCCCGGAGGTCGAACGTCCGGTCATCAGCATCGGCGCCTACGACGGCGTCCACCGGGGACATCAGAAGATCCTCTCCCAGGTTGTGGAGAGCGCCCGCCGCCTGGGCACGTCCGCGGTGTTGCTGAGCTTTTCACCTCACCCTCAGAAGGTGATCGCTCCCGACACGGCTCCTCCGCTTCTGCAGACCTCGCGCCAGCGGGAAGAATTCATCGCCTCCATGGGCATCGACTACCTGGTGGAAATCCCCTTTACCCGGCGTCTCTCCCAGCTCACGCCGGAAGAGTTCGTCGATCAGGTCTTAATGCAGCGCTCCATCACCCAGATCCACGTGGGATTCGATTTCCGTTTCGGCCACCGGCGCGCCGGGGACGTCAAGACTCTCGAGGAACTGGGGCGCAGCCGCGGTTTCCAGGTCTTTCCCGTGCATTCTGTGGCGCTGCGGGGCCTGCGCATCAGCTCCAGCAAGATCCGCAAGCTGCTGGGACGCGGCAACGTGCAGAGGGCCCGGCGCTGCCTGGGACGTCCCTACGAGATTCACGGAACGGTGGTGCAGGGCGACCAGCGTGGGCGCACCATCGGATTCCCCACCCTCAACATCGACTCGCTCAACGAACTGATTCCCGCCGCGGGCGTCTACGTGGGACAGGTGGAGCTGGAAGACCGCCTTTTCAACTGCGTGACCAACATCGGATACCGGCCCACTGTCCACCCTGACTACCAGGGCCGTCCGTTGGTGGAAAGCCACCTTTTTGACTTTGACGAAAACGCCTACGGACTGCCGGTCAATCTGCGTTTCTGTTTCCGTCTCCGTGACGAGAAGCGCTTTGACGGGTTGAAGTCGCTGACCGAACAGATTAAAAAAGACTCCCGCAGGGCTTCCCGCTATTTGAAACGGGTGGAGGAAGCCGGCCGAGGAGCCGCGTCGTGAGGAGCAGCCCATGAAGATCAGCCGCCGAGAAGTGGAAAAAATCGCCGATCTCTCTCAGTTGGAGTATTCCCAGGAGGAGATGGAGGAGTTCGTTCCCCGCTTCCGCGAGATCCTCGATCACATCAGCCGCCTCGACGAACTCGACGCCCAGGGAGCCGAGCCGATGTATCACGGCCTTCCCGAAGAGGAGTTGAGCGAGGATCTGCGCGAGGACGAAGTCAGTCCGGTGCTGAGCCGCAAGGAAGCGCTGCAAAACGCCCCCGAGGCCTTGGAAGGCGAGTTCCGCGTCCCCAAAGTCATCGAGTCCTGAAGGTCGAAGGAAGCCCATGTCCCAAGAGCGCGATTCTGGAAAGCCGGCCTCCGGCGATGCGTCCGACGGCATTCTCAGTTGGACCGCCGTCCAACTGCGTGACCGGCTGCGCTCCGGCCAGACGGGAGCCGAGGAGGTCTGCGAAGCCTACCTGGAGCAGATCCGCCGCCACAACCAGGACCTGGGCTGTTTCCTGACAGTGGACGAAGAGGGCGCCCGCGAGCAGGCCCGCCAAGCCGCCAAGCGGCTCTCGCGGGATCCCCACGAGGCCGGAGCCTTGGCCGGCGTTCCGGTGGCCGTCAAGGACAACATCGTCACCAAGGGATTGCGCACCACCGCGGCTTCCAAGATTCTCGACAACTTCATTCCTCCCTATGACGCGTCAGTGGTGACGCGGCTGCGCCGGGCGGGGGCCGTGATTCTGGGCAAGACCAACCTGGACGAATTCGCCATGGGGTCGAGCACCGAGAATTCGGCTTACTTTCCCACCCGCAATCCCCATGACCGGGAGCGCGTGCCGGGCGGATCCTCAGGCGGATCGGCAGCGGCCGTGGCGGCCCGGCTGGCTCCCGCGGCCCTGGGATCGGACACTGGCGGATCCATCCGTCAGCCGGCGGCCTTCTGCGGCGTCAGCGGACTCAAGCCCACTTACGGACGCGTCTCCCGCTACGGACTGATCGCCTTTGGCTCGTCCCTCGACCAGATCGGACCCATTACCCGCGACGTCCGCGATGCTGCACTGCTGATGGACGTCTTAGCCGGTCACGACCCACAGGACGCCACCAGTTCCCGGCGTCCGGCGCCCGACTTCAGCGGACTGCTCGAGCGCGATAGGAAGCCGCTGCGCATCGGCGTCCCCCGCCAGTGGATGGGCGACGGTCTGCAGGGCGGTCCCGATCCCGAGGTCAAGCGGGCCGTCCAGCAGGCCCTTGAGCACTTGGAGTCGCAGGGTTGCCGAATCGAGGACGTCAGCCTGCCTCACAGCGAATACGCCATCGCCGCCTACTACATCGTGGCTCCTGCCGAGGCTTCCTCCAACCTGATGCGCTATGACGGAGTTCGATACGGGCTGCGGGCCGACAACCCCCGCGATTTGCAGGACATGTACCGCCGCACCCGCACCCAGGGCTTCGGAGACGAGGTCAAGCGCCGCATCATGCTGGGGACCTTCGTGCTCAGCGCCGGCTACATCGAGGCCTTCTACAGCAAGGCCGCCAGGACCCGCCGCGTCCTGCTCGAGGACTACCGCAAGGCTTTCGCCCAAGTCGACCTCATCGCGGGACCGGTGGCGCCCACGCCGGCCTTCAAGCTGGGAGAAAAAACCGCCGATCCTTGGCAGATGTACCTTTCCGACATCTACACGGTGACAGCCAATCTGACGGGCATCCCGGCTCTCTCGGTGCCATTGCCCCCAGGTCCTTCAGGCTTGCCCCTGGCCCTGCAACTCCAGGCCCCCCACTTCCAGGAGCCCCTCCTCCTCCAATCCGCCCGCCTGCTGGGCTAGGCCCACGCGTCAACCAACCGTCCAGACGCGGGGTCAAGTCGTCGGTCTGTGAAGATGGCTCGGCTAGTCCGCGTCCGCGCGCCGCTGATCCAGCGTACGCCGGAGGATTCGCAGACTCTGTTGATCTTTCGCGGCGCCCGTTGCCTCCTTGACGGCCATTAGCTTTTCAAGGGTGAGTATCCGAATTCTAAGGTTCTCGACCATAACGGATTCGCTGTGCGGCAACAGGCTCTGATAGTCCTCTCCACCGGAAAGTGATCCCAAGAGGTCCAGGGCTCCGAAGCGAGTCATGAGAAGTAGATGTCCCGGACTTTCCAGGTGAGAGATCTTGGGCACCAGCATTCGCCCCTCGGTGTGACGATAGACGGCCTCAAGTTCCTTCAGTGCGATCTGCAGCTTTGACAGGTCTCATCGCGCCTGTTGTGGACGACGTCGAGATCAAAGGTTGCCAATGAAGCGCCTTGGAGGACGCCGCAGACGCCTCCGACAACGATGAACTCAACGTCGTGAGCCGTGAGCGTCCTGAGGATGGAGAGAAAATCCGCCTTGGGCTTAAGCGTCATGAATCGGTCTGATCCCTCCGCAGGCTGCTCCGGGCCCGGTGGGTGGCGTCGACGAAATCCTGCAGGACTTGCAGGCGTTGGGTGGGGGTCAGCGAGAGCATCCAGCGGATGAGGGTGGGGTCGACGCCGTCTTCGTCATAGAGCAGGTCGGGATCGGTGACGGGTTCGCCGGTGGGGCGTTTTCGGCTTTGGCTCATCTCAATCCTCGCTGGAGCCGGAGAGGAGGCGCATGAGCTGGTCGATGTGTGCTCCCGAGGCGGGCAGGCAGCCGCGGATCTCGGATTCGTGGCGCTCGACCCAGTTGATGCGGTGGTCGACCGGTCCGGAAGGGGCCTGGGGCTGGCGCAGGATGCGCTCCCAGTCCTGCCGGTGGACTCGGGCGTATTCCTGCAACAGGTCGAGGTCGCCGTCTTGGCGCAGGATCTGATAGAGGCGTCCGCCCAAGTCGCGGGCTTCGGCCAGTCCGGCGTTCATGCTCTGGACTCCTACTGGCAGGGCCAAGTGGGCTGCGTCTCCGGCCAGCACGGCCCGTCCGCGCGCGAATGATCCGGCTAAACGGCGCTCGAAGCGCAGCACTGCCGACCACAGCAGGTCTCCCACCGAGTGGCGGAACCAGGGCGCCCGTTCCACGATCAGCCGTCTCAAGTCACGACGGCTCATGGTGGGGAAGACCACTTCCAGCGCCTGGCGCGTTTTCTCGCGCGGCTCTGAGTAGCGGTCGGGCTCATCGAGTTGGAAGCCGCAGCGGAAGCGTCCTTCTCCCATGGGCCAGATAACGCTCCATTTGCCCTCCCAGTGGAGGATCGATTGGCGCGGATCGCAGGGGCCTTCTGGTTCCACCACCGGATCGGTGGCGAATTCGAAGACGGCGAAACGCTGCGGTTTGCCGCGGCTTTCGAAGGGAATGCCCAAGCTGCGCCGCACCAGCGAGTCGTGTCCGTCGCAACCCGCCACGAACTGGGCGCCGCCCGTCATGCGCTCCTGAACGATCCACTCCCCATGACCGGCGCCCTCTTCCTGTCCCAGCCGCTGCACCTCGAAGCGCAGGCCGTCCTGGCCTTCCTCCAGACGCTTGAGCCGGTGAGCCCACAGGACTTCTACGCCCTTGGCCTGCAGCCGCTGGTGGAGGACGTCTTCCAAGCGGCTCTGGGGAAGCACCAGCACGAAGGGATAAAACGACTCCAGGGCATCGAAGCGCACCTCGGCCTTGACATCGGAGCCCTCGTAAAAGGTGCAGCACTCGATTTTTTGTCCACGCCTGATGAGGGGAGCCGCCAGGTCGAGGTCGTCGAGCAGCCCCAGGGAATTGGGATGCAGGGCCAAGGCGTAGCTGCGTTCGGCGGGACGGGAACCCTCGTCGACGACTTGGACCTTGACTCCTTCTTCAGCCAGCGAAAGAGCGGTCAACAGGCCCACCGGACCTGCACCGACGACTAGAACCTCGGTTTCCCTTTCCCAACCTGCCATCGCTTCGATCCCTTTCCGGCGTTCGTCTCAAGCGCACGCTGCGCTCATAAGGCGATTGTATCGAATGCAGGAAGGGGTCGCACGCACTGTGAAAGGAAAAATGGGTCCAGGGCAAAAAAATGACCGGACCTCGGGAGCGATGTCCACAGACCTGAGAGGAGCCGCCGCAACCGTACTCATTCAGGAGGACGATGCAGGATAGGCACACACCACTGAGCCTTCGGCGGCTCCTCAGGAAGGAGGCCGTGACTGTTTCCCAAGGTCCGGTCTGAACCTTGCAGACGCTTTCAACCGCACCGTGCGGCTGAAAGCAATGTTCGCACTCAAATAGAGAGCAATCGCCGTGCCTAAACTGGGCCAAGACGCCTAAGCGCTTGAAAAGATGCAGGTTGCCCGGCGAATGTGCCTCTCATGCGGCCCCTGGGGAAGCCTGGGACTGGGTGATATCCCCTGACAGGCGTGATAATCCACAGTGCGCCGAGAGCAGTGATGGGCAAGGTGACGTGGGCCCAGCAGGACTTGAACCTGCGACCGGCCGATTATGAGTCGGCTGCTCTAACCAACTGAGCTATGGGCCCACCTAAAATTACCAGGAACGCCGATTTGGCGCAAAAGAATTCAGGCCCGGTCATCGGTCCGGTCGTGGCCCCTTTCGTGAGCCTCGCCGTGGGTTTCGTCCTCAGCCTTCTCTGGTCTCGAACCGCGGGCCAAGCCGTGGGAGAGGTGGATCAGCAGCAGCCCCAAACCCGCTCCCGCGAGCTGAGCCGCAAACAGGAAAAACACGCCGCTCATGGTCACGGGGCCGGGCCATTGACCCAGCAGGCGGAAGAGATCATCGCTGATGAGGCTGCGGTGGGCTTGTCCGGCTCCAGGCCAGACTTGAAAAAGGGTCAAAGTGCCCAGTTCCAGCAGGTCTCCCGTCAAACTGAGCAGGGGAGAACCGGCCAGAAGGGCTGCGCCCCCGAACAGGACGGCCCGCGCCAGTGCGGCCGGTGCCGGTGGGCTTGCAGCGGAATCTTGGCCCTGAGACCCGTCGGCGGGACGCGTCAGGCGCAGCAGCGGGAATCCCGCCAGTCCCAGCAGGAAAGGTGCCGCGATGGTGACTGCGTAAGTCCAGTCGGAGCCGCCTGTGTCGAAGCCGCTCAGGCGTCCGGCATAGGCGCTTCCCGAATGCACGTAGGGGAACAGGCGGGCCAGAAAGTCGGCGCCGTAGAGGGGATCGATTTCCAGGCGTTCGACTTGGCCTCCGCTTGCCAGGCAGCCCCAGGCGTGGAGCAACTCGTGCAGGGGAACGTAGATCCACCACCCAGCCAGCAGTCCTGCCAGAATGCCCAGCAAGGCGCGCATCCCCCCTGTCCGCAGGTGGGCTTCGAAGAGCTCGAGGAATTCGTTGAAGGGACGCAGGACGGAGCGCATCAGGCCCTTCCGCAGCATTGCTTGTACTTCTTGCCGCTGCCGCAGGGGCAGGGATCATTGCGCCCCACCTTGCGGTCCACCGCAACGCTGGGAGTGTCCACCGAGCCCAGCATGTAGGGCAGGCACAGGGCCAGCCAGATGAGGATGGGGAAGAAGGTCTTCCCGCTGACCTCCAGGAAATTGTCGGCGAAATGCCAAAAGGCCTGGTTGCCGGCACCCGGGTATTCGGCCGCGATGAGGATGATCTCGGCCTTGGTGACCATGAAAAAGACGTGCGACAGGTAAAGCAGGGCCAGGGCGGCGGCCAAGTAGATCAGGCGCCTTCGTAGGGCGAGTCCGGGCGTCACCAGTACCAGGGTGAGCAAGAAAGGCACGTTGGTGTAGATGGCGCGGGGTTCGATTTGAGCTTCGAAGATGGGCTCGTAGTAGGAGCGGAAGTAGACGTTGTCGCCTCCGCTCCAAAAACGGAATCCGCTGCCTTCCAAACGGTAGTAGGTCTCGGCCCCGGCCCCCAGGGCGCTCTGGTAGGTCGAGCGCAAGGGATAGAAGGCTCCCCACACCAGCCCATAGGCCAGCGCCATCAGGACCAGAAAGATCAGGAGGCGCTCACGAATAGACAGGTTTTTGGCGTCCGGCCCAGTAGACCCAGAAAACCATTGTGAGAGCAATGACCGCAAATTGAGCGACATAGGTATGGACAAATTCGAAGAGGTTCATGGATCCTTGATCGCCCAGCGCGAAGAGGACCACTATGCGCACTTGATTAAGCGCGAAAATAAGCACGAATCCCAGCGAGGTACCGATAAGGCGCTGCTTCCAGGAAGCCGGAAAGGCCAAGCAGGCGGCGATGAGCAGAATGGTGGCCACAACCCCGTCGCATCCGCGCCGGATGTCGACCGCGAAGCGCCCTGTGCGAATCACGGTGCCCTGCCAGGAGAGGTCATCGTAGCCCAGCAGCACGAGGACGTTGGCGCTGACCGACGTGATGAATTGGGTGTAGGGGTGAATGAGGTTGTCATCAACCCAGGTCAGTGCCAGCAGCAAGTTGAACAGCAGCACCACGACCACGAATCCGGCCACGAAGCGGACCGCCGGCTGCTTCAGACTCTCTTTCCAGTCCTTCATTCCTTCTCCTGCTCCAGTTCACAGCCTTGCAGCCCGTACTCGGCATACGAGTCCTGGGTCTCCCACAGGCGGACAGCGCTGACCGGCAGATCCAGCTTGCGGGCTTGCTCGAAAAGGATGCGGGCAAGGTGTTCTGCAGTGGGATTGACGGGCAAGACCACCACCTCCTCACCCAGATCGCGCAGCGCCTTAACCAGAGGATCGTCCTGACGCAGAATCATGCGGTGATCGAAGGTGTCTTCGATGTAGCGTCCCAGGATGTCCTTCACCTCTCCGAAATCGCGCACCATGCCCAGCGCGTTGAGCTGCGATGACGCCAGCTCGATCTCCACCAGCGCCGTGTGGCCATGAGGCCGGGCGCACTTGCCCTGGTATTCCAGCAGCCGGTGACCATAGCAGAAAGTGAGCTGTTTGACGATCTTATGCATGCGTCCGCTTTCGAACCCACAGTGTACAACGAGCGGAGGGCGGGCGTTGAACCTAACCCGTCAGGATGACGCTTAGCCGCTTGGGACCGTGCACGCCCACCACCAGTTCCTTCTCGATGTCGGCCGTGCGGCTGGGGCCGGTGACCAGCACTCCGGCGCTGCCTTCGCGTCCCGCTTCCAGGCGCTGGAAAAAGGACTCTGCATCAGCAAGCAGCCGGCGGCGTGAGAGCAGGACCACATGGTGGGGAGGTAGCACCGAAAGCAGACGGCTGCGTCCGGGACCGGCTTGATAATAGACGCTTCCGGTTTCGGCGATCCCCCAGCGGCCCGAACTGACGGAAAGCGGCACCTGAGCGGCTTGCTGGCGGTGAGGAGAACGCCATTCCAGTTGCAGAGGCGCTTCCACCCGGCCCTGAGGATGACGGCTGATCCAAAATCCCCCGCCCGATGGTCCCTCGTCCGGCTCCTCTGGGGACGGCCGTCTGCAGCGGTAGGGAATATTGTGCTCTTCCAGCACCTCCAGCTCTTCCCAAGCCGCCTCCTCCACTGCCGGCTCGTCTTTGTGACGGGATGAGAAGATGCGTCCCAGCGCCTCCAGGACCGCCGCTCCATCCTCGGCCCGATAGACTTCGCCGTCGGCAGCCCGCAGTTGGCGGACAAACCATTCGCTGATATCTCCCTCCACCGCCCCGGAGGGCTGTGGAAGGGTGGGCAGGTCAGGTGCTTGAGCCTTCTCCAGAGCCTGGCGCAGGCGGTTGAGGATGCGTTCACGTGACATAAGCCGGTCCCGGCCACCAAGTGGCCAACAAGTTCACAAACGGGTTCAGTATCGCGAACATGGTCAGCCGTCCCACAATCTTCTCGGCGGGCAGAGTCCGCTCGCGATCCATGGCCGATACGGATGCCATTGTACAATCGTCGCCATGAGTGAATCGTCAGGCAAGAAGATCGCACTGCTCACCGGCGGGGGAGACTGCCCTGGCCTGAATGCCGTCATCCGGGCGGTGGTTAAGACCGCCATCCTCAAGTACGACTGGGAAGTCTACGGCAGCGAGGACAGTTTCGCGGGCTTCCTGGAGCGCGGACTCACGGCCATGGCGCTCAAACACGTGCGCGGAATCCTGCCTCTCGGAGGCACCATCCTGGGCACCAGCAACAAGGGGAACCCCTTCCGATACCCGGTGCGCGGTTCGGAGGGCGAGGTGGAATTCCACGACTACTCCGGCAAAGTGGTGGAGACCTTTCATGAGCACGGTCTGGACGCCGTTGTCATGATCGGCGGCGACGGCACGCTGACCATCGGCCACAAGCTCCAGCATGCCGGGGTTCCCGTGATCGGCGTTCCCAAGACCATCGACAATGACGTCAAGGGCACCGAACTGACCTTCGGCTTCGACAGCGCCCTCCACACCGCGACTGATGCCATCGACAAGCTCCACACCACGGCCCAAAGCCACGACCGCGTGATGCTGGTGGAGGTGATGGGGCGCAACGCAGGCTGGATCGCCCTGGAGTCGGGCATCGCCGGCGGCGCCGACGTCATCTTGATCCCCGAGATTCCCTTCACCATCCCCTCCATCTGCCGCAAGATCATGCACCGCCGCAACCACGGACGCGACTTTTCCATCGTGGTGGTGGCCGAGGGGGCGGCGCCTCAGGACGGCGAGCAGGTCTTCCGCGCCCAGCCCGCGGACGATCCCTTCGGCAAGCTGGGCGGAATCTCCTATAAAGTGGCCAATGAGATCCAGCGCTGCATCGACATCGAAACCCGTTCGGTGGTGCTGGGCCATTTGCAGCGGGGCGGCTCGCCCACCCCCTTCGATCGGCTGCTGGGGACCCGCTACGGACGCCACGCCGTCGACCTCATCGCCCAAGAGCAATTCGGACGCATGGTCAATCTGCGCTGCGGCTGCATCGACTCCATCCCGCTGCAGGATGCCATCGGCGGACAGCGCTTGGTTGATCCCGACGATGACCGCGTCCGCACCGCCCGCGCCTTGGGCATTTCCTTCGGAGACGAGCCGGCAGCCTAGCCCGTCGGAGGGCAGCCGCGACAGAAGAAGAAAGTCCGCCATGTGCTACAATTTCAAGTCAAGGCTTATTGCTTGGAGGTCGAACTTGCGTCATTTCATCCGCGCCGTTGCCGTTTTGGGCTTGCTTTACCTGCTGGTGCTCAGCCTGACGGCCTCTTCCCTCAACTGGATTCCTGCTGATCAGCGTGAATCGGTCGACTTGTCGACGCCGGTCCTGAGAACCCTCGAGGGAGAGGAAGTGAAGCTGTCCGATCTAGACGCCAAAGTGCTGCTGGTCAACTTCTGGGCCACCTGGTGCGGCCCCTGCCGCAAGGAAATGCCCGATTTGGAACGGTTGCAGAAGGCTCTGGCCGACGAGGGCCTTCAAGTCGTGGCCCTCAGCGACGACGACCCCCAAGCCGTGCGCGATTATCTCAAGAAGAATCCCTACGATTTCCGCTTCGTCATCGATAAGAAGGGCGACCTCTACAACCGCATGGGATTTCCGGGGGGCGTCTTGCCCGCCAGCATGGTGGTCGACAGCCAGGGGCGAGTGGCCCTGGTCCATGTGGGACTCTATGACTGGGATGCGCCTGAAGTGGTTGAATCCCTGCGCGCACTGGCCCGGTAAGTCCTTGCAAGCTGTCAAACCCTCTCCGCAAGCCCCTTGCGGCAAAAATAAGGATAGTCCTGTATATGCTTCCCAAAACACTTGGCGAACTCAAGGAAGATTCCCGATTTCCTCATCGAGCCCGCACCGTCAAAGAAGAAATCCGCGCCAATCTGCTGCGTAAGCTTGAGGCGGGCGCCCCGCTCTTTCCCGGCATCGTGGGTTATGAAGAAACGGCCCTGCCGGGAATCATCAATGCTCTGCTGGCGCGCCAAGACTTCATTCTGTTGGGACTGCGCGGTCAAGCCAAGAGCCGCATCTTGCGCCAACTGACCGAATTCCTCGACGAATACCTGCCTTACATCGAGGGCAGCGAGATCCACGACGATCCTTTCCATCCCATCAGCGATATCGGACGGCAGCGCCTGGAGAAGGAGGGCGACCAATTGCCCATCGCCTTTTTGCACCGCGATCAGCGCTACGTGGAGAAGCTGGCCACGCCCGACGTCACCATCGCCGACATCATCGGCGACCTCGACCCCATCAAGGCGGCCAAAAGCGGCAAAGCTCTGTCCTCCTTCGAGAACATCCACTTCGGCCTCCTGCCCCGCGCCCACCGCTGCATCTTCACCATCAATGAATTACCCGATCTGGCGCCCAAGATCCAGGTGGGTCTCTTCAACATCCTGCAAGAGGGAGATGTCCAGATCAAAGGCTTTCCGCTGCGTCTGCCCCTCGACTTGCTGATGGCCTTCACCGCCAATCCTGACGACTACACGGCCCGCGGCAAGATCATCACGCCCCTCAAAGACCGCATCGGAGCCGAGGTCCGCACCCACTATCCCAAGCGGCTCCAGGACGGGATCCGCATCACCCGCCAGGAAGCCTGGCTGCAGCGCGAGGATAGCGACGTGGTGATTCCCGAGTGGGTCGAGGAGGTGGTGGAGTTGGTAGCTTTTCACGGCCGCCGCGACAAGCGCGTCGACCACCGTTCCGGCGTCAGCCAGCGCCTGCCCATTGCCTGCCTCGAATTCGCTGCTTCCAATGCCGAAAGGCGTGCCCTGGTTCACGGCGAGGGCAAAGCCGTTTTGCGGGTGGGGGATGTTTACGCCTCCATGCCGGCCATCACCGGGAAGCTGGAGCTGGAGTACGAAGGCGAGATGAAAGGGGCCGAGCGCATCGGTCGCGAACTGATCCACCGGGCCGTGCTGGACGTCTTTAAGAAGCATTTTGGCGATGACGACTTCGAGCAGATCGTGCAATGGTTCGACCTGGGCGGAAGCGTGCGCATCTCCGACCAGACTGGAGCGCGCGAGTTCTACCAGGCGGTTAACGGCATCCAGGGATTGGAAGAGCCGTTGAAAGGCCTCCGTCTGGACCCCGATGACGACTTGCCTCTGGCCGTTTCGGGAATCGAATTCGTGCTGGAGGGGCTGACCTCGCTCAAGCGCATCAGCCGCAACGCCGAGCAAGGCTACTACCGCGAGCAGGGCGAAGAAGAGGCCCGCGACTTGTTGGAGCAGATGAAGAGCCGGCGCGGCAGCCGCTCCTTCAATTAAAGCCACTGGGTGGCCGGCAAGTTCGTGCACCCAACGGGTTGTGCCAACAGGGTCCGCAGCCTCGCAGGCTCTCGAAGCAAAGAGGCTGCCCGCTCACAATGAGGCCAGGACGCATGCGTTACCGCTACAGCAAGTACACACCCAATCCCCTCGACGAACTCGATCTTGAGGACGTGCTCGACCGCCTGCGCGACTTCTTGCTCGACAGCGGATTCGAGTCCCAGTTCTATCCCGACGCGCCTCCCGCCAACAGCATGCAGGCTCTCTACAGGGCTCTAGCCAACATTCTCTCCAGCGACGAGCGTCTGCCCGAGGAATGGCGGCAGGCCATGGACGAATTCGAGGAAGAGTATCCCAACGGCGAGCTCCCCCAAGACGTGCAGGACTTCTTCGACGAACTGATTCAGAAGCTGATCGAAGAGAACTACCTGCAGGTCGAGGAAGACCGGCAGTCCTCTGCCGGACAGGGAGAGGAAGGCGAGGCCGATCAAAGCGGCAAGCGTTTCAAGTTGACCGAGAAGAGCATCGATTACCTGGGACACCGCACGCTGCGCGAACTGCTCTCTTCCCTGGGCCAGGGGGCCTTCGGCAAACACCGCACCCGCCGGCTCTCCACCGGAATTGAAGCCGACTGGCACAGCCGTCCTTACGAGTTCGGCGACACCCTCAATCTGGACGTCAACGCCACCCTCCTCAAGGCCATTCGACGCGAAGGCCTGGGAACGCCTCTCAACCTGGAATATTCCGACCTGATGGTGCACCAGAGCGAGTACCACAGCTCCTGCGCCACAGTCATCATGCTGGACTGCTCCCACAGCATGATCCTCTATGGTGAGGACCGCTTCACGCCGGCCAAGAAAGTGACCTTGGCTCTGGCCCACATGATCCGCACCCAATTCCCAGAGGACACGCTCAAGGTCATCCTCTTTCACGATTCGGCCGAGGAGGTCCCGGTCCACAAGGTGGCCGAGCAGAAGATCGGTCCCTGGCACACTAACACCTGCGAAGGTTTCCGCCTGGCCCGGCGCATTCTCATGAATCAGAAGAAGGACTTGCGCCAGATCATCATGGTCACCGACGGGAAGCCCTCGGCCCTGACGCTGGAAGACGGCCGCATCTACAAGAATTCCTTCGGGCTCGATCCTTACATCCTCAACGAAACTTTCAAGGAAGCTGCCAATTGCCGCCGTTCGGGAATCATGATCAATACCTTCATGCTGGCCCGGGACTACTACCTGGTGGAATTCGTCAAGCAAGTTGCCCAGATCTCGCGCGGCAAGGCCTACCTCACCAATACCTTCAACTTGGCCGATCATGTGCTCATCGATTTCATGACCCGCAAATCCAAGACGGTCCACTAGGGGGCCAAGCCACAAGCCGGCCAACCAGTCCATGGGCGCGACCGTCTTTGCGGTCTCGTGCGCTTTGCGGCCATGAAGTGCCCGCTATGCGCCAGACAGCCGGCAGGTTCGCAGGAGTCAAGGTTCAGCGACCAAGGCCAGTTGCCCGGATGTTCCCGGCGGTCCGGGGCCGCTTGCCGCCTTGCGACCCCTATTCCAGGGGCTTGCCGAGGTTACCGCCCGTGTTAGAGTGGAGCTTAGACAAGGGTCCCTCCCGGCGGACGTGGCCGGGAACCCTTTTGGCACGAAACCGCTTGCAGACCCGCAACATCTGCGACGTGTTCAAAAGGAGAGAATATGAGTTCTTCGACATTGACCATCGGACGCTTCCTGGTGGAAGAGGAGCGCAAGCTGCCCGATGCTACAGGTGTCTTCACGGGGCTGCTGTGGGATTTGACCATCGCCTTCAAGATCATTTCGCGCGAGGTGAACAAGGCCGGACTGGTAGATATCTTGGGCAAGACGGGAGACGAGAACGTGCACGGCGAAGAGGTCCGCAAGCTGGACGAATTCGCCCATTACACGCTCTTCAAGGCCATGGATCACGGCGGTCATCTGTGCGCCATGGCCTCCGAAGAAGATCCCAAGATCATGCGCATCCCCAAGAAGTTCAAGAAGGGCAAGTACGTCCTCATCTTCGACCCCTTGGACGGTTCTTCCAACATTGACGCCAACGTCAGCATCGGCAGCATCTTCTCCATTCTGCGCAAGGTGACCCCGGGCGAGGACGGCACCCTGGAGGACTGCCTGCAGCCGGGCTACCAGCAGATTGCTGCGGGCTACTGCGTCTACGGCTCCAGCACCATCATGGTCTATTCCAGCGGCACCGGTGTGAACGGGTTCACCCTGGATCCTTCCATCGGCGAGTTCCTGATCTCGCACCGCCATATTGAGATTCCCAAGCGGGGCAGCATCTATTCCATCAATGAAGGCTACTCCGACAACTGGGACGAAGGGACCAAGCGCTTCATACAGTACCTGAAGACCGCCAAGACCCCCGAGGGCAAGTCATATTCCATGCGCTACATCGGCTCTCTGGTGGCCGATTTCCACCGCAACCTGCTTTATGGAGGCATTTTCCTCTACCCGGCTGTCTACAAAGACCCCGAGAGTCCGCCTAAGGCCAAGCTGCGCCTGCTTTACGAAGCCAATCCGCTGGCTTTCGTGGTGGAAAAGGCCGGCGGCAAAGCCACCACGGGCACTCAGGACATTCTTCAGATCGAGCCCGAATCGCTGCACCAGAGGGTTCCGCTGATCATCGGCAGCGCCGACGATGTCGACACCTATTTGAAGTTCATGAAGGAGTATTCTCCAGCCCAGCACGCAACTTAGACTGCATGACTGACCGACCACCCAAGTCCGCCCAAGAGAACGGCGGCAGCCAAGAAGCCAAAGAAGCTAAAGAAGCCCAACCGGTTCCTCAGATACCGGCCCCGGCTTCCACCGGCTCGGCTCAACTGGCCAAGCTCGACCCGCTACGCAAGTACCTCCTGGAAATCAGTCAATTCGAGCCTCTTTCAGCCGAGGAAGAGCGCGAGTTGGCGGAACGCTACCGTGAGGATGAGGACGAGTACGCCGCCATGCGCCTGGTGACCGCAAACCTGCGTCTGGTGGTCAAGATCGCCATGATGTACAAGCGGGTCTACTCCAACGTCCTCGACCTCATTCAGGAGGGCAACATCGGACTCATGGAGGCGGTCAAGCGCTTCGATCCCGACAAGGGGGCGCGCCTGCCCACCTATGCTTCGTGGTGGATCAAGGCCTACATCATCAAGTTCATGCTCGACAACCTGCGCATCGTCCGCGCCGGGACGACGAACGAGAGGCGCCGCCTCATCTTCAACCTGCGCAAAGAGAAAGAGAAGCTGCGTCTGCAGGGCATCGACCCCACTCCCAAGCTGATCGCCGAGCGCCTCGATGTGGAGGAGGACACCGTGCGCGAGCTGCAGCCCTTCATCGAGTCCTCGGAGCTGAGCCTCGACGCCAAAGTGGGTGAAGACAGTCCCCTGACCTATGTCGACACGCTCACCGATACCGAGGCTATGGTGGACGAGCGCTTGGCTCAGGGCGAACTGAGGCAGCTCTTCGAAGACAAGCTGGACGAGTTTGCCCAGACCCTGAGCGAGCGCGAGCACATGATTCTCTACAAGCGGCTGATGGCCGAAGATCCGCTGACACTTCAGGAAATCGCCGACCAGTACGGCGTCACCCGCGAGGCCATCCGCCTGAACGAGAAGAGCCTGATCGCCAAGATCAAGGAATTCATGGAGCACGAGCTGGAAGACGTCACTCACATCGAGTTCGGTTTGGTGGAATGAGAGCCCCCCGCGAAACTTGACAGCCAGAGCGGCATCCCTGCATACTGACAAGCTCGTTAGGGGCAGGTTTTTTTGAAGAGGCGAGTTTCTTATCGAGATAAGTTGGAGGTTTTGAATCATGTCCAAGCTAAGTAAAACCGCACGTGCCAGTCTGGGACAGCGGGGCGCCAAAGGTTCCGCCAGGCTGTGCCCCAAGTGCGGCGAAGAACTGGTGGCCACCAAAGTCATGCGGGTAGCCGGAGTCAGCTCCGGCGGCATGTTCTGGGTTTGCCAGAAAGACGATTTCCGGGCCCCCATCGGCCGGGTCTAGGGCCCCTGGGCGGCCAGCAGGTTCACGCGTCCAGAGGCTGTGAACTCGTCCGAGGCTTTGCTTTGGGGAATCTCGAAACGAAGTGATCAAGGGCGGCTCGCTCCCCGGCGAGCCGCCCTTTTGTGTTTGGGGCAGAAGGCGTTGCCGGCTTCAAACGATCAGCATGGCGTCCCCGTAGCTGTAGAAGCGGTATTCCCGCTCCACCGCTTGGCGGTAGCAGCGCTGCATCAGTTCCCTTCCGGCGAAGGCCGAGACCAGGACGAATAGGGTCGACCGGGGCAAGTGGAAGTTGGTGATCAGGGCCTCGCTGACCCGCCACTCGTGACCGGGGTAGATGAAGAGGCCGGTTTCTCCGGCGCCGGCGGTGATCTCGCCTTGGCTCGAGGCCAGGTGTTCCAGCACGCGCGTGGAGGTGCTCCCCACCGTCACCACGCGGCCCTGGGCGTTGCGCTGGGCTTGGATGGCCCGGGCGGCTTGAGGCGAAATTTCGAAAAACTCGGCCTCCATCTCGTGAGCCGTCAGGTCTTCGCTCTGAATGGGGCGGAAGGTCCCGTAGCCCACGTGAAGGGTGAGAAAGACGTGGCGCAGGCGCTCCAGCAGGGCGGGCGTGAAATGCAGTCCGGCTGTAGGCGCGGCCACCGACCCGGGCTTGGCGGCGTAGACGGTCTGGTAGCGCTTGAGGTCTTCCTTGAGTCCTCCTGGGGACCGCTGGATGTAAGGGGGCAGAGGCATCTGTCCGTGCTCCTGCAGGAGTTGGCTGAAGTCGCCCTGACAGTGCCATTTCAACAGGCGGCGGTAATTGGAGGGCGAGGGAAGGACCTCGGCCTCCATGCGTCCTTCGGCCACCACCAGCCGATCTCCGGCCCGCACCCGGCGTCCCGGGCGCAGCAGCGCCTCCCACCGCCCTTCCCCCAGGTCTTTGAGCAGCAGGATTTCAATGGGACGCGTCCCGCCGGGACGCCGAGCGAACAGACGGGCCGGGATGACGCGGCTGTCGTTGAGCACCAGCAGATCGTCGGGTTTGAGGAGTTGGGGCAGGTCGCGGAACTGGCAATGCCCGATGTCTCCGCTCTGGCGCTCCACAACCATGAGGCGGGAGCGGTCGCGCTTCTGGCTGGGGTGTTGGGCGATCAGCCTGGCAGGCAGGTGATAGTCGAAATCGCTGAGACGCAATTTCATGGACTCAGTCGGCGCCGATCTGCACCACGGTTTCGAAGGCCGACATCTTCCAAGTGGCCACTTCCAGCACCGCTACCCGGAAGTTGTAGACGCCTTCCGGCGCCAGCAGTTTGTTGGTGTAGATGATGTTCTGCCCGTTGGCGATCTCGCGAGCCCGCAAGTCCACCGGCAAGATCTCGCGCAGACGAGCCACCTCGTTGCCTTGACGGTCGACGAGTTGTCCCACGATGCCCAGTTGAGTCTTGACCCCCAGCCGGTCGCCCGAAAGCGAGAGGGGACTGATCTTGAGGCGGAAAGGCTGGCCCGTTTCGCCAGCCAGGGAGCGAGGCTTGAGGACGTCCAGTCCGACGGCGATTTCGCGGTAGGAGGTGTCGATGTCGAGGGGAGTCTTGTTGTCGTTGGCGGCGAAGAGGGCGGCGATGAGGTCCTTCTTGGCCTGCATCTGGCGTGGCATTCGCTTGAAGGGCAGAGAGACTTGGAGGCCGCTGTCGCCGCTGACGCGGATGCTGATTTCGCGGTCCTCTTTGGGCCGGTCGGGATCGGAGGTGATGTAGGCCAGGCGGTAGAGGTTGCCGAAGACGCTCTCGGTAATCTGGGCCAAAGTCTGATCGAAGTCGAGGATGGCCTCGAATCCTGAAAAGTGAAGGCCGTCGGTGCCCTGGGAGAGGCGTTCGAAGGCCCGGCGTTTCTTCTGGCGCTCCTCGTCCGCGGTCGAGGGCGGAGCGTCGGGATGGATGTAGAGCTGGGCCGCCGAGGGCACCAGCACCGTATACAACGTCACTCCGTTGAGGCGGGCCAGGGAGGTCGATTGGGCCGACTTGACATAGTCGTCGTCCATGCCGTCCGAGATGATGATGATGACCTTGCGGTCGTTGGCTCCGGCCCGGGTTTTCATCTGCTGGACGAGCGAGTTGAGGGAGGCGTATATGGAGGTGCGTCCCAGGTGCCGCTCGGCTTCGCTGAAGGCGCCGAGGGCCGCCGAGCGGTTGGACGTGAAGGTCTGAAATTCCAGCAGTTGGTCGGTAAAGCCGTAGATTCCCACCTGGGTGAACTGCTGCAGGTTGTCAAAGAATGTGCGGGCCGCCAGAAGCTGCTCGGAGCGCGTCGAGAATGTGCTGCCGCTGACGTCGATGAGAAAGGCCAGCCACAGTCCGCCTTTGCGGGGCTGCTGATTGGAGGGGCCCTCGAAGTATCGGACTTCCTGCTCCAGGCCGTCCTCATAGACGCGGAAACGCTCAGCCGGCAAGTCGTTGACGAAGCGGCCTTGGGCGTCCTTGACCGAGAACATCAGCGTGATCAGGTTGACGTCGACCCGGAAGATCTCGTCTTCTTCGGGAAACTCCTCCTGGGCCCGCAGGGACGGCCACAGCAGTAGGGCCGCCAGGCAGGCTGTAATGATCCGCTGACCGAAACTCAGAGTCATTTTCGATGTATCCCTACGAGTTGCAGAAACTCCGTTCTGGAACGGTTGTCCTTGCGGAAGGATCCCAGCATGGCCGACGTGATCATACTTGAATTCTGTTTCTGGACGCCCCGCATCATCATGCACAGGTGATTGGCTTCGATGACGACCGCCACGCCCTTGGGCTTGATCCAGTCGGTGACGGTTTGCGCCACCTGCTGAGTCAGGCGCTCCTGCACTTGCAGCCGGCGGGCGAACATGTCGACGATGCGGGGAATCTTGCTCAATCCGATCACTTGGCGGGAAGGCAGGTAGGCCACATGGCACTTGCCGAAGAAGGGCAGAAGATGGTGTTCGCACATGCTGTAGATCTCGATGTCGCGCACGATCACCATCTCGTCGTATTCGACGGTGAACAGGGCCCCGTTGAGGATCTCTTCGGCCGTTTTCTGATAGCCGCTGGTGAGGAACTTCCAGGCCCGCTCGACCCGTTCCGGGGTCTTGACCAGGCCTTCCCGCTCGGGATTCTCGCCGATTTCCTTCAAAAGCTGGCGGATGGTCTCTTTCATGTTCCTTCAAGTCTCCTAGGAGAGGGATGGCCGACAGGCTGCAAAGTTTCCACACTATACCGGTATCGACGAGCCTTCATCAATCAAGGTTCCAACCCCGCCCCTGAGAATCTGGGGCCACCGGGTGGCCGGCAAGTTCACAAACGGGTCAAGTCCGGCCAACAGGGTCAGCGGCTTCCCATGCTTTCGGCGGCAAGAGGCCGCTCGCTGCGCACCAGCCGGAGCGCGTCTCATTCGCGGCCGCCGTCCTCACGCTGAAATTCAGCCACCCGGTCGATTCCCGCCAAGTCGGGGAGGACTCTGCCCGCCCTCCACCCATGGCGGCGTGCCAAGTCGAGGACCGGCTTGTGCTGGTCCTTCCCCATCTCCACCAAGATGCAAGCCGCGGGCTTTAGGATCGAGTCGGCCCGGCTAAAGATCTTTTCATAGACGTCCAAGCCGGTGCGTCCGCCGAAGACGGCTTGGCGGGGCTCGTAGCGGCGCACGCCCTCGTCCACCAAGTGGCTCTGCTGCAAGGCTCCGTAGGGAGGATTGGACACCAGCAAGTCGAAGACCGGCGCGGGAGCCAATGCGGATAGGCCGTCGCAGGCCAGCAGCCGTAATCTTTGCAGAGCCCCCAGGCGGAAGGCGTTGCGCCGAGCCACGGCCAGAGCCGGAGCCGAGATGTCGATGCCCGTCAAGACCACCCGGGAGTCTTCCAGAACCAGGGTTTCTCCCAAGCAGCCTGATCCCAGTCCAACCTCGACCACGCGCAGGGTCGGCTGAGACAGCGAGGCCAGCCGGTCCAGCGCGGTTTCGACCAGCAGTTCGGTTTCAGGACGGGGGATGAGCACTTGCGGAGAGACTTCGAAATCCCGTCCGTAAAACTCCTGCTTGCCCTTCAGGTACTGCAAGGGGTAGTGGTCTTGGCGCCGACGCAGCCATTGCTGGAAGAGGTCCAACTGGTTCTCATCGAGAGGCCTGCCGGGATGGGCCAGCAAGTGGGCGCGGTTGCAGGAGAGCAGCGAAGTGAGAATGAACTCGGCGTCTGCCCGGGGGGCACGCAAACGCGCCCTGGTCAGGGTTTGGGTGGCGTGCTGCAGAGCCTCTCTGATGGTCATGATGGGTGGGAACTCTGGTCGCGAATGAGCTTCTCGGCCCCGGACTGTCCGTGCCTGGCGGGATGGCGGCTCTCCGTCCCGGTCGGCGTGCGGGGGTCAGTTGACTTGTCCGCTCAGGGCTTCGGCCCGTTCGTTGGTGACCAGGGCGTCGACGATGGGATCGATGTCGCCTTCCATGATCCTGTCGAGCTGGTGCAGAGTCAGGCCCAGACGATGGTCGGTGACCCGGTTCTGGGGAAAGTTGTAGGTGCGGATCTTCTCGCTGCGGTCTCCGCTCCCCACCATGGCCCGGCGGCTCTCGGCGATTTCGTCCTGCTGCTCCTGGCGGGCCTTCTCGTAGAGTCGTGAACGCAGCACCTTGAGGGCCTTGGCCTTGTTCTTGATCTGCGATTTTTCGTCCTGGCAGGTCACCACTTCGCCGGTGGGCTCGTGGGTGATGCGTACGGCCGAATAGGTGGTGTTGACGCTCTGGCCGCCGGGACCGGAGGAGCAATAGGTGTCGATGCGCAGCTCGTTGGGGTCGATGTCGACCTCTACCTCGTCCACTTCGGGCAGCACGGCCACCGTCACCGCCGAGGTGTGGACGCGTCCCTGAGTCTCGGTCTCGGGGACCCGCTGCACCCGGTGGACGCCGCTTTCAAACTTGAGGCGGCTGTAGGCTCCCTTGCCTTCCACCAGGGCCACCACTTCCTTGAGCCCTCCCACGTTGGACTCGCGGGCGTCCAGGAGTTCGACCTTCCAGCCTCGGGCTTCCGCATATCGCGCGTAGAGGCGGAAGATTTCTTGGGCGAAAAGGCTGGCTTCGTCGCCGCCCGTGCCGGCCCGTATCTCCAGCACCACGTTCTTCTCGTCGTTGGGATCCTTTGGGATGAGAAGGGTTTTGAGTTCCGTCTCGCAGGCCTCCAGGCGTCCCTTGAGCTCTTCCAGTTCCTCTTCGGCCATCTGGCGCAGCTCTTCCTCGTTCTCTTCTTTGAGAATCTGGCGGGCCTCTTCGATGCCGGTCTGGATCTTGCGGAATTCGCGGTACTTGTCCACGATTTCCTGCAGTTCGGAATGAGCCCGGGCCGCCTCGCGCAGCTTGTTGGGATCGGACAGCATTTCGCTGCTGCCCAGATCCTGGGAAAGCTGCTCGTATTTTTCTTCCAAGGCCTGGAGCTTCTGAAACACGTCGTCTTACTTCTTGCCCTTGCCGCGCTTCTGATTGAATTGCGCGTATTTGCGCTGGAACCGCTCGACGCGTCCGGCGGTGTCGACCATCTTCTGCTTCCCGGTGAAGAAGGGATGGCACTTGGAGCAGATTTCCAAGCGGATGTCGCCGTCATTGGTGGAGCGGGTCTCCCACTCCTCGCCGCAGGCGCAGCGCACGGTTACCGTCTGATATTCGGGATGGATGGCAGCTTTCATTTTCTTGAGCTCCCCGCGGCCAAGCCGCCGCGAAAACGTTCATTCTCGTCGATGCCCGCGGGCATCTTCCACTCTCAATCTCCGACAGCCGGAGCGAAGTCGAGCAGTATATCATAGCGTCACGCAGATTCAGATGTCCGGGGGAGCGCTCAAGTTTCGCGTTCCTGCTTGACAAACGCGGGGCCAAGGGGCTATAAGTGGCAGTTCAAATTCGTTTGTGAGGAATTGATGCAACATTGCAACTTTGTGTGAGGTGCCATCGGTTTGGCTGCCGTTTAACTTCAACCAGCTATCAACCCCGTCCCAATCATCCCACCGACAAACTGATTCTCATCTCTGGTGGCCGGCCTTGTGCCGACCCGGGGAATCCGTTGTGCGCCTCCAGCCGCGCCTTTCTTGACGACGTGTTTGAACCATATTGAAACCGAAAGCGAGGATTCGTCAGAATGTCAGCAACTGCAGAAAGCAAAACCGAAGAGGGGCAGAAGACCCCAGCTTCCAATCAGGCGGCTGATAAGCCGTCTGTTCCCGACAACACGCCGGTCATCGAACTGGCTCCTGAGGTCGACCAAGGCGATTTGGAGCAGGCCTACGAAAAGAGCTTCCGCAACTTGTCGGAAGGCGAGGTCGTTCCCGGCAAGGTGCTCAAGGTAACCGATTCCAAAGTGGTCATCGACGTCGGATACAAGTCCGAGGGCATCATCGACATCTCCGAGTTCGCCGGCGAAGAAGGAGAAGTGGAAGTCAAGGCCGGCGACGTGGTCGACGTGCTGCTGGAAAACACTGAAGATTCCGAAGGCTATATCGTGGTTTCCCGCGAAAAGGCCGAGCGCATGAAGATCTGGGATTCCATCGAGAAGGCCTACAACGAGGAAGAAACCATCGTGGGACGCGTTATCGAGCGCGTCAAGGGCGGCCTATCCGTGGACATCGGCGTTCGGGCCTTTCTGCCTGGATCGCAGGTCGACCTTCATCCCGTCCGCAACCTCGACGCCCTGCGCGGCGAAGACCTGCGGCTGCGCGTGATCAAAGTCAACAAGCGCCGCGGCAACATCGTCCTCTCACGCAAGGCCGTGCTGGAAGAGGAATACTACAAGCTGCGCGAAAAGACGCTGGCCGATCTGGAAGAAGGCAAGGTCATGGAAGGCGTGGTCAAGAACCTGACCGATTACGGCGCCTTCGTCGACCTGGGCGGCATCGACGGACTGCTGCACATCACCGACATGTCCTGGGGCCGCGTCAACCATCCGTCCGACCTCTTCAACATCGGCGACCGCATTCAGGTCAAGATCCTCAAGTTCGACCGCCTGGAGGAAAAGGTCTCCTTGGGCTACAAGCAGCTCAGCGAGGATCCCTGGCTGAGCGCCACCGAACGCTTTCCTCAAGGAACCCGCGTGGTGGCCCGGGTGGTCAGCATCACCGACTATGGCGCCTTCGTGGAATTGGAGGAGGGCGTGGAAGGTTTGATCCACATCTCCGAGATGACCTGGAACAAGCGCATCAAGCATCCGTCCAAGCTGCTCAGCGTGGGCGACGAGGTAGAGGCCCAGGTTCTGGACATGAACGCCGAAGACCGGCGCATCTCCCTGGGCATGAAGCAGACCGAGCCCAACCCCTGGGACGACATCGAAGAAAAGTACGCCATCAACTCCATCGTGACCGGAATCGTGCGCAACATGACCGACTTCGGAGCCTTCGTGGAGGTGGAAGAAGGCGTGGAGGGCTTGGTGCACGTCTCCGATCTGAGCTGGACCAAGAAGGTCAAGCACCCCTCCGAGATCCTCAAGAAGGGGCAGGAAGTCCAGGCCATGGTCCTCAACGTGGATGCCGAGAACCAGCGCTTGTCGCTGGGCCTCAAGCAGCTCGAGCCGGACAAGTGGGAAGAGTTCTTCTCCCACCACCAGATCGGCGACGTCCTCAAAGGCAAGATCGTCCGCCTGACGGGCTTCGGCGCTTTCATCGAAGTGGCTGACGGCATCGAAGGCCTTTGCCACGTTTCGGAATTGGCCGAAGAGCGCATCGAGGACCCCGAGGACCACTTCTCGGCGGGCCAGGACGTGGAGGTCAAGATCATCAAGATGAACCTCCTGGAGCGCAAGATCGGACTCTCCATCAAGGCCCTGCAGGGTGACGGCGGAGGTGCTCAGCGCGACTCTTCCTGGAGCTATAAGCCGGCCGAGGTGGCCAAGACGTCCCTGGCTGAGAAATTCGACCAGCTCGGCGCCTTCAAGCGCCGCGGCGAGGGAGAGCAGAAGGCCGAAGTCGAAGAAAAGCCCTCTGAGGAGGAATCCTCCCAAGAGGCCGCTGCCGAGACCGAAACCAAGAGCGAAGAGAAGGCGGAGGAGAAGGCCGAGGCCAAGAAACCTGAAGCCAAGAAACCTGAAGCCAAGCAACCTGAAAAGGATGAGGCCGATTCGGAAGCCAAGGCTGACGAGAGCGAGGAGGAAGCCGAGGAAAAGGCGGAATCCAAGGCCGAAGCCGAGGCCGAAGCCAAAGACAAGGAAGAGTCCGAGAAAGAGGCCGAAGAGAAGGCTGAAGCCGAAGCCGAGGAAGAGGCCAAAGCCTCCGAGGAGAGCGAGGGAGAGGACTCCGGGGAAGCGTCTCAAGAAGACGATTCCAAAAAGTAGTCCCTCACAGGATCGAAAGGAAAAAAACATGACCAAAGCCGAACTGGTCGACTCCGTAGCCAAGAATTCGGAGCTCAGCAAGAAAGATGCCGAGATCATCGTCCAGACCGTGTTGGACAGCATCGTCGACTCGCTGAAGTCTGGGGACAAGGTCGAATTGCGAGGCTTCGGAAGCTTCCGTCTGCGTGAGCGCGCCTCCCGTCAGGGACGCAATCCCAAGACGGGAGAAAAGGTCTTTGTGCCGGCCAAAAAAGTTCCTTACTTCAAGCCCGGCAAAGATCTCAAGGAGCTGATCAACACCTGACCCGCTTCTCAGGCATTCCCTACTCGGTTTCATGAGGCGGCCGCTCTGCTCATCTGAGAGGAGTGCGGTCGCCTTTGTGCTTGCAGGCCTCGCGGAGGCCTGGAGATTTCCCCGCCTTGGGCGGATTTTGGCCTGAGTCACATTGACCTTCACCTTTATTTGTCCTTGGAGTCCGGCCTGCACCGAAGATGTGCGGAGCGCTCGTCGGCGCGAGCTGAAAACCGTTCAAAAGGGACAAATCGGATTTTGTGCAGTTGGCTGGTTCCAGAGGTTTTTGGCCCTTGGTGCCCTAAAGCCTCATCAAGTAAAGGGAAATGCCCGGCTCTCGCAAAAGAGGATTTCGCGCTGCTGGCCTGACTCGTGCAAATACCTGCTGAAGCTGGTTTTTTCAGGCTATCAGCATGCTTTCTAAGGCTCCCGGCAGGAAAAAAGAGAAAAAAAATTTGATGCCGCCTCAACCTCGTGGTAGGGTTAATTTCGTTTTTCGCCGGACTCCCCGAAGAGAAAAGCCAGCGCGATTATCCACAGTGTGTGTAAAACCTGTGGAAAAAGTGTGTTCGCAGGGGGAAGCTCACGAGTCGGTTCTCCGAACTCAGTCACAATTGGAATTATAGTTTTTAGTCTTGGCAGGCAGGTCATTCATATGGAGCTGTGGGACAGCGTATTGGAGGCCCTGGAGGGGCGTGTCTCCGAACAAAACTTCGAGGTTTGGTTCCGGCCCACCTCGCAGCAGGGAAGCGATGAGAGCGAGCGCACCGTCACGGTGAGGGTTCCCAATAAACATTTCCAATACTGGTTATCCAAGCACTACCAGGACACTATTGCCGAAGCCTTGGCCGAATCCGGCGCTGAAGGCTACCAGGTGGAATACGTCCTGGAAAGCCAAGGCGAGGCGGTCAGCACGCAAGCCGCCGAAGCGGCGTACCAGGGCGCGCCTTCGGGGCGGGGGCTCAACGGGCTCAATCCCAAGTACACCTTTTCGGGTTTCGTAGTGGGATCCAGCAATCAGTTCGCTCACGCTGCCTCCATCGCCGTGGCCGAGCAGCCGGCTACGGCTTACAATCCCCTCTTCATCTATGGCGGGGTGGGGCTGGGCAAGACTCACCTGATGCATGCCATCGGCCACACCATCCAGTCGGTCAAGCCGTCCCTTCGGCTGACCTACATGTCCTCGGAACGCTTCATGAACGAGCTGATCAACGCCATCCGCTACGATCAGACGCCCCAGTTCCGGGAGAAATACCGCAACATCGACGTGCTGCTGATGGACGACATTCAGTTCCTGGCCGGCAAGGAGCGCACCCAGGAAGAATTCTTCCACACCTTCAACGCCCTTTACGAGACCCAGAAGCAGATCGTGATTTCTTCCGATTCTCCTCCCAAGGAGATCCCGTCCCTGGAGGAGCGCCTGCACAGCCGCTTCGAGTGGGGGCTGATCGCCGACATCCAGCCCCCCGATCTGGAGACCAAGATGGCCATTCTGGCCAAGAAGGCGGCGGCCGAGAACGTCGATCTGGCCGAGGACGTGTGCTTCTACATCGCCAACAACACCAAGTCCAACGTACGCGAGCTGGAAGGGGCGCTGGTGCGCCTAGTGGCCTATTCCAGCCTGACCGGCGAGGACATCTCGCTCAAGCTGGCTCAGAAGGTCCTCAAGCCTCTGGCCGACCCGGCTTCGCGGCGGGTGACGGTTCCGCTCATCCAGAAGGCGGTGGCCGACCACTTTTCCCTCCGCATCAGCGAGTTGAAGGCCAAGACCAATGCCCGCCGCATCGCCTATCCCCGCCAGGTGGCCATGTACCTGTGCAAGAAGCTGACCGACCACTCGCTGCCTCAGATCGGACGCGAGTTCGGAGGCAAGCATCACACCACGGTTTTGCACGCCGTCCGCAAGATCAAAAAGCTGCGTCAAGAAGACCAAAGCGTCGAGCAGACTTTAAATCGGCTCACAGACCTGCTTTAATATTCCAGCCAGCTTGCGCATCCCCGAACGGATGCGCCCAATCAACGGGAGAAGGCAGCAGATGGAATTCGTCGTCGAAAAAGCGGGCTTCTTTAAAGAACTGCAGTATGTCCAGGGCGTGGTGGAGCGCAAGACCACCGTGCCCATTCTCTCCAACATTCTGCTGGAAGCGGAAGAGGGCAAGTTGGCGGTCACCGCCACCGATCTGGACGTGACCGTGCGCTGCTCCTGTCCAGCCAGCGTGAGCCAGGGCGGATCGCTGGCGGTCTCGGCCCGCAAGCTCTTCGACATGGTGCGGCTGCTGCCCGAGAAGCCGATTCATTTCGCCAGCGGCGACGAAGGCTGGATCAACGTGGTCTGCGACCGCTCCAAGTTCAGGGTGCCGGGGCTCTCCAAGGAAAATTTCCCCGAAGTGCCGACGGTCGACGAGGACACCGTCGAGCTGCCCGCCGGGGCGCTGCGCTACATGATCTCCCACTGCATCTTCGCCGTCACCCAGGAAGAATCGCGCTACTCGCTTAACGGGGCCCTGATGCTGCTGGACGGCACCGAAATGACCTTCGTCACCACCGACGGCCACCGCTTGGCCTTGGTGCGCAAGACACTGGAGGAGAGCAAGAGCGAAGACGAGGTGCGCATCCTGGTTCCCAAGAAGACCCTGGTGGAATTGAGCAAGATGAGCGAGGAGGTCGAGAGGGTCCAGTTCGGACGCACCGACAACCACCTCTTCTTCCGCCTGGGCGAGCGTCTTCTGGTCTCGCGTGTGCTCACCGGCCAGTTCCCCAACTACGAGATGGTGATTCCGCGTGACAATGACCGCCGCGCCGTCATCGACCGCTCGGCCTTCGAAGCCGCTGTCAAGCGCGTCCAGGTGATGGCCGACGAGCAGTCACGGGGGGTGCGCTTCAGCCTCTCCGAGGGCGAGCTCAACATCTCTTCGGCCAGCGCCGACTACGGTGAGGCCCGCGAATCTCTGCCCGTCCAATACGAAGGCGAGGAGGTGGAGATCGCTTTCAACGCCACCTATTTGCTCGACTTCTTGGGCTCCTTGGGCGACGAGGAGGTCTACTTGGAGCTGCGCGACTCGGAAACTCAAGGCCTGCTGCGCCCCAAGGATGAGGAAGACTACGACTACCGCTATGTGGTCATGCCCATGAAGATCTGAAGGGCCCTCTCCGGCCCTGCTCCACAAGTCTCCGCCCAGACACTCCGCCGACCCCCCTTTCGGAAAGCCCAAAAGCAAGGGCCCACAGGGGTTAACGGCAGTCCGCTGTGCTATAATTAGGTGTTTATTCGGAGGAGTCCGGAGACGGAGTTTATATGGCTGAAAAGGCTAAAATTCTGAGAGACGCCTTGCTCGACGAGGAGGGCAATTACAACGCCGACAAGATCAAGGTTTTGGAGGGCTTGGAAGCCGTCCGCAAGCGTCCTGCCATGTACATCGGTTCGACCGGTTTGCAGGGCCTCCATCATTTGGTTTACGAAGTGGTCGACAACTCGGTGGACGAGGCCCTGGCAGGCTACTGCGATGCCATCGAGGTGAGCATCCACGAGAACGGGTCGGTGACGGTGCTTGACGACGGCCGCGGCATTCCCGTCGACCTCCATCCCGGCAAGGGCATCCCGGCCGCCCAGGTGGTCATGACCGTCCTTCACGCTGGAGGCAAGTTCGACAGCGACACCTACAAGGTGTCAGGTGGATTGCACGGCGTGGGCGTCTCCGTCGTCAACGGTCTCTCGGAGTGGCTTGATCTGGAAATCTGGCGCAAGGGCAAGACCTACAAGCAGAGCTACTCGCGGGGTGTCCCCACAAGTCCCTTCCAAGAGGAAGGGCCTACCCAACGGCGGGGCACCAAGATCACCTTCATGCCCGACGACCTGATTTTCGAATCGCTGGACTTCCATTTCGATACGCTGGTGCAGCGCATGCGTGAGATGGCTTTCCTCAACTCGGGACTGTCCATCACTATTGAGGACGAGCGCAGCGACGAACGCCACACCTTCCAATACGACGGCGGCATCCGCGACTTCGTGGAGTACCTCAACAAGAACGAAACGGTGCTTCACGAGCCGGTCCATCTCTCGGACGAGCGCGAAGACATGCAGGTGGAAGTGGCCCTGCAGTACAACAACAGCTACCACGAAAAGCTCTTCTCCTTCGCCAACACCATCAACACGGTGGAAGGGGGAACTCATCTGAGCGGATTCCGCACCGCCCTGACCCGGGTGGTCAACGTTTTCGCCTCCCAGCACAAGGGCTTCAAGGACCTCAAGCGCAACCTGAGCGGCGAAGACCTTCGGGAAGGGCTGACGGCGGTGGTCAGCGTCAAGCTCTCCGAACCTCAGTTCGAGGGGCAGACCAAGGCCAAGCTGGGCAACAGTGAGGCCAAAGGCATCGTCGACCGCATCTGCAACGAGCTCCTGACCATCCACTTCGAAGAGAATCCATCGGTCATCAAGATGATCGTCGAGAAGGCCGTCGAAGCCGCCCGGGCCCGCGATGCGGCCCGCAAAGCCCGTGACCTGACTCGCCGCAAGGGCGCTCTCGACAACCTGCAGTTGCCCGGAAAACTGGCCGACTGCCAGGAGCGCGATCCTTCCCAGGCCGAACTCTACATCGTGGAGGGCGACTCGGCGGGAGGATCGGCCAAACAGGGCCGCGACCGGCGCTTCCAGGCCATCCTGCCCATCAAGGGAAAGATCCTCAACATCGAGAAGGCCCGCCTCGACAAGATGCTCAGCAACGACGAAGTCACCACCATGATCTCGGCCATCGGGGCCGGCATCGGCGAGGAGGATTTCGACCTCTCCAAGCTGCGCTATCACAAGATCATCATCATGACTGACGCCGACGTGGACGGCAGCCACATCCGCACCCTGTTGCTGACCTTCTTCTTCCGGCAGATGACCGAACTGATCAAGCACGGCCATATCTGCATCGCCCAGCCGCCTCTCTTCGGCATCAAACGGGGCAAATCGGAACTCTACTTTCAGAACGAGGCCAGGCTCAACGACTTCCTCATGCAGCGCGCCACCGAAGGCCTCAAGGTCCGCTTGCCGGACAAGGATCTGGAATGGGAGGGCGAGGCCCTGATCGAGAAGATGAAGCTGCTGGTCGATTATTCCGAGCGCCGCGCCCGCATGGCGTCGCGGCTGGGCTCGGCCTCCGTGTTGCGCCACCTGCTCCGCCATTTGGAGGAAAACCTGCAGCTTCGCCTCGACCGCCAGAGCCTCAAGGACTTTTTCCGCGATGAAGAGAAGCTGATGACTCTGGGACGGGCCGTGGCCAAGGAGGAAGAGAAGATCGAACTGCTGCCCGACGGCGAAGGCGGACTCATGCAGGTGCGACTGACGGCCGGCAGCGGATCGCCTTCCTACATCCGCAGCGACATGCTGGGCTCCGACGACTTCCGCAGTCTGGTGCGGCTCGATTCCCAGTTGGCCGCCTTTCATGAATCACCGGCCGTGATTCACCGCGACAACGGCGAGACTGAGCAGTATCAGGACCCCGTCGAGCTGGCCAAGGCCGTCTCCGAGGCCGGCCGCAAGGGGCTGGGGGCCATTCAGCGCTACAAGGGCCTTGGGGAGATGAATCCCGACCAGTTGTGGAAGACCACCATGGACCCTGAGCGGCGCACGCTGCTCAAAGTCAACATCGAAGACGCCATCGCCACCGACGAGATGTTCACCTTGCTGATGGGCGACCAAGTGGAGCCCCGCCGCGACTTCATCCAGGAAAACGCGCTCAATGTGCGCAATCTCGACATCTAGCGGCTTCGCAAGGTCCAACCTCCAACCACCAATTCCCAAGGGAGGATGGGCCAGAACTTGCAGCCGCGAATGAGGCCTCGGCTCTCCTTGTGAGCTGGACAGTCGGGAATGTTGTGAGTTGGAAAATTTGGGAATTGGGAAATTGAAACGATATGCCTGAAGATGGTCAGACACAGGGTCACGAGATTGCCGTCAATCTCGAAGACGAAATGAAGACCTCCTATTTGGAGTACGCCATGTCCGTCATCATCGGACGGGCGTTGCCCGACGTGCGCGACGGCCTCAAGCCGGTGCACCGCCGGGTGCTCTACTCCATGCAGGAGAATTCCAACACCTTTAACCGGCCCTACAAGAAGTCGGCCCGCATCGTGGGCGACGTCATTGGTAAGTATCACCCCCATGGCGACACCGCCGTTTACGACACCATCGTGCGCATGGCTCAGGATTTTTCCATGCGCGAGCTGCTGGTGGACGGCCAAGGCAATTTCGGATCGGTGGACGGAGACTCGCCGGCGGCCATGCGCTACACCGAAGTGCGAATGACCCGGCTGGCCGGCGACCTGCTGGCCGACCTCGACAAAGAAACCGTCGACTTCGTCCCCACCTATGACGGCGACGGTCGCGAACCGGTGGTGCTGCCTTCCCGCGTCCCCAACCTGCTCATCAACGGCGCCTCGGGAATCGCGGTGGGCATGGCCACCAACATTCCTCCCCACAACCTGAGCGAAGTGATCGAAGCCTGCCTGCTTCTGCTCGACCATCCCTCGGCAGGTCTGGAAGAACTATTGGAACTGGTGCCGGGCCCCGATTTCCCTACTGGTGCGGCCATTTTCGGCAAGGAAGCCATCCGCCAGGCCTACTCCACCGGGCGAGGCATTGTGCGAATGCGGGCCGTGACCGACTTCGAGGACATCGGGGGCAACCGTCAGGCCATCATCGTCAACGAACTGCCTTACCTGGTCAACAAAGCCAAGCTGATCGAGAAGATCGCCCACCTCGTGCACGAGAAGAAGATCGAGGGCATCTCTGATCTGCGCGACGAGTCGGACCGCCGGGGCATGCGCGTCGTCATTGAGCTGAAACGGGGCGAGCAGCCCGAGATCGTCCTCAACCAGCTCTTCAAGATGACCTACTTGCAGTCCTCCTTCGGCATCAACATGCTGGCCATCGTGGAGGGCAAGCCCCAGGTGCTGTCGCTTTCCCAGTCTCTCAACTACTTCCTCGACCACCGCAAGGAAGTGGTCCGCCGGCGCACCCTTTACGATCTCGACAAGGCTAAGAACCGCGAACACATCTTGGAGGGCTTGGTCAAGGCCCTCGACATCCTGGACGAGATCATCGATCTGGTGCGGGCCGCCGATGCGCCTGAGACGGCCCGCAGTCAACTGGTCGACCGCTTCGACTTCACTCCCGTCCAGGCTCAGGCCATCCTCGACATGCGCCTGCAGCGCCTGACCGGACTAGAGCGCGAAAAAATCATCTCCGAACTGCAGGACGTGCGCCGCCAGATCGAGGAGCTGCAGGCCATTCTGTCCAGCGAAGAGGTGCTTAAAGAAGTCATCCGCGAGGAGTTGCAGCAGGTCAAAGAGTCCTACGGCAATCCCCGCCGAACACAGATCCTCGACTACGAGGGCGGGATCACCATGGAGGATCTGATCGCCGACGAGCCGGTGGTCATCACCGTCACCCGCGCCGGATACATCAAGCGCACCGCCCTCAACGTCTACCGGGCCCAGCACCGGGGCGGCAAGGGGCGCATCGGCATGGCCACCAAGTCTTCCGATGATCTCATCGACTATCTCTTCATCGCCTCCACTCACTCCTACATCCTCATCTTCACCGACAAGGGACGCGTCTACTGGCTCAAAGTGTGGGAGATTCCCGACGTGGGAGCAGCGGGACGCGGCAAACCCATCATCAACCTGATCCAGGTCCAGTCGGAAGAGAAGATCGCCGGGATGATCGCGGTGGCCGACTTCGAGAAGCCCGGAAACGTAGTTATGGTTTCCCGCCAGGGATATATCAAGAAGACGGCGCTGAAGGCCTACTCCAATCCCCGGGTGGCGGGGATCATCGCCTGCGGCGTGGCTGAAGACGACGCCCTCCACAGCGTGGCCTTTACCGAAGGCGACAACGACATTCTCTTGGGCAGCCGCCAGGGACAAGCCATCCGCTTCGGCGAATCTGACGTGCGCGCCATGGGACGCACCGCCCGCGGCGTGATCGGCATCCGCCTGCGCAAAGGCGACGAGGTGGTGGCCCTGCGCGTCATCCGCGACGAAAACGTAGACGTTTTGGCGGTCAAGGCCAACGGATTTGGCAAGCGCACTCCGGTGGAGGAGTATCCCCGCCAGGGCCGCGGCGGATACGGCGTTATCAACGTCAAGACCACCGATAAGGACGATGAAGTCGTGGGCGTCAGCTTGGTGGACGAGGAATCTGAAATCGTCCTCATCACCACCCGCGGAAAGATTATCCGCATGCCGGCTTTGCAGATCCGCCGCACGGCCACCCGCAGCACCCTGGGCGTCAAGGTCATCGATCTGGGCGCAGAGGACCAGGTGGCCGCCCTGACCCTGGTCCCGCCCGAGGAAGAAGGCGAAGAAGCTGAAGGCGCCGAGGCCCCAGATCAGGAGGTGGCAGTGGACGAGAGCGAAGAGCCGTCCGCGACCCTGGAAACGCCTGAGGACGCCCAACAGGATCCGGGTGATGAGGACTCCTCGGCGGAATCGGATCAAGACGATGAGCAGGACTAAGCGTCAGTGGCTGGGGTGGGTTCGCCTGGCGCCGGTGGCGCTGGCGGCCATGGCGGTCTGGGCCAGTTGGGAAGGCCAGAACGAGGTGTGGCTCCAAGTCAGCCGGGCCAAGGAAACCTGGCGCCAGGGGAATCCCGGCCAAGCCATCGACATCTACCGCTCCATCTACGAACGCTATCCCGACAGCCGCTACACCCCCGAGGTGCTGTGGGAACTCGCCACCCTCCACTACTTGCAGGAAGGTGAGGCTGATCTGGCGGCCCACTACTTCGGCGTCCTGGGAGGCCACTATCCAGCTCACCCTCTGGCCTCCAAGGCGCTCTACCGCCAGGGCGAGATTTACGAAAAAGACCTCGACGACAACCGCAGGGCCGTACAGATCTGGCAGAGTCTGCTGCAGCGGGCCGGACTGCAGGCCGAGGAGCGCCAGCACGTCCTGCTCAGTCTGGCGTCGGCCTACTACAAGACCGAGCATTTTGAGCAAGCCCGCCAATGCTTGGAAGACCTGTTGTCGCAGGCCAAGGGGGGAGAGACGGCTCAACGCGCCCGAGTCCTGGCCGGGACCATCGACCAATTGCTGAGCCGCTACCAGCGCTCGGTCGACGTCCTGCAAGAAGTGCTGCGCTATCCCGACTGTCCCGATTGCCGGCTGCAGGCCCAACTGGCGCTGATTCAGAGCTACGAGTTTCTCGACCGCCTTCCCCAGGCCCTGCAAGTGGCCCGCGAGATCCCGTCCGAACGCTTCCCCGCTGAAATGAAGGCCGATTTGATCGCGCGGCTGCGCGACAAGCAGCGGCTGGACCCCTGAAGAGCTCCCCCTTGACGAAAATATTTCGTGTATAATCTCGGATTCCATCAAGGAGAGGAATCATGGCTAAGAGAGACGGCAAGCGCATTACGGTCAAGATGAAGAGCACGGAAAGCCCCTACCGCTATTCCACCCGCAAGAGCAAGCTCAATACGCCCAGCCGGCTGGAATTGAAGAAGTACGACCCGGTGCTGCGCAAGCACGTGGTCTTCAAGGAAGAAAAATAACGGCCTCAGGATCGATCCTTGTTCGCCGGTCTCAGGCGCAGGGACTTTTCTCGACTTCCACGCGGGCGTCGTTGAAACAGGCGCCCCCACCCACTTCGCTGACGTGATCAGGGCACAGGGCCACCGCCGTGAAGCCGTTCAGCGAGGCCTTCTTCCAAGCGCCTTTGGGCAGCACGGCCACTCCCCGCCGGACTTTGCCGCTCAGGCTTAGCCGGCATTCCACCTCTCCCCGCTCATTGAAGATCCTCACCCGATCGTCCTCGGCCAGCCCGCGCGAGGCGGCGTCTTGCGGATGCAGCGTCAACCGCAGTTCGGGATAGTTGAACTCACCCAGGGTGCTGGTGATCATTTTGTTGGTGGCGGGTGAAATCAGCGCCAGGGGATAGTCCTCGTCCTGAGGCCGAATCCAGTGGTAGGGTCGGGTGCCCAATTGGGGAGGAGCCAGATGGATCTTGCCGTCCTCGGTCCCGGGTCGGACGTCCATCATCTGCACCGGACCCAGGCGGTCGCCGTTGCCGGAGAAGGACAGCCGATGTCCCCGTCCGCTGAGTACGTCCTCGACCTCGACAGGTCCGGCCGCGGGGCTGAAGAGGTGGCGGGCCGTGCGTTCCTGTAATCGCTGCGAGTCCCACTGAAAGCAGGCATCTTTCAGCCCCATGGCGCGTCCCAGGCGCAGGAAGACCTCTTGATTGGGCAGTGCCTCTCCCCTGGCCTCCACAACGGGCCTGGCGGCACCCACCCGATAGAGGCCGTAGCCCCTTCGGAGATCGTGATGCTCGAGAAACGTGGTGGCCGGCAAGACCAGGTCGGCCCAGCGGCAACTGTCGGTCATGACCTGCTCGTGGACCACGGTAAAGAGGTCGTCCCGGTTCAGTCCTCTCTCCACCGCCCGCTGATCGGGGACAGTGGCCATCGGGTTGCAGTTGTAGACGAAAAGCGACTGGATGGGAGGCTCAAGTTTGGGATCGGTCAGATGCCGTCCTAAAGGGGTCATGTTGAGTTCCCTGGTCTCCCAGGGGATGGAGCCGAAGACCCCTTCCCAGTCGAGTTGGACGCCCGCGCCGTTGCTGAGGGTGTAGCCTCCGCCGCGCTGTCCGAACTTGCCCAACAGGGCTGGCATGGAGAGGATGGCGGCAATGGCCTGGCCGCCGTTGCGGTTGCGTTCCACGCCCCAACCGCAGCGCACCAGCGCCGGATCGCGCTGAGCGTACTCGCGGGCAAGCTTTTCGATGTCCTCCTCCGCCACCCCGCTGGCCTGGGAGGCCTTAGACAGAGTCCAGGACTTGGCCGCTTGCCGAACCACCTGGGCGTCCACAACTTGCCCTTCCACGAAGGTGTCATCCAGACAACCCCACAAATCCCAGCAGCGGATCATGGAAAGCGCCAACGGAAGATCGGCTCCGGGCAACACCGGCAAATGCAGGTCGATCTCGCGGTCGCTGAAGTGACGCTGAGGATCGACCGCCGCGATGAAGGCCCCGCGTTTCTTGGCCTTCTTGAGAAAGGGGATCAGGTGGATGTGCGAGACTTTGGGATTGACGCCCCAAAGCAAGATGAAGCGGGCCTTGGGAAAGTCCTCATAAGCCACGCCGGGCATGTTCCCGTAGAGTCCCTTCTGGACGGCCCCGGCGGGAGCGGCGCAGAGCGTCCGCAGCAGGCGCGAGGCGCCCAGCCGCGCGAAGAGGACGCGGTCGATGCCGCCGTCGCTGAGAAAACCGTTGGAGCCGCCGTAGTGGTAGGGAAGGATGGCCTCTCCGCCCCAGCGCCCGATGATGTCCTGCCAGCGCCCGGCGATTTCGTCCACCGCCTCCTGCCAGGAAATGGCCTGGAACTGGCCCGACCCCTTGGGACCGCTGCGGCGCAGAGGACGCAGCACCCGGTCGCGATGCTCGAGGCGGCGGTCGAAGCGGGCCACCTTGGAGCAGATGAATCCCCCAGTTGAGGGGTCAGCGCCGGCTCCGATACGTTTGACCCGGCCGTCCTCGACTTCCACCTCCAAGGCGCAGGTGTCGGGACAATCCATCACGCAGGTTGTTGGCTCTTTGCGGATGCTCATCAGTCCTCCTGGGGCAGCCCTCATCATAAGGCAAAACGCCCCCGCTCCCCCAAGATCCACTTGAGCGCGGGGCATGGAACCAAAAAAGAAAAAAAGAACTTGACGGAACTCTACGCTCGTAGTAGCGTATCTACAGACGTAGAAAGGTTGAACGGCATGACCTCCAAAAACGACATTCCCGATTTAGGACCTTTGGAATTCACCTTGGTCCGGCTGCTTTGGAAGAGTGGCCCGGCCAGTGCCCGCCAGATCCTGGAGCGCTACAACGCCCGCAGCGACAAGCCTCTGGCCTATACCACCGTGATGACGCTGCTGACGCGGCTCTCGGAGAAGGGCGTCCTGGACGTCGACCGTTCCCGCCAGCCCTTCCAGTTTACGGCCCGTGTCAGCCGCGAGCAGTTGCTGCGTCAGCGGGTGCACGACTTCGTCGACCTGTTTTTCGAGGGCCAACCCCTGGAGTTGGCCATGAGGCTGGTGGAAGACACCCGCCTGAGCCAAGAAGAGATCCGCCGCCTGGAAGACATGCTGGAGCGGCACAAAGCGGAAAGAGAGGAAAGCGATGAGTCCTGATCAAGCTCAAAGCCTGCTGGCCTGGGTCGGCACCGGCCTCTTTCATGCCACTCTTCTGGCGCTGCTGACCTGGCTCCTGACGTCCACTTTGCTGCGGCGCTGCCGCCCGGGACTGAAGGCGCTCTTATGGATGGTGGTGCTGTTCAAGTTTCTGCTGCCTCCGGTGCTGCCTTTGCCGGGGGAGGTGGCATTCAGCCATTGGGTGTCACAAATCGAGGTCCGGGAGTCGCTCTCCCGGCTTTCAATGTCCGAGGGCGAACCGCTACCCAGGCAGGCAGTTCCTTTCCAGGAACCAGCCGGGAAGCTGACCCCCCAACGGACCCAGGAGTCCTCTACCTGGTGGAGCTTTTTGCTGACGGCCTACTTTTTGGGGGTCTCAGCGCTGGCTCTGCGGGCAGGGATTTCTGCTTTGCGTTTTCGACGCTGGCTCGTCCGCCTTCCCGCCGCGGAGGGAAGGCTGGCCGAGCAAGTCGGGCAAGCGGCCCGGCGCCTGAAGCTGAGACGTGTACCGCAGGTTTGCCTGAGCGAGGACGCAACCAGTCCTCTTGTGGCGGGCCTGCTGCGTCCTCATCTGGTGCTTCCCCGCCGCCTGCTCGATCATCTGGAGCCGCGCGCCCGCGAGGCTCTGATTATTCACGAACTGGCTCACATCCGGCGCGGCGACCTGTGGTTGAGGGCGTTGCGTAATCTGGCCCGCTTGCTGCTCTTTTTCTGGCCGCCCCTGTGGTGGGTGTGCCGGCGCTTGGAGCGGTCGGCCGAGATGGCCTGCGACCATTGGGCGCTGGCCCTATCGGGAGTGAGCCCGTCCACCTATGCCCGGACGTTGCTGCTGGCCGCCAAGACGGCCGGCGCTCCCAGCCCGGGACTTCGACAACTGGCGTTCGCCTCGCGGCGGCGTCCCTTGGAGGAACGATTCGACATGATTCTCAAACAAAAAGACTGGACCCTTCCGCGGATCTCCTGGCTCAGCCTTCTGTTGCTGGCGGCGTGGACGGCCTTTGCCTGGGCCGGCTCTGCGGCGGGTCCCGAGCAGGAACAGGAAAAAGAAAAGCCGCGCTCCATCCTGGTGGCCCAACAGTCGGCAGAGCAGGGCGCCAAAGCCCGCTTCAGACTGAGGGAGACCTCGGCCCAGGCCATGATCGAGTTGGCCGAAGCCCATCCTGAGGCGGACCTCGACGGTGACGGTAATTTGAGCAAGGAAGAAGTCGCGCACCACTTTGCCGAGCAACGGCGCATGCGCAAGATGGAGGTGATGCGCGATTTCCCAGAGGCCGACCTCAACTACGACGGCCAGCTCTCCGACCAGGAACTGAAAGTTTTCGACATGGAACAGCAGGTTCTGGAGGCCAAGGAAAGCCTCCGAGATAATCCTGATTTCCCCGTCGTCTTCCGGTCCATGCGCATTCCCTCGGCAGGCCCTTGGCTTACGCTGACGGGCAACCAAGCCGTTTACCGGGGCGCCGACGGCGTCTACGTGGTAGGCCAGGAAGGCGCTAACTTCACCATTACGGAGCGGAGTCCCGCCGGTCGAGGGATGGTGGAGAGCAGAGCATCCTTGGAAAAACTCTTGAAGGAACATCCGGAAGCAGATCTCGACGGAGACGGCCACATCTCGGCCCAGGAAGCCAAGGCGCTGGTGGCCAAGCTCCAGGAAGGGGCCCGGTTTCTTCGCCTGAAAGAGAAGAAGGAGAACGACTAGACAGAAAATCCTCCCCAAAACGGAAGCAAGGCGGGTCTTCGGAAGAGCGGAGACCCGCCTCGCCTCCAAATTCAGCCCTTCCAGACTACAATGCCCTCTCGGCGAAGGGCACACACCCTCAACACTCTATGCCGTCTCCCCTCACCCTTCTTGAGCGCCCTGCGCTTCCAGTCGCCGCCGTCGCTTGCGGGCTTCGTTCTGGACCATGAAGACCATATTGGTCAGACCCATGTTCTTGCCCATCGAGAGCTCTTCTCCGAAGATCTTGTAGACCACGTCTTGGGGGACTGCGATCACTTCCTCCAGAGGGGCGCCCGAGCAGGACTCCTGCAGAATGCGGGCCATGGCCATGGCCGATATGCCCTGCGGATTCTCCACAGCGAAGTAGAAGTCCAGGCGCCCGTCAGGGCGGGGGACGGGAAAGACGAAGGCTTCCGACTCGCAGCCCTTGACCCGCCGTTCCTCCTCGAAGGGCCGTCGAGCCACTTCCTCAGGAACGGGGTTGAAGCTGTCGGCGGTGGCCATGAGCAGCTCGATTCGCGCTGACCGGTCGGGAAAGATAGCCAGATTGTCGATCGTTTCCTGAAGTTTCTCAGGTATCGGACTCATGGAAAACGGCCTCGCTATCGTTCGATGGGCACGCCCACCAGGTTGCCCCATTCGGTCCAGCTTCCGTCATAGTTGCGGACGCGCGGATAGCCCAGCAGATAGGTGAGCACGAACCAGGTGTGGCTGCTGCGTTCGCCGATGCGGCAGTAGGCGATGACCTCTTTGTCGGGATTCAAGCCCTGTTCCTTTTCATAGATGGCGCGCAGTTCTTCGACGCCTTTGAAGGTTCCCCGGTCGGCATCGACGGCGCGGGCCCAGGGGATGTTCTTTGCACCCGGGATATGCCCCCCGCGCAAAGCGCCCTCGTTGGGATAGTCGGGCATGTGGAGACGTTCGCCGGAGTATTCTTCGGGGCTGCGGACGTCCACCAGCGGACCGTCTTGATCGATATGCTGCATGACTTGATCGCGGAAGGCGCGGTGAGTGTCGTCGTCGCGCTTGGGCGCTTTGTAGCGTGTGGCGGGATATTTCTCCACGTCCCGGGTCATGTCGCGGCCCTCTTTTTCCCACTTCAGCCGTCCCCCGTCCATGACTTTGCACTTCTTGTGGCCGAAGAGCTGAAAGACCCAGAAAGCGTAGCAGGCCCACCAGTTGTTCTTGTCGCCGTAGAAGACGATGGTGGTTTCAGGCGTCACGCCGATGCGGCTCATCAGATCTTCGAAGTCGTCCTGCTGCAGGTAGTCGCGGCAAATGGGATCGTTGAGGTCGCGCGTCCAGTCCACCTCCACGGCTCTAGGGATGTGTCCTGAGGGATAGAGCAGCGGATCCTCATTCGACTCCACAATGCGCACTTTGGGATCGTTGAGGTGGTCCGCCACCCAGTCGGTGCTGACCAGCACCTGGGGATGGGCGTAGCCTCGGTCTTGAATTTTGCTCATGCTCTCTCTTCCCTTTCTTTGAAGCTCTTATAACAACAGACGCAAGGCCTGTCTTTTCATTGATTTAGACCGCCATTATATCGGGATGCAGGTCTTGGGGTCGGTGGCGGCCCGATCAGGGCAGGCCGCGTGTCTTCAATCGGGCCGCCTCAAGACTGGTCACCGCTACGGCTTTGCGGGCCGCCCGTCAGGCGCAAAAGCAGCCTGCCCAGTTTCTTCTCCCGCTCCCAAAAGAAGCCGAACTGCCCCAATAGTGCTCCCCAGGACAGCAGCAGCACCTGGTAAAGGGGGAAGATGAGCAGCATGTAAGCGACCACTCTCAGCCAAGTCGGCGCATCCTCGGGAAGCGCCCAAGCCAGGATGGGACGCCCCACCAACAGCACCGACATGCCGGCCAGCGAGAAAGAGGCCAGAATAGCCACCACGTCCAAAGGCCCCACGCCCCAACGCGCTTTCATCTTGTCGATCCAGCCTGCTTGGCCCATTCCCGCTCCTTGCTCACCCGTAACCACCTTGACCAACCCACCATTATGAGTGACCTCCCTGCCCGATTCAACTTCCAACCCCGCCAATCGCACACCGAACCTCGTGTTTTGGCACCTTAACCGCCGCCGGTCTCAATGAGCGCCCGATTCAACTTCCAACCTCGCCAATCGTACCCCGAACTTCGTGTTCGGCCCCCCAACCGCCGACAGTCTCAATGAGCCAGCATGCCTTTCTCGCCGCGGGTTCTTCACCGATGCACTCACGCGGGAAGAGGGCCAGCGAGGGCGAAGATGTTAACCTTGAGCCTATGAGCCTGCTGCCTCAAGATGTCCGCCGCCGCCTCCCCGCCATGGGCGCCACCCACGGCAAGGCGGTGGAGAAGATCAAGGCTCAGGCATGTCTGGTGGACCGATCAAGCGGCATGCGCTGGTACGTGGTTGAATTCGACGGAGAAGAGCGTTGTTTCGGCCTCATTTCAGGACGCCACGCGGTGATGGGCGAGTTCACCCTGGCCGAGTTGGAAAGCCTGGGCGACGTCGAAATAGACCGCGGCTTTGAGCCGGCACGTCTCAATCACCTGGCCCGCCGCGATCCCGCCTTGGCCCAGCTCCTTCCGCCTCCCTCTGAGAACCTGGTCGATCTGGAGTGACCCGGCTGCGGTCTAGTTGACGGCGTAGGGCGGGGAGAGGGAAAAAGGCGCGATGCGGGCCTTGAAAGTACTGCCGTTGTCCAGGATCATTTCGTAATGGCCCTCCATGGAGCCGAAGGGCGTCGTCAGAGGACAGAAGCTGGTGTAGTCGAACGACTCTCCCGGCTGGAGCACCGGCTGCTCTCCCACCACTCCGGGGCCCTGCACCCGTTCCACTTTGCCGTTGAAGTCGGTGATGACCCATTCGCGGTTGATCAGTTGGACGGTTTCATCCCCTTGGTTGGTAATCACCACCTTGTAGGCGAAGAAGTAGAGATTATTGGTGGGCGAACTGCGTTCTTCGACGTAATAGCTGTTGACTTGAACACGCACGCCTTGGGTGGTGGTGTCGCTCATGGCGGCCAAATTATGTCACAGGTATCTTCTATGCGCGAAGCAACGGCGAATTTCATTTAAACTTGCCGGGCTGGCGCTTGCCGAAAATAATTCTGGAACTCTTGATCTTTGACGGCCTCTAAGAGTACTAAGGAAGCAGCTGAGAAAGAGAGCGTACATGGCTGAGATGACCAGCTCAATCAGTTCGCGGCTCGAACTGACCCAAGTCGAAAGCGTGGTCGACCGGCTCAAGGCCGGCGATGAAGCTGCATTCGAAGAGGTCTTCAGCATCTACAAGGACATGGTTTATGGACTGGCTTACCGGCTTTTAGCCGACAAAGGCGAGGCTATGGATGTGACGCAGGAAGTCTTTCTCACGCTGCACCGCAAGATCGGCAAGTTTCGCGGAGAGTGCAGTCTCAAGACCTGGCTCTACAGGGTGGCTTTCAACCAGGCTGCCAACCGCAACCGCTGGTGGAAGCGGCGGCGCAAAGACCGCACCCGCTCCCTCAGCATCACATACGGACCGGACGACGAACACCGCATCGACCCTGATGACGTGCGGCCCAAGCCCGATCACCAGCTTTATTCGCAAGAGGTTCAGCAAGCTTTGCAGAAGTGCCTGGCCCGATTGCCCTTCGATCAGCGCGCGGCTCTGGTGCTGCGCGACGTGCAAGGGCTGACCTACGAAGAGATTGCCGACTTGACCGGAGCCCAGTTGGGCACCATCAAGTCGCGCATCGCGCGGGGCCGGTCGCGCATGCGCCGCATGCTGCGGCCTTTTTGTGAAGGGAAGTCGTTATGAATTGCCTAGAGTTGCAAAAGCTGTCCCATGAGTATTTGGACGGTGAGCTCAGCGGCTCCCAGGAATCCCAGGTCGAAGACCATCTGGAATCCTGCGGCCCGTGTCGCGGGGAGATTCAGGAACTGCGCTTCCTGCAAAATGCGCTGGCCGTCAGGGCGCCCTTGCCCCAGGCCTCCAGCCAATTGCTTTGGCGCAATTTCCGGCGCCGCGCCTTTTTGACTTGGGGGGAACGGCTGCACTCGGCCTTGGAGCGCTTTAATGACTGCTTCCGCGATCTGGAAAGCCGCGTCCTTTGGGCGCGCTTGGGCGCCGTTCCCCTCGGTCTGGCGTTTATGGCCCTTTTCATCACCCAAATGGGCGAATTCTCCAACAGCATCATCCCTACCCTTCGGGCGGTGGGCTCAGGACCCACCCAAGTGGTCTTTGATACCGGACGCGTGAATGACGAGCACCAAGCCATCTTCGTCGACATTGTCAGGCACATCCCTGGAGAGGACCATGCGGCGGTGGTGGCCAGCGTGGATGAAAGCGGCCGGGTCAAGATCGAAGAAGTGGTCGACTACCCTCAGAGTCAACTCCTGTTGGATGCCTTGGAAGACAACCTCCGCTCCACCCGTTTCGCCTCAAGTACCGCCAAGCGGGCCTTCGTCCAACTGCATTCCACCATCGAAGTGGTGGCGCCTGAGTCGGACGCCTACAGGGGAATGTAGCTCAGCGGATCCGCAGCGTTTCCCGACGCGTAGCCACGTTGCCCACTTCGTCCACTACCCTCACGCTCAGAGAATGATTGCCGGGAGGCAGGTCCGAGAGGCTGACGCTGTAGCTCTCCTGGCCGCCGTCGGTGATCCCGTCCTGGGGCAGGACGATCACCCACTCGCCTCCCCCCACCTGATATTCGGCTTGATGCAGGGAAGAACTTGTGGCTGTGGCCGTGAAGTTGAACTGAGCTTGGCGTCCGTCGACCACGGGCGCCGACAATTCTACTTGGGGACCGCGGTTGGCTACCGTAAAGGCCTTGCTGGTCAATTCCGACTGGAGGGCGTTGGCGGGCGGATTGCTGAGCCGGTCGTTGGCTGTCAGCCGCAGGAAATACTGTCCATCCGGCAGACTGGCAGTATCCAGGGCGTAATAACTGCGCCGCAGCTTCTCTTCAACGGGCGTCCAAGTGTCTTCACCTTGACGGCGGATGTGAAGGTTGAACTCCAGTTCGTCCTGATTGGGATCCTGGGCTTCCCAGGAGAAGCTGCGCGCTCCCGGGACGTAGAGGGTGCGGGGAGGCAGTTGAGGAGACATGCCTTCCAAGTTGCGCACCGAGCGGGGCAGGGAAAGAGCGTGAGCCCCATCCGGTCCTCCGGGCGAAGCGCCTGCTCCGGATACGTTGGGCATGGGCGTCAACGCCTTTCCGGCGGGATGCACCGTCAGTTGGCCGATCTGGGGCGCCAGGTTGTTCTGGAGATAGCTGACGGCCACTTCCTCAATGGCCTGGGACGGAGACGTAATCGATCCCGAGTAGGCTGCCCGGGGGAATTCCACCTTGTACTGCAGATAGCGTCCCAAGGGGCTCTGCACGGGGCTGCCCTGAGAGTCCGGGTAGGCCTCCGACCAGGAGCTCCAGGTTTCGTCCGGATCGGAGGTGTTGCCCGAACGCGTGCGCACTCTGACGGGCGGGTCGGGATTGACGCTGCGCCAGCGGATGCGTCCCCAGCGGGAGGGCGCCTTGGCGTCCAGCACCTCTGATTCGAAGCTGCCCGGCTCTTGGCCCGAGGTCTCGAGACGCAGGAGCTTCCCCAGGTTGCTGGTGGCGGCGAAGAGATTGCCGTCCCGCTCCAGCAACTGGGTGACCTGTTCTTCCCGTGTGTCGGCCAGATAGGTGACGAAGCGGTCGCCGTCGACCGAGAGGATGCGTCCTTCAGGCCCGGCGGCGATGAGGACGCTGCCGTCGGAGCGCACCTTGAGGTCGAAGGCCGACTGGCTGTCGGAACTGTAAAGCTGGTCCACCAGGCCGTCGCGGTCCACGCGGTAGACCTCCAGTCCCTTGCCCGCCTTGATCCCGGCCGTCTCTACCGTCTCGGCTCCTTCCTCATCCCCTTGTGCGGAATCCTGGCCGCTGCCGGTGTCGACCTTGGTCGTTTCAGAGAGAGCCGCGGCGTAGATGAGCCCGATGCGGTCGACGGCCAGGGCTTGGATCTCCGAGAGGTCGGAGTCCATCACGACGGAAGGCGCGCCCTGAGGGGTCAGCCGCAGGATCAGTCCGTTGGGGGCCGTGCCCGCCAAGAGATTGCCGTCCAAGTCGAAGGCCAGACTCATGATGTGGGTTTCGGAGCTGTCGTAAAAAAGGCTTCCCTGACCGCTGCTGTCGACACGGTAGATGCGTCCTCTGGGTCCCGTGCCCAGGTAGAGGTTGTTCTGGGCATCCATGGCCAGAGACCAGATGTATTTCTGGCCGGGATCGAAATAGACGCTGGACTCGCCCTGGGAATCGAACGAGTAGACTTTGCCGTCGGGGGCTGTGGCGGCGTAGATGCGGTCGGTGCTGTCAGCCGCCAGGGCGAAAATGCCCGACTCCTCCAACTCGGCCCACAACGCGCCTTCTCCCGCCGCTGAGACACGGAAGAGCTTTCCGTTGTTCCCCGTTCCCAGGTAGATGTTGGAGGCCCGGTCGATGTGGGCTGAATAGATGAAGGCCTCTCCGCTGTCGTAGATTTCCTTCAGAGCCGGGGCCGGAATAAGGCGTCCGTCGCTTGACACGGCGGCACCCTTGAGGTCGCCCTTGGAGAAGTCGAGCCGGGTCGACTGTCTCCACCATTGGGTTTCAGAGGCCGTCACGGCCACGGTCAGGAACAGGGCAGCCGTCAGAACCGCGGCCGTCACCACAAAGAACTTTCGTCTCGTCATCAATATCTGTCGCTTTCCATTGGCTAGGAAGAGGGAGCGCCACTCACTTCTTGATCAAGACCTCGACCGTCTTCTCTCCGTTGAGCACGTAGTCGCGCTCAGGCAATTCGTACTCGAAGTAGACGACTTTGTCGATGGAGCGCACGCTGTCGGGTGTCTTGCGGGATTTGTAGAGGGCCAGCATGGAGGGAGGAAGGGCGGGCATCCCCTGATTGCCGATGACGGCGCCCGGCTGCTCACGGAAAAGGCGGACGTAGAGGCGGTCGTTGGTCTTAAGGTTGTTGATGGCCTTGACCAATTGCCCCAGGTCGCGGGGAATGAAATCGGGGCCGTCCCCCGGGCTGCTCGAGCGGGACAGGGAGAGGCCGTCGCCCACGGCAATTTTGAGGGGTCCGGCGGTAAGCCCCTCGGGGATCCGCACCGAATGCTTCTCGGTCTCGACTCGGCCATCCTGGCGGCGCAGGAAGAGGGTCAGATTGACCTCCTGTCCGGGTTCGGCTTCCAGCCGGTCCTGCCACACTTGGATCAGCTCAGCTTGTTTCAGCGCTTCCTGGGAAGAGATCTCGAAATTCAGCTTCTCGATCTCCAGTTCGTCGAAGCCGGCGTCGAGCAGGACGGCTACCGGGGAGGATAGCGTCACGGCGGCCAGAGCCGGACCGCTGGTCAGGCTGGAAATGTTGCTCTGGTAGACCACGTTGGGATGCCCTTTGAGATCGATGTCGCATTTGACCCGCAAGGTCTGAGCGCCCAGGCTGCGTTCCGAAGAGATGATCACGTTGTTGACCGTCAGGTTGATCATGAAGGGCGTGAGAAAGGCGTCGTCCACGATCTCGTAGTTGTACTCGGCAAGGTCGTTGCGGCTGGTTTCCAGTTTGAGGCTGACCGGAATCATCTGGGGTGACGCGTCGCGCAGGCCGTAAATCCCGGTGGAGCGGTCCTGGCGGATGCTTCCCACCGGCTTGAGGGTGGCCGAAACCTTGTTGCTGCTTTGCAGGCTGGAGAGGACGGCCACGACAGCACCCTGATTGAGCGGCATGTCGGTTTCCCCTACGCTCAGAAAGGGATGTCCGAAGGCGTAGATCTTGTCGCCGCTGATATGGGTGACGGTACCGGCGGCGCTGACGTCGAGATCGCCCCGCACCAACTGCACGGTCACGGTTGATCCCGGCGCCAGGGGGCGGTCGGGATAATCGTTGAAGGCGTTGGTGTTGAGTCCTCTCACAGGCGTCAGTCCCAATTCGCGCATCGAACCCTGGAAGGGGACCAAGGCCCGGGGATCGAACCCCGAGAAACTGATAGGAGTGGCTATGGGAATCAGGGTCCCTTCCAGTCCCAGGCCCCTCCAAGCCGCTTTGACCTGATACTCGGATCTCTCACCGGGAGGTCCGGGTGCAGCCGCGGCACCTTCTTGCAGATCGCGCAAGCGGGAGGGACTCAGGCCGGCGCTTCGGCGCAAAGGCGGCTTGCTCTTGAAGATGTCCACCATCTCTTCGATGGGGGTGATGCCTGCGAAAGGTTCTCTTGAGAAAGCGAAGGAAAAGGCCACCGCTCCGGCCAAGCGCCCTTCGATATACACCGGCGAACCGCTCATCCCGCCGAAGACGCCGGTCCTCTCCACCTGCTCTCCCGAAAGCTTGGCCAGAATCAGGCTCTGTTTGGGACCGAAGTCCTTCAACACTCCCAAGATCTCTACCTGGAACTCCTCGATATCGTTGCCTTCGAAGATGGTCTTGCCCACGCCGGTCTGGCCCGGCTTGATCAACTCCAGGGGGAAAAACTCGGTGGCCTGAGCCCAAAGGGCAGCCGTTGTCAGGCTGAGCGCCAGCCAGCCTGTGATCATTCTAGAAATCATGTGAAATTAACCTCTTGCACGCCAAAGCAATTATCTCTGTCAGTATACCGAAAAGAGCGCCCCAGAGTTCCCCTGAATGGCCGTCAGAGCCACGTACTATAATGATCGTGGGAGTGGCTGAGCAGGAAGCTGCCCCCACTTGGCAGGCTTTGCAGAGGCGCCGCCGGACCGGTCGCATGATGTCGGCTGGCCCGTCCGTTTGAGGGCGCGGGCCGCTTGCCGGATGAACTCAAGATGCTGAAATTCGATTCGCTGGAATTGCTGGGATTCAAGTCCTTCGCCGACAAGACGCGCGTGGTCTTCAGCGACCGCGTGACTTCGGTCGTGGGCCCCAACGGCTGTGGAAAGTCGAATCTTTCCGACGCCATCGGCTGGGTGCTGGGCCTGACCACGGCCTACAACCTGCGCGGCCAGCGCATGGAGGACTTGATCTTCAGCGGCACCCGGCAGCGCAAGCCCTCGGGCCTGTGCAAAGTCAAGCTGACGGTGAGCCGAAGCGGCGACACGCCCCTCATTCTCAACGGCGAAGAGCTGTCCGATGACAAGCTTGAAATCGGCCGCCGCCTCTACCGCTCAGGTGAAAGCGCCTACCTCATCAACGGACGCCGCTGCCGCCTCAAAGACATCCAGCGTTTCATCGATGAATCGGGACTGGGCTTCGCGCCCTATGCCATGATCGCCCAAGGCAAGATCGATTCCTTCCTCAATGCCCGGGCCTTGGAGCGGCGCACCATCATCGAAGAGGCCGCCCAAATCAGCTCCTACCGTTCCAAGAGGCGTTCGGCCGAGATGAAGCTGGAGCTGGCTCAGCAGAATCTGGTGCGGGTGCAGGACATCATTTCCGAGGTCGAACGCCAGTTGCGCTCCCTCAAGCGCCAGGCCAACAAAGCCCGCCGCTACAAGGCCCTGAAGGAAGAATTCGAAGGTCTGCAACGGGCCAAGCTGGTCTTGGAATCGGCCGCTTTGAGCCTGCGTTCGGCCCAGCTTGAGGAAGAACGGAAGGGATTGGCCGAAACTGCCGAGAAGGTCAACCGGGAACTCCGCCAGTGCGAGGCTCGCTACAAGCAAAGCGTGCAGGAGCGGGAGGAACTCGACGCTCGCCTTTCGGAACTGCGCAACAAGCGGTCAGAGTTGCGCCTGGAAGCTGACCGGGCCGCCAACTCCAAGCGCTACCATCAAGAGCAGATCGAGTCCATCGGCCGGCAACTGGAGAACAATGCCCGCGAGCGGCTCTCCATCGAACGATCATTGAAAAACGTCGATGAGGACGCCGCCCGGCTGAAAGGCGACCTCAAGGAACTGCAAGAGCGTCAGTCTCAGGTAAAGGCCGACTTGGAGCAACGCCGCCAAGCGCTGGAAACGGCCGCGGATGAATTGGAGCAGGCCGAGTCGGGCATCGAGAATCTGCGCCAAAAACTGGTGCGGCTCTCCTCCGAGACAGCCTCGCTGGAGAATCAGGAAGAGCAGCTCAAAGCCCGGATCGAATCAGAGGAGCGACGGGCCCGGGAACTGGAAGACGAACGGGCCGACCTGGGTGTGGCCATCGAAGAACTTGAGGAACGTCAGGCTGCCGCCCAGGAGCAGTTGCAGGCCCAGGAAGCCCGCTTGCAGGAAATGTCTGAGGAACTCGAGGAAAAGCGCGAGGCTCGCCGTCTGCTGCGTGAAGATCTGGATGCGGCCGGCCAGGAATTGCAGGAGCGCCAGGGCAAGCTCATCGCCGCCCGCGAGCGACTCCACTCTCTTCAAGAAGTGGAGATGAGCCGCAGCCAGTACAGCCAGGGCGTCCAGAAGCTGCTCAATCATCTGAAGAAAAACGGCGACCTGCAAAGCGGCGGCACACTGGCCGACTATCTGGAAACCGATCCGGACTTCGAGCGGCTGGTGGAAGAATTCCTCGACGAGGAACTGGAATATGTGCTGGTCGACTCGCTGGAGGACGCTCTCAAGGGAGTCGACCAACTGCGCAGCCTGAAAGCCGGCAAATGCACCTTTCTTGACTTGAGCCGGCAGGGCGAAGGCGGCCGCGACTATTCCCTTAACGGACTGTCAGGGCAAGAAGGCGTCTTTGGGACCTTGGGCGAAATCGTCCAGATGGCGCCCGAGGTGAGAGAGGCTTTCGACCGCGTCATGGCCGGACGGGCGGGGGCCGTCGTGGTGACCGACCTGCAACGGGCGGTGGGTCTGGCTGAAGCCCATCCTGAGCAGACTTTCGTGACTCTGGCGGGGGAATCGCTGGAACCCAGCGGCCTGGTTTCGGCCAGCGCCTCCAAGTCCAAGAAGCTGGGCCTGCTGAGCCTCAAGCGCAAGAAGCGCGAATTGGAAAAGAAGCTGGAGGCCCGCCGACGGGAGGCTGAACGTTGTCAGGCCGATCTGGAGAAGCGCCAAGCCGACCTCAAACGCGTGGTCGAAGATTGCCAGGCCCTGGAAGAAGCCGCCCACCAAGCCGAGAAGGAACTGGTGGGCGGCCGCCACCAAGCCGAGGGCCTGAGCGCCGATTTGCGGAGCCGGCGCAGCCAACTGCAACGCCAGGAAGAGCTGATCGAAGACCATTCACGCCAGACGGCCTCCCTGAAGCAGAAGCTCAAGGAACTGGAGGCCTCCCTGGACCAGCGCAAGCAGGAACGCGCTCAAGCCGAAGCCTCGCTGGAGGAACAACGCACCGGCCTTCAGCGGTTGCGCCAGGAGGTGGACCAGGCCCGATCGCTGCTCAGTGAGGCCCACCTCGACCGCCAAGTGATGGAGGAGCGGCAGGGAGCTCTAAACCGGGCCTTGAAACGCGTTGAAGAGCAACAAAAGGAACTCCATTCGCGTTTGGAGTCAGGCCGGCGCCTGCGTCAGGAAGGCCGCATGCGGCGCCGTGAGATGCGCGAGGAACTGGAGCGCCTGGAGCAGGACATCGAACGGTTCGCCCGCCAATCGAAGGAACTCGAGCAAGTCTTGGCTGAAAGCGAAAGCCGTCATCTGGACTGGAAACAGCGCCACCCCGAAATCGAAACACGCTTGGAAGCCCTGCGCGAGCGAAAGTCCGACCTTCAGGAGGAACGCTCCCACGTCGAGGTGGAACGCACCAAGGTCGAGACCCAACTGGAGAATGTCAGCCAGCAGTGCCAGGAAAACCTCAACATGACCTTGCAGGAGGCGGCCGCCAAAGTCGATCAGGACTCGCTCACGCTGCAAGACGTGCTGGGGCCCTATCAGGAACGCCGCCAGAAGCTGGAGAACTTCGGTCCCATCAACATGACCGCCCTGCAGGAGTACCAGGAGAATGAGGAGCGGCACGAGTTCCTGGTCAACCAGCGCGACGACATCGAGCGCTCCATCGCCGACACCACCAACGCCATCAAAGACCTCAACCGCCGTTCTCGCGAGAAATTCCAGGAGGCCTTCGAGGCCATCAACGGCCATTTCAAGGTGCTCTTCCAGAAGCTTTTCGGGGGAGGGGACTGCGGCATGCGGCTGCTTGACGAGGACGACATTCTAGAAAGCGGGCTGGACGTCTTCGCTCAGCCTCCGGGCAAGAAGCTTCAGCACGTCAGCCTGCTTTCGGGAGGGGAGAAGGCCCTCACCGGACTGGCGCTGCTGATGGCCCTCTTTCAGTACCGTCCCAGCCGCTTCTGCATCCTCGACGAGGTCGATGCCCCGCTCGACGACGCCAACGTCCTGCGCTTTTGCAAACTGGTCCAGGAAATGTCGGAAGTCACTCAGTTCATCGTCATCACCCACAACAAGCGCACCATGGAAATCGCCGACTCCCTCTACGGCGTGACCATGGAAGAGGCTGGAGTCTCCAAGGTCGTCTCGGTGCGCTTCTAAGGGTGCCGGGCGGCCCCCTCAGCGGAAATCGCGTTTGTCGAGATCGTGACGGCGCAGCTTCTTGGTCAGGGTGTTGCGGTGCACGCCCATGGTTTCAGCGGCCTTGGACAGGTTGCCCTTGTTGACCTTGAGAGCCTTGATGATGAAAAGCTTCTCGAACACTTCCTGTGCCTCGTTCCAATAGATCCCTTTGTCCACCATCTCGTTGATGACGCTTTCCAGGACTTGCTTCATGGTGGAACGGGCTGCACTCATCACTCTTCTCTCCCCGGCTCCGCTGGGCCGGCTTTCGGGGCGCCGCCGAAACTCCCGGCGGGCTGCGCTCTCAATGTTCATTTCGCCGCCGCCGCAAATCTTCGACCATGCTCCAATCGCCTTGGCGGACCGAGCCGAATGCAACCTTGGGCTTGACCTTGCCGTGGAAATCGCTGCCGGCGGTCGGGGTCAGATTCAGGCTCTCAGCTAATTCAAGATAACGTGCTGACGCTTTGGCGTCATGGTAGGAGGTGTAGACTTCCAATCCCTGCAGGCCCATTTCCTTCATTTCCTGGAGGAGTCCGCCGTCCACAACACCAGGCTTGAGCCCGGGATGAGCCAGCACCGCTACCCCACTGAGGCGCCGCACCAGTGCGATGGCCCGCTCCAGCGAGGCTTCTCGGCGCGGGGTGTAGGCCGGACGCCCGGGCAGAAAGTGGTCCTTGTAAAAGCGCACCTCGCCGCTCTGGCGATGCTCGCTGTAGTAGGGCTGGAGGCGGGGATCGTTGGGGCTGGAGGACTTCTTGAGCAGCACTGCGGCGACGGCGGGTCCGGTCACGGGACGCCCGCCGGTGGCTTCTTCGACCTCCTCCATCGACAGGTCAAAACCCATCTCGCTGAGCTTCTCCACCCGCCCCCGGTTCTGCTCCCGACGCGACTCCCGGATCGCCTTGAGGAACTCGCCCAGTTCCTGCGAGAGCCAGTCGACGAAGGGCGCCAGCAGGTGGAATTTATGTCCCCGGTGAGTGGTCGAGATCTCCACGTTGGGAATCAGGCGGGGAGCGAAGTCGCCCCTCATTTCCATGGCTTCGGCCACTCCCTCCACGGTATCGTGATCAGAAATGGAAAAGGCCCTCAGGCCCTGCTCGTGGGCTTTCCTCCAGATGCGCCCCACGCTCCACTCTCCGTCGCTGGAATGTTCGGAGTGAATGTGAAGATCGACAAAGCTCATCAGCGCTCCAGCTCCCCTCCGGTGAGAATGCGGAAAGCTTCCAGGTAGCGGCGGCTGGTGGCTTCGATGATTTCGTTGGGCAGATGAGGTCCGGGCGCTTGTTTGTTCCAGTCCAGGGTCTCCAAATAGTCGCGGACGAACTGCTTGTCGAAGGACGGCTGAGCTTGGCCGGGCTGATACTTGTCGGCGGGCCAAAAACGCGACGAGTCGGGAGTCAGCAACTCGTCGATGAGAATCAGCCGCTCGCCTTCCAGTCCGAATTCGAACTTGGTGTCGCAAATGACGATGCCCTTGCGCCGGGCTCGGCGGGCTCCCTCTTCGTAGATCTGGAGACTGATGTCCCTGACGCGCCGGGCCAAGTCGGCGCCCACCAATTGGCCGGCTTCCTCGAAGGAGATGTTCCGGTCGTGCCCTTCGGCTGCTTTGGTGGAGGGGGTGAAGATGGGCTGCGGCAGCCGGGCGCTCTCCTCCAGTCCGGAGGGAAGTTTGACGCTGCTGACCGAGCCCTTCTCTTGATACTCCTTCCATCCCGAGCCGGCCAAATAGCCCCGCACCACGCACTCGATGGGCAGCGGACGGCAGCGCCGCACCAGCATCGAGCGCCCTTTCAACTGCTTGAGATAGGGCTTTAAAACGGACGGGAAGTCCTGGGGATCGCTCGTTATCACGTGGTTGTCCACTAGCTCGCGGGTCTTGCCGAACCAGAAAGCCGAGATCTGGTTGAGGACATGCCCCTTAAAAGGAATGGTGTCGGGCAGAACCACGTCGAAGGCCGACAGGCGGTCAGTGGCCACCAAAAGGAGGTTTCCGTCCACCTGGAAGATCTCGCGGACCTTGCCCGTGGCCGTTTTTTCAAGTTGGGGAATTTCGATGGTTTTCATAGAAGACAGCCTCTGCGACAGGCCCTCATTCTAGCGGATGAATTTTTTTTTCTCCATCCGCCTTGCATTCCGCCGGGGGCGGTCTTATATCCCTTGACGAGCCGGAAGAGCATTGATATCATTAGCACTCGTTGGAGGCGAGTGCCAACAGCCGGTTCAAGCGGGCTCTTCCGAAGTCCGTTCCGGCTCATCCCAATAGATCACAGCCGGCGGGTCCGGATGCGGACGGCGCCGGTAAGTTTCTGAATCCATTTGAATGGAATTTGTCAAGGAGAGAAGAGAGCTATGAGCAGTATCAAACCTTTGCACGACCGGATCCTGGTCAAAAGAGTTGAGGCTCAGGAAGATGTGCGCGGCGGCATCGTCATTCCCGACACCGCCAAGGAAAAGCCTCAAGAAGGCGAAGTCGTGGCCGTCGGCGACGGCAAGATCTTGGATAACGGTGACACGGCCCCCATGGCCGTCAAAGCCGGCGACCGCATCCTTTTCGGTAAGTACTCGGGCACCGAAGTCAAGGTCGACGGCACCGACTACCTGATCATGCGCGAGGACGAGGTCCTGGGCGTATTGGTCGGTGAAGCGGTCAGCGCCTAATCAGCCAGACGGCGCACCGGCGCACGAGCAACAGGACTCGGAAATTCTCAGCATTTGAAGGAGATAGAAGATATGTCAGCTAAACGAGTAACTCATGGAGAAGAAGCCCGCAGGTCCCTTCTGCGAGGCGTCAACAGACTGGCCGACGCGGTCAAGATCACTCTCGGACCCAAGGGCCGCAATGTGGTCTTGGAGAAGAAGTTCGGATCGCCGGTGGTGACCAAGGACGGCGTCACCGTGGCCAAAGAAATCGAACTGGAGGGCATGGAGAAGGTGGGCGCTTCGATGTTGCGCGAAGTGGCCAGCAAAACCTCCGATGTGGCCGGTGACGGAACCACTTCCGCAACCGTGCTGGCCCAGGCCATGATTCGCGAAGGACTCAAGAACGTGGCCGCCGGAGCCAATCCCATGGCCGTCAAGCGCGGCATCGACAAGGCCACCGAAGAGGCCATCGTCAAGATCAAGGCGCTGTCGAAGGACGTCCAGGGCGACATGATCGCCCAGGTCGGAACCATTTCGGCCAACAACGACAAGACCATCGGCGCCATCATCGCCCAGGCCATGGACAAAGTGGGCAAGGACGGCGTCATTACCGTCGAGGAAGCCCGCTCCATCGAAACCACCCTCGAAGTCGTGGAAGGCATGCAGTTCGACCGCGGCTACCTGTCCCCCTACATGGTCACCGATCCTGACCGCATGGAATGCGTCCTGGAAGACGCCTACGTGCTGCTTCACGAGAAGAAGATCGGTTCCATGAAGGATCTGCTGCCCCTGCTCGAGCAGGTGGCCAAGACCGGCAAGCCCTTCCTGATCCTGGCTGAGGACGTGGAAGGCGAAGCCCTGGCCACTCTGGTGGTCAACAAGATCCGCGGCACGCTCAACGCCGCCGCCGTCAAGGCGCCCGGATTCGGCGACCGCCGCAAGGCCATGCTGGAAGACATCGCCATCCTGACTGGCGGCCGGGTCATCTCCGAAGACTTGGGCATCAAGCTCGAGAACGTCGGACTCCAGGACCTGGGACGCGCCAAGAAGATCACTATCGACAAGGACAACACCACCATCGTGGAAGGCGCCGGAAATTCCGAGGACATCGCGGGACGCGTCAAGCAGATCCGCACCCAGATCGAGGAAACCACTTCCGACTACGACCGCGAGAAGCTGCAGGAACGCCTGGCCAAGCTGGTCGGAGGCGTGGCCGTCATCAAAGTCGGCGCCGCCACCGAGACCGAGCTCAAGGAGAAGAAAGCCCGCGTCGAGGACGCCATGCACGCCACCAAGGCCGCTGCCGAAGAAGGCATCGTGCCCGGCGGAGGCGTCAGCTATCTGCGCGCCGCTTTGGCTCTCGACGACGTCAACCTGAGCGACGAAGAGCAGGTGGGCGTGACCATTCTGCGGCGCGCTCTGGAAGAGCCCATGCGTCAGATCGCTTCCAATGCCGGTGCCGAAGGCGCCGTCATCGTGGGCAAGGTTTCCGAATCGGACGACCCCAACTTCGGCTTCAACGCTGAGACGGGCGAGTTTGGGGACCTGATCGCCCACGGCGTTATCGATCCCACCATGGTGGCCCGCACCGCTCTCCAGAACGCCGCTTCCATCGCCGGCATGCTCCTCACCACCGAGGCGCTCGTCACCGAGCTGCCTGAGGAAGAGGACAAGGCCGGTGCCGGAGCCGGACATGGAGACATGGGCGGCATGGGCGGCATGGGCGGCATGGGCGGATTCTAAGACGCCTGACGTCCTGAACCCTTGTGAGGAGCGGGGATCGGAGCCTTTCCGGTCCCGCTCCTCTTTTTTTATCCGCCGCGATCAGCGATGATGAGAGGCCATGCCCCGTTCGCGCCAAATGCTGCTGGCCGCCGCCTTCACCCTTCTGGTGGTCTACCTGACTCTTTTCTTCCAGTTGGGGGATGTGGCCTTTATGGGGGCCGACGAACCCCGCTATGCCCGCATCGCCCAGGAAATGCAGCAGAGCGGCGATTGGGTCACGCCTCGTCTGGAGGGCCGTCCCTGGCTTGAGAAGCCGCCCCTCTTTTACTGGCTGGCGGCTTCCTCTTATTTCGTCTGGGGCGTGAGCGAAGCGGCGGCCCGCCTCCCCAACGTGCTGCTGGGGGTCGTGACCGCCTTGGCCGTGGCTTTTATGGGAGCCTTCATCGGGAGTCCCCGTGCCGGCCTTTTTTCGCTGCTCATCCTCATCACTTCGCCGCTTTACGTAGGACTCTCCCGTTCAGCCAGTACCGACGCCCCCCTCACCGCAGCCCTCAGCTTGGCCTGCATTTGGGCTTTCATGGCCGGTGAGGACGAGTCCTCTCACCGGCGTCGGCTGCTGTGGAGCGCCTTGGCGGGCTTCGGGCTGGGAGCCGCTGTCCTGGCCAAAGGTCCCGTGGCCCTGGTGCTCTTCGGCGGAATCTTTCTCGTTTATTTCCTGTGGCTGGAACGGGTGCCTTGGAGTCCCTTGCAGATGGCGGCCGGCGGTGGCGTCTTCCTGTTGACGGCCGTGCCCTGGTACTACTGGGTCTGGCAGGCCAACGGATACGACTTCGTCATCACCTTCTGGATCAACCACCACATCGCCCGCTTCGTCTCCGACATCCACCATCACGGCGAGCCTATTTGGTACTACGTGGTGGTTCTGCTCTTCGGCTTCTTCCCCTGGTTCTTCTATCTTGGACCGGCGGCAGTCGGACTCTGGAAGCGCCTCCGCCAGCGGGGGCATTCAGATGTCCTTGAAGAGCAGGAGGGGCAGCCGGACCGCAGCGTCCGGGGCGAGGTGTTCGTCTGGATTTGGGCGCTCATCCCCTTCCTCTTTTTCTCGACCGCCAAGAGCAAGCTGGGAGGCTACATCCTTCCCATTCTTCCGGCTCTGGCCCTCATCGTCGGATTGCTGTGGGACCGCCACGTCGACCTGGAGATCTCGCTCTACCGCCGCCTCAAACGCAGTACACGCGCTCTCAGCGCCTTCGCTTTGGTTCTGATGGGGGCTCTTCCCATCGCCTCCCATGTTTTCTACGATTCGGCTGCCCTCGGCTTCTGGCTGGCTCTGCCGCTGGCGGCCGGAATGGCGGTGCTGTGGCTGCGGACGGGACAAGCCAGCCCTGGTCCCGCTTTCCTGACGCTGGTGGCCATGATGACGCTTTTCATCTCCACCGCCTATTTCAAGGGAGGACCGTCGATCGAGGACTATCACTCCACACGGGACGTTGTGACCTGGGTGCGGCCCGAACTGAGCGAGCAGCGGCCGCTGGTCTTCTACCGCTTCTTTCACCACAGCGCCCGCTACTACGCTCACTACCAAGCCCGCAGCCAGGCTATCCACAGCTACGACGAGCTGCTCGATTTCCTCAGTCAGGCCTCTTGGGAGCGCTATCTCGTCCTCACCAAGGAGGAAGGGCGGCGAGACTTGGAAACCTATTTCCACTCCCGCCTGCTCAGCCGCCAGGGTGAGTTCTATCTGCTGGAAGTCCGCCCGCAGGCGGGCCGCTCCCAATAGCCGCACGGATTGAAAGGTCAGTCATCCGGCCAGCAGCGAGCGCATCAGGGTGCGGACTTGTTCGATTTCGTCGGGAATGACCATGTGGCCGAGGCCGGAGTAGATCCTCTTGGTGACCTGTCCGCCCAGCGTCTCCAGGTGATCGGCCGAGTACTCGACCCTCTCCAGGGGGATGTGGGGGTCCACGTCGGAGCAGCCCAGGAAGACGGGCGTGCCTTCCAGATCGCCCTGGTCTTGGCGTCGGACCTCGGGCGGACCGATGAGGCCGCCGCTGAGGGCCGCCAGTCCGCCGTAACGTCTGGCATTTCGAGCGGCGTACTCGAGGGACAGGCAAGCCCCCTGAGAGAAGCCCAGCAGGATCGTGCGCTCGGCCTCGATCTCCTCTTGGGCGCAGTAGGCCAGGATCTGGCCGATTCGCCGCAGGGCCGAGGAAAGCCAGGGCTCGTTGGCTTCCAATGGAGCGATGAAGCGGTCCGGATACCAACTGTGCCGGGCTGCCTGAGGGGCCAGATAGGCAAAGCCGTCAATCTTGAAATGGGACGCCAGGCCGAGGATGTCTTGAGCCGGAGCGCCGCGTCCGTGGATCATGATCATGGCGGCGTGGGCTTGCTTGAGGTCTTCGCCGGCCGTGAGCAGAACCTGGTCTTGGTGGGGAGAGTCGTTCATGCTTGGCCCCCCGGGGGCCTGACCGGCGGCAGGGCCTCTTCGATCCGGGGCCTCCGCTCCTCAAGCCAGGAGGGCAGCTTCAGGTTGTGGCCCAGGTCCTCAACCGACTCGTCGGCGGTGAAGCCGGGCCCGTCGGTGGCGAGCTCGAAAAGCACTCCCCCGGCCTCTCGGAAATAGATGGAATGGAAATAGTTGCGGTCGAGGATGGGTGTGACGTTGTAACCTTGTTCGGCCAGTTTTCTCCGCCAGGAGTCCTGCTCGCCCTGGTCGGGGACCCTCCAAGCGATGTGATGGACGCTGCCGCGTCCTCCCATGGCCCTCGGGGCCGCCGGATCGACCACGACGTCCACGATCGAAGCTGACTCGCCCGCCGCGCCAAAGCGGAATCGGTTCCCTTCGGATCCTTCCTGGCTAAAGCCCATGGTTTCGACCAGGAGCTTGGCGGTCAGATCGTAGTCCCGCTCGCACAGAGTGACCGAATGAAAGCCGCGGATGGCCTGCTCAGAGCCTACCCGAGAGTCGGCCCAAGGCTCGAAGGCACCGGCGACGGGACTGGCGACCAACTCCAAAGGCAGCCCCTCGGGGTCGCGAAAGCTGAGCAGGTCTTCGCCCATGCGGCGCTCGCGCTCGGCTTCCACCTGATGGGATTTCAGACGCTCCTCCCAAAAACCCAATTGGCCGGGAGGCAGGCAGAAGGCGGTGGCCGAGGTCTGGCCTGTCCCGGCCCGTCCCCGTCCGGCCGTCTTCCAGGGGAAAAAAGTGAGGATGCTTCCGGGACGTCCGACTTCGTCTCCGTAGTAGAAGTGATAGGTGCCGGGATCGTCAAAATTGACGGTCTTTTTGACCAGGCGCAGTCCCAGGACGCCGACATAGAAGTCGAGGTTGATCTGGGCGTCCCTGGCGATGGCGGTGACGTGGTGCAGTCCGGCGATTGGTTTCTGGCTCATGGGATCTAAAGGCTGAGTTGCAGCAGGCGGTCGCCGACCTCCACCTCGGAGGGGATGGCGTCTGAGTCGAAGACGCGGCTCCAGACGTCGGCGTTTTCCATGCAGGTGTAAGTGCGGGTCGAGGGCGAGGCGGCTTCGATCCACGAGCGCACTTTGGAGAGCATCTCAACCCTGAGCGGCTTGAAGTAGCGCAATTTGCCGTCGCTGGTGGGCATCAGTTCGCCCAGGGGCAGCGAGGAGTGAGGAAAGCGCTCGCGCATGATCTCCTTAAGGTGGGGGGCCATGCGCAAAGCCCCCAGCGAAATGTAGGGAATCGAGTCCCCGGGGATGCGCTGGAAGATTTCTTGCACCAAGCCGCGGTAGTGCTTCTCCCAGTCCGCGATGCGCACGATGGGATCGATGTGGAAGACCACCGGATAGCCCGCTTCCACGCAGCGTTCTGCGGCGCTTAAGCGCTCCTCGATGGAAGCCGTCTTATGTTCTTCGGCCTCTTGCACCGTCCTGGGGTTGATCGACCAGGAGACGATGGTGCGTCCGCCGTGGTCGAGGTCCATGAGAAGGTCCACGCAATCGCTCTTGGTCTTGAATTCCAGTACGGCGTTGCGACGGCGGGCGAAAAACTCCACCAGGGGACGACTGTATTCCGTCAACGGATCCAGGGCCAGCGAATCGGCCAACTCCCCGGTGCCCACCCGGAACTGGCTGGCCGGCGAAGCTGAGAAGACCTGGTCCAATTCGTCGAGCAGATCCTGGTGATTGGCGTAGACGACCATCTGGGGCAGGTTGAGATAGGACTGAAGGTAGCAGTAGCTGCACTCCATGTGGCAGTTGGAGGCATAGTTGACCACGAAGTAGTTGCAGCACACGTTGCTGTGGCCCGCTCGGGTAGTTCCCGCGGGGCAGGGTTTGAAGAAGCGTCCCTGATGACGGCACAGCAGCAGTTGCCGCTTGGCTTGGGCAATGCTGGGTTGGAAGCGGCGCGATTCCTCCACCAGGCTGTCCACGTCGGGCACAAGGCGCACCGGGACGCCGGGCAAATTGCGGAGCACGTTGGAGGCGATGGACGTGTCGGCCACCGCCTCCTCCATCAAGATCTCCTGGGGACTGTAAACGCGCATGGAACCAATATACCGGTTTGCCGCCAAGCGGCGCTGCGGGGCGGCCTTTGCGTTCAAGTCGGTACCGTCAGGAATTGCTTCAAATGAGCCGAAAATATGCACTTATGTGCCTTTTATGCAACCTATTCTTGCATCCATGGATCTGTTCTGTGCGCTGGAGGTGTGGATTGCCGGTCAAAACTGCACCTGTCAGCGTCTTCCGTTGAGATATGAAAGAAACCTACGCTATTGGCCATGAAATTGGATATTCGGATGATGCGGAAAATCGGTCGCCGCATCCGGCAGAGGCGCCGCCTCAAAAACCTCACTCAGGAGGACTTGGCGGAACTGAGCGGCTACAGCACCGGCTATATCGGGAGCATCGAGAATGCGCGCAAGGTCCCTTCCATCGTTTTCATTTTCGACGTGGCTTCGGCGTTGGAGACCTCGGCGGCCGACCTTCTCATCGACTCGCGGGGGGGTCCTGACCGCGAGGAGATCAAGGAGAAGATCCGTCAGTTGGTCGACCAGCTCTGATCCCCATTCTTTAAACTTCATCAAGATTGTCTATCCGCTGCTTTTCCCGTTTGGCGGGAGTTTGGCTTGATCTCAGTCTCCGCTGAGGCTAAGATGCACACGAATGCCGACCTCCCGATGCGACGCCCCGAGAGGGCGCCCCGACTTGAACGGCACTTCCGGCCTGTACTTCCAGAGCGAAACTCACGGAAAACGATGAAAGACAATAAGACGACGAATTCACCAAGCAACCCGTCTGAGGACGGCCCACAAGAGCCGGCATTGCCTGAGGTTTCGCTGGACGACCTTCCTGAAGAGTTGCGGCGGGCGGCCGGCAAAGCCGGTTGGGAAACACTCATGCCGGTGCAGAAGAGGGCTATTCCCTACCTGCTGGAAGGCCGCGACCTGATGGTGCAGTCGCGCACCGGAAGCGGCAAGACAGGGGCCTTTCTGCTTCCGCTCCTGCAGCGCATCGACCCTTCCCATAACGTGACCCAGGCCATGGTCCTGACTCCTACCCGGGAATTGGCCGCCCAAGTGGCCCGCGAATCCGAGCGGCTCAGTTCGCAAGGATCCGGCGTGCGCACGGTGGTGGTCTACGGCGGAGTGGGCTACGGGGCCCAAATGAAGGGCCTCAAGGCGGGGGCCCATCTGGTGGTGGGAACGCCCGGACGCATCCTCGACCACCTGCAACGCGGGACCATGAAGCTCAACAATCTTCGCTACATGATCTTCGATGAAGCCGACCGTCTCATGTCGATGGGTTTCTTCCCCGACATGAAGCGCCTCCAGGAGTACTTGCCCAATAAGCGCCACACCTACATGTTCTCGGCCACCTATCCGCCCAGCGTGGTACGTCTGGCTGAGATGTTTCTGGACCGTCCCGAGCGCCTCAACCTGAGCCGCGACACGCTGCACGTGGTGGACACCGAGCACGTCTACCACGTTGTCGACCCCATGGACAAAGACCGGGCCTTGATCCGCCTGATCGAGATGGAGAATCCCGAGTCGGCCATCATCTTCTGCAACCGGAAATCGACGGTCGAGTACGTGACTCAGGTACTTCGGCGTTTCGGCTACCACGCCGACATGCTCATGTCGGACTTGAGTCAGAAGGCCCGCGAGCGTGTCCTCAAGCGCTTGCGCGATAAGGAGCTGACTTTCCTGGTGGCTACCGACGTGGCCGCCCGGGGCATCGACATCGAACTGCTCTCCCACGTCATCCAATACGACTTTCCCGAAGAGGTCGAGAACTACATTCACCGGGCCGGACGTACAGGCCGCGCGGGAGCGGTGGGAATGGCCGCCACTCTGGCCAGCCATGCCGAGGAGCTCAACCTCAAGAAGGCGGCCAAGAGCCTGGGCGTTCCCATGGAATGCCGTCCCCTGCCGGAAGACGAGGACGTGGAGAAGGTGGTGGCCGAACGCGCCACCACATTGCTGGAAGCCGACTTGCGCTCGCGCGACTCCCTCAAGCGCGAACGCCTGCGGCGCATGATTCCCCTGGCCGACTCGCTGAGCGAAAGCGAAGACGAGAAGCTGCTCATCGCCATGCTTTTGGACGACTACTACCAGAAGAAGCTTCATCAGCCGGAGACTTGGACCGATATCGAGTCCGAGCCCCCCAAGCCTACGTCCCACAAGGGGGGAGGCAAGGGCGGCCACGGACGCCGCGGAAGAGGCCGAGGCAAGGGCGGACGGGGCAAGAGGCGGGGCCGAGGCGGTCGCCGCTCGTGACATGACCGCGCCGCAAACCGAGTCCGGGACCCGCGACACCTTCGGATCGACGCTGGGCACCGTCCTGACCACGGCCGGCGTCGCCATCGGACTGGGCAACATCTGGCGCTTTCCCTACATGATGGGCGCCTTCGGCGGTGCTTGGTTCCTCATCGTCTACCTGGCTGTTGTGGTGGGACTGGGCGTGCCGGCCTTGATGAGCGAATGGGCGCTGGGACGCTGTCTCCGGCGCGGGCCCATGGGCGCCTTCGAAAGGGCCTCTTTCCCGGTCGGCAAAGCCTGGGGATGGTTGCTGCTGATCACCGTGGTGATGGCTTCTTCTTACTACGCCGTGGTTTTGGGATGGGTGCTGTGCTACGCCGTCTTCTTCGCCACCGGGCAAGCGACCGCGCCCGCCGACCAGATGTTCGACTCGCTGGCTGGGAGTCTGCCCACCCAGTTTGCTGGAGTGTGGGTCTGCCTGGCCCTCTCCTGCGCGGCCTTGGCCTGGGGCGTCAAGAGCGGAATCCAGCGCGTGAGTTCATGGTTCACGCCTCTCTTCTTCGCTCTCTTTCTGGGCCTGATCGTCTACGTCCTGTCCCTGCCTCAGGCCTGGACGCGCTTCTGGAGCTACTTGCTCGAAAGCACCGGCGACTTCAGCGCTCAAACCGTTCTGGCGGCCTTGGGACAGGGCCTCTTCTCCCTCAGCCTGGGCGGGACCTACATGCTGGTCTACGGCAGCTACCTGCGGGACCGGGAAGACATCCCCCGAGGCGCTCTGATGACGGCGTCCTTGGACGTTTCGGCGGCCATGCTGGCTTGCTTGCTGGTCATCCCTTCAGTCCTAGTCTTTGGAATCGACTTGGCCAGCGGGCCGTCCCTGATGTTCGTCACCATGCCACAGGTCTTTCAGAGCATGACGGGAGGGGCCCTGGCCGGGACGCTCTTCTTCCTCTCTGTCCTGCTGGTGGCCCTGCTGTCGCTGATCGGAGCCTACGAGGTCATCGTGGCCGCACTTGGCGACGCCTGGGGCTGGCCGCGCCCCAAGGCCCTGATCTTCATCCTGCTCACCCAGACTGTGCTGATCGTGCCCCCCATGCTCAGCCGCGATTACATTTTCTACAGCGACCTCATCTGGGGTTCGACCATGCAGCCTGTCGGAGCCGCCCTGTCGGTCATGGCCCTGGCCTGGAGCCTGGGGCGCGCCAAAGCCCTGGAAGAGATCTCGCGCCAGTCCAGACTGCCGGTCCCGGGTTTCCTCGTCACTTGGCTGCGCTGGGTGGTTCCCGGGGCCATCGTCTTGGGCCTGATCTACGGTTGGACCGGCTGACCAGGGTTTCGCTCCGGCGATGCGGCCGGCCCGCCTTCCCCTCTTCGGCTCTTGGTGGGGCCGTGCAAGAGGACCGTCCGATCAGGCGATAGAGGGGGACGGGGTTCCGCCGTTTCTAAAGCCCTGATAAGATAGCTTTTCGACGGGAACCGAGTGGCTATGGCATTACGACTCTACAACACCCTGACTCAGCAAGTGGAACCACTCCAGCCGCTGGAGGATGAGCGCGTCCGCATGTACACCTGCGGACCCACCGTCTATCACTACGTCCACATCGGCAACTTCCGCACCTTCACGTTCCAGGATCTGCTGCGGCGCTACATTCTCTACAAGGGCTACAAGCTGACCCACGTCATGAACATCACCGACGTGGAGGACAAGATCATTGCCAACTCCAAGGCCGAGGGCGTGCCGATCAACCAATACACCGCGCGCTACACCCAGGCCTTTCTGGACGACATGGAGGCTTTGCGCATCCAGAAGCCTGAAAAAATGCCCAGGGCCACCGAGCACATCGATGAAATGGTCGAATTGGTGCAGAAGCTTCAGAAGAACGGGCTGACCTACGAAAGCGACGGATCGATTTACTACCGCATCCGCGGCTTCCAGGGCTACGGCAAGCTCTCCCGGGTGGAGCTGGAAGACGCCAAGGCTCAGGCCCGGGTCGATTCCGACGAGTACACCAAGGAAAATCCCCGCGACTTCGTGCTCTGGAAAGGGCGACGCCAGGGTGAGGAGGCCTACTGGGACACTCCCCTTGGACAAGGCCGTCCCGGCTGGCACTTGGAGTGCTCGGCCATGAGCATGAGCTACCTGGGCGAGAGCTTCGACATTCACTGCGGGGGCATCGACTTGGTCTTTCCCCACCACGAGAACGAGATCGCCCAAAGCGAAGGGGCCACGGGCAAGCCTTTCGTCAAGCATTGGGTGCATGGAGCGCACCTGATCGTAGAAGGTGAGAAGATGTCCAAGTCGGCGGGCAACTTCTACACTCTGCGCGAGATTCTGGACAAGGGATACAGTCCTCGCGCCGTGCGCTACCTGCTCAGTTCGGTCCACTACCGCAAGCAGCTCAACTTCACCTTCGAGGGCATCGAGCAGGCCTCGGCCGCCATTCAGAGGGTGGACGACGTGCTGCGCAAAGTCCGGCAGTTGTCTCCCGCGGGCCAGGACGACCACGACCTGAGTCAAGCCGTGACAAAAGCCCGGACCGATTTCGAGGAGGCTTTGGACGACGACCTCAACGTGTCCGAAGCATTGGCGGCCCTCTTTGAACTGGTGCGCCAGGCCAACTTGGCGGTTGATGCCGGCAAGGTGGGAGAGGGCAACCGCCGCGCCATCCTCAAGCTGTTTCAGGGCGCCAACTCGATCTTCGACGTCTTCCAGCTTGAGGAAGAGGAACTGCAGGACCAAGAGGTCGCCGGGCTCATCGAGGAGCGCGTCCAAGCGCGCCGCAACCGCGACTTT
>DATIPO010000054.1:0-6107 GCA_035471925.1 Acidobacteriota bacterium
TGAGCCGTCATGTTGACGGAGGAGACTTGGGCCATTCCGATGGGGACGACCCCCAGCAGGCCGACGTTGCCGGCTGGCGAGTTCGACGTGTCGAGAATGACGATGCCGCGGGCCTGAGTAAACTCGTATCCGCCCTGCGACGTATCCGGCGCATCAAATTGACGCCCGGAAAGGTTGACTTCGAGGTAGACCTCCCCGCTCACCGCTCGGCACTCCTTGAGCAATCCGGCTACCGGAGTGTGGAAGCGGTGGTAGGAGTAGGGTCCAAGGAAGTAGTGCAGAAAGGTGCCGTTGGCGAATCGATCGGCGTATGGGCTGCCCTCCAGCAGGTCCTTGACGTTGGCGTACTTGTGGGTCTTTTTGACGGTGATTTCGTCAATGTCCGAGTTGGGACCGATGGGGAAGTGGTTGCGGTAGGTGCAGTCGGCGGGCGAGACGATTACCGAATTGCTCTCGGGACTGGAAACAGGACGCAGGCCCGGGTTCAGCTCCCGTGCGAAGAACTGGTTGAAGGTCAGCCATCCGCTGGGAGCATTGGGCCGCGGCGGATCTCCGAACATCGAGTCCTGCACCCGGTACTCGGGCGAGTCGTCCATGAACGATTGCAGAACCTCGTCGTCAAAGGAATCGGTGGCGTTGAGGAAAGAGCCCCACAAGTCGGCGTATTCGACCAGCCAATTGCTGAACCATTCGTCGTTCTCAACGATGCGGCCGTCGGGAAGCTGCTGGTCGACCAGAAAGTAGAAGTGGCACAGCCGGTCGTAGACTTCCTGCTGCTCATCGGTTCCGGGATCGGTCCAGGCCGGGTTGGTGCTCTGCCGGGGGATCCAACGCGAGAACTGCGTGAGGTATTTGAGATAGCGGTCGCGGGTGGTCGGCCAGTCGAGCGCGCTGTAGAGCAGCTTGTCCAGTTCCGCCTTGGCTTTGTCCTTGGCGATCTTCAGCGACTGGACGAGCATCTTTTCCAGCTTCTTGTCCTTTTTCAGCTTGGCGGCGAGATCCGCGATGACATGATCTGAGCAGCGGGGTTTCGATTTCTTGGCCATTTTGGCTCCTTGGTTCTTCGGGCGGTGCATCCAAGAGTACTCAAACTCCAACTGTGATGTCGCCAGATCCTATCTCACCGCGAGGCGAGGGGGCTTCGCAGCCCCCAGGTCCTGGCAACCCGATGCAGGTGCGCTCGTCGCCGATGCGTCCCAGAAGACATACGCCGGCGATGACTTTAGGCGGCCTCAGAAAGGTCTAGGCCTTTATACTGACGACTGTCCGAAGGCTAGATCAGGATTGCTGCGAAGGAGTCATCCGTTGAATAAGAAGACTGTCGTCCGTTGGTTGTGGATTGGGTTGTTGGCCCTGGGTTGGAGTTGGGAGGCGTCTCTGGCCTTGGAGCGGGGGACTCAGGGGCAAGGCCAGCAGCGGCCTAAGGTGGCCTTAGTGCTCAGCGGAGGAGGAGCGCGGGGCGGGGCCCATGTGGGGGTGATTGCGGCGCTGGAGGAGGCCGGGGTTCCCATCGACTTCATTTCGGGGGCCAGCTTCGGGGCTGTGGTGGGCGGACTCTACTCGGTGGGGTATTCGCCTCACGATTTGCAGTGCATCCTCAGCGACGTGGACTGGACCTATCTCTTCGACGAGGACCCAGACCGGCGTCTGCTGTCGTATCCCAACAAGCAGCGCAGCGACCGGGGACTCTTCGAGCTGCACCTCAAAGAGGACGGGATCACGCTGCCCACCGGCATCCAGAGCGGGCAGCGCATCCAACAGTTGCTGGAGCGGCTGACGGCCGTTCCCCTCTATCAAGCTGGAAACGACTACGACCGGCTGCGGATTCCTTTCCGGGCGGTGGCCACCGACCTGCTCAAGGGACGGGTGCGCACCTTCCGCCAGGGCCCGCTCTCCACTGCTTTGCGGGCCAGCATGGCGGTTCCCGGGATCTTCATGCCGGTGCGCCATGAAGGGACGCTGCTGGTGGACGGAGGCGTACTCGACAACCTGCCCGTGGAGGCCGCCCTGGAATGGGGCGCCGACATCATCATCGCCGTTGACGTCTCCACGCCGCTGCGCCAGGACCCTTCGGAGTTTTCCTCCTTTTTGGACGTCCTCGATCAGACCGTCAGCCTCCACATCGAGGCCGACATGGCCGCCAGCCGAGCCAAGGCCGACGTGGTGATTCAGCCCGATCTGGCCGGATTCACGTCGGCATCCTTCGACGGCGTGGGCGCCATGTTTCCAGCCGGACGCCAAGCCGTCCGCGACAAGCTGGAAGCGATCCGGCAGCTCCTGGAAGAGAAGGGAATCGACCTGCCTGCCTCCAACCCCACGCCTTCGGTTTTGGGGCAGGACCATTTCAATGGCCGCACCCATGTCTATGCTCCCGCGGCCGTCGACATCGGCCAGACCGAGGTGCGCGGGGCTGATCGGCTGCTGCGGGAAGAGGTGGCCGAGAACGTTGAGCGTCCGCAGGGGCCGGTGGGAGCCTCCGACATCCGCCGGTTCGATCACAGCGTTTCACGCATTTACGGCTCGCTCTTGTTTGACTCGGCTGCATTCCATCTCCAGCCCCCGCCGGGGCCCCACACCTCGAACCAAGCACAGCCACCTTCCCAGGACTCGCAGAGCCCGGGCAGCCCACCTCCGGGCGGGTCGTCAGGGCCTCCCGGCACTCTGCTCTACGAGGTCGAGCCAGCTCCCCGTTCCAACCTGGGGCTGGGACTGCGCTATGATCGCGAATACCAGTTCACGGGAGCCTTCGACTTCACCTCGCGGCGCTTCAAGGGCAGCGACTTCGACCTCTTTGCCTCGGCCTTGGTGGGCAACGTGCGCCGCTTCGACGCGGGACTTCAGGGAGGATCGGCTTCCAGCCGCGAGTTCTTCTTCTCGACGTCCTTCAACTTCCTGACCTACGACCGGCTGATCTTCGAGGGCGACGACACGGTGGCCGAATTCCAGGATCAGCGGTTGGGATGGAGCCTGTCCCTCAACCGCCTCATCGCCGATTCAGGACGCGCCCGCCTTGAGTACCGCATTGAGCAGGCCCTCATCTCACGCGGCCTGGGAGTCTTTTCCCAGCCCGGCTCCGAGACGCTTTCGGGACTGACGGCCTCCTTCGACTGGGACAGCTTCGACCGCAACCAGATGGCCACCAAGGGCCTGCGCGCGCGGATCGCGCTGGAGTTGCAGGACCGGGCCCTGGGCAGCGACTTTTCCTACCTGTCGGCCCGCGCCTCCCTCCATCAGCGATGGACCTGGGGACCGTCCACCATTGGGGCGGGAGGCTGGTGGCGCCTGATCGACGGCGGAGCGCCTTTCTACGAGCTGGTTTACGCCGGTGGAGAGGGCTATTTCGACTTTTCCGGCATTCCCTTCGCCGGACTGCGGCGGGAGGAGTCGGTATCGAAACAAGCGGTGGTCCTGCAAGGACTCTACCGCCGCCTGCTGCACCGCTTCCGTTTCGGCGTCCTGCGCAGCATCTCGGCTCAGGGCATCTACAACGCTGGTTTCTTCTCCAGCATTTCGGGACGCGACCTCGGAGGTCCCCGCCACGGCGCGGCCTTCGGAGCCAGCTTCGACGTCCAATATCTGGGACCGGTGCAGGTGATGCTAGGACGGGCCGAAGACAGTGATTGGACCACCTATTTCTCCATCGGCCACCGCTTCTAGGGCGGCGCGTTAAGAGCAATGAGCCCGCCCGTAACGCTATTTCACGCTTTCAGCGTTCGGAGCTCCGACTGTCCGAGGACCCAGGGTGGCGCCTGCGTCTCGCGTCGCTCGACGCCGGCTGACCCTGGACTGGCATATGGCTCGCCTTCAGCGAGCCCGGACTTGACCTGCCACAACAAAGCTGCTGCTGGCTCTCCGGCCTCGACGAAGGAGGTGCGTGGGAGTGGGCTGTGGATGCATCCCTTCGAGGTGTCGTTCACTAGGCCGCATTTCTCGCGGCTTGTCGTGGCGAGGGGCCGCAAGCGCCGTGATGACAAGGCGTCGTGACGGAGGGCCGCGCAAACGCACTGTAGGATACGTTGAGCGGTCGACCGAGCGCAACGTCGTCAGCGCCGATGGATGCGGCAACGTAGCAGACCACCCGTGAGAGATACGGCCTAGGCGTCGTCGGACAGGAAGGCCTCGATGACGGGCCATTGGTTTTGGGCGTCGTTGTAGCCCAGTTCGATGAGGCGTTCGACGTAGGGCTGTTCGAAGAGCAGGTAGGAGAGAAAGTCGGGCGACTTGGAGCGCAACACCCCCAACGCCCGCACCACTCGACGCATGGCCTTGGGCAGGGAGTATTCGAGGTCGACCGACAGCTTTCCCAAATCGCGCGAGGGACGCAGCGACAAGAAGTTGATCTTGCGCAGGCCCGCAGGGTGGCGCGTTCCTTTGGGGAGAAGATCCAGCGTGCGGTTGATGCGCAGCAGGCGTTCTTCATCGTCCTCGATGGAATCCAGGAAGATGGCGTTGAAGAGCATGCCCAGGATCTGCCCGGGGGGAGGATACTCGACGATTTGACGCTCCCGCGCCTCCTGGGCGGAACGCTTGTAACCCACCGAAATGGAGAGGATTTTGGAAGCCCCCAGATGAATCGCCGGCGACAGAGGGCAGGCGTGGCGGACGCTGCCGTCGCCGTAGAACTGATCGCCCACTTTGATGGCGGGAAAGATCAAAGGCAGCGCCGAGGAGGCCATGACGTGATCGACGCTCAACTTGGCCCGCTTGCTGTGGCGCCCCGAACGCCTCCACATCTTGATGCTGCTGTCGCCCTGCACGAAGGTGACGGTGCGTCCGGTGGAGTAGCTGGTGGCCGAGAGAGCCACGGCATGCAGCAGTCCGGAATCGATGTTGGACTGAATCGAACCCGCCTCGATGCCCTGGGTGAGGAATTCCCTCAGGGGCTCGGTGTCGAAGATGCCCTGAAGCTTGGGCGCCATGCGTCCGGCCATGGTCAGCGTCCACAGCCACTTGCCTCCGCTCTCCAGAAAGGAACTGAAATCGGTGCGGAAAACATGTTCCAGGGTCAGGGCCAGCCAAGCCCGGCTCAAGTCCCGGCTGGCGCTGAGAAAGTTGCCGTCGTCCTCCCGGTAAGAATAGCCGGCCAAGTAGGCGGCGTTGATGGCGCCCGCCGAAACTCCGGTGACCACGCGAAAGGGAAAATGTTTGCCGCAGCGCTCACCGATCCCGGCCAGGACGCCGGCCTGATAGGCTCCCCGCGCGCCTCCTCCTGAAAGGACCAGCGCCGTTTCTCCGGCCTCGTCGGCGTCCGTCGTCTTCCGTTTCCAAAAAGCCATTTTATCCTTGCCTTTTAGCCAATTATGAAGGCTGCGGCGAGGCTAAGCAATCGTCCCATGCCCACCTCGGCGGGTGCCTTGGAGGCCGCCTTTCGATCCTAGGCACATGAGGCGCGGCAGTGAGCGAACGCACTTTTGGACGGGCTGAGGCTGTGAGATAATCCGCCCTGTCGTGCGGGTCCGGTCACACTCTTCGCCATCATCGCTGGACTTGTGAGCACGGGCGTGCACGGCGTGTTCATCACCCAGCCAAGGAGAAGAGGCCATGGCCATTCCCGAACAAGCCCTGGAAGGAATCAACAATCTCGATCCGCTTCCCGTCACCGTCCAGAAGCTGATTGTCTCGCTGAGCGGAGACGAGGACGTCTCCTTTAAAGAACTGGGAGGCCTGATCGAATACGATCCCGCGGTGGCCTCCAACATCCTCAGGGTGGCCAACTCGGCTTTCTATGCGGGCCGACGCCGCATCGAAGATCCCAAGGACGCGGTCGTCCGGCTGGGCACGGCAACTCTGCTCGACATCGTCCTGGGCAGCTACCTTAAGGAACTCACGGTGTCAGCTCCGCTTTACGACCTTTCCGAAGACGAACTGTGGCTCCACGCGGCGGTCTGCTCCATCGCCGTCAAACAGGTCTCGCGCCACGCCGCCAAGGTCAAGATCCCTCAGACCGCCGTCATCGCGGCGCTGATCCACGACGTGGGCAAGATCATCATGGTGCGCTACATGGAGGCCGACGTAGACGACATCCTGGAGCTGTGCCGCACCCACAACCTGACCTTTGTGGACGCCGAACGCCAGCTTTTTGGCTGCGACCACGCCGAAGTGGGGGG
>DATIPO010000055.1:0-11765 GCA_035471925.1 Acidobacteriota bacterium
GCGAAACCCGGCCAATCAGGACGCCCCGCCGGATCCCGCCGTGCTGCCTTCGCTGCACCGGGGACAGCCCGAACGGCTGACCATGCTGCGCTCGCTGGCCCATCTCTACTGCCTGGGACTGGAAGTCGACTGGCGGCAGGCGAGCCCCCGAGGACGCTTTATCCCCCTGCCCCGTTACCCCTTTCAGCGGCGGCGATTCTGGATGGAACCGCCCCAATCCCAACCCACGCCTAAGCTCTTTCGAGAGGATGGGGCGGCTGACGCCGAGACGAGAGATGCCGTAAGCAGCCTGGTAAACCGGTGGGCCTCGGACGGAGCCCTGGCCGTCAACCGACGCCATCTGGCTCCCTGGGTCTTTCTGGGCTCACAGCGGGAAGCGCTCTTCTTCTGCGACCAGCGTTCCGGCTCGCTGACGGCACTCCTTTATGTGGGGCCCGAGGAGGGCTATGGGACATTGGCGCGCGAGCTGCGCTCCCACTGTTCCCAGGCCGGACTCAACCTGAACCTGGTGGCCGACCAAACTCAGGCCGATGTCCTGAGCCAAATGGGACTGACGACGACTCCCTGCGGGGTGCTTCAGAAGCTCACCGACCTCCAGCACTTCTCCCTGCGCGGAAACCGCATGCGGCGCCTGCGCTACTGGGTCAACCGCTATGCCAGCAAAAACGAGTGCAGCCTTGAGGAATACGATCACGCCCATGGGGACGGCCACGACGTCATCACGCTCATCGACCGCTGGACGCGGCTGAAAGGCGAGGAACCGGAATTCGTCCCGGCCCTGAGGCAAGAACTGAGGCAAGGCGCTCTCGACCCGCGCCAGCGCATCTTTCTGACCCGGCGAGGAGAAGAGGTCGACTGCGCCATCTTCCTGTCGCCGGCCTACGCCGAGAAGGGTTTCCTCATGGATCTTGAATTCTACGGCGAGTCCTCGCCCAGGGGCTGCCTGGAGTATTCCATCGTGGAGATCATCGGCCAGCTTGGCCGCGAGGGCCACAGCTACCTCAGCTTGGGCGGGACCTTCGGCACTGGTCTTGAGGCGCACCCTGAGCAAGATCCGGAAGCGGCCGACTTGTTGGCCACCTTGCACGACCAGGGGACGCTCAACGGCGACTCCAACCGCCAGTTCAAAAGCAAGTTCCGTCCCCAGACCTCGCCGCTCTATCTGTGCCGTCCTGAGGGGGGCGGCGATCTGGCCGCCGTCCTCATGATGCTGGCGGGACGGGGCCAGGCCGACGAAGCGCAACAACAGTCCCAACGTGGCGGGGTCTTGGACGCCGACAAGCCCCACCCCCTGCTGAGGTCCGAGGGCGATGGAACGTTCCGCGCAGAACTGCCGGAATACTTCAGTCAGCACCATCTCCAGGGACGTCCCCTGCTGCCGGGAGCCGCTCATCTGGAAATGGCCTTGGCGGCGGGCCGGGCCCTGCTTGGAGAGAGCCTCAACGTCGTTAGCGACTTCACCATCCAGCAGCCTCTCTACCTCGAACCGCCGCCCGCATCGCGCGTGCGCGTCCAGCGCGTCGGTGCAATGGGCTGCCCGGAGTGCGAGATTTCCAGCCGTTCGGGCCAGTCCTGGACGTCCCATTCGGCGGCGCGTCTGCACGCCGAGGAGGCTGCTCCCCAGGCCGCAAATGATTCGCTCAACGAGGTGCGTCGGCGATGTTCCCGTCCGGGACCGCCGGTATCCGACTTCTACGGCTGGCTCAAGCGGCTCGGATACGGCTACGAGGAGAACTTCCAATGCGTCCAGCAGCTTTGGGAGGGCACCGGTGAGGTGATCGGCAAGGTGAGCCTGTCCGCCGGACTGCGCGCCCAAGCTCCCCGTCACCTGATGCATCCGGTGCTGCTGGACGGTTGTTTTCAACTGGCAGCCGCGGCGGCCCGACAAGCCGCGGGCTTCGAAGAGATCTTCCTCATGCGGGGGATCGAACGCGTGGCCTTCTACGATCGGCTGACCCCTGAGATCTGGGCCTGGGTCAAGATCCGCGAGTCGGCTGAGGACGGTTCGCTCTTCGCCGATCTCAAGGTCTTCGATCCCGAGGGGAGAGTCCTGGCCGAGATCGGCGGACTCGAGGCTCGCCGCTTTCACACCGGTGTCCTCCCCAAGGGCACCGACCAGGGCAAGCTCTTTCAGCTCGGCTGGCGGCCACGAGGGGCGGTTTCGTCTCTGCAGGGCGTCCAGGGCGGATCCTGGCTGATCTTGAGCGATCAAGGCGGAGTGGGACGGGAACTGTGCCGGCTGCTGCGCTCGCAGGGCGGCGAATGCTGGGAGGCGCTGCCAGGGGAAAGCTGGCAGGCCGAGTCGGCTGAGCGCTTCCGCATCCGTCCCCAGCGTCCCCGGGACTACCGGCGGCTGCTGCGGCGGTGGCTGCGGGAGGCTTCGGGCGCTCCCCAGGGCGTCGTGCACCTGTGGAGCCTCGATGCGGAACCCGACCCTCGGGCCGACGACGAGGCCATGGAACAAGCCTGCCGCCGCTCCTGCGGGACGCTGCTGCACGCCTTGCAGGCCCTGCTGCGGACCTCCCCTGCCGGACCCGCTCCGCGGCTGTGGACGGCCACCCGGGGCGGACAAGCCGCCGACGATGCGGGAGTGGCCGATCCGGCCCAGACGGCTCTGTGGGGACTGGCCCAAGTGGCCGCCGGCGAACATCCCGGCTGCTGGGGCGGACTGGTGGACCTAGAGACCTCTCCGGTGCGGGAGCAGGCCCGGGTCCTGGCCGCCGAAGTGAAAGCCGAGCCGGGCCGGCCCCCGGTGGCCTACCGCGGCGGACGCCGGCTCGCGGCCCGGCTGGAGGAAGTTTCTCCGGCGGCCCGCCAGGGCGAATCTCTGCATTTCCGCAGCCGGGCCAGCTACCTGATCAGCGGCGGACTGGGCGGCATCGGCCTGCAGGTGGCCCAGTGGCTGGCCCGCCAGGGGGCGGGACGCATACTGCTGCTCTCGCGACGTCCGGTCGGGGAGCATCCCCAGGCGGCGGAGGCCATCCGGAACATGGAAGCCGAAGGCGCCCGGGTGGAGGTGCTGCAGGCCGACGCGGCCGACAGCGGCCAGCTTGCCGCGGCGCTCAGCCGGGCCAAGGACCCCAGGCGTCCGCTGCGGGGCGTCATCCACGCCGCCGGAGTGGTGGACGACCGCGTGCTGCTGCGTCAGGACTGGGAAACCTTCCGCAAAGTGCTGGCCCCCAAGGTCCGCGGAGGATGGAACCTGCATCGGCTGACTGAGGACACGCCCCTGGACTTCTTCCTGCTCTTCTCCTCAGCCGCCGCCTGGCTGGGTCCCCAAGGGCAGTCCAATCACGCCACCGCCAGCGCTTTCCTGGACGGACTAGCCCACTACCGCCGATCCCGCGGCTTGCCGGCCACCGTGATCAACTGGGGTGCCTGGGGCGGCGGCGGACTGCCGGAGCAGCCGCAGGTGCGAGAACGTCTGCGGCGCAGCGGCGTGGTATTGCTTGATCCTCAGGAAGCGCTGGACGGGCTGGAAGCCGCCATGCACAGCACCGCCCCGCAAATCGGCGTGCTGCGCATGGATTGGTCGGCTTTCACCGCCTCCAATCCCGCCAGCCGGCCTCTGGTCGAGCATCTCGCCGGTCGGAAGAGCCGTCCCCGTCCACCCAGGGCCGCATCCGATGGCTCCCACCCGAGAAATCATGCCGCTCCCAACGGTGCTCAGCCGTCCCCGCCCCACCTCAACGGAGCCGATGGCCACAACGTCGAGGACTACCTGCGTCAACAAGCTTCCCAGGTACTGGGTTTGGATCCCTCGGGGCTGGATCTCGGCCAGCCCTTGGCGGATCTGGGATTCGACTCCCTGATGAGCATCGAACTGCGCAACCGCATCGAGTCTGACCTGGGAGTGCGGGTGCCCATCGTCCATTTCTTCCGCCGTCCCGCCATCGCCGATCTGGCCGAGCGCATCCAGGAACATTCCAACCAGGGCGGTCCGCCTCCGCCAACCCGGCAAGGTGAGGCCCAGGCCGGGAGTCCGAGATGAGTTACCTGACCCAAGACCCCAGCCGCGCCGCCAACGCGCCGACTGCAGAAAGCCCCGAATCAGCGTCAACGTCAGCGTCAACCTCGAGGTCATCTGGCGCCGATGAGCCCCGCCAGGATACCTCCAGCAACCGCGCCGACGCTCGATTGCTCCCACAAACCTCAATGGAGGACCGCGCCGAAGCCCAACCGTTCCCGCAAAGCTCGATCGAGGGCCACAGAGCCCGTTTCCCAGCCCTGGCCAACAAGGCCTACTTCAACTATGGAGCCGAAGGACCGCTGCCCTCGGAGTCGCTGGAGGCCATGGTTGAGAGCTACCGCCGGCTGCAGCAGTGGGGTCCCTTTTCAACCGAAACACACGTCTGGCTGCAAGAGGAATTGCAGCAGACACGCGCAGTCCTGGCCGGTCTGCTGGGGGCACCCGCAAACAGCTTGCTGCTGACTGAGAACATCTCGCTGGCCTGCAACGTCGTGCTTTGGGGATTCGACTGGACGCCCGGAGACCACCTGCTCCTGTCCGACTGCGAGAATCCGGGAATCGTGGCTGCGGCGCGGGAAGTAGCCCGCCGCAACCGCTTGGAGCTGTCCTTCTGCCGTCTGAGCGCTGCGCGGGACAGCGATGAGGCGGTGGAGGAAGCCGTGCGAGCCCTGCGTCCCCGCACCCGCATGGTCCTGCTCAGCCATGTGCTCTGGAACACGGGTCTGTTGCTCAATCTGAACCATCTCAGCCGAGCACTGGAGGGACAGCCGGCCCGTCCGCGCCTGCTCATCGACGGCGCCCAATCGGTGGGAGTGATGCCGGTCGAAGTCGAGGAGTGCGGAGCCGATGCCTACGCTTTCACCGGGCAGAAATGGCTGTGCGGACCCTCGGGCTTGGCGGGACTCTACCTGGTTCCCGACTTGGCCCACCGGCTCCGCCCCACCTTCACAGGCTGGCGCTCGCTCGACGACCGTCCCGGACGGCTGGCTGGCCAAGACGCCATCAGTGAGTCCGTCCCCGAAGCCACGCGCGAGAGCCATGCTGGAGAACGTGATTCCCGATCTGCCAGGCGCGAAGATCGGCACTCGACTCCCCGGGACCTCTCCGCCCTTTCGGTCGCCGAACTCCACGCCAGGCGCTTTCCCGAGCCCGGAGCAGGAGGGCGTAGAGCGGGGGCAGATCCGTTTCGTGAGGCAGGATCTCCCCAACCGGAGGGACGAGGCATTCCTCCGTGTGGCGGAAACCAGGATCGGGAGGGTGGGGCCAACCCGACCGTCCCGGGTCGCAATCTGGCCAGCCCAGCTAGGGAGGAGAGTCCGCCCACGAAGGGAGCCTGGCCGTTGCGGCATGCCAAGAGCCGGGCCCGGGACGACGTGCGTCGATTCGAGATCGGCAGTTCGGCCTACCCGCTGTGCGCCGGTCTGCGCCGCTCGCTGAAGATCCACCGATCCTGGGGGACTCCGAGTCAGCGTTATCAGCGCATCCTGAAGCTGGCCGCCTACCTCCACGAGGGCCTGCAAGACATCCGCCGGCGCCATGGCGCTGACCGCCTGCAAACCTTGCTTCCCCGCCCACCCCAAAGCGGAATCGTGTCCTTCCAACTGCCCGACGCGGTCCACACCGACTTGGTCTTCCTCCTGGAATCGGAAGGGGTGATGGCCAAGGTCATGCCCGGCCCCGAATGCCTGCGGGTGTGCGTCCACTACTTCACCACCCGCGAAGAACTCAATCGCCTACTGGCGCAGCTTGAGGCTTTCCTGACCCTGTGACAACGTGGGACAGTCCTCCGTTATTACAGCCTTTCAGGGTTTCTTTATGGCTACTTGAGGCACCCAGGGTGCCGCTCAGACGCTTTGCGTCTTCGCTCTACCCTGGGCTAGGTTATGGCTCGCCGTCAGCGAGCCCCGAATGTCGAACGCGAGCGGCGGCGCAGCTCAGCCCGAACACAGTCGCGCAACATTTCCCAGGCTTAAGCACCAGGTCCGGGCAAAGATTTCCAGGGTAAAGGGCAACACATTCCGGGCAAGCGCGAGGAGGCTTCCAAGTGACGTTTTCGGCAGCCAACGCCCATGTCAAGTCTTGGAAAGCCTCCAATCGCGCTTGCCCGATTGAGCGGCCGAGGCGGCCGCGGGCTGAACCCGTTTGGCGGCTCTCGGCGCCGCCGCGGACTTCCAGGCGGAAGTCCAGGAAACATCGCGCAAATTGGTGATAGGACGCTCGATGAAGACGTAGAGCACAGCCGCCGCCAACAAGCACAGCAAGGGAAGCGTGACGTAGAACAAGACCATGGGTGCATCCAGCAACCCAAAGGGAGCGACCGCGGCATAGACCACGATCATGATCATAGGGTGCAGCAGATAGGCCGAGTAGGCCAACTGGGCCACCGTGTACCAGGGCCGCCAGGAGAGGAATCCCGCAAGAGCCTTCCCCAGCGCGGTGCAGGGGTGCAGGCTGTAGAGGATGATGTAGGCCGTGGCCACACCCAGCAGATTACGGTAGACGGTCAAGAAGATCAGGCTGGAGGCGGCATCCCAGTGGGCTTCAGCGGAGTGGACTGGGGCCGCCGTCACCAGCGTGATAGCGGCGGCGGAGAGGATCAAGGCTGCGGCGGCAGTCTTGCGGAAGACTTTGAAAAAGCGTCCGATGTCATAGGAGACGAAAGCATAGGCCGCCGCCACGCCCGCCAGGAGGCAGCCAAAGCGGGTGTAAGGCTTGATGTAGATCTCTTCGAACCAGGTGAAAAAGGTTGAAGGGTCCAGAGGGAGGATGGGTGCGGCGATCTCGTAACGAACCAAGAGCAGCGCCCGGATGGCCAACGACAGTCCGAAGAGCCCCCCCAGGACCAGCCACTTGCGACGCGTACGGAAGAAGACGAGCAGCAAAAAGCAGGGAAAGGTGAAATAGAACTGCTCCTCAATGGCCAGCGACCAAGACCACTCCATAGCCTGCTGTTCCGCGGGGATGAAGTTGTTGATGTAGATCACGTTGGTCCACACCGTGTGGGGATTGGGCAATCCCAAGGCGACGTAAATCGCCAGGGCCGCGAAGTAGGCCGGCATCAGCTTGAGGAACCGGCGATAGTAGAATCGGCCTACGCGGATGCCGTCACGCTTCTCGTGCTCGCGCATCAGGATCATGCCGATGAGAAAGCCGCTGATGACGAAAAAGACGTCCACGCCGTAGGGTCCGCCCAGGATGGCGGCGGGGGCTTCCTCAAGCTTGCGGGCCGCCACCTCGGTTCCCAGAAAAGGTGCCTGGTACCAAATGCAATGCATCAAGATGATCCAGAGCACGGCCAGCGCCCGCAGGCCGTCGATGGGACTGAGGCGGGAGCCGGGCCGTCGGACCAGGTGGCGCAGGTTGGTCCTCAGGGAAAATGCCTTGGAGATGGAGGGCGGGATGATCTTCATGAGCGCTCACACCTGTCTTGGAACCTGAAGAGGCCTTGGTCGGAGATCGCGGGCGAAGCGTCTGCTGCTATCCATCCTCGATTCCAATTCGACCTCCCGGGGCGTCCGCCGGCTCATCGGAATTCTTGCCGCCGTGCCTCTCTTCAGCCTGAAGCATGAGACGAGGAGCATCTTCTCCCCGATTGCCGGATCAGCCCGCATCGGCAATCGGGGAGAAGCCCTGCACCCCGGCCGGCGACTAGGCTTTCATCCAAACGCGATGCGGCCCACGGGACGTTTTTCGAGTTCTTCGGGGTGATCCAGGAGGCCCCGCCCCGAGAACGCCGGTCGGAAGCCCGGAAGCCGCCAGGTTCAAGGGAGAAGGACATGTCAACGGCACGACTCGAACGCTTTACTTATCAATGCGTGGAGCCTTTAGACTGGTTCCAGTTCCGCTGCCTGCTTTGGGAGGCCTTGCCCTGGGTCCCCCGTCAAGATCCTGATCGATGGCAGCGTGTGGCCCACATCGTCAACGGCACCTGCCCCCAAAGTCCCCCCTGTGATGCTGCGGCTGTCGAGAGAGCATATCAGGCCATGGCCGCCTTCAAACCCGCGGTTCGGGAGCTGGCCGGCGGCAACGGAAAGGGCCTGAAGCTGTGGACCGAGATCCTCTACGAAATGGCCCAAGACCGCTTCGGGCAGCCCCTGTTCATGAACCTGGGTTATGTACCCGAGGCAGACCGGCCCCAGCTTGCCCTGGAGGCCGGCGACGAACCGTTCCGCCTCTTCATCCAGCTCTACGAGAGACTCGTGGACGGCTTCAATCTCAAGGACAAGCAGGTGCTGGAGATGGGCTGCGGTTCGGGAGGAGGCGCCTCTTATCTGCATCGCTATCACGGACCGGCGGAGCTGACCGGCATCGACTACGTGCAACGCAACATCGAAACCTGCCGCCGCCTCCACCGCTTGCCCGGTTTGAGCTTCCAACAAGGCAAGGCCCAGGATCTCGATCTCCCCGACAACCACTTCGACGCCGTCATCAGCCTCGAGGCCACGGGAGGATGCCCCTCGGTTCCCGACGTTATGGCTGAAGCCCGGCGGGTCCTGCGCCCCGGGGGAGTCTTTCTCTTCGCCGACATTCGGCCGGTGGAGGAGGAATGGGGTCCAGATCGGACCGTCTCCAGTCTGCACCGCCAGATCGCCGACAGCGGACTGGAAATCGAAAAGTCGGCCGACATTTCGCCCGGAATCCTCCATTCCATCGATCTTCAGGAATCGGCCCGGCGTGAAGCGCTGCAGTCTTTTCATGATGAGTCCAACAGCCTGAAGCACTTTGAGGAAATCATGGTCCTGCAGGGCTCGCTCAACTACCGCAAGCTCGAGTCGGGGCAGATGCAGTATTGGGCCTTCAGGTGCCGCAAGTAGCCGTCCGCACCGAGACAGGAGTGTGCAAAATGACCCTCACCCAGCACCAGCAGGAAGTTGCCGCAGGCGGACTTATCGAAGACCCCTACGGTTTCTATCAGCAACTGCAAGACCGCCCGCCGGTTCACTTCAGCGAAGCCTTCGGCGCCTGGATGCTCGGCGGCTATTCCGATGTGTCGTCGGCGCTTCGTGACCCGCGGCTCTCGCTTGGGGGCGGTGCGCGATTCATGTTCGAACGCCTGGAAAGCGAGGAACGCCAGGCGCTGGCACCGCTGGAACGGCATGTCTCGTTGTGGATGGGGACGCTCGATCCGCCCCAGCACACGCGCATCCGTTCTCTCATGCAGCGGGCCTTCTCGGGCGAGTTGGTGGAGGCCATGCGGCATTTTACGGGACAAGTCGTCCACCAATTAATCGACGCTCAGATCGAGGCCGGACGCATGGATATCGTGTCCGACCTGGCCTATCCCCTGCCGGCCCGCGTGATCGCCAAGGTCCTGGGGACGCCGGTCGGGGACGCTCCCCGCTTCCTGGAGTGGTCGCAGGTCCTGACCGAGTTCATAGCCTACGGGCTGATGCGCACAGACGTGCTTTTCCGGGCTCAGGAAACCGTGGGGGAGATGACGGAGTATTTCCTCGGCCTGCTCGACGGCGCCGAGGGTAGCGAGGGGCTGCTGGGGAACCTGATTCGGCTGCCCGAGTGGCAGGACGCTCAAGTCCGCGAGCAATTACTGGCCAACTGCGTCCTCTTGCTGTTCGCCGGACACGAGACCACCACCATCCTGATCGGCAACAGCGTCCTGGCCCTGATTCAGCATCCGCGACAGCTTGAGGAGCTGCGGCAGGAGCCCGGGCTGATGCGTTCCGCGGTGCAAGAATGTCTGCGCTTCGACAGCCCCATTCAGATGGTCCGGCGCTTGGCCGTGGACGATCTGGAGTTCGGCGACCGCCAGATCAGCCAAGGTGAGTTTGTGTGGCTGTGCCTGGGTGCGGCCAACCGTGATCCGGCCCGCTTTGCCCAGCCTCATCGGCTCGACGTCCGCCGTGCCAAGAGCCGTCATCTGGCCTTCGGCTCGGGCATCCACTACTGCCTGGGAGCGGCGCTCTCAAGTCTGGAAGCGGAAGTGGCCCTGGCCGCCGTCTTGGAGCGGCTCGACGGTCTGCGGCTCGACCCTGAACGGCTGGACGGCGCCCGGCTGCAATGGCAGGACAATCCTACGGCCCGCTCCTTGCAGTCGTTGCCGGTGGCCTTTGCTGCCGAGTGCCCAACCCGCGGAGAAGCGTCATGATCAAGACTGAAGCTTGGGTCCTCCACCAGTCCGCCGAGAGCAATGGATGCAAACCCGGTCCCGGCCGGCTCAGACGAGAAGAATGGGAACTCCCCGACATCGGCCCGCAGGAGGTCCTGGCCGAGCCCATCTACGGGTGCTGGGAAGGCAACATGGCCCACGCCCTCAGCCGCAGGCCGGTCGACATCTGCCGCCAGCGCGGCGAAGACAAGGTCGTGATCGGCAATGCCGGAGTGGTCAGGGTGCTGGAAACCGGTCGACAGGTCAGCACGGTCAAGTCCGGCGACACCTGCATCGTTTTCTGCAACGGCATCTGGGACGACCAGGGCTTCCCCAAAAAGATCTACGCTTACGACGCCCCCGGCACCGTAGGACTGCTGGCCCGCCGCACCCGGCTGCATGAACGCCAGCTCATTCCCGTCCCTGCCGGATCGCGATACTCGCTGCGCCAGTGGGCGGCCTTTTCCCTGCGCTACATTACGGCCTGGTCGAACTGGAAGATGGCCTACGGCTGCTGGCGGCTGGCAACGGCCAGCAAGAACGGCCCCAGTATGAATGGACACCGCCCCACGGTTTGGGGATGGGGCGGAGGGGTCAGCTTCGCCGAGGCGACCCTGGCCCGGCTCAACGGCTGTCCGTCGGGCATGATCTCGTCCTGTCCCCGGCGGCTGGAGCAGATTGCCGAATCCGGCTTGCAGCATCTCGACCGCCGCCAGTTCGCCAAGCTCAACTTCTCCATGTCGCGCTACCAAAGCGACGAGGGCTTCCGTCAGGACTACCAACAGGCCGAAAGCACCTTTCTCAAGCTGATGGCCGAGGCCGCCGGCCCCCAGGGCGTGTCGATCTTCATCGACTTCATCGGACTGCCCGTCTACCGCGCCACCCTCAAGGCCTTGGCGCGTCCCGGCGTGGTCACAACCGCCGGCTGGAAAGAGGGCATGAACCTGCGTACCCTGCGGGCCCTGGAGTGCATGAACTGGCACATGCACGTCCACACCCACTACGCCCGCTACCACGAAGGATTGGAAGCCGTCGAATTCGCCGAGGGCAACGGCTGGCTGCCTCCCCTGGACGAGACGACCTACACCTGGAACGAGATCCCCCAACTAGCCGACGACTACCAGTCCAACCGCCTCTCCACCTACTTCCCCATCTTCCAAGTCAACACCCCCTGATATCGTGGCTGGTCACGCCCTGACCTTCCGATTCAGAGACTGCCATGGGGTGGACGCTTCTGCCGGCGGGATGGTTCACCGTCGGGCAGTCACACGCCGGGCGTATGCACCGATGGCGGCAATGACGGAGACGAAAAGGAAGCTAGTCGCAGTAACCGTCGAGATCCCAACGGCGAGCCAAAGAGCGTAATTGCCGCCCAGATTTCGCACCAAGCCTAGCTCTGGAAGAACTTGTAAAGCCATAAAAAAGCCAATGCCCTCACCGTAGCCGGAGGAAGAGCGATGGAGATCAAATCCCAGCACGAGGGAGGTGGCCCGAAGAACCGAGAGTGCGGTCCCAGTGATTAGAATCGCACTCCTCACACCGCGCGTTTCCGAGAGCTTGAGAACCAAGATAGCGAGGCCGAGGACTGGTGAAGCGATCAAGACATACAGGAAGCAGCCGAACAAGAAAAGCACTACTGAAACGAACAGATCGAGTGCATCTATCATACCGAGGCGACCCCACTATTCTAAG
>DATIPO010000056.1:0-5240 GCA_035471925.1 Acidobacteriota bacterium
TTTCCTTTTGGCCGCCACAGCCACCTGGACCCTACGCCGCCATCCGGTCCCGAAACCGAAGGGGTGAGCCGGCAATCGATCCGCGGGCCTGGCAGGGATGGGGCCTGGGCCTCGGTGGCAGGTCCGCCCACCGCCGCGCAGTTGGACAACCTTGGCGCCGAGACGTACTCGACCTAATTACATCTGCGACGTCAGCCGGCAGGAGCCTGCAGACGAGATCGTCGAAGAGCTCTTCGCCCCAGCTATCAATGAGCTCATGGAATCGGGCGAGCCGAAATCGAGGACTGTTGTCTCGGCACATAACGAGGCGCAAGTTGGCGGTAGAAGGGACGCTGGCTATACCTAGCCCGCGTGACGGATGGCTTCCAGGGGGTGACTCCTGCTGAGTCTCCAAATTGGACGCAGCGCGGCTGCCAGCGTCACCAGCGCCACCAACCCGGCGGCCGAAGCCAGGACGCCTGGCGTCCCCTCCAGCGACACGAAAAGCGAGGAGGAGAGGCGGCTGGCAAGCAGCAGTGAGAGAAGGGCGCCCATTGCCGTTCCTGTAGCCAGCGTCTTGAGGGAATCGCGCAGCAGGCAGCGCAAGATGTGGCCTTGTCCGGCACCCAGCACGCTGCGGATACCCATTTCGCCCCAGCGTGCTTGGACCGTCTGCGAAGTCAGGGCGTAAACTCCGAAGGCTGACAGCAAGAGAGCCGCCAGGGCTGTGGCAAGGAGCCCGTCGTTGACGGCGCGGTGCAGTGACAGCGAGGTGGCCAGGATGCTGTCCAGGGTCTGCACGGTTTCGATGGGCTGTCGCCCGTCGACGCTCCAAAGGGCCTGCTTGATTTGTTCGCTCAACTCTTCGGGGCTAGCCGGAGCCGGGCCTCTAGCGTCCTTGTTTGCGTCCCCCAGTGGACGTACGAAGAGGGCCATCACCGGACGCGGGGCCCGGTACAGCGGGACGTAGATGACCGCTGGCGCCGCTTGGGCCAGTCCGCGCCGCCGCACGTCGCTGACCACGCCCACCACCTCGGTGTCGCCGTAGGGGCGCGAGTGCAGGATGAAGCGCTCTCCCAGCGGACTCTTCCCGCCCCAGTATCTGCGCGCCATAGCTTGGTTGATGACGGCCACGGAGGGCGAGCGTTCATTATCGCGCTGGTCGAAAAAGCGTCCTTCGATCAGGCGCACTCCCGCGGTCTCGAAGTAACGCGGACTGACGCGCCGCCACTCCTCGCGGTGGCGCTGGTGGGGCGCCGTCTGGCCGGGCAGATGGAAGCCCTCGAAGTCGTCCTCATTCTGGAATGGAATGTAGTCGTTGACTGCCGCAGACCGCACTCCGGGGATGCTTTCCACCGCCTCGATCACCTGCCTGTAGTAGAGGGCACGCTGGGAGGCGTCGCGGTCGTGAAGCTGTCCGAAGTACATCGCCAGGACGCCTTGCGGCTCCAGTCCGGGATCGATTGAAGTCAGCTCCCAGTTTCGCTGCACCGCCCATCCGCTGACGCAGAGCGTAAGGGTGGCCAGCGCGATCTGGGCGGATACGATAAATGTCCGGGCCCGTCCCTGGCGGCTGCTGCCGCGCCCGGCCGAGCGCAGCAGCTCCAGGGTAAATCCCGAAGTCCGGGGCGAGGCCAAGTGGGCCAGGGAGGCGGGCAGGCATAGCAGGGCTGCCGAGGGTATCAAAAGGAACACGGCAGCCAGGCCCGCCCAGGTTACTCCAATGGGTCCGATGGTGACCATCACCGCCGACCCGGGAATGGCGAACTGGGGCGGGACGAAGGCCTTCAGTCCCTCTAAGATCCCCAGGGTGAGAAGGACCCCCAATGCTCCCCCCGCGCTGCAGAGTATCAGGCACTCGCCCAGAAGCTGTCCCGCGAGCTGGCGCCGCGAGGCTCCCAGCGCGGAGCGGAGTCCGAATTCGCGTCGCCGCCTCAGGCTTTCGGCTGCCAGCAGTCCGGCCACGTTGGCGCAGGCCATGAGCAAAGTCAGTCCCACCACCACTCCCAGCAGCGCCAGACCAGGACGCAGGAGCGATGAACTGGCCTGCCCGTAGGGTTCGACCAGGACGTCCCAGTCGGCAGCCGCGGGATGGTCCTGCGCCACCCGGTCGAGGATGGCGTTGAGGTCGCGGTTTGCGTCCCTCGCAGTGGTTCCGGGCGCCAGGCGTCCCACGACGTGGTAGTCGATGTGGCTGCGCTGCTCGCGCGCCATGGCCGCCGTATCGATGGGACGGAAGACGTCCGCCGGGTAAGGGAAGTGGAACCCGCGCGGCAGGACGCCCACCACCCGCGCCGGACCCGCCAGAAAGTCCATGCGCTGCTCGAGAATTCCCTCATCCCCAGCCCACAGCCGCTGCCACAGCCCGTGGGTGATGATGAGCGGAACAACCGTGGAACCCTGTCCGTCCGATGGCTGGAAAGCGCGTCCCACGGCGATGTCGATGCCCATGGTGGCGAAGAATCCCGGCGTAACGCGCAAGGCGGAAAGCGGCTCGACGCGTCCCCCCCGCACCAGCGAGGCGTCCGCCCCGGAGACCGCCGCCATTGACAAAAAGGTCCTGGTTTCACGGCGCAAGTCGAGAAAATTGGGTCCCGAGAGAACGTCGCGTTGCTGCCCGCCCGTCTGGCGCGACCCCCATACCAACATCAGGTCGGAGGCTTCGGACATCGGGCGCAGCACCAACTGATCGGCTAGCGAGGCCACCGTCAGACAAGCCGCCATCCCCATCCCCAGGGCCGCAATCGCCAACAGCGAAGCCCCTGGCCTGCGCCTCAAGGGTCGGCCCAGCCTCATGATTCTGGAAAACAAGACCGCCATCGTCCCACCTCCGTTCACAGCGTCCCTTCTTCGTCCTAAGAGTAAGAAAGCGCTCCAGAGGAGGCCAGAGTCCTGTGATGATTCGGGGGCTCAATGGGACGAACGGAGGCCTGCTGGCGTGGTGGCGTAGGAAGACAGGTTCAAGTCAACCACGTCTTGGATGGGCATGAAGGCGGCCCCGCACAAGGAAAAGAACGAGTCCGAAGTGGGTGACTAGAACGAGGAAGCTCCGGGGGTGCTGGCGGTCCGCGAGTGAGCGCCTGGTCTTTTTGTTGCCCTGCCCTCCAGCAGGACATCTGAGGTAGAATGAGCGGATGCCGACAAAGGTCCGCGAGGCGATCCGCATGCTAAAGGCCGACGGTTGGTATGAGGTGAAGTCGAAGGGTGGTCACAGACAGTTCAAGCACCCAGACAAACCAGGTCGAGTGACTGTTCCCGGGAACACGGGCCACGATCTCGCGCCTGGCACCTTCAACAGTATTCTGAAACAGGCAGGGTTGAAGCCATGAACATGCATCGTTTTCTGATCGTTATCGAGAATGCCGGCAACAACTTCTCCGCATATTCTCCCGATCTGCCCGGTTGTGTCGCCACCGGCGATACCCGCGAAGAAACCGAACGGAACATGTACGAGGCGATTCAGTTTCATATCGAAGGCTTGCGCGAAGATGGTCTGCCGATTCCTTCCTCAGAGTCGTTCGCCGAATACGTCGTCGTCGGCGCATAACAGGCGTTCAAGTCCCCGCCCCCTGTTTGAAAGTACAAATCATGAGGATTCTGCACGTCTAGCGATTGGGTAGCTGGAGCTCGGTTTGAGCAAAGGCGATTGGTGCGGCCCTTGGACCGTGGCACCGTCGCAAGTTCTGGGAGTTGAGTCTTGGGATTTGGGAGTTATCGAGCCGGACGGCTCGAATGGCGGGGCCGACGAGACTCGAACTCGCGACCTCCGGCGTGACAGGTTCTCAGCAGGCTGCTGAAAACAAAAGGCTTCTAGGGCCGCCGCTCCTACACTCTCCCATAGTCCCTTACAAAGACGGCCCCATCCGGCCCCTATCCAGCCCCAAGGCTCTGGCCTGTGCAAGGACCTCGAGAGAAGGAAAGGCGTTCTAAAACCGCCAGTCAGCTCGATGATGAGTGGAAGCTCCCGCCGCTGGTGGTTATGTCACTCCGCAGACACATTCGGGCAGCTCGCCTTCACGCCACCCAGTTGATGCCTGTGCTTCACGAACTCGCGGACCTTGCAGGTTAGGTACAGGTCCACCTGGATGTCGCATTCTACGACCCCATTCCGAACCCTAAGGCAGTCGAGACAATCAGCACCAAGGAGTCCCTTGACTAACAATTCCGTCGGCTTGACCGACGTTAGCGTCTGCCGAGCCAGATACCAGACATCCGCAACGTAGCCGTTAGACCAGATTTCGAGCCTCGCGCGATCGAGCACCACTGGAAACGGCGCGAGGTTGGTCAGCCGCAACCGGATCCGGGCTCTTTGCGACCTTTGATTGAAGTAAATGGGATCACCGCGACCCGGGATCTCGACATCGATAGCGTCCGCCAACCTCTGGCTGTTCCAATACCATCTTTGAACTGCTCCAGGAAGCTTGCCGAGCATTCTCAATACCGATCCGGTGGGAGGAAGGTCCATGACGCAAGTAACTGCCGAAACTACAAGCAGGCCAGCCTAGCGGAGGCGCTTGCCATTTAGGTTCTTTACAATTTGGCAACCGTTGCAAAGTTACAGTTGATACTCGGGCACGACTCAGGATGGCGAGCAGGTCGGTGTCGTGGCCTGCGACGAAACCACAGGCAAATCCTGCGACACTGCCCGCCGTAACTACTCGTTCATTTGGCCCCGATTCAGACGTGGGAAAGGTATCACGGTGCCTCAGGAAGTCCGACTCGCCTCGTCCGTTGTGCCCGTCCCTTGTCGAAATCCCCGTCAGGGTCAAAACATCCACTGAAGTAGCGTTCTGCTTCTCGATGGAACGCGGCCTTGTTGAAGGTGCCCTCAAAGCCAACAGGTAGGCCATTTCGAACTAGTCTTTGTTGGCTCGTTAGGCGATGCAACTCCAGATCGCTGGCCCCACTGGGTGTCTCCTCGAAATCGGCAACAAATCCGTCCATTCTGTCTCCGTCCTGAATGATTGAGAACGATATTCGCCAAATGCCAAAGGCCTCGTCCTGACTCCGGTGCGTGCAGCCGTGAAAAATGATCTGCGTTTTCATTGTTGCACCGCAGTGTAGCCTTCCGTTTCGAAAACTTCAATCCTATCGCACCTGGCTCGCCGCCCCACGTTAAGAAACCTTTCGGATGGATCGTCATTGCAGTAGCGCCTGCTTCAAGTTTGGGAATGCTAACATATCGGCCGACGAATGCCGCGCGAAACTGGCACCTGAGTCATGAATCATCTTGAACAACTGATCGGCGAGTGGCTGGAATT
>DATIPO010000057.1:0-29203 GCA_035471925.1 Acidobacteriota bacterium
CAAGGCCGCCTGGTAGCCGTTTTCCATTACTACGGCCATGGCTTGGAGGGCCACGATGGTCTTGCCTGATCCGACGTCACCCTGCAAAAGCCGCGACATGACCTCGGGACGGGCCACATCCTCGACGATTTCCTTAAGCACGCGCACCTGGGCGGCGGTTGGACGGAAGGGCAAAAGGCCCTTGAGCATGCGCCGCTCCCGCTGCCCCAGACTGATGCTGCGCTTTTTGCGGTACACCTGCCGCTGAGTGCGGACGAGCTGCAAGGCGCTTTGAAAGGCGAACAACTCTTCATAGATGAATCGCTGCTGGGCCGGCGTGCTCATGGTTTCCAGTTGCGACAGCAGGGTGTCGATGCGCTCTCCGGACGGCTGGGGAAAGTGGAGTTGGCGGAAAGCCTCCATCAGCTCCGGCAGAGCGTAGCGGCGGCGGTATTCCAATGGCAGCGGATCCGCCGCCGTCTGGCCCGCGCCGCTTTCAAGATCCTGCAGCGCCTGATGAATGACGTTGCGCAGCATGCGGGGAGTGAAGTTGGAGATGCGACGGTAGACCGGCACGATGCGTCCGATGTGAGGCGAATCGGGGTCGTCCTCCTCGTCCAGCACCTCAAACTCGGGATTGATCAGGGCCAAGCCGCGGCTGTACTTGTCGTAGCGCACGGTGCCGTAGAAAACGCCGCGGACGCCCCGCTTGAGAACCTTCTCCAGTCCCGGACGGTTGAAGAACTTGAGGCAGAGGCGTCCGCTATCGTCCTCGCCCGCCGCCTCGAAGAGGCGCAGCCGCCGCCGTCCGGCGCGATGCTCCCCGCAGGCCGCCAAACGGGCCACCACCACGACCGTCTCGTCTTCCTCAAGCCGGGCGATGGGCTTAAGGCGGGTGCGGTCCTCATAACGCATGGGCGGATAGCGCAGCAGATCTTCCACCGTGCGGATGCCGGCTTTGGCCAGCAGTCCGGCCCGCACCTCGCCTACTCTTTTCACGTACTGTACCGGTGTCTCCAGCTTCATGTGCCGTCCGCGTTGCGTGATGAGCCGCTCTGAGCCTGTGATATTCTATCGTGCATGAGACGGCTGTCCTATTGCTTCCTTCTGGCGGTCTTGCTGGCCGCGGCCTGCGGCAAGAGCACGGAGGACCAAGTGCGGGCGGCTGTCGGCAACTTCGACAACGCCCAGTTGGGCGAGACGCAGATTCAGGTCGAGGACCTGCAGGCCCGAGGCGACGTAGCCACCGCCGAGGTCACCGTCAAGACGGCCGTCAAACTGCGCAAAAAAGAGGGCGTCTGGCAAGTGGAGGAAATCCGCCTGGGTGACCGCCGATGGGAAAAGGCCGAGCATTTGCTGGCCGTCCTCAACGCCGAGCGCGCCCAAGCAGGACGACAAGATCTGGAGCGCATCACTCAAGGATTGGAGCGCTACCGCCAAGCCAATTCCAAGCCTCCCCAAGTTCCCGACTTCCGCGCTCTGGTAGACTTGCTGACGCCCAGGTTCATGGACCAGATCATCCGATTTGATCCCTGGTCGAGACCTTACCGATATCAGAGCCGGGCCGACGGTTACGATCTCCGCTCGGCTGGACCCGACGGCCTTTTTGACACCGACGACGATGTCGTCGCAGAGAGCATGCCATGACCAAGCGCCTCATCAGCCTGTTCCTACTCCTCTTGTTCGCCACGGCTTCGGCCTGCATCAGCTCGCATGCTGACGGCTTTGATTGGATCCACGACTATGATCGAGCCGTCCAACTGTCGAAGCAAAAGGACCGGCCCATCTTCGCCTACCTGGAGACGGACTGGTGCACCTACTGCCGTCAGATGGAAGCCTCGACCCTCAAAGACCAAGCCCTGATCGAAGAGGTGGGCAACGACTTTATCTGGCTCAAGCTCAACGCCGAGAAGGACGAGGCTGGCATCAAGCTGCGCGACCGATTCCGCATCAGCAGCTATCCTGGCATGCTCATCCTCGACTCTAAGGGGCGCGAATGGGACCGTTTCAGCGGTTATATTCCCTCCGCTGAATTCCAGAAGAAGCTGCAAGAAGCTACCGGACCCAACAGCTTCCGGGCCCTGCTGCAACGCTTGGACAGCAATCCCGACGACGCCGAGGCTCACTTCCTGATGGCCGAGAGGCTGCGCGAGCGCGAGCGCTGGCGGGATGCCGCCGAAGCCTACGGGAAGTATCTGCAGAGCGACTCCGAAAACGCTCTTGATCGAGCCGATCAGGCTCTCTACTATCGGGCCGTGGGACTCTCGATGTCGAGCCAAGTCGAGGACTCGCTCAAAACGCTCAAATCGCTCGAAGCCCAGTATCCAACCTCCCGTTGGATTCCCGATTCGGTCCTGCTGCGGGGACAACTGCTCAAATATCTGAAACGCAACCAGGAAGCCCGTGAAGCCTTCGAGACTTATCTCGCGCGCTATCCAGATCACGGCTATTCCCCCCAGGTGCGCGAGATTCTCTCCAAAATGGAGGGAGGATCCGCCCTGCCCATGGCGCGTTCCCACTGAACATTGTCAGTTTCTTGCCTGGCCTGCGCGGCATCTTCTTTCAAGGGCTCCTTGGCCCTCCGGGTCCAGACTCACAGCATCCCCAAGGACGATTGAAGACGGCTTGCCGCAAGCCGCTTCAGGCCTTCCTTCTCCAATCGGCTGCCCCCCTTTTCGCCGCTCCTGGACTCATTGCGTCAGCCGTGCCCGCACCCTATAATGACATTCCAGCCGGCTATTGAATCGAATCAGAAAAACCAGGGGACTTTGGGCACTCTGTAGATGGAGGACCGAACCATGCAGCTCATTAGGACAGGGATGGTGTGCGCCTTGACCGTCCTGTTGGCCACCGCCGCGGCGCTGGGACAGGCACAGATCACTACGGGAGTCATTGAAGGGGTCGTCACTGATGAATCCGGGGGCGTGGTTCCCGGGGCTTCGGTCATGGTGATCAACACCGGCACTAATTTCACCCGCAATTACATAACGGCTGACGACGGGCGCTTCCGGGCCGCCCAACTTCCGCCCGGCACCTACAACGTCGAGGTTTCGATGGAGGGATTCGCCAATCTGCGCCAGGAAGGCGTGGATCTGACGGTGGGAAAGGTCATTTCCCTCGATTTGCAGCTCAAGGTTTCCTCAGTGGACGAAACCGTCGTCGTCACCGGAACGCCCTTGCTCGACACCGAGAAGATCGAGTCTTCCAGCACCATCGATTCCGAAACGATCGAGTCGACCCCGGTGCTGGGACGCAAATTCGAGGACCTGCTGACCCTGACGCCGGGCGTCAGCATCGTGCAGGGCCCGGATGGGGACGAGATCAACTTCAACGGGCAGCGCGGCATCTTCAACAACATCAGTTTGGACGGCGGCGACTACAACAACGGCTTCTTCGGCGAACAGGTTGGCGGACAGCGGGCCGCGGTCGACATCACCATGGAGGCGGTGCAGGAGTTTCAGGTCATCGCCACCGGGGCCAACGCCGAGTTCGGACGCTCAGCCGGCGGCATCATCAACGTCGTCACCAAGAGCGGAACCAACGAGGTCCACGGCAGCCTCTTTCACTTTCAGCGCCTGGAGGCCCTCAGTGCCAACACCTCCGACGGCAAGCCCCTCAAGGACTTCCACCGCGAGCAGTTCGGCGGAACCATCGGCGGTCCCATCGTACGCGACAAGATGTTCTTCTTTACCGCTTTCGAGCAGATCACCGGCAGTTTGACCCGTGACAACCTCAGCGGGGTGGTGGGCGATACGCCCTGTCCCACCGGCAATCCCAACATCATGGACAATCAGGCCCTGATCGGCGGCAACGTCGACTGCCAGCGTCTGGCGCTGATCGACTTCTTTCAGGAATCGCGGGGGCAGAACGAAGGCGCCCCAGTAGAGCGACCCGTCAACAACAGTTCATTCCTGGGCAAGTATGACTGGACCATCAGCGACACCAACAACCTCTCAGCCTCCTACAACTACACCCGCTCCAAGAAGGAGAACGAGACCTTCGATGTCCCCACCTATGGAAACTCCGCCAACGGCACCGAGGGACCGGCGGAGATTCAGACCGGCCACTTGAACTGGTTTTCCAGCTTTTCGCCCACGGCGCTCAACGAATTCCACTTCACCTATTCTCGCGAGAACCGGCCCCGTTCGGCCACTGAGTCCAACGTCCCCGCCGACACCGCCATGGGATTCGGCACCACCTTCCGCTTCGGCAATCCTTTCTTCCTGCAGCCAAACGTGGACGAGCTCTTCTGGCGCACCCAACTGCGCAACAACTTCACGCTCATCCGCGGCGACCATACGCTCAAGCTGGGAGGCGAGTGGCTGCATTCCAACAACTCCCAGGTCTTTCGGGGCTTCTTCACGGGACGCTACATTTTCGGGGACGTGGTGGGCTTCTTGCACTACGCCTCTCCGGCCGAACTCGGGCCCGGATTCGGACCCGATACCGAAGCCTGTGCCGACGGAACCTTCACCGACCTCGCTATCGGCTGCCCCGACGGAGTCGCTTCCTTGGGAAGCCCGCTGCTGCTCTATCTGCAGGGTGCGGGGGTGCGCGAGCCTACAAGCGACGCTACCGGATTCTCCGACATTTCCAACGAAGACATTGCCTTCTTCATCCAGGACAAGTGGCAGGTGCATCCCAACTTCACCCTCAACCTGGGCCTGCGCTACGAAGCCCAGCTTTTTCCTGAAGTGGTGATTCCGCCTTCTCAGACGGCTTTCGGACAATTCCTGGGGGATCCCAACTTCCCCTCCGACGGGACTCTTCCAGACGAAACCGCCATGTGGCAGCCCCGCGTTGGATTCGCCTGGGACATCGGCGGAACCCGCAAGACGGTGTGGAGAGCCAGCGCCGGGATCTTCAACGCCCGTCAGAACATGCTGACTCAGGTGGGATCGATCACCACAAACGGCGTCCAGCAGCAGACCATCGCGGGAGGCGCCTTCGCCAACCCCACCATCCGGCCTACCTGGCCCAATACGGTGGGCTTCGAGCCGCTGCCGCCGGGCGAGTTTCCCCTTTTCAGCGGGGTCCGCATCTTTGCCGAGGACTACCGCAATCCGCGCATCTACACGGTCAACACTTCCTTCGAACAGCAGTTCGCGCAGGATTGGGTGGCCTACGTTGATTTCACGTGGTCGAAGGGCGTCTACCTGACCCGCTTTCTCAACATCAACAATGGATCAGGCCCCACGGTGCTGCCTGAGAACGGAGACATGGTCCTCTACCAGGGTCCGCCGCTCTTCGGCCCTCAATTGGGTGAAACCATGCTCACCAGTTCCAGCGCCAAATCGCTTTACCGCGGCGTGGTGGTGGGGATGCGCAAACGCTTCTCCAACAACTTTTCCATGGACTGGAATTACACCTACGCCCGCGACATGGACGACGACTCCAACGAGCGCGACCCCTTCACCGACCGCAGCTTCAACCGTTTCAACCTGGACGCCGACTATGCCCTCAGCGACCGCGACATCGCCCACAAGTTCAATCTGACCTTGTCGGCTTCGCTCCCCGGCGGAATCGACTTCAGCAGCCGCATCCAGGCCCGCTCGGCCCAGCCCATCACCACCAATCCGGCCGGCAACGGATCAGGACCGGCCTGCAGCGAACAGAATACCCGTACGCGAGTGGTCAACGGGGTTGACTGCGGACGCAACGGCTTGAGGAAGAACAACGAGTTCTTCTCTTGGGACTGGCGCATCGAGCGTCCATTCCGCTTCGGAGACGGACGCTACGCCATCATCCCGCTGGTGGAGATGTTCAACACGCTGGACAATGCCAACAACATCAATCCGCTGACAACGCCCGGACTGTTTAACTTCGACGGCTTCCTGCGGGCCGGCGTGGGCGATCCGCGCCAACTGCAACTGGCCCTCAAGTTCACCTTCTGACGCTCAAGCGCTCAGACGCGGCCATGCGCCGGCCGCACCTTTCAGAACCCGATCATGCCAGGCCTGCCAATGGCGGGCCTGGCTCTTTTTGGACAGCCCTGATCAGCTATCGAGGTCGACCTGGATGTCGATCCAGCGGCCCTGATGAAAGCGCATCACGTTGAGGGAGGCCCGCAGGAAATGGCCGACGACGATGGCGATCCAGACATCGCTGGGGTCGAGGATGGAGTAGGACTGGATGGCAAGGAGAATCCCCACCGGAACGATCAACTGCGAGATGACGGTCACCACCATGGGAGAACGAGTGTCGCCGGCTCCCTGCAGGGCGCCGTTGTAGTTAAGGGCTACGGTCACGAACAGTCCTGACACGCTGAGGTAGCCCAACAACTGGCGGCCCAAGCTGAGCACGGTGGGATCCTCGATGCCGAAGACCAGGAGAAGCGTGTCGGGAATGGTCAGGAAAAGGCACCCCATCAGGGCAGCGATGGCCAGTCCGAAGGCGGCTCCGGTCACGGCCCCTTGGCGTGCGCGATGGACGTGTCCGGCACCCAGGTTCTGTCCCACAACCGTGGAGGTGGCGGCCATCAGTCCCACCGACGTCCAAGTGATGAGCGAGAAGAGCTGAGTGTAGGCGACGACATAGGCTGCTTGGGCCTCGGCGCTGTTGGGCAAGGCTCCTACAAAGCCCATCAACAGAACGCCTCCCAGATTCATGGCGATGCCCTGGAATCCGGTGGGAAGTCCGAAGCGGAAAAGGCGGCGGATGACCCCGAAATCCGGTCTCCAGGGCCCACCCAGCCGCACGACCAATTGATGGCTCCAGAGCAAATAGAAGGCCGCCAGCGAGACCAGCCCCGATGAGATCACTGTGCCGAGGGCGGCCCCCAGTGTTCCGAATGCAGGAATCGGCCCCAGTCCACGGATGAGAATGACGCTCAGGACCAGGTTGCCCAGCGTCATCATCACTCCCAGCCGCAGCGGCGTCTGGGCATCGCCTGCGGCACGAAGGGCTCCGGCAATGAGGAAGTAGAAGAGCATGCCGATGCTGAAGAGGAAGAGCGTCCGCAAGTAGGGCAGCGCCTCGGCCTGGACTTGGGGCGCGGCGTTGACCCAGTCCAGAAGGGTGGGGGCCAAAAAATATCCCGCCGGCGCCAGGATGCCTCCGGTGATGACGAAGGCCGTCAAGGTCGCCTGGTAGACGACCCGGTTGACTTTCTCAGGTGCTCCCGCGCCGGCGAAACGGGCCACCAGAATTCCCATCCCGGTGAAAACCGAACCGATAAAGACCACCACAACCAGGAAGATCTGCCAACTCACGCCCACGGCTGCATTGCCTTCGAACCCCACGTAGTGCCCGATCAAAGTGTGGTCGACGATGCCCTGCAGTCCGGCGATGATGTTTTGCAGCAGTGTCGGCCAAGCCAGTTTCCATACCGCTGAACGGATGGAACCGTCGATGATCACCGGGTCGAATTGTTGCGACTTTCCGCGAGCCATGGGCGTGCATTCTACGACGCCAGGGTCGCTTTGTGCGATCTAAAGGAGTCCCTGAGCGAGGTTCGATGTGCGAAATGCGAAAACGGTGGCGGGCCCTTTAGGTGAGATGCCGGACAGCGCGCCGGGGGATACGGACCCGAGGGCAGCCTTATCGATAGCGGATGAGCAGGCAGAAGAAGCCGGGCAAAAACGCGAAGGTCCATTTGAGGAAAAACACTAGGTAGTTGGGGCCCCCCGGTGGGGGAGACAGCCACATATCAGAGACAGCGTAGAAAGCTGCTCCCGAGAGGACGGCGGCGCAGACTCCCCGCAGCAGTGCGGTCTGGACCGAGGAAGCATCGTCTCGGATCCAGCGATTGAGCAGGGCCGTCAGCATCCACAGGATCATCCAGGAAGCGAACAGCGCCCACCAACTCATCAACGGAGCCAGCAGGTAGAAGGAGGCCGCCGAAATCAGTCCTACCAGCAGAGCTCCTCCGGCCGCGCGCGGCCAAGGGCGGCGGGGAGCCAACAGGCCCAGCACCAATCCCAGAAACAGGCACAGCGCCGCCCCGTGCAGGAGTCCGTAAACCATGCGGTGGGGGAGGCTCCAGAAGGCCCATACGAAGTCGGCCAGAGTGCTGGCCGCGCCCATCGCCGCCGAGGCTTCCAGGGCGTGAATCAGGCTGCGGTAATCGACGCGATTCATGAGTCCGACATCATACCCTCATCGACCGGGCCCAGGCGACCCAGCGGGAACCGTTTCCCAGCATCTGGCCGCTTCAATCCAAGGCGGTGCGCCTCCGCCACGCTGTCTTGGACGGCTGCTGCCCCCCCCCGGGCTGGCATTTGGGTCGCCCACGGCAAGCCCCGCGCCTGATTTCAGCACGGTCGATTTTTGGCCTCTTGGTCTTGGGGAAGAAGGCTCGGGGACAAAGAATGAGGCCGGGGCTCAGCACCTGTGATCAGCGCCACCTGCCAACACATCGAGGGAACTTTATCTTCGCCGAGCCGTGAGTTGTAGGGAGCTGTATCGCCAAGGAGCGAACGATTTCCATGAACCTCTTGGTCCTTTTGCTTGGCTCGGCCTTGGCCGCCTCATCCATCCCGTCCACCTCTCAGTTGGACGCCTTTCTGAATCGGGTGCAGCGGACGCCAGCCGATCAGCGCTCCGCCGCCATTGAGGAAGCCCTGGCCCGCCGCCCTGATCTTCCCTGGGTGGAAGGCCAGGAGGTCCTGTTTTTGGCCGCGAGGCGAAACGGGCAAGCTCCCCGGCTGATCGGGGACTTCAACTCCTGGGGACGCATTGAGGGGCGGCTGGCTGCGACCATGACGCCGATCAAGGGCACGTCCTACTATTACGCCCGGGGCCAGTTCGAGTCCCAGGCCCGCATCGATTATCAGTTCCAGTACGGCGAGGAGGCTGTCCCCGACCCAGCCAATCCGCATCGGTGGGAACGCTGGGGAGAGGTCACCTCGGAATTGCAGATGCCCGGCTATCAGCCGCCGCAGGAGCTGCGAGAGCTGCCCCAAGTGCCCGCCGGGCGCTTGATCGAGCATGACTTCAAAAGCCAAGCGCTCAAGGGACAGCGGCATGTTTACGTCTACCTGCCGCCCGGATACGGGCAATCCGAAGAGCGCTATCCCAGCGTCTATTTCGGGGACGGCGACGGCTGGGTGAACGAGATGCAGACGCCCCGCATCCTGGAAGGCGCCATCCGTTCGGGACGCCTCCCCAAGCTGATCGCCATCTTTCACCAGCCCCAGAACCGCGGCAGAGAATACCGGCGACATCCCGGACACCGGCGCTTTCTGGCTCAAGAACTCGTCGCATGGGTGGACGGGCAATTCCGCACCTACGCTCAAGCCGACCAGCGCGTGGTCCTGGGGGCTTCGCGCGGCGGACTCATGGCCGCCGACGTGGCGCTGACCCATCCCCAAGTCTTCGGACTGTGCGCTCCTGTGGCTCCCGCCATTCGTCCTACGGCATTGTTGGAAGACCTTCGCGAGCTGTCTCCTTCAGGGGTGCGCTTTTCCGTAGCCTACGGGAGCTACGATCTGCGCTTTCTTCCCGATGCACTGGACTTGGTGGAGATCCTCAAGCAGAGGGGATGGCCGCTGCACGTCACCGAGTTCCCCCAAGGGCACAGCATCCGGGCCTGGCGCCCCGTCATTGGCGATGTCCTGCGTCCCTTGCTGGGCAGCGACTGACTGATGACCGGCTGCGCTAGTCGTCGATCTCGAGGAAGCGGCGTCTCAAATCTTCGCTGGGGAGCCAGCATTGCTCGCGGCGTCCGAACCAGCGGTATCGGTTGCGGGCGATGATACGGTAGACGGAATCGCGCACAGGACGGGGCACGATGATGAAAGCGTAAAGAAGCGGCCAGGGAAAGCGCAGCCGGCGGGCGATGCGCAGGGCGCCCGTAGAGCGCTCGGAGCAGCGGTCGGACTCGATCAAGATGAGGCTGTCGAGGTCGGGCTCCTGGAAGCGGCAACGGGCGATCAGATCCGACCCTACCTGGGACTGCAAGGAGGCAAACCGGAACACGCCGCCAGGATCGCGCTTGATGATGAACTGGACGGACGCCGCGCACAGGTTGCAGACGCCGTCGAAAAGCACGACCGGGTGCGTGTCCAAGAATCGCTGGGGCCCTTCCTGAGCCTCCCCGGGCTCGTTGGCCGCCTCCCGCGCCGGTTGCGAATGCGAGCTGGCCGACTCCCGAAGCAAGCCTTCGGCGCCGCTCGATGGATTACTCATGCCTAGCCGCTCCCTGGCCCTCATCCTACCAGCCTTTCACGCCTTCGGGCTTCCCATGGCGGGCCAGACCTATCGTTGGCGGGTTGTTGGGGAACTCCCTAATGAGGCCGCGTTGATGGGAGATGGTGTTCTTGAAGATCTAAGCCTCAGCGTGCCCGGGCCTGGGCCAGGGCCGACTTCTGCTCCTTGCGCTTGCGGCGGATGGCATTGGCCCGCTCCAACAAGCGGTCGGACTCATCGTCACGCTCCAACTTTCGCATCACGGCCGCCAGATTGCCCAGCAGGACGGGAACCTCGCGGTCTTCTGGGCCGCGGGTCTTTTCCACGATGCGCAGGACGCTCTTGTAGAGAGGGACGGCTTCTTCGAATTTGCCCTGAGCATAGTGCAGCACCGCCAAGTCGTTCATGGTGCGTCCCAAGTCGAAATGATCGGGACCCTGAATCTCCATGCGGCGGCGGATGGCTTCCTGGTAGAACTTCTCGGACTGGATGTAGTCGCTGGCGTTCTCGTAGTAGTCGGCCAGTTGCTCGATGCTGAATACATAGCGCAGGTCGTCCTCGCCGAATTCCCTGGAAACTTCGTGGGCGGCCAGCAGCGAGGCTTCCACCTGGCGGCGGTCGCGTCGTTTCTCGGCCTTGTCGGCCGCCCCCAGATGCTTGCGCCAACGAGACTCCCGCCCCATGTCGGAGGAGGGAGCCAGATAGCGGAGAAAGAACCCGGCGAAGCGCCGAGACAAGCTAGGCTTCTTCATCGTACGTACCTGCGAGTATTCTAGGGCCTGCGAGTGTTCAAAGGTGCCACTCGGTTCAAGACTTGCGGGCCACTACCAGCAGCATGCCGTAACGCCCGCTCCACTGTTCGGCCCAGTTTAAACAGAAAACGCTCCACTTGAGCAAGTAGTAGGGCAGCCGGGAGGAGAAGCGGCTTCGGCTCCATTGCAGCAAGCTGTGCTTGATGTGGTGGACATTGACGGGCGCGGACTGGAAGCGCTGCTCGACGAGCAGAAAGCCGGTTTCTTCCAGCAGGCGCCTCAGCACGCCGGGCGAGTAGTGGAAGAGGTGGCGGGGGACGTCCAATCCCATCCAATGGCGGCCGAAGAGGCGGGCTTGCAGGCTGTCCAGGTTGGGGACGGCCAGGAACAGAGTGCCGCCCGGCTTGAGCAGAGCGTGGAGCCTTTCCAACGCCTGGCGGGGACGGGGAAGGTGCTCCAAGACATGCCACAGGGTAATGACATCGAAGCTTCCGTCGGGCAAATCGGATCCTTCAAGGGTGCCCGCGGTCAGCTCCAGTTGGGGCATGCGGCAGGAAACGAGTTGTACCGTCTCCTCCAGGAACTCCAGTCCGCTGCGCTGCCAGCGCCCAGGGTCGAGGGCCCACAGGAACTTCCCGTCGGCGCAGCCTACATCCAGGATGCGTCCGCCCTCAAGGTGACGCTCCACATGGCGGACCTTGTCGGTTTCGTTGCGCCAGGACCGGCTTCTCTGCAGGCTGCCCTCCTCAAACTCCCGGATGGTCTTCTCAGTATCACCCAGGTAGGCCGCAGGGTAGGCTTGGCGGATCTGCTCAGGAGTAGGGCGGGGATGGGTCCAGCCAATTCCACATTTCTGGCAGCGGCGGACTTGCCAGCGGGGGCGCGGACGCTGGGACGATTGGAGATCAGAAGCGCTGCACAAGGCCAGGACTCCGCCCGAGCCGCACAGCGGGCAAGGGCCGTCCGTCGACTTAGAGCCTGTGGTATCTGCCATTTCAGCGTTGGTGGCCAGCCTCGCCTGCCGCGGCGGCGGCCACTGGGAAGCCTGCCAATTCACGCGAGTCAGTCTGGGGGACATGGGCAACCGCTGCGTGGGGCTCGGCGGGTCCGCAAAGGCTGCTTGCTCTGTCCACCCGGAAACGGCCCGTTTACTGATTCCAGAAATCGTCTGCAGAGGACGCGGCAGCAGCCTCTTCAGCCCTCTGCTTGAGCCAAGCCTCGAACTCCTCCTGAGTTTCAACGGTAAGGAATCCGCGCATGCGGTAGTGGCCCAGTCCGCACAATTGAGCGCAGGCGATCTCAAACTGGAAGCTCTCCTGGCCCAAGCGTTGGGCCATGTCGGCATTGGTCACCGTGGGGACGAACCAGACCGGGATGCTGAGTCCCGGAATGGCATCCTGTTTGACCCGGTGGTGGGGCAGGTTGAAGCTGTGGATGACGTCCTTGCTGGAGAGATAGATGAGAACCGGCTGATCGACAGGCAGATGGAGCTGGTTGAGGGACACTACGTCGTCCTTGGCGTAGGGATCGTCGGTGTCGAGTCCCAGCGGATTGCTTTCCACGTCGATGAGTCCGATGTCGGTCCGTCCGAAGACGCCGTCTTCTCCAGGGTAATGGATGTTCCAGGCGAACTGCTCGCCGACCACGCGCACCACCACCGCATCCTCTTCCGAGGGGAAATCGTTGACCCGCTCGGCCCACAGGGGCATGGAGAACCCGATAAGCAGGACGGCCTCGAACAGAGCCACGCCGGCCTCAACGTAGCTGGAGGCCTTGCTCTTGACTCCGGTGGAATCGGCCTTGGGCTGGCGCGAGGAGCGGAAACGGTAGAGGACATAGAGGAAGTAGAGCGCCCATCCCACGAAAAGCAGCACCATCAGAACGTGCACCAAGCCCATCATGTAATCGATTTGTCCGGCATGCGCCGAAGCCTGTTCAGGTAGTCCCAGAAACCGTTCCATCGTTTAGGATTCCTCCTGCGAACCAGCGCGCCGGACGGCCTTGCGGCGCAAGAAAAAGAAACCGCCCGCCATGCCCACGATGAGGACGTAGGTGGTGGCCAGCATAAAGAGAATCGACATGTTCATGCCGTCGATGATGGGGGCGTCGGCCGCCCCGTAACACACTTCACAGGCCCAAGCCGGCGTTGCCGAAAGAGCGGCGACGGCCAATGCCAAGCCTGTCCGCATCAAAAAAGTCCAGAATCTCATAACGCGCTCAGGTGCTTGAGTTTTCTCAGAAACCAAATCCCGTAACCGACCAGTAACGTCCCCAACGCCAGGGACAAGGCGCCCAGAACAGTGTAGCCCGAGCCGTCCTGCTCCAGGCTCCACAGCCCGACCCCGAAGGCCATGGCCGAAGAGAGGATGATGAAAATGATGTGAAATCCTTTTAGCGACATGGGTCTATTGTAGCGGACGCTTTAAGTCTGAACCTGATCGAGGTTGGTGAGAAAGGGCAACAGCAGAAGCCCGAGGAAAAAGAACGCCGTCAGAATCAGGGCCAGATAGATCATCTTGCGCTCGTCGATGAGGTGCATGAAGTAGCAAGCCACCAACGAGCCCTTGACGATGGCGATGAGCAGGGCGATGGCGATGGATACCGACATCGGCACCACGTGGTGCAGGTAGGAAGCCGCAACCGTGATCACCGTCAGCGTCAGCAGGGCGCCAAAGACGAACATGTAGATGCGGACATGTTTTTGGATTTCCTCTTCACTCATATCGTGGCCCATGAAGACTCCTCTCTAGAGCAGGTACAGAACCGGAAACAAAAAGATCCAAATCAGGTCGACCAGGTGCCAGAACAGTCCGGCCGCTTCGACCCGGTTCGTGAACATCTCGGGGTCGCTCTTCCACAGCTTGGAACCGGGACCCCACAGGTAGGCGTTGACCGCGCTCCCGCCCACCACGTGAAGGGCGTGCAGGCCGGTCATGGTGAAGTAGATGGCCAGAAAAGTGCTGGTGGAAGGCAGCAGGGGCGGATGATGGGCGAACTTGGAATTGTACTCGATGGCCTTGATGACCATGAAGGTCACGCCGCATAGGATGGTCAGCCCCATGTAAAGCTTGTATTTGCTCAGGCTCTTGCGCTTGAGCGAAGCCCAGGCCATGACCATCGTCACCGAGGAGGTGATCAGCACCACCGTGTTGACGAAGGCCAGGGGCACGTTGAGAATCGATGCGCCCTCGGGCCATGTGCCCGGCGCCGCTCCCACCCTGAGAAGGATGTAGGAGGCGAAAAACGATCCGAAGAGCATGACTTCGGAGGCCAGGAAGAGCCAAATGCCGATCTTGACGTTGTTGAGTCCGGTATCAGGTCTGGCATCGACTGTGTAGGGGATTTCGCTGCTCATTCTCCTCCTCCCGCGGGCTTGTACTGGGGAGTGAATTCATCCTTGTCCCCGCCGGATACGTTGTACTCATAAGGTCCTCGGTAGACCTCGGGCACGGTGTCGAAGTTGCCGTGAGGCGGGGGCGATGGCGCCAGCCATTCCAGAGTCGTCGATTCCCAGGGATTGCGTCCGACCTTCTCCCCTCGGCGGATGCTCCAGAAGAAGTTGAAGATGAAGAAGACCTGTACAAGTCCCAGACCCCAAGCCGAGTAGGACATCACTTCGTTGAGGTAGAGCACGTTTTGAGCGAAGTCGTAGGTGGCGCCGCCGTCCCAGAGGCGGCGGGAGACGCCTGCCATTCCCTGGATCAGCATGGGGAAGAAGATCCCGTTCATGAAGATCAGAGAGGGCCAGAAATGAAGCTTGCCCAGAAACTCGTTCATCTTGCGTCCCGTGGCCTTGGGGAACCAAAAGTAGACCCCGGCGAAGAGAGCGAAGATGGTTCCGGGCGCCACCACGTAGTGGAAGTGTCCGATGACGTAGTAGGTGTCGTGCAGGGGGATGTCGGTGGCCGTCAGTCCCAGCGGCAGCCCGGTCAGTCCGCCGATGCCGAACATGGGCAGGAAAGCCAGGGCAAAGAGCATGGGCGTATTGAAACGCAGCGAACCGCCCCATAATGACAATAATAAGGCCGTCAGAATCACCACCGAGGGAATGGAAATGATCATGGTGGTGGTCTGGAAGAAAGCCGCCATGCCGGTTCCCATTCCGGTAATGAACATGTGGTGGGCCCACACGATGAAGCTCATGAAGCCCAGGAAAATCACCGAGTAGACCAGCGACTTGTAGCCCCACAGAGGCTTGCGGCTGTTGTTGGCGATCACCTCCGACACGATGCCCATGGCGGGAAGGATGAGCACGTAGACTTCGGGATGGGCCAGGAACCAGAACAAGTGCTGCCAAAGGATGGGGCTTCCGCCTCCGCTCAACTCCAACGCTTGTCCGCTCACCACGAGCCCCGAAGGCAAGAAGAAGCTGGTGTCGGCCAGCCGGTCCATCAACTGCAGGATGGCGGCGCCCTCCAGCGGCGGGAACGCCAGCAGCAGCAAAAAGGCGGTGACGAACTGGGCCCACACGAAGAAGGGCAGGCGCATGAAGCTCAGCCCCGGCGCCCGCAGTTGAATAATGGTGGTGATGAAGTTGATGGCGCCGAACAGCGAGGAGGTGATGAGGAAGACCATCCCCAGCAGCCAGAAAGTCTGTCCCATGGTGGCGATCACCGAGAGGGGCGGGTAGGAGGTCCAGCCTGAGTTGGCGGCGCCGCCGGGCAGGAAGAAGCTGATCAGCATGATCAGTCCGCCCATCCAGTAGATGTGGTAGCTGTACATGTTCATGCGGGGGAAGGCCATGTCGGGCGCACCGATCTGCAGCGGGACGACGAAGTTGCCGAATCCGCCCACGGCCAGCGGCACCACCCCCAGAAAAACCATGATCGTGCCGTGCATGGCCCCCAACTCGTTGTAGAAGTCGGGAAGCATGACTCCGCCCGGCATGCCGTCTCCCAGCAGAGCGCCCAAGATGGGCAGGGGCTGCTCGGGAAAGGCCAACTGCCAGCGCATGATCATCATCAGGCAGAAGCCGAAGAACAGGAAGAGCAGCGCAGTTATGCTGTACTGGATTCCGATGACCTTGTGATCGACCGAGAAGATGTAGGTCCGCCAGAAGCCCTGGTCGTGGTGATGCTCCTCTGGATGATCGAAGTCTTCAGGGTGATCGGTCTTGGTGCTTTCGTGATTGCCCCCCATAGGCGTGGGTCCCCCTTGACGGTTGCAATTTCCTTGATCCGTCCCTCTGCCGGGACGCCTCCTTCAGCACGACGGCGACCCGCTTCGGCGGGACTGTCGGCCGGTCCGCTGCGGGGCGATCCGCATGCGTCGTGAAGAAGGCATGGATCGAATCGGGGGGAAGTATAGCAGCCGCGCCGGACCTTTCCAACAGGTGATCCGAAAAAATGCCGTTTCTTGACCCTCTCCGGGCTGCGGGATACAATCCGTTGCACTTGCCGATCTACGCACGAGAGTCGGGGCGCGTTCGGGAAGTGCTCGACGAGGACAGTCTGAAGTGGCCGTCCAGCGCCCCTGCGGGGATATTGAATTTTCGAATGGAGGGATTGAAACTGATGAGCAGAACGAGAGAGATTCTAGCCTTGTTGATGATGCTGATTCTAGTGGTTTCGGCCGCCGCCTGCGGAGGCGGCGGAGGCGAAACCGGCGGCGAAGAAGCCGGCGGCGACTCGGGCGGCGACCAGTCGGCGGCCACTCAACAGACCGCGCCCACGGGCACCGCCAAGGTGACGGGCAAAATCGTCTTTGACGGCACTCCGCCGCCGCCGCGTCCTCTGAGCATGGAGGGCGACCCCAAATGCGCCGCCATGCACGAAGAGGCTCCGGTCAACGAAGCCCTGGTGCTGGGCGCCAACCAGGAAGTGGCAAATGTGATGGTGAGAATCTCCGGCGGACTGCCGGAAGGCACCCACGCCACGCCCTCCGATCCCGTCAAGATCGACCAGCAGGGCTGCAAGTACGTGCCCCGCGTGGTGGGCGTGATGGCCGGGCAGACCCTGCGCTTTCACAACTCCGACGGCATTCTGCACAACGTCCACGCCCTGCCACAGGTCAACCGCGAATTCAACGTGCCCATGCCGGCCACCGTCACCGAGACCGACAAGGTCTTCAGCCAGCCTGAGGACGTCTTCGAGGTCAAGTGCGACGTCCACCCTTGGATGAAGGCCTACATCCAAGTGTTCCCACACCCCTACTTCTCAGTGACCGACACCGACGGCAGCTACGAGATCAGCGGCCTGCCCGCCGGAACCTACACGGTGGAGATGTGGCATGAGATCTTCGGCACCCAGACTAAGGAAGTGACTGTCGCCGACGGCGAAACAGCCACCGCCGACTTCACCACTCAGCGTCCTCAATAAGGACACTCTGGGTCGATCAAGAAAACGACGCCCCCGGCTCGGGCCGGGGGCTTTTCTGTGCTCAAATAGCCCGCAGCACACGGGCCGGCAGCGTCAAAACAGCCCACAGGAAGTCGAAAACGGCTCCGACCGCGATACCCAGCAATCGGAAGGGCAGCAGGATCAGCCACACGAAGGGATAGACGATCAGGGCCAGGATGGCGCACGGCCAGCACAGTACAAACAGCAGACACCAGAGCAGAAATTTCAGCATCTTTCTCTTCTCCTCGCTCCTATTGTCATCCTACGCACCCGCGACAGGAAATGTTCAGAGGAACCTACCTGTCCGCGGTTGCGATGGCCGAGGAGGAGTCGGTCCAGACAGCCCCATCCGTCCAGACAGCCCCATCCGTCCAGATGGCCCCGTCGCCGAGAATCCGGCCTGAGGAGTGATCAGGGGCGATCAGCACCGAGGGCTGGGCCCGCAGAGCCTCAGCCAGCTTGAGCGCTGTGGGCAGGTGGACCAGCCCGCTTCCCTGCTCAAAGAAGTGGGGCTGAGACAAAGGCCGGGCGGAAAGCAGCAGGATCTGCTTGACCGCCATGGGGTCAAGGTCCGGGTTGGATTGCAGCAGGAGCGCGGCCGCGCCGGAAATGAAGGGTACGGCCATGCTGGCTCCGCTCATCTCCAGCACTCCCTCGCGCAGCAGTCTCTCGGGGTTGTGGCGGGCCAGACGGCTGGCTGGATCGATCAGCGAGGGGATGCGGTTGCCGGGAGCGGTCAGGTCGGGCTTGAGTCCGCCGCCGGTCAACGAAGGTCCGCGCGAACCGTAGGTAGTGGCCACGTCGTCGCTCAGGGTAGCCGTGGCTTGGGTGTTGAGCGGCGAAACGGTGATCAGGTCGGGATGGTGCCCGGGCGACGCGATCAGTCCCCACAGATTCTCAACCTGGGCGGTCTTGCCGAAGTTGCCGGAGGAGGCCACGGTGACGATTCCGGCCTCCACCAGACGGGATGCGGCCCGGGCCAGCGGATCGGCAGCGTAATGCTGGAGAGGTGCGTGCCCCAGCGACAAGTTGGCGATGCGGATGTTGAAGCGGCGGCGGTTGGCGATGACCCAATCGATGGCTTCGATGAGGCGGCTGGCACGTCCGCGTCCCCGGCCGTCGATGACCCGCACGTCAATGAGGTGGACGCCCGGCGCCATTCCGCGCACCTCACGGCTGGGGTCGGCTGCCGCCAGCACGCCGGCCACCAGGGTGCCGTGTCCGTAGAGGTCGCTTTGGGGAGCCCTGGCACCGAATCGCGGCGAAGGTCCGCTGAAGTCGGCGCGGTAGGCGATGCTGCCATGCAATCCGGGGTGGCGGCAGATCCCCGAATCGAAGACGGCCACGCCGATGCCTGAGCCGTCCCAGCCCTGAGCCTGCAAACCGTCAGCGTCCAGGGCTTGCAGAAAGGGCAACGACAAGCTGTAGGGAGGGGACTGGCCGGCCGGAGCCCGGGCGAAGCTCCGCAGGGGCGCGTCCAGCGAGATGCGCACCACGTCCTGGCGACGGGTCAACTGGGAAAGCTGGTCGCCGCGCATGCGGCCCGAGAGCCAGGCAGTGGCGCCCAAGGGCCGTCCTTGACCGGAACGCTCCCAGAAGCTCCGAGATGCCCGCTGGTCGCGGAATTCGACGATCACGGGCAGCACCTGAGAGGAGTCGCTTCCTGGGCTTTCCAGAATGCGTTTGAGAAAGGGCGAGAGCTTCTGCTGGGGTGCCGTTGAACGGGAAGATTCCCCCACGATGGATCTGACCGCCAGGGAAAGGCCGGTCAGGAACAGACAGAGGAGAAGGATCCGAAAGAGAAACCGCCGACTGGTTGGGGCTTGCATGATGACCTCCGATGCTGAGTGCGCGAGCGCTGTTAACTTCGCATTTCTCACGGGTGGTCTTGTGCGGTGACAACCCTTGAGAAAGGCGGGTCAAAGGCGACGCGATGAGATGTCGTGGCCACCCGGCGGGCGGCTGCATTGAAGGCTATACGGTAGGATGAGCTTCAAACACCCTCCCAAGGGGAGGCTTAGGGAGCGGTTCGAAACCGGGGGAGAGAGTTCAAGACTCTTTGTCGGGCTTGACGCTGGATTCAACCGGAGAGGTCAGGCGCGGGAGAGATCTCGCAGGGAGCCCAGGAAGAGCCCCACGCCGCCCACCAGCAGGACCAGGATAACGGCCAGATCGAAGAAGCTCATACGGGCCAGGCTCAGGCGGACGGTGGCGATGACGCCCGCCGAAAGGGCCAGCAGCGAGCCGATGGTGAGAAACCAGCCGACGAGGTTGCGGGCATTGAAGAAAATGAGGGCCACGCCGAAGGCAAAGGGGATCAGGATCATCCCCGAGGTGAGGGAAAGTCCCCAGAAGGAATAAAGAGGCGACCCCATTCCCCAGCCGGGGGTGAGGACACGGATGGAACTGAAGAAGAGGTATCCTCCGACCACGATCATGGCCAAGCCCAGGAAGAACCTGACTGTCCCGCCTTCCGTTCCACCCGCTCCGCGCATTTGAAGAGTCCTTTCTCGAAGACGGGCTACTGAATGCCCATCTTCTTCTTCAGGTCGGCCAGAGAGTCGGAAGCTTTAGCCTCGGCGGCGCTTCCCAGCGCCGTATCGATCTCGTCGTCGACGCTGGTTTCCTGGCCGGCGATTTCACCGTAGGCCTCGGCCAAGGTCTCCTCTTCCTGGACCTTGGCCTTCATCTTTTCCAGCATGGCGATGGTGCCCGAGGAGTCGATGGACGACATCTGCTGGTTGATTTTGCGCATCGACTCGGCGGTCTTGGCGCGGGCCTTAAGGGTCACCAACTCGTTTTCATAACGCGAAATCGACTTTTTGAGCTTCTCGATCTTGGCCTGAAGCTTGTCGGCCATCTTCTGCTGGGTTTCGTGCTCGGCCATTTGTTCCGTCGCCCGGGATGCGTTTTCTTCCTTTTTGGTCAGGGCGTCCTGGGCCAACGATTCGGCCCGCTCGGCTTCCAACTCGCCCGACTGCATTTTCTTGAGCAGCATCATGGCCTTGCGCTCGTAGTCCTCGGCGCGCTTCTTGGCGTCCTCCGACTCCTTGCGCAGGCGGATGGCCAGCGATTTGACCTGGGCCAAGCTGGCCAAGGCGCTCTGAAGGTCTCGTTTCAGATCGCGCATTCCCTGTTCAGTCATCTTGATCGGATCCTCCAAGCGGTCGACCACCGAATGGGCCTCAGCCTGACCGACCTTGAAGATTCTTCGAAAAATACTCATCGTGGTTCTCCTCTATCGTCTCTCTTCAAAGTAACTGGGTACCCGTCCCTCAAGCCTGAGCATGGCGCAACAGTTCGTCGGCATGCTCGGCCATGGCCAGCGAGAGGGCGCTAATCGAGGCTTCCAACTCGTTGTCGTCCAGATTCTCAAGTTGGAGGGTGTCGCGGAAGTAGATCCGCTTGCCGGCTTCATCGAGCACGAAGGCCCCGTGCACCAAGGTGCTGTTCATCATCAACAGGCGCTCGTAGAGGTCGCCCGGCTGATCGGGAACCGGCATGATGAACTGTTCCAAGACCACAATCGGAGGTTCGCAGTCGATGATCAGGTTGTGGATGCCGTTGTCTTCATCGCGCACGACGAGGATTTCCTCGTGTTCGTCCTCGTGCACGATGTCGAGGTCCATATCGAGTACATAGTTTCTGACTAGATCCAAGTTCTCGGACATCGGATGTCGCCTCACTTTCTCATTTTGACACTGCCTAGTACGCAGTATTTCGGCTCATATTCAAAGGTCCTGCAGGAAAGTGCCTCACGTCAAAGTCTTGAGCCGGCCGGTAACGCTATAGCACGCATTCAGGGTTAGGCAATGCCGCCCCCTCAGCCCCGGGGTGGCGAGCCCGGAACCGACTCTTGGGAGTCCTGGCTCAGAACTTTTGAGCGGCTGCGCCTGTTGGCCTCAATAGAGGTCCCAGTCGCCCTCCTGATAGTAGCGTTTCAAGACCAGGGACATCTGACGGTTGACTTGAATGGAGTCAAGTCCCCTGAAGACGTCCTTCCCGAAATAGAGTAGCGTGTGGAGGGCCTCGCGGTCGAGGTAGCGGGTAGGAATCTCCTGGAAATCCAGTTGCAGCAGCCGTTCCCGCAGTGCGTCGTGAGGCCTGATGGGAGCACCGAAAGTGGAGTCTGAATCCTCGCCCGGCGCTTCCGGCGGCCCCTTGACCCCCAGCACCCAACCCCATTCGCCCATGGTGGGGACGTGATTGTGCATGGCCGCAGTCGAGAAGCCTGCTGCTCCCAAGGTCTTGTAGATGCACAGGAAGGCTCGTCGCGCGAAGAGCGGACTGGCGGCCTGGGTCACCAAGGTGCCACCCGGCGACAAGTGGCGGCCGGCCAGACGGTAAAACTCCACGCTGTAGAGCCTCGCCAGCTCCACCGACTTGGGGTCGGGCAGGTCGATGATGATGACATCGAAGATCTCGGAGGTGTCGTCGAGGAAAGCGTAGGCGTCCTGATTGACGACCTCCACTTTGGGATGGTCGAGCGAGCCCTCATTGAGATCGCGCAGCACCGGATGGGTCCGTGCCAAACGGGTCACGGCAGGATCGAGATCGACTAGCCGCAGCGATTCCACCTCGGGATGCTTGAGCACTTCGCGGGCAGCCAGTCCGTCGCCTCCGCCCAGGATCAGCACCCTTCGGCGCGATGCGGCCGCTTCCATGGCCGGGTGCACGAGCGGTTCATGATAGCGCTCCTCGTCGTAGCTGCTGAACTGGGCGGCTCCGTTGAGGTAGAGCCAGTGATCGTCCTGCCAGCGGGTCATGACGATCTTCTGATAGGGGGTCTGCTCCTCATAGACGACCAGGTCGCGATAGCGGCTCTGCTCTCCGAAGAGAACAATGGGCTGGGCCAGATAAGCCAGGGCCAGCAATACCACGGGGACGGCTGCGAAGGCCGCGCTGAGCAGGCGGGGACGGTTCAACTGTTGACGGAACTGCAGGAAGAGCGCCGCCGCCACCGCGAAATTGACCGTGCCCAGCATGATGGGCGTGTAGGTCAGTCCCAGATAGGGCAAGGCCAGAAAGGCGAAGATCAGTCCGCCCAGGAGAGCGCCGTAGTAGTCCTTCTCCATGACTGAGGAGACGTTGATGCGCAGCTCCTCATAGTAGTCGTTGAGGCGGGTGGCCAGAGGCATCTCCAGTCCGATGAGAAGGCCGATGGCCACCGCCAGGGGATAGATGACCAGGCTGATGGGCTCGACCCAGGCAGCCAGCAGGTAGGTGGCCAGCGCGGCTGAGGCGCACAGCAGCGAGAGCAACAGTTCGACGGTCACGAAGGCGTCCAGCAAGTGACGGCGGATGCGGCGGCTGAGGCGGCTGCCCAGTCCCATGGCAAAGAGCATGAGGGAAATGGTGAGCGTCCACTGGCGCACCGAGTCGCCCATCAGGTAGCTGGCCAGGGTGGCCATGATGTACTCGGCCACGATACCCGCCAGTCCGGTGGCGAAGATGCAGGCTTTCAGGAGTGCGTTGCGTGCGGCCATGGGGGAACGGCCCCTAGACGATCCAGGCGATCATGAAGGAGGCGGCGATGTAGGAGAAGGCCTCAATGATGCCCGCGCCCAAGTTGGGATGCTCCTGATTCACCAGTTCGTCGGTCAGGCTGGCGCCGGGCAGCAGGACCTTGTCGGTGACCCAGCGCACGATGGGCATGAGGATGAATCCGAAGAGCACGAACTGGCCCAGCACGAGCAGGTTCTCGCTCCAGGAGTAGAAGTCGCCGTAGATGGCGGCTCCGATAATGTTGCCCAGTCCGATGAGCATGCCGGCGAAGGCCACGCCCACCGCCACATTGTCTTTTTCGATTTCCTCGTGGACCGAATAGGGCGTGATCAGGTCGTAGAGCCGAGCACCCACGATCAGAATGGCCTGGGCAATGATCCAGAAAGCGGCGGCCGTGGCGACACCGCCTCCCTGCCCCGAGATCGCGCCGGCCACGATGAGTCCCACGGCGATGTGGTTGCCGGCTTCGACGGCGCCGGTCCCGGCGTTCTGGTCTTCGATAATCTCTTTTTCGTTGGAAAAGCTGGAGAGCAGGATGCGGTCGTTGACCCAGATCGAGAAGTTGAGCAGCACAATCGACATCAGTCCGTAGATGCCGATGTCGATGAGGTCGAGGACCAGCCCCTGAGAGGGGCCGAAAAGGACGCCTCCCAGGGCGATGACCAGCCCGAAGTAATAGCCGGCCACAGCCAGGGCCAAGGCCACGTTGTCCTTCTCCAGGAGTTCGTGGCGCAGGCTGAAGCGGCGGTGCAGGACCTTGTCGAAGACGAAGCGTCCGATGAGAAAAAGGACGAGGACGGCGACCAGGTAGACGAGTCCGCTCAGGGCTTGATCGAGGGTCATGACGTTGCTCCTTGGCTCACTTTCCGAAGCTGGATCCGCGGGAACGGGCGCCGCTGCTGCGGCTGCGTCCTACGCGCGAGCGGACTTTCTGTCCGAAGCTGGCTTTGCGGGCGGCTTCACGGGCTTGGCGGCGCTGAAAGAAGTTGGGACGCATCTTGCGGGTGTGCGTCCCCGAAGTTCCATAGGCGCCATTGCCGAAATAAGGACGGCTGTTCTGACGGGCTGTGCGGTAGCCGTCCCACTCGCCCCGGGCCACGTTGCGGTCCCCCCAGTTGAAGATGGCGCGGGCTACAGCGTACTTCCCGGCGAACTCCCAGAAAGTATTGCCGCGGGGCCCGGTGCGCCAGCGTCCATAGCGAGGATTGCCCACATAATGGTATCCGGCCGGATAGCAGACGTTGGAAACCTTGCCTTGGTCGTTCTTGGAGACCACGGCCATTCCCAGGCAATTGGAGTAGCGCTGAAAGGTGCGCTTGTCGACCCGCTCCCAGCCCGTCTCACGGCTGCGCAACTCGCCTTCGTCGCCGGACTCGCGCCAGACCAACTTGTACTTGTGGTAGTAGTCGGTGAAGAAATTGCCTTCCCGATCCATGTCGTCGAGGATGATGGAGTATTCGGGAAATCCGCGTACCTGGCTTTGAAGCCGGTTCAGCGGGTTGCTCCGCCCGCAGGAAAGAGCCCACGACGCTGCCAGCACCAGAATGAAAACTTGTATCGTCCTTCGCTTCATCAGATGTGCCTTTCTCGAACCTGCTGCCTCGGTCCCGCTCCGCGGTCCCAATACTTCAGTGCTGGACCTTTGAGACCATCTCCTAACTTAAGTCCTCGCCTCCCGGAAGGATGTTGGTGAACTGGTACTCTTCCACCGCAATGCCGTGGGAGGCCTCAAACTCAGTCTCGCCCCACTGTTCGATGGTCAGGTAATGCTTTTCAGCCTCGTCGACGAAAGACCAATAAACGAATCCCTCGCCGGAGCCTTGACTGTTCTCAAAGAAGTAGCCGGCGCCCGACTCCTCCAGGTAGTAGGTCTGTCCCTTGTAGGTGATCCGCTCAGGAGGGTCGTCATTGTCGATGATGGTCTTGCGGATCTCTCCGTCGATGGCACCGATGGGAATCTTGCGGGATAGCGACCAGTAGACCTCATCATCGACTTCGCGCTGCAAGAACCAGGTCTGGTCGCCGTCCTCGATCTGCCATTCCAGCGAGTTCTCGCCGTCGAAGTCATAACGGTGGCGGGCCGTCACCTTCCAGGTGCGCATGTCGTAGTCGACCAGGTAGCCCGCCTTCATCTTCTCCAACGTGAGGTCGTGGAGAGGGTCCAGATCGGGAGATTCCTTCTTGTCCTTCTTCCAAAAATCAAAAAGTCCCATAGATTCAACTGCGGCTTTTCAGTCTATCGCAAGCAACCTGCCCACGCGAACCACTACGCCACGCCCCGGCACTTTATTCTCTGACGGCCCGAAGCAGGACACCCTCTCGTGCACCCGGTGGCCAGCTTCACACGTTGCGTAAGCTGGAGAAGTCCCACCCCTTGGCAGGCACAGTTGTTGTATATTCATCGGCATGAGCATGCTGACGACGTCGCCCAAGTTGAGCCGGGAGGAACAGGAGCAAACCCTGGCATTGCTGAACGAAACGCGCCAGGACTATCTTGAGGCTCTCAATCAAGTCTCCGACCAGGACTGGAACCGGGCCCCGCGTGAGGGCGCTTGGACTCCCGCGCAGTTGGCTCAGCACGTGGTCTTGGCCGAGAGGCGCGTCATCGACCTGCTGACGGCCACTTTCGACAAGCCCTCCGACGCCGAATGGGAGGAGACGCTGGGCAAAGAGGGCATGGTCATCCGCCTGATTCCCATGCGCCGCCGCAAGGCCGAGGCCCCCGAACCGGTGCGTCCTCAAGAAACGGGGCTCTCCCGCCAGGAAGCCGTCCGCCAGTTCGAGGAGATCCGCGGCCGAACCTTGGCCCTGGCCAAGGACACCGAGCGTCCGCTCAAGCAATACACCCGCACCCACCCCCTGCCGGCCATCGGCAAGCTGAACGGACACCAGTGGCTGCTCTTCGCCGCCCAACACCTCCGCCGCCACATCCTCCAACTGCAAGAAACCCTCACCACCTTCCGAAACCCAGCGGCCTAGTTCGAATCGGGGTGTGCGTCGATGTGACCACTCGCCACCCGACCGGCTTGGCGGCACTTTTGCGACAGCCTCGACAGGGGTGGAGTAGCGGGCCTTCGAAGGTATGATCTTGCGGGCTTTTGCGACGTCCAATCTAGACGAACGGGGCGGCGTTCTCGCTACAAATGCTGTTTGATGGCCTCGGCCACTTTGCGGCCCACGAAAGGGGTGAGTTCTTCCACCGTGGCGCGGCGGATGCGGGCCAGGGAGCCGAAGTTCTGCAGCAAGCGCTTGCGGCGCTTGGCACCCACTCCGGGGACGGCGTCGAGCTGCGACCTGAAATCGCGCATGGAGCGGCGCTTGCGGTGGAAGGTGACGGCGAAGCGATGAGCCTCGTCGCGGATCTCCTGGACCAAGTGCAAGGCGGGAGAAGTGTGCTTGAGCACAACCGGTTCGGCCTGTCCCTGCACGAAAAGGTGCTCTTCTTTCTTGGCGATGCTGGCTAAGGGGATGTCCTCCGTTCCCAACTCGGCCAGAGCCTGATAGGCCGAATGAAGCTGCCCCTTTCCGCCGTCGATGAGGATCAGGTCGGGCAGATCAGCCTCTTCGTTGAGCAACCGTTTGTAGCGTCGGCTGACCACCTCGAAGATGGCCCGGAAGTCGTCGGCTTGGCCTTTAACGCTGCGGATCTTGTACTTGCGGTACTCCTTGCGCTGCATGAGGCCGTCCCGGCAGGCCACCATGGAGGCCACGTTCTCCGTACCCTGGATAGTGGAGATGTCGAAGCATTCGATGTACTGGGGAAGCCGGGGCAGGTTGAGGGCCTCCTGAAGGTGCTCCAAAACCTCCAGCTTATGAGATCTGGCGATGCGGAAGCGGGTTTCGAAGGCGATTTTGGCGTTGCGCTCGACCAGCAGGAGCAGGTCGTGCTTCTCGCCCTTCTTGGGAAGCATGATGCGCACCCTGCTGCGGTTGCCCTTTTCTTGATGGCGCGAGGTGAGCCACTGAAGCATCAGTTCCTGGTCTTCGATCTTGACCGGCAAGTGGATTTCGCGGGGCACGAATCCGGCATTGTAGTAGTACTGCTGGAGCGCGTCGCGCAAGAATTCGGTGGGCTTGAAGAACTGCAAGTCTTCCCAGAAGAATTCGCGTTTGCCCACGATCTTGCCTCCCCGCAGGGTGAACAACTGCAGAGCGCAGCGCGGGCCTTCGCGGTAGTAGGCGAAGACGTCCACGTCGTCGACCCCCGACAGCACCATCTTCTGGCGCTGCCCCAGCTCGCGGATCATCTTGAGGCGGTCGCGGTAGAAGGCCGCTGCTTCGAAGTGCTGCTTGTCGGCGGCGTCAAGCATGCGGCGTTCGACCTTTTCTTCCAGTTCCTCGGTCTTGCCTTCCAGGAAAAGAATCACGTCGCGTACGGCCTGAAGGTATTCCTCCTTGCCGCACAGGCCCGAGACGCAGGGTCCCAGGCAACGCTTGATGTGGTATTCCAAACAGGGCCGGTCGAGGTTGCCGTCGATGTCGATGGAGCAGGTGCGCAGCAGGAAGTGGCGGTTGATGATCTTGATCGTGTTACGGGCCAGCGCGGCCGGTAGGTAAGGTCCAAAATAGCGCGCTCCGTCCTTCTTGATGCGCCGCGTCAGCAGCACCCTGGGGAATTCTTCGTTGGTGGTCAGCTTGATGTGCAGGAAAGCCTTGTCGTCCTTCAGCCGCACGTTGAAAATGGGCTGCCGCCTCTTGACCATCTGACTCTCCAGCAGAAGCGCCTCCACCTCGGAGTCGGTTTCCACATAGTCAAGATCGGCCACGTGAGCCTTGAGCACTTCGGTCTTGTGATCCACTGCCCGCGAGGCCTGAAAGTAAGACCGCACCCGGTTGCGCAGGACCTTGGCCTTGCCGATGTAAATGGTCTTCCCCTTCTCGTCCTTGAGCAGATAAACCCCGGGCTTCTCAGGAAGATTCTCCAACTTGGCCTTCAACCCCGCATCCGCCATGGCCTCCATTATATCGTCACCCTCACGTCGCTGACCCGGCGTCCCGCTAGCGTCAACTGCCGCCACTTAGGGGTGCCCTGAACGGTCCCTTCAGGATGGCGGCCAGACGCCCAAGAGCCTTCGCAGGTCGACCAACTGGCCCAGGTGGTAGGCATTGTGGTCGGCGATCAGTAAAGCCTCACGCAACAAATTCTGCCCCTGGCCATGGGGGAAGGGCTTGAAGAGATCGCGTGACTCGTCGCGCACGAGGTCCTGCATGGCCCGTAAGTCTCTCCGGATGGAGTCGACGCATTTATCCCAGGCTTCGGGTGTCGGCGGCGACTCGTCTTCGGGCCAATACCCCGTCGGGAAGTCGGGAGACACATGGTCAGGAGCGCGCGAGAACTCCAGAATGTCCCACAGGCAAATCCTGAGGTGCTCCAAGAGCTGCCACCCCGTGTGAGGCAGACCCGGCGCCTTCTTCCCTCTCAGGCCCTCTGGAAAATCTTTGACAACCGCCTCAAAATCCAAATGAGCCCCCCGGCTAGTCAAAAACTCCGCCACCTGCTCGCGCAACGCCGTCTCGTCCATACTCCCTCCCTCATCTTTACGTCGGCCTGGGCCTCCGATCATAGACTTCCCGATTATTACCCGCCTCCCGCATGGACCGAGATCGTCGCTGCGGAAGTCAAGACCTCGCCTCCGATAGCCTCGCCAAATCTACTTCTGGCGCACCTCCTCCGGACAGGAGGTCGTACTCGTCACGCCTTAGCCGCGACCTTGACGGGGCGGGGGGTGGCTTCTTCGGGGTGCTCGCGGGTGGATTGGGAGTTGGATTCTTGGGACTTGGCGGTTGCGCTCTGGGCCCGTGCTTCGCGTTCCTCGGGGGGTTCGTAGCAGCGGCGGCAGCGGGCTTCGTAGGCGTCGGACGCGCCCACCAGGATGCGTTCGCCTGATTCCACCAGGCGCTGGGTGCAGTTGGCGGCGGGGTTGCCGCAGCGCATGCAGATGGCCAGCGTCTTGGTGATGTATTCGGCGATGGCCAGCAATTCGGGCATGGGGTCGAAGGGACGGTTGCGGTAGTCTTTGTCGAGACCGGCTACGATGACGCGCTTCCCCATGTTGGCCAGCCGTTCGCAAACCTGGACGATTCCGGCGTCGAAAAACTGGGCCTCATCGATTCCAATCACCTCGGTGCGGTCGTAGATGGCATCCACGATGTCCGACGACTTGACGACCTGCTGGGAGCGGATACGCAGTTCGCTGTGGGAGACAATGTGTTCCCCCGAGTAGCGGTCGTCCAGCTTGGGCTTGAAGACCTGGACCCGCTGGCGGGCGATCTGAGCCCTCCGCAAGCGGCGGATGAGCTCTTCGCTCTTGCCCGAAAACATGCTTCCGCAGATCACTTCGACCCAGCCCGTTGAGTTGAGAATAAGCGGCTTCATAGCGCCTCTGACTTCATTGAAATGGTGGTGGTTGCAGGTTCAGCCTCCTGCGGTGCCGCCTTGTAAGCGCCGGAATTATAGAACGGCGCCAAGGCGGCGATCAAGGCTGTCACAAAGGAGTCCTG
>DATIPO010000058.1:0-146648 GCA_035471925.1 Acidobacteriota bacterium
CGGCCCCGAATCGTCGGCAGTGTGCAGATGCGGAGTTCGAAGTGGGTAACAAGCGAGACGGGCGGCGGATCAGCGATGTGACAGGATGTAGTCGATCAATTCCCGCACTGCGCCAAAGCCGCCGGGATTGGAACTGACCCAGTCAACTTGGGAGCGCACCTCCTCCACCGCATCGGCGGGGGCGGCTGAGAATCCGGCGTGATTGAGGACGGGCAAGTCGAGAACGTCATCACCCATGGCGGCGGCTTGGTCCGGTTCCAGCCCCAGTTCCTGGAGCAACCCCAGGAAGAGCGACAGCTTGTCGGCGGCTCCCTGCATCACGTGGCGCACGCCCAATTCGGCCGCCCTGCGCGATACCGCGCCACTCTCGCGTCCGGTCAGAAAGGCCACCTCGATCCCCGCCGTGATGGCCATGCGGATGCCGTAGCCGTCCTTGGTGGAAAAGAACTTGACCTCCTCGCCCTCGGGCGTGAGCCCGATGCGTCCGTCGGTCAGCACCCCGTCCACGTCCAGCACCAGCAGCTTGATCTCTCTCAAATCAGCAGTCGTCATGGCATCCGCCTTATCATTGTGGGAGTTGCCGCGCAGCAAGCGCCTCCTGCACGGTCAGACATCCCCACCACTCGGTCAAAGCTTCCACTTTGGCTTTTAAGCAATGCGGGTTCCTTCCGCAATTCGCCAGCCGCGAGCACAGCGAGGTCTCGCTGAAAGCGCCCACGGCCAGTTAGAACATCTCGGTGCCCCAGAGGTCGTGGAGGTGGATGACTCCCAGCAGCTTGCCGTCCTCGTTCACCACCATCACCGAGGTGATTTTGCGTTTTTCCATCAGGCGCAGGGCCTCCACCGCCAGTTCTTGAGGACCGATGGTCACAGGAGAAGCCGTCATGCAGTCGCGGGCCGCCAGCGACAGCACGTCGGCTGGACGCTTTTGCAGCAAGCGGCGCAAATCGCCGTCGGAAATCACTCCCAACAGGCGCTGGCGGGAATCGACAACGGCGGTGATGCCCAGTCCTTTACGCGACATTTCGTAGATGACCTCGTCCATCGGAGCTTCCCCGGCAACCGAGGGAAGACGCTCATCGCTGTGCATCAAGTCGCGCACTTGGGCCAGACTCTTGCCCAGTCCTCCGCCGGGATGGAGGCGGGCGAAATCCTCAAGGCGAAATCCCTTGCGCTCGGACAGGGCCACGGCTAGGGCGTCCCCCCAGGCCAGGGCGGCGGTGGTGGAGGCCGTGGGGGCCAGTCCGATGTTGCAGGCTTCACGGTCGACGCTGACATCGAAGGCCACATCGGCTCGGCTGGCCAACGTCGAGCTATGGTCGCCCACCAAAGCGATGATGGGCACTCCCAGGCGCTTGAGGGTGGCCAGCAGGCGGATCAGCTCTTCGGTTTCGCCGCTGTTGGAAAGGGCCAACACAATGTCGTCTGAGGTCAGCATTCCCAGATCGCCGTGAATGGCCTCGGCCGGATGCATGAACAGCGCCGGCGTCCCAGTGGAGGCCAGGGTAGCGGCGATTTTGCGGCAGATCAGTCCCGACTTGCCCATTCCCGTGGTCACCACCCGCCCGCGGCATTGGTGCAGCAGATCGAGGGCCGTGTCGAAGGACTCGTCCACCCGATCGACCAGGGCCGCGATGGCCTCCGATTCGATGCGCAGCACTTCACGGGCCAGTTTCTTGCTCATGGTGCGTTCCCCAGACCGTCGGCTTTGGCGGACCTCATTCCCGGGCGCTGATCTTGGTGGGTCATTCCTCGTTTCTCACAGAAGAAGACTTGACGAGCTCGTCAAGGCGCTTGAGCTGCCTGAACACAGCTTCGGCTTTTTCCAGGTGGAGCGCGTTGGGACCGTCGCTGAGGGCCTTCTCGGGCTGGTCGTGGACCTCGCAGAAGATGCCGTCCACGCCGACTGCAATAGCGGCCCGAGCCAAAAAAGGAATGAACTCAGCCTGTCCCCCGGTCGAACTTCCCTTACCTCCCGGCAACTGCACGCTGTGGGTGGCATCGAAGACCACGGGCTGTCCCCAGCGGCGCATGATGGGCAGCGACTTGAAGTCCACAACCAAGTTGTTGTAGCCGAAGCTGGCTCCCCGCTCGGTCAGGAAGACAAGGTCGGCGCCGCCTTCCAGGGCCTTTTCCAGGACGTTCTCCATATCCCAGGGCGCCAGGAACTGGCCCTTCTTGATGTTGAGCGGACGTCCGCTGGCGGCAGCCGCCTGCACCAAGTCGGTCTGACGGCACAGGAAGGCCGGGATCTGGATCACGTCCAGCACCTCGGCGGCCGCTCGGGCCTGAGCTGGCTCGTGGATGTCGGAGAGCACTGGTACCCCGATTTCGCGGCGGACTTCGGCCAGAATCTCCAGGCCTTCTTCCGGCCCGGGTCCACGGAAGGAATTGATCGAGGTGCGGTTGGCCTTGTCGTAGGAGGCTTTGAAGATTAAGGGGATCTCAAGCTTGGCCGACAGCGCTGCCAGGCTTTCGGCCATACGCAGGCAATGCTCGCGGCTCTCGATGACGCAGGGCCCTGAAATCAGGAAGAAGGGACGTCCTCCGCCCCTGAAGGCTTCTTTATTCACCGGCACAGTCTAGCAGTTGAAATGACAAGTGGGGCCAACCTGGAAGAACGATCGCTATGATGACGAGTCCCATCGCTTAGTGACGAACGTCATTGGTTCGGAGTGTCATCAGGCTAGCACAATGACATCTATCCAGCTTGACGAGGAGCAGACGACATCTGTTCGATTCGTGTCGGCCGAGGTGTGGCGACAGACCAATCGCTCAAGACTCGCGTGCGTCCTGCTCGCGCGGCTGCTCCACGGGAATCCCGCTTTCGATCAACTGGCCCTGTTGAACCTGCTGAGGACGTCCTAAGCGCTTTTTGCGGTAGTCGATGGCCGCTTCGATGAAACTCACGAAGAGCGGATGCGGCGACAGAGGACGCGACTTGAATTCAGGATGGAACTGGCATCCCAGGAACCAGGGATGGTTTTCCAGCTCCACGATCTCGACGAAGTTCTTGTCGGGCGAGTTTCCGGCGATCTCGAGTCCGTAGCTGGTGAGCAGTTCTTCGTACTCGCGGTTGAACTCGTAGCGGTGGCGGTGGCGCTCGGATATCTCCTTCTGGCCGTAGACCTGCATCGACAGCGAGCCTTCTTCCAGCACGCAAGGGTAGGCGCCCAGGCGCATGGTGCCGCCCATTTCCTCCACGCCCAGCAGTTCACGCAGCTTGTAAATGACGCGGTGGGAGCTGGAGGAATCGAATTCGGAGGAGTTGGCGTCCAACGAGCAGACGTTTCGGGCGAACTCGATCACGGCGCACTGCATGCCCAGGCAGATGCCGAAGTAGGGGACTTTGCCCACGCGGGCGAACTGGATGGCTTTGATCATCCCTTCGATGCCGCGGGGACCGAAGCCGCCCGGGACCAAGATGGCATCGACGTCGCCCAGCTTGTCCTGCCAATTGTCGCCGACCAGGCCTTCCGACTCGATCCACTTGAGGTGGACTTGGTGGCGCTGGGGAAGTCCGCCGTGAATCAGGGCTTCGCTGAGGCTTTTGTAGGAATCTTCATATTCCACGTACTTGCCCACGATGCCCACGGTCACCTCGCCGCGGGGATTGTAGATGTTGTCGACCAGGGCTTCCCACTTGCTCAAGTCGCAGTCGCGCTCGGGCAACTCCAGCGACTCGCAGATGATGGCGTCCAGGCCTTCCTGATGCAGCACCAAGGGAACTTCGTAGATGCTGGCCACGTCTTTGGCCGTGATCACGGCCCGCGATTCCAGGTTGCAGAAGAGGGCGATCTTGTCCTTGATGTCCTTGGGCAGGAAGCGGTCGGTGCGGCACATGACCGCGTCGGGCTGAATACCGATGCCCCTCAGTTCCTTGACGGAATGCTGGGTGGGCTTGGTCTTGAGTTCGCCGGCGGCGGCGATGAAGGGGACGTAGGAGAGGTGGATGAAGATGGTGTCCTTGCGTCCCAGATCGTTGCGCATCTGACGAATGGCCTCCAGAAAGGGAAGGCTCTCGATGTCGCCGATGGTCCCGCCGATTTCCACGATCACCACGTCAGTGCCGCCGGCCAAGCGTTTGATGCTGCTTTTGATTTCGTTGGTGATGTGAGGAATCACCTGCACCGTCTTGCCCAGGTAGTCGCCGCGGCGTTCCTTTTGGATGACGGCTTCGTAAATCTTGCCGGTGGTGGAATTGTTGTCCTTGCTCAGGCGTACGCTGGTAAAGCGCTCGTAGTGTCCCAAGTCGAGGTCGGTTTCGGCCCCGTCGTCGGTGACGAAGACTTCACCGTGCTGAAAGGGGCTCATGGTGCCCGGATCGACGTTGATGTAGGGGTCGAGCTTGAGCAGATTGACGCGAAAGCCGCGGGCCTCCAACAGGCTTCCAATCGAGGCCGAAGCCAGGCCCTTGCCCAGCGAACTCAAAACCCCTCCCGTGACAAAGATATACTTGGTCGACATCGTTAGCGTGGTCCTTTCCCTCGTTGCGCTTTCAATTCCAGGACGGTGTCTTGGGGAGCATTCTCCAACAGGGGTCTGACACGTTCCAGGTCGTCGGGAGTATCCACCCCCAAGCTGTCGTGCTCGACCTCCACAACCCGAATCGGGATGCCGTTTTCCAGCCAGCGAAGCTGCTCAAGACACTCGCTTTTCTCCAAGGCGGTTGGCGGATAGGACGCCATCTCCAGGAGCATCTGGCGGCGGTATCCGTAGATGCCCAAGTGCTTGAAGACGGGCACTTTCTCTCCCCTGCGGTAAGGAACGGGAGCGCGCGAAAAGTAGAGCGCCCGTCCGGCCCGGTCGCGGACGACCTTGACCACATCGGGGCTGGCGAACTCACGTTCCTCCTCAATTTCCACGCAAGCCGTGGAAATGGGGGAGGCTTGACCCAGGCTGTTCTCATCCCGCAGCGCCCAAGCCACTCTCTCGATGGTCTGGGGAGCGATCAGAGGTTCATCTCCCTGCACGTTGATGAAGGCGTCGGCTTCGATCTTCCCGGCTGCTTCGGCCACCCGGTCCGTCCCGCTGAGATGATCGCTGCGCGTCATCAGGGCCTCGCCGCCGAACCCTTCCACCACCTCGGCAATGCGCTGATCGTCGGTGGCCACCACAACCCGCTCCAATACCTTGGCCCTGAGGGTTTGCCTGTAGACCCATTCGATGAGGGTGCGTCCTGCGATTTCAAGGAGGGGTTTGCCCGGCAATCGCGTCGAGGCGAGGCGGGCCGGTATGACGCCGACGAAGCGCATAAAGAAGAATAAACCAGGGCCCGCTTCGTATGCAACCGCAGGAGGCCTTGGCGGCAACTTGGCACAGTCCTCTTTACCCGGAGCGCGAACAATGCCACACTAGGGCCACAAGTTTCGAACGTTTCGAAAAGAATTGGACACGAGAAAGGCTCATGCAACGCAAACTGGCCGCTGTCCTGCTGATCGGAGGAAGCCTGTTGTGGATCGGCCTGATCCTGGCGTCGCCATTGGCGCGCGCTCAGGGATGGTCGGCCGCTTCTTGGATCGACCTTTTCTTTCAGCAGATCTGCCACCAAATTCCTGAGCGCAGCTTTCACTTGGACGGGCATCAACTGCCCGTCTGCCATCGCTGCCTGGGGATTTACCTGGGATTCCTGGGCGGAGCCTTGGCGCTGCCCTTCTGGCACAGCTTGCGCCGACGCCTGCTGGCGCAGCCGCGTCTGCTGCTGGTGGGTTTCGGACTGATGGCCCTCGATGTCTTCTTGTTGCCCAACACCTGGTGGAGCCGCTTGGCTACCGGCTTCTTCGCCGCTTTCCCGGTGGCGGTCTTCGTTGAGATGGCCTTCCGCCAGTTGTTGCCGGCAACGTTTTCCATTCGGCAGCCACTTCAATCGATTCATGCTAGAGAGTGAGGAGGAGAGAGAACATGACCGATGCTAGTGCGAGCAAAATGCGTCCGGCCCTGATCGGCGGACTGGTCCTGGGCGTGGCCTCAGGACTACCCTTTGTCAACGCGCTCAACTGCGCCTGCTGCCTTTGGGTGGTGATCGGCGGCGTTATCGCCAGCTATCTCTACGTCAAGGACAGCACCCTCAAAGTCGAGTACGGGGACGCCGCCGTGCTGGGACTGTTCACGGGACTGTTCGGCGCCATCATTTCCACCATCGTCTCCCTGCCCCTGACTCTGATGTTCAACATCGGAGGAAGCGCACAGATGGATCAGACGTTGGAGCAGTTGCGCAGCAATCCCGACGTTCCTCCCGAGTTGGTGAGGTTCTTTGAAACGCTGGTCAATTCGGGAGTTCTGAGCGCCGGCTTCTCGGTGGTCGGCCTGCTGATCTCGATTGTGATCTTCGCCCTCTTCGCCATGCTAGGGGCCATCATCGGAGTCGCGATCTTCCAGAAGGACAAGGGAACGGCTCCGCCTCCGCCGGCCAAGACAGATTCCGGCACGCCTCCTCCACCGTCCGGCATGGGCGGGACGAGAACCGGCAGCGATCCCGGCGGATCGTCCGCTCCTCCAGGCGGCGGCCCGTCTTCCTCGGGAGGGGCTCCGCCTTCTTCCGGGCCCTCTTCGGGAGGCCCTCCGCCTTCTTCGGGCGGAGGCACCTCGACCGCTCCGCCCTCGAGTCCTGCCCAAGGGGCGGAAAGGCCGTCCTCGCCGGCACCGCCCTCCGGCGCACCCGCGGCGGACCGGCCGGCAGCCCCGGATGAGGAAACCGACGAGCCATCCGGAGACAAGCCTGGCTCTTGAGGGGTCCGCCGAGCGGCAAGAAACGCTGCTGGGAACAGGCCACTGACAACCAGCGCAAGCATTGCCGGCAGACCAGGCGGCCAACGCGCGAAGCAGGTCTCTCAACGGGCCTGTGTCCAGAGAGAGACGCCAATGGACCGGAGCCCCCGGGCGGCCAGCCGTCCGGGGGGCTTACGGGAGCCTTGGATGCGCAACTTTTCCCTCAGCGGCACATCCCACTTTAAGCGAAAAGACGGAGTCGACCGATAAGATGAAGGGATAATGCTCACGGCACCCTTGAACTCGTTCTCGACATCGTTCGTCTCAACTTCCTAGAAGGAGGATCGATCCAGCGAGGGAAGCGATGAAAACTCAAGAGTCCATTCCTGAAAATCATCCCGTCCGCAAAGTGTTCCGCAACCTGACTGACCGGGCCCTCAACCAATCCGAGATGGCCGACAACGACCTCTGCCTCTATCTGAGCGACCTGCTGCTGCATTTCATGTGGAGCGAGAATCTCTACGGGCTCAAAGACGAGGAGGGGCGCCCGCTCTACTACCTCGTCGATATGTACGAGGAGCTTTCCAAGCTGCCCCGCCGAACCCGCAAAGACTCCTACCGCCAGATCGGGGACTATACGCTCTTCATCCTGGGCATGTTCCCGGAGAGCCTCAGCTACGGGCGCCGCCAGATCCCCCAGTCCTACTACAGCGACTTCGGACGCCGCAGCTACATGGCGGCTTCGGAGCTGGAAGGCGACACCGAGGCCATCGCCACCCTGCGTAAGCTGGCCCACAAGTACGAACGCTGCGTCCTCAGCCTCAACTGGGTCCGCGAATACAGTACCGACCCCTTCTACCAATACATGTTCCGCCAATTCGGCATCACTTGATCACTCAGTCTCATAGGAATCGAAATAGCTGGGCAACGGGATTCTCCGAAGTCAAGTTCGCCGCGAGGTCACTAATCTTTGGCTACCCGGTACCGCTTCTGACGCTCGTCTAACGGTGCAATGTCTTCCACTTCAAAAACATCGAATCCCTACTCGACAAGCAGCGTCGTGACTCTCTCCGCGAAGTCTTGATCGGAGTTCGCCAATGCGACCGCAGGGACGAATGCTCCAGCCCTTGAGAAGATCACAGCCCGGCTTCGGCCTTACATGCGCTAAGCCAATCCAAACTTGCATGATCAGTTCAGTCCTCCACGCGGGTATGGCTCCGGAACTAAGGAGTGGGCCTCGACTAGACAAACGAGAACGCATTTGTCTAGTGGCTTGTCATCCGTGACTCCAAATTGGACCATAGGCTCTTCTATTTGACAAAGTTAAAGTACAAAATTGTGTTATTGGTCTCAACTACAAGTTCCCATGTTCCTTCGGAACCGCGAACTTCCCAGGAGCATTCCACCAAAGGACGCCGGGGACGCCGCCAGGATCTGGAATGGCATCAAGACGGCGTGATGAATTAGTGCTCATGGGTGCAGGAGAGTTCGATTAGTATGAGGAGGCTGCCTCTTTTCATCATTCGGGAAGGGAGAAACCGTGCTTTTTCTGAGCCTCTTCTTGCTGCTGTCGGCTGGTATGGAAACGTCTGCAACGGGAGCGGAACCGACCGTTTCAAAGACACGGCCAACGGGAGATTCGCCACTCCTGGAAACCAGGCTGGAGAGCGCCCGGCTGCGCTTTTCGCTGCTGGGAGTGGCCCCTCCAGCCAAGCTGGATGCGAACCACGTCGGCCAAATCAGGGAGAAGATCCGTCAAATGGAAACTCTGCTGGTCGCAGGCTCCCCAGAGGGCTTCGGAAAGCAGCCTTCCCAGGGAGGCGGCGACACCTCCACGGACCGCTTCGATCTGGTCGCGCGACTGATGCCGCCCGCTGCCGAGAAGTTTTTGTCGTCACTCGACTTCACTTTCGAGGTTGTGGAGAACCCCAACCTGGCCGAGCGCGTCGAGAATCCTCAGGATCGGCTGCGCAAGTTCACTCTGACGCTGGATTTCGCAAGCCTCTTTCCCTCCTCTTCAGAGCTGAGGCGGGTCTATGGCCAAGTCTCGGGCTTCGAGACCCTCACGGGCCAGGAGGTTCGCGATCCCTTGGTGGGGCTCGAGGACAAGGACGCAATCTTCGACTATTTCAGCCGCAAGCGAAAGGGGGATTATTGGATGAGGATCCTGTCGGGATTCAGCGTGTCCGCCTCGATTTCGGAACGCCTCGATCCCGCTTCCACCATCAGCGACGAGATCGTCGAGACCTGGGCCTTTCTCTTCAATCCCGACAGGCTGATCGCCAGCGCCGACAAAGTAGACGCCTATAGCGCCTATATCGAATATGCCAAGGCCTTTCCCGAACGCTTTGACGGCACCAGCCCTTATTCCTGGCAGCCTGACCAGCGTCCCTACTGCAAGACTTATGACGAATGCAAGAAGTATGCTCAGCCGACCTTGGGAGAAAGGGTCTTCAAGCTCCTGACGCCTACCATCGCCTTCGAGCGCTTGGACCAGTTCGAGCGCATCACCGGAGGGGGCGACGTCGCGACCAAAGCCACTCTCGACATCTGGCTCTTCAACTGGGATCTTTCTCCGCTCTTCGAGTCTTCGCGGGTCCGCATCGCCACCCTGGAACTGATGAAAAAGCAGAAAGAGCTGGAAGACTTCCGAAAGGCTCATCAAGCCAAGTCGGCGGGAGGAATGCTGGCTTGCCCGGGGCTGGACGCAACTTGTGCTGACAGGACTGGGTCGGACTCCTGGACGAACGGAGCACCGGAAGCGAGTTTAGACAACGTTCGTATGGCCGCTCAGAACCTCTTGGGAGACTACCTCGATATCTGCATCAGACCCGAGGTCTTGCTCGACGAACGATGGGTCGCCGCTTTCAACCAACGTTGGAGCCTCTTGCTGGGAGCGCGGGAGCGAGTAGCGAGCTGTGCCGGACTGCCGCTTACCGCCGAGTGCATGCGGAGCCACTGAAATGTTCGCGGAACTCGCCTCGCGTATGAACGTGTTGGCCACCTCGTGGCCCTAGCGAATGATGAGGGAGGAGAGGTCGGCCGCGTTGTTGTTGCCGCGCGTCAAGTCGGCGTCCTTCTCGATGCCCGGAATGTTGACATCGCCTTGGTGCTGCCACAGATGCCAGGTGGGCCAGCCCTGGGGAACACGTGGCTCGGTGACGCCATACTCAGCGATCCACAGGGGATGCTCGTGGAAAGCCTCCTTGAAGTGCTTGTCCCAGAAATTGGGCGAAGTGTAGATGATGGGCTTGACGCCGTAGTGCGCCTCGATCAATTCTACGAAGGTACGCAGGCGCTGGGGCAGTCCTTCAAGCTTGGTGTCGTGACCGATCAGCTCGATGTCGACAACCGGAACCAGATCGCCGGGCTCCAACTGAACGTTCTCGATGAACCACTTGGCTTGGTCCTCGGGCGGATCCTCAGTGACGTAGAAGTGGTAGGCTCCCCTGAGCAAGCCGGCTTCCTTGATGCCCTGCCAGTGGGCGTCGAAGGTGCTGTCCTTCAAGTCGACGCCTTCGGTGGCCTTGCTCACGGCAAAGCCGAAGCCCTCTTGAGCGACTTGCTGCCAGTCAATTTGGCCGCTGAAGCGTGAGACATCGACGCCCTTTTGGAGCTTGGCCAGCAACTGCTGCACGTCGACTTGCGGCTTCTCTGCCTGCTGCGCCTGGCTTCCCGACTCTCCAGAGGACTCGGATTCCCCTTGGGCGGAGCTGTCCGGCGAATTGCAGGCCGCTTGAGAAAAGATGAGAACAAGAGAAGCGAAAAAGACAAAGCTCCGGAACATCGCAAACTCCTTGCTGACGACGGCCTGACCGAGTTCGACCGCCAAATCTCCCAAGCCGCACGCCACGAGCGCAATGGATGCTTGACGGCCCCTGGCGGAGGGCGAACCACCTCGATTCTCGGCCAAATCGACCGACGGTGCAAGCCTGGAAGCCGTGGTGTGCCTCATGCCAAGAACTCCGAGCTGGCCTATGCACGCCTTCAGCGTTCGGGAATCATACAGCCAGCACCCAGGGTGGCGCCTTCGTCTCGCTGCGCTCGACTGCGGCTGACCCTGGGCTGGCATATGGCTCGCCTTCAGCGAGCCCTGACTTGACTTGTGCCAGGCTGGCTTAGGGTTCGCCTTTCAGCGAGCCCTGACTTGACTTGTGCCGGGCCGGCTTAGGGTTCGCCTGGGCGAGCCTGACTTGCATTGTGCCAGTCCGGCTTAGGCTTCGCGTTCAGCGAGACGAAGGCGCCACCTTGGGTTCAAAAGGTGACATTCCCTAACGCTGAAGGCGTGCAATAGCGTCGCGGGGTGGCTCAGAACTTCTGACGGGCTGCTCTAGCGGTCCGGGGGAACCGAATCGATGCGGCGGATGGCCCATTTGGCGTGGCGCTCCACCAGTTCGTCGCCGCAGGAGGCCAAGCGGCGCAGGTCTGGCAGCATCGAGGGATCGCCCGAGTTGCCCATGGCCACGGCCACGTTGCGCATGAACCCCCTCCACTTGGAGCGCTTGACGGGACTCTTGCGGAAGCGGCGGGAGAAGTCCTGCGGCGTCAAGCGGGAGAGTTGCTTGAGATCGGGGGCCCGGTTTTCCGGCCGGGGGGCAAAAGCTTCCACCGTCGACAGCGGGGCCTTGGAATTCCAGGGACAGACGTCCTGGCAGATGTCGCATCCGAATACCAGATTTCCCAGGGCGGGACGCAGGCTCTCGGGAATATCTTCCCGCAGTTCGATGGTCAGGTATGAGATGCAGAGCCTGGCGTCCACCAGGTATTCCTCAACGATGGCGTCGGTGGGGCAGGCCTCCAAGCAGGCCCGGCAGCTTCCGCAATGGTCGGTGACGGGCTGGTCGTAATCTAGCTCGATATTGAGGATGATCTCGCCCAGAAAGAACCACGATCCAGCCTGACGCGAGAGGACGTTGGTGTGCTTGCCCAACCAGCCCAGACCGGACTGCACGGCCCAGTGCTTGTCCATCACGGGTCCGGTGTCGACGTAGTAGCGTCCGCGCGCGGCCGGTTCAAGTTTCTGGATGGCATCCAGCAGGCGGGGCAGCCGCTCCCAGAGAACGTCGTGATAGTCGTCCCCCGAGGCATAGCGTGAGATGGCGGCTTTCTCCCGCTGATCATAAGGCAGCCGGTAATTGTGGCGATAGTTGAGTCCCAGCGAGAGCACCGAACAGGCGCCGGGGACGATCAGCGAGGGGTCGAGGCGCTTCTCGGTGTTGCGCTCCATGTAAGCCATCTGGCCCTGATAGCCGCGCCGCAACCATTCTCTCAGGCGCTCTTGAGGCACCTGATCGACCGGAGCGCAGCCGACAGCGTCGAAACCGAGCGCGGCCGCCTCTCGTCGGATTTGCGCCGTTAGGTTGTCCACTTCAACTCAGCACTCGATGACGTTGATGGCCAGTCCGCCGCGCGAGGTTTCCTTGTACTTGGTCTTCATGTCGGCGCCGGTCTGGCGCATGGTTTTAATGACCTTGTCGAGGGAGACCTTGTTGTTGCCGTCGCCCAGCATCGCCATGCGGGCGGCGTTGACGGCCTTGACCGAACCGATGGCGTTACGCTCGATGCAGGGGATCTGCACCAGTCCTCCCACCGGATCGCAGGTCAGGCCCAGGTTATGCTCCATGGCGATTTCCGCGGCGTTTTCGACTTGGCGGGGAGTGCCGTTGAGGGCCGCTGCCAGTCCGCCGGCGGCCATGGAGCAAGCCGTCCCCACCTCGCCCTGACAGCCCACCTCGGCTCCCGAAATGGAGGCGTTTTCCTTATAGAGGATGCCGATGGCGCCAGCCGTCAGGAAAAAGCGCATCAAGCCCTCGTCGGTGCCTCCCGTCCCCCGCAGGCACATGTAGTAGGAGGCTACGGCGGGAATAATGCCGGCGGCGCCGTTGGTGGGAGCCGTCACCACGCGTCCGCCGGCGGCGTTTTCTTCATTGACGGCCAAGGCGAAGAGATTGACCCAGTCCATCACCGCCAGCGGATCGGGGCCGCTTTCCTCTTCAGCTTTTCGCAGCTTGCGATAGAACTCGGGGGCCCGGCGCACCACCTTGAGTCCGCCGGGCAGGGTGCCTTCGGTCTTGCAACCGTGCTCGATGCAGTCCAGCATGGCCTGCCAAATCTTGTGGATGCCGGCCTCGATCTCCTCTTGGCTGCGCCACGCCTTTTCGTTTTCGAGCATGACCTCGTGGATGGCCATGCCGTTTTCCTCGCACTGGCGCAGCAATTCCTGACCGGTTGTGAAGGGATGGGGACGCGGCGTATGGTCGGGGACCAACTCGTCGCGTCCCGCCTCGTCCTGATTGACCACGAAGCCGCCCCCGATCGAGTAGTAGATGCGCTCTGAGATTTTTTCGTCGTCTTGGTTCCAGGCCGCGAAGCGCATGCCGTTGGAATGCAGGGGCAGCTTCTGGCGGCGGTTGAAGACGATGTCGGACTCTTCCCTGAAGTCCACCTCGCGCCGGCCCAGCAAGCGGATGCGCCGCTGGGCGTGAATCTGCTCCAGCCGCTCGGGCATGGCGTAGGGATCGACCTGCTCGGGAGTTTCTCCTTCCAGGCCCATGATCACGGCCTTGTCGGTGCCGTGACCTTTGCCGGTAAAGGCCAAGGACCCGTAGAGGTCGGCCTTGACGCGATGGGTCTCTTCCAGCAGCCCGTTGGATTCCAGCTTCTCCAGGAAGCGCTTGGCGGCCCGCATGGGTCCCACGGTGTGGGAGCTGGAGGGTCCGATGCCGATGGTGAAGAGGTCGAAAAGGCTGATTGCCACGAGGGCCTCCGTGCACGGGGGCGCTGTGCGATTCGTATTCGAGCAGACCTGTGTGTTCTTAGTTGACCTTGGCCGTGCCGGCTCCCACCTTGGGACGTTGGTCCTTGAAGCGCTCGTCCATGCGCCGCTCCAGTTCCTTCAATTCGTCCTTGTGGGACTGCAGGGTCTCAGGCTTGATCAGAGGACCCACGAATTCAGCAGCCGCAACATTCCAGGCCTTCTCCACTTTGTCGGTGATGGGGTTGTGGAACCAGGCGGCGTCCCACATCTTGTGGTGATTGGTCTGAAACTGCACATACTGGCCCGGTTCGTACTCCAGGGTCGTAGGCAAGATGTCGAGCTCGAAGAGTTGATCCTCGGGATCCAGCGGCTCGATGATCATTCCGCTTCCGCGCTCGTGGGGTTGGGTGCAGGATTCGTCTTTATATAGCGTCAGGCCCACGTGCAGCACACGATTGGGCACGGCCGGGAAAGTCTCTGTGACTGGAGGCCGGTTGTCTTCTTTTTTCTTTTTCTTGAACACGTTTCTCTCCTCTGGACCGCGCGGCTGCTTGGCCATAGGCGGGACCACCTGGTGACAGTCCGCAACAGCCGCCGCGCAAGTGAGTTAGTTTATCAATCTGGCACCCTGGTTGGCAAAAGGCCTCCCAACCCCGCGGGTCTGAGGGGCGGACTCACCATACAGCATGCCGTCGGGGCCGATTTCAGGCCCGGGCCGCCTTGACCTGTTTGCCGTCTTCGTGCTAGAAGTGAGCCTTTATTTTGAGACGCTGGAGAAGCAGCAGATGTTAGAAGTTGATTGGACTCTCATCCCGGCGGTGGGAGTTTTTCTGCTGGCGGTTCTCACGCTCAACGCATTGCTCTTTAAGCCGCTCTTCCAAGTCATGGACGAACGGCAAGCCAAGACGTCCGGATTGAAGCAGAGCGCGCAGGAAATTCTGCAGCGTTACGAGGAGTCTTTTGAAGAGTATGAGTCCGAGTTGGGAGAAGCCCGCCGGCGGGGATACAAACAAGCGGAAGAGGCGCGGCAAGAAGCCTTGAAGGAGCGCTCGGGCAAGCTTTCCGAAGCACGCTCCCGAGCCGAAGAGTTGCGCCTGAAGGCACGTCAGGAGATCCAGAAGGAAGTTTCCGCCTCCAAGCAAAACCTGCAAAGCGAAGTGGAGGCGCTTTCTGAAATGATCGCTTCCCGGGTGCTGCGAAAGAGCGCCTGAGCGGCAGCGGCACCCTTTAGAGCGCCTGAGCGGCAGCGGCACCCTTTCCGTCCGCAGACCGTTGAGCTTGCTTGAGCAGCGGACCGCATCGAGCCTCACAGCGGCCGCGCCGGACACTCACGGCCGCGGCCATCGAAACCGAGAAGCAAATCGCATAAGACGAACCGTCAGGACAATGCCCGTCATGAAAATGCCCATTATCCGTTTGTACCGATTTGCCGCCTTGTGCGGACTGCTCATGTTCGGCTGGCTGGCCGCTCCAACTTCGGCCCTGGCGGCGGGCGGAGAAGGATGGGGCTGGTGGGCAACGATCGGACGTTGGTTCAACCTGGCGCTGGTGGTGGTCCCGCTGGTCATTCTGCTGCGCAAGCCTCTGGGGAACTACTTCGCGTCACGCCGGGGCGCGATCCAAAAAGAGATTGAAGAGGCCAAGCAGGCCCGCCAGGACGCCGAGACCAAGCTGGCGGAAGTAGAACAGCGCATGAAGGCGCTCGATCAGGAGGTGGAGCAGATCCGCCAGCAAGCTCAGGAAGAGGCCGAGGCCGAACGGGAGCGTCTGTTGCGCGAAGCCCGCGAGGACGGCGAGCGCATCGTGGCCGCGGCCGAACGCGAGATCGGCAACCTCAAGCGCCAGGCCCGGGTCGAGTTGAAAGAGTATGCCTCCGAACTGGCCCTCAAGATGGCCGAGGAGCGCATCCGCCGAACCATGACGGAAAAGGACGAGGCCGACCTCGTCGACCGTTTTTTCGTCCGCTTGGCCGAAACCGGCAACCAAGCGGACCTGCCTAAGGACTGAACGGAACCATGATGATTTCCAGCAAGGCCCTGACCTACGCCAAGGCGCTGGCCGACGTGGCCACTGAGGCCGGAGTGCAGGATCAAGTCTTGGCCGACTTGCAGGACTTCGAGGAAATGTCGCCGGAAAGCAGCGAGTTGAACGAGGTCCTACTCAATCCAGCCCTGGCCTTTTCCGCCAAGCGCAAGATCGTTGAGCAGGTGGGCGCCCGAGCCGGACTCTCCAAGATTACGGTCAACCTGGTCTTGACCTTGATCGAGAATGCCCGCTTCGACCGTTTTGACGAAGTTGTGGAAGGCTACCAGCGCGAGATCGACAAGCGCAGGGGCGTCCTGAGGGCCGACGTCTATTCGGCCCGAGGTCTGGGAGCGGAGCAGCGCAGCCGCCTCGAGAAGCAGGTTCCTCAGATCATGGGTTCGCAGATGAACTTCGATTATCACACTGATGAATCCCTTATCGGCGGCATCAAGATCCAGGTCGGTTCGACCGTCCTGGACGGATCGGTGCGCAGCCAACTGAACGAGATCGGACGGCGCTTGAGCAGCCGCTAGAAGTGCATTAACAGGAGCGCAAGATGGCGATCAAAGCAGACGAAATCAGCCGCATTATCAAGGAGCAGATCAAGGACTTCGACAGCGACGTCCAGATCAGCGAAGTGGGAACGGTCATCTCGGCGGGCGACGGCATTGCCCGCGTCCACGGTCTGGACAAGGTGATGGCCCTGGAACTGCTTGAGTTTCCCCACGACGTTTACGGCCTGGCCTTCAACCTGGAGGAGACCAACGTGGGCACCATTCTTTTCGGCGAGTTCCACGAAATCCAGGAAGGCGACGAAGTGCGGCGCACCAAGAAGATTATGAGCGTGCCGGTGGGACAAGCCATGCTGGGACGCGTGGTCGACGCCTTGGGGCGTCCGCAGGACGGCAAGGGTCCCATCGACAGCTCCGAGAATGAGCCGGTGGAAAAGATTGCCCCCGGAATCATCGACCGCAAACCGGTGGAAGAGCCTCTGCAAACCGGAATCAAGGCCATCGACTCCATGATTCCCATCGGACGCGGCCAGCGCGAATTGATCATCGGCGACCGCCAGACCGGAAAGACGGCCATCGCCATCGACACCATCCTCAATCAGAAGAACAGCGACGTCATCTCCATCTACGTGGCCGTCGGACAGAAGCGCTCCACCATTGCCCGCGTGGTGAAGACGCTGGAAGATCACGACATGATGGACCGCTGCGTGGTGGTTTCGGCGGCTTCTTCCGATCCGGCCACCATGCAGTACCTGGCCCCTTATGCCGGATGCACCATGGGAGAATACTTCCGCGACCGCGGCCAGCACGCGCTGATCATCTACGACGATCTCTCCAAGCACGCCGCGGCCTACCGCGAAGTCTCCCTGCTGCTGCGCCGTCCGCCGGGACGCGAGGCCTTTCCGGGAGACGTCTTCTACCTCCACAGCCGCCTGTTGGAGCGGGCCGCCAAGCTCAATGACGACAACGGCGGTGGAAGCCTGACTGCGCTGCCCGTCATCGAGACCCAAGCCGGGGACGTGTCGGCCTACATTCCCACCAATGTCATCTCCATCACCGACGGCCAGATCTACCTGGAAAGCGACCTCTTCAACGCTGGCACCCGACCCGCTGTCAACGCCGGACTTTCGGTCAGCCGCGTGGGAGGCGCCGCCCAGATCAAGGCTATGAAACAGGTGGCCGGGAAACTGCGGCTGGAGCTTTCCCAATACCGGGAACTGGCGGCCTTCGCCCAGTTCGGATCGGACCTCGACAAGGCCACCCAGCGCCAGTTGGCGCGGGGTCAGCGCCTGACAGAGATCCTTAAGCAGCCCCAATACCAGCCCTTGCGAGTCTCCCAGCAGATCGCCATCATCTTCGCCGCCACCAACGGATTCCTGGACGATATCTCGGTCGACGAGGTGGTGGCCTTCGAGGCCGGCATGCACCAGTTCTTCGAAAGCACCCAGGCCTCTCTGCTCAACGACATTCAAGAGAAGAAGAAGCTGGACGACGGGTTGATGGACCGTCTCAAGTCGGCGATGCAAGACTACAAGGCCCGCTACGAGGAAGAAAAGAAGAATCAAGCCGCTTAAGCTGAAGCGGGGACCCCTGATCAGGAGCTAGCAAGGAGCAGCGAATGCCTGCTGGAAATCTCATCGACCTGCGGAGGCGAGTCCGTTCGGTCAAGAACATCCGCCAGATTACGCGCGCCATGAAGTTCGTCTCGGCTTCCAAGCTGAAGCGGGCCCAGCAGCGCATCGAGGACGCGCGGCCCTACGCCAAGCGCATGCTGCATGTCCTCAATTCGGTGGCGGCCCGCGTGGAGGGCGCGCCCCATCCGCTGCTGGAGGAGCGCCGGGGCGACCGCACGATGCTGGTCGTCGTCACCTCCGACAAGGGACTGTGCGGAGCCTTCAACACCAACATCATCCGAGCCGCCGCGCGCTACATCGAGAGCGAGGAACTCACCGAGAGCATCAACCTGACCCTGGTCGGACGCAAGGGCGTGGACTGGTTCAAACGCCGCCCCTGGCCCATCAAGCATCAATACGTCAACATCATGAGCCAAGTCGATTTCAAGTACGCTCAGGAAATCGCCCGCACTCTGATCGACTACTACTCCGACAGCAAGCTCGATTCGGTCTTCTTGGTCTACAACGAGTTCAAATCAGTCATTCAGCAGGAAATCATCATTGAGCCCCTGCTTCCCATTCAGCGGCTGGAAGGCCAGGAAGACGAGAAAGGAACCGGCTACATCTGGGAGCAGCCGCCCGACATCGTTCTGGACAGGCTGCTGCCCAAACACGTTGAGACGCAGATTTTCAGGGCCATGCTGGAATCGGAAGCCGCCGAGCACGGTGCCCGCATGACAGCCATGGACTCGGCCACCCGCAACGCCAAGGAAGTCATCGAAGACCTGACCCTTCAGGCCAACCGCCTGCGTCAGGCCTCGATCACCACCGAGATTATTGAAATCGTCAGCGGCGCCGAGGCGCTGGAGCAAGAATAGGAGTTTTTGAAAATGGCGCAAGTCGAAGGAAAAGTTTTACAAGTTCTGGGACCGGTGGTCGACGTGGTTTTCGAAACCGGACACATTCCCAAGATCTATAACGCCATCCGCGTGACCTCAGAAGGATTCGACACCGAGACCAAGATCGACGTCGTCCTGGAGGCCGCCCAGCACTTGGGCGAAGGGGTGGTCAAGTGCGTGGCCATGGCGCCCACCGACGGAATGGTGCGGGGCATGAGGGCCATCGATAGCGGCCGACCCATCTCGGTCCCAGTCGGCAAGCCGACCCTGGGACGCGTCCTCAACGTGCTGGGAGAACCGGTGGACGAGCGAGGTCCGGTGGTATCTGAGCTAAGTTATCCGATTCACCGTCCGGCCCCTGAGCTGATCGACCAGAGCACCGAGACCGAGATGCTGGAAACCGGCATCAAGGTGATCGACCTGATCCAGCCCTTTCCCCGCGGCGGCAAGATCGGCCTCTTCGGAGGCGCCGGCGTGGGCAAGACCGTCATCATCATGGAGCTGATCAACCGCGTGGCCACCAAACACGGCGGATTCTCGGTCTTCGCCGGCGTGGGCGAACGCACCCGCGAAGGCAACGACCTGCTGCTGGAGATGCAGGAATCGGGCGTGCTGGACAAGGCCTCGCTGATCTACGGACAAATGACGGAACCCCCGGGCGCCCGCCTGCGGGTGGCCCTGACGGGAGTGACGGTGGCCGAGTACTTCCGCGACGAAGGCCAGGACGTGCTGCTCTTTATCGACAACATCTTCCGCTTCACCCAGGCGGGATCAGAGGTCTCGGCGCTGCTGGGACGCATGCCATCAGCCGTGGGATACCAGCCCAACCTGGCCACCGAAATGGGTGAACTGCAAGAACGCATCACTACTACCAAGAAGGGATCGATCACCTCGATTCAGGCCATTTACGTGCCCGCAGACGACTACACTGATCCGGCACCCGCCACCACCTTCGCTCACTTGGACGCCACCACGGCGTTGGAGCGCTCCCTGACCGAGAAAGGCATTTACCCTGCCGTCGATCCGCTGGCCTCCACCAGTCGAATCCTCGACCCGGGAGTGGTGGGAGAAGAGCACTACAACACCGCCCGCCAAGTGCAGAGCATCCTGCAGCGCTACAAGGACCTGCAGGACATCATCGCCATTTTGGGTATCGACGAACTGTCGGAAGAGGACAAGCTGACCGTGGCCAGGGCCCGCAAGATCGAGAAGTTCCTGTCCCAGCCTTTCTTTGTAGCCGAGCAGTTCACCGGCATCGAGGGCAACTATGTGCCCATCGAAGAGACCGTCCGCAGCTTCAAGGAAGTCTGCGAGGGCAAGCACGACGACGTCCCCGAGCAGGCCTTCTACATGGCCGGCGGCATCGAGGACGTGCTCAAGAAAGCCGAAGAGATGAAGGAATCGGAGGCAGCTTAGGCGAAAACAAGTCCGGCCTCGCTAAAGGCGAGCCCATTGGCTAGCCCCAACAGCCAGCGGCAGTTGTTTTGAAAGTCAAATCCAGGCTCGCTCAAGGCTAGCTCCAGCAGCCAGCGGCGGTTGTCTTGAAAGTCAAATCCGGCCCTCGCTGAGAGCGAGCCATAGGAGCCAGCGGTGGATGTTTTGAAAGTCAAGCGTCGCTCGAAGGCGAGCCCATAGGGCAGCCCCGGCAGCCGGCGACTGTTGTTTTGAAAGTCAAAATCCGGCTCGCTGAAGGCGAGCCATAGGCTAGCCCAGGGTCAGCCGTTGGCGAACGCAGTAAGCCAACGGCGCCACCCTGGGTAACGCAGCTTAGGAATCAACGCTGAAAGCGTGAAATAAACGGAACCAGCAGGCTCTCACGAGAGCCAAACGCGGGCAGGCAAACATGGCCGAGAACAAAATCCGTCTTGAGATCGTCACTCCGAAGCGCCAGTTTTTCAGCGGCGAGGTGGAGGAAGTGAGCGTGCCCGGAATCGAGGGCTACATGGGCATCCTGCCCGGCCACGCTCCCCTGCTTTCCGAGCTTAAGACCGGCGTCATCTCCTACCGCGAAGGCACCCGCACAACCCGGCTCTACAGCGGCTGGGGATTCGTGGAGGTCCTGCCCGACTTGGTTTCGGTGCTGTGCGAAGAGGCAGCCCTTCCCGACGACATCGACGTCGAAAAGGCCCGCAAAGACAAATCCCGGGCTCAAGAACTGCTGGCGTCCAAGGATCCCGAGACCGACTACAACCAGGCTCTGCAGATGCTCCAACACGCCGAAGCCCGCCTGGATGCGGCCCAGCACTAAGCTGGGCTTGCGAGTTTGCAAGAAGACCCGAATTTGCTATAATTCGCGGCTTCCGAGCCGACCATTCCAGAGGCATTGCTGGGGGATGGTGTAATGGCAACACGCGTGGCTCTGGACCATGAGATCGGGGTTCGATACCCTGTCCCCCAGCCAGTTCGAAGTTCGAGTTGCGAGGTTCGAAGGTCGAGGGGCAGCCTTGCCCCAATTGCATTCCCAACCTCGAACTTCGCATATCGCACCTCGAACCTCTCCCATCCCCCGCTTTCCCGGTTTGCCCCCAGCCAGTTCGAAGTTCGAGTTGCGAGGTTCGAAGGTCGAGGGGCAGCCTTGCCCCAATTGCATTCCCAACCTCGAACTCCGCATATCGCACCTCGAACCTCTCTTCTCTCCGCTTTCCCGTTTTCCCCTGCTCATCCACTGCCCATGGGTCGTATTCGCACTTGAGATTGTGTTGCGTCATACTAGAGGCTGCTCGGGGAGGAGGGGGAAGCCGTTATGAAGATTGTAGTTACAGGCGCGACGGGAATGATCGGACGGCCTCTGTGCCGGCGATTGCTGGACGACGGCCACGAACTGGTCATCCTGACCCGCAGCTCCTCCAAGACCGCCCAAGTTTTTCCCGACTCCGAAATCATCTCCTGGGATGCCGTCTCGGAACCACCTCCGGCGCGGCTGATGCAAGGTGCCCGGGCCGCCATTCACCTGGCTGGAGAGAGCATCGCCGAGCGCTGGACCAAGCAGCGCAAGGCGGCCATCCACGACAGCCGCGTCTTTGGCACCCGCAATCTGGTCCACGGACTGCTGGAGTGCGAACCCCAGCCTGAACTGCTCCTGTGCGGGTCAGCCGTGGGCTACTATGGCCACACCGGAGAGAACAAGGTGGACGAGAGCTCTCCGCCCGGCCAGGGCTTTTTAGCCGACCTCAGCGTGCGCTGGGAGGAAGAGGCGTTGCCCGCAAAAGAGGCCGGCCTGCGACTGGTCCATCTGCGCACCGGCATCGTGCTCGACCCCGGGGGAGGCGCTCTGAAAAAGATGCTGCCCGCCTTCAGGTTGGGACTTGGAGGGCCTCTGGGCAATGGACGCCAGTACATGTCCTGGATTCACCTGGAAGACCAAGTGCGAGGCATTCTCCACTGCCTTGAGAATCAGGACGTCCACGGGCCCGTCAACCTGACCGCCCCCAATCCGGTCACCAACAAGGAATTCACGCGCACCTTGGGCAAGGTGCTGAAGCGTCCGGCTTTCTTGCCGGCTCCAGCTTTCGCGCTGCGCATGATCATGGGAGAAATGGCCGACCAAATGCTGCTGCAGGGTCAGCGGGTCGAATGCAGAGTGCTGCAAGAAAGCGGATTCGATTTTCGACATCCCCAGTTGCCCGAGGCACTACGCGACCTGCTCTAGGCCCGCCAGGCGGTCAACCGGTTTGCACACGGGACAAGTCTTGCGAAGAGAGTCAGAGGCTCCATTCTCTCGCCGTGAGAGGAAGCCCGTGCTATTCCTGATCCCGGATTGCGGAAACTATTGAGCCTCATTTCACGTTTATACTCCAGAGCATCGTCCCAAACGTCATCTCTAGGACGAGCTCGCATCCATTTTTGAAATATGAACTCTCGGGAGGAGAGGATGAAAAAATTCGTACTGATTGCTATCGTGATCCTGCTGACCGCCCCGGCGGCTTTTGCCCAAAGGGGAACCGCCCAAGCCGACTTCGACGGCAAGTCGGTCACCGTCGATTATGGCCGGCCCTCTTTGGCGGGACGCGACATGCTGGGACAATTGCAGCCCGGCCAAGTCTGGCGCATGGGCATGAACACAGGCACCATGCTGCGCACCGAAACGCCTTTGGCTTTCGGCGATCAGCGGGTAGAACCGGGCAATTATCGCATGTGGGCACGGCTCAAGGAGGGTCGAAGCTGGGAACTGATTCTCAGCTCCAACCCCGAATGGTACGATGGCGGAGAGAGCGACGTCGCAGTCGTCCCCTTCCAAAAAGGCGAAACCAGCGAAAAAGTCGAGACGTTCACCATCGAAATCCAACAGGACGGTTCGCAAGGCTCGATTGTCTGCACCTGGGACATGCTCAAGCTGACCGCTGATTTCAAGGTAATGTAAGGAGTCGGGAAGCACTTCGAGAAATGCTGTTCCACCCTTACAGAGCTGTTTTCGGGCAGAGAGTTACCCGGGGTGCCCCGACGCCGTTCCGCGGCTGCGCTCGATCCTGGGCTGCCAAATGGCTCTCCATCAGCGAGCCCGGATCTTCGGACTCGGCCCTGAGCCTTTAGCGGGGTAGCGGGCAGCAAGGTCACCGTCGTGGCTGAGAGTACCCGGCCGCTGCCCGTGGCGAGCAACAGAAAGTGCAAGGCCCCCAAGGGCCACCCTTGGGGGCCTTTTCTTGGTTCGATTGGCCTAGCGGAACAACGCCCCCGGTGCCTCCAGGTGGCGCCCAGGGGGGCCCGCGGAGCGCGGGCGCCTGACCCTGGCCAGGCGAATGTGCCAGCGCGTTAGTTCACCTGCAGAGTCACACCGCTTTCCTTGAGGCGGATGTTGACGGTGATGTTCTTAGGATGGGTGGGACGGATCTCCACTCCGGCATTGAAGCCGAATTCGTTCAGGCTGAACGTATAGTTGCCGGGAGGCGCCTGGATGCTGGCGTATCCCACCGGACCGCGGAAGTCGATGCGAGACGAACGCAAGTTCTGCCCCCCGCCGCGGACGCTGAAGCGCAAGTTGGCCATCTTGTAGATGTCAAAGCGGTAGTCGGCGTCCTTGGAGATGCGGATAGTCACATTGCGCGGCTCGACGGCCTGCTCCTGACGCTGCTTTCGCTGCTGATATCGCGCCGCCACCTGAGTCAATGAGTCGCCTAAGCTCTCTTCCAGCCAGCTTTGATAGAGGCCTTCGCTTTCGACCTCAGTGACGACGCCATTGATCAGTTCCTCCAAGTCGGGGGAATTGGGTGGAATGCCTACGGCCACGGGATAGGTCCCTACGACCTCGGGCAGAAGTTCCAGAAATCCGGCACCGGTCACGGTGGCCAGTGAAAAGGCGGCCATGCGGCGGTCGTCGAGAGCGACGTCAACTTCCTTGCGGCGCAGAGCCAGGACGGCGTCGTCGAGACTGGCCAGAGCCACGATTTCTGCTCCGGGATAGCTGGCTCGGGCGAATTCTTCCACTGCCGATCCTTTGCGCACCCCCAACTTCATTCCGTTCAAGTCCTCGGCAGCGGGTGCGTCCAGGGGGCGATGGACGGGATTGATGATGAAGCTCATTTCGGCCGTGTAGTAGGGCTGGGAGAAGTTGATCTGCTCTTTGCGGGCCTCGGTTACGCCCAAGGCGCTAACGGCGCACAGCACTTCGCCGTTTGCCACCGAGGGCACCAGTCCGGCGAAGGTGCGCGAACCCACCACCATGCGCACTTCTGTTCCGACCTTCTCGACGATGCGCTTGGCCAGTTGATAGTCAGGTCCTGCGGGTTGGGCTTCTTGTTGGTAGATGAAGGGGCCGGCCAAGGGCACGGCGGCCACCACGGCGGTCCGTTCGGTTCTGGCTCTTTCCAGGGGCGAAGCCGCTTCTCCACAGGAGGCAACGACCAGCAGCAGAGTCGAAAAGGCCAGGACGGCGATCTTGCTTTTCGTCATATCTCAAATACCTCGGCAAATTCTCGTCTCGTTGTCAATCAGTCTCCTGAGCCTTGGCTTTCGCCGCTCATGGCAACTCGAATTTCTTCTTCGGCCCGTTTCAAGCGGAGACGGGCGTCGGCTCCGTTGAGGATGTCGTGAGCGGCTTGCCAATAAGCCTGGGAAACCTCATCGTAGCGGTCGCCCGCCTGCAGAGCGGGACGTGAGACGGCCTTGTTCAGGTAATCTTCGATCTTGAGGAAAAAGGGCATGGCTCCCAGCACGGCCGGATCCTTGTAGAGATCGGCCATGGTGGGCGCGAAGCTTCCTTCAATGGCGCGCCGGCGCTGTTCCCGGTCGCGGGTGAGGAAGCGCACGAGTTCGGCAGCTTCTCTGGGATGGTCGGAATAGCGGGAAATCATCAGTCCCCAGCCTCCCAGGGTCATGGCCGAGGCATAGCCGCCGCTGGGCAGTTCGCTGACGGCGAACTTGTCGGTGAGGTAAGCGTCCTGCTTGCTGATGGCATAGACGTTGGTCCAATTGCGCATGAAGGCCGCGTTACCCCGCTGCCATACCGCCCGCGAATCGTCTTCCACGAAGGTGATGGTCTCCTGAGGCGAAATGTCGGCAATCCAGGACGAGGCCCTTTGGAAGGCCGCCGCCGTCTCCTCGCTGTTGACGGTCGGATTGCCGTCTTGATCGAGGATGTTGCCGCCGCCGTGGGAATACTGCCATTCCAAGGCATTGCAGGTCAGGCCTTCATAAGCGCCTCCCTGCCAGACGTAGCCCCAAAAGTCCTGTCTCCCGGCCTCGCGTTCGCCGGATTGTATGGCGCTGGCCATGTCGTAGAGTTCACCCCAAGTCTTGGGAGCAGCACTGAACCCGTACTTCTCAAGCAGGTCTTTGCGGTAGTAGAGCACCGGCAGATCAGTAAACCAGGGAACGGCCACCAGCTTTCCATCCACCTGGTAGGACTGGAGAATCCTGGGAAAATGCGCCTCCAACTCGGAGGAGCGCATGTAGCCGCGCATGTCGACCGCGTGGGAGGCCACGATGGCGGGCCAGATCACATCGACTTGCAGAACATCGACCTCGGACGATTGGCGGTCGAAAATCTTCTGATAGAAGGTCAGTCTCTCGCTGGTATTGGCCGGCGTCGGACGCACGACGACTTGAATGTTGGGATGTAGCCTTTCGAAGCGTTTGGCTCCATCGACCGTCAAGTCGAGTTCCTGCCCCGAGGCGCCGCCCGCAATAGTCAGGGTCACCGGACCTGAGCCGCAGCCCCAACATAGCAGGCAAAGGAAAGCCAAGACAGCCGTCAATGTCCGTTTTGCCATATGTCCTCCCTTCGAGGGTCACTTTGGATTGCTTCTAGAGGCAATCTTCCTTCCGGTTTTATCCTGAAGATCCTATTTCAGACTAGACCATGGGGGCGTGGGCATGCAAGGAGAAAGGCCCCGCGTTGCGCCCTCTATCGGGCCGGGATTCCATCATCGGCGGAGATCGTTGGACGAGACCTCCGGGCCTTCCCTCAAGCGGTCGGAACGGGGCTTGCAGAACTTAAGATGAGGGAAGCGCGGGTTTGGCTGCGTTTAAGCACTAAGGTTACGAGGGAAGCGAGCCGATGAGACAATCAGCAGGACTTCCCCGAGGAGAACGCCTCATGGCTTGGATGACGACCTACATTCTGATCTCCATCGTGGGTTTCTACGCGCTGCTGTCGCTCTTGCTGGTAACCCGCATGCTCAAGTTCTGGGTGAGCGGTTCGACTCCCAAGGGCCAAGTCCGCCATCCCTCCCTGCCTCACTGGACCCCTCCGCGGGAAGCCATCACCGCCGAGAGTCAGGAGCATCACCTGAGCGCCTGACCCACGACGCTCAAGAAGAGGGTTTGGAAGTTTTTCCGGCGGATTTTTGGACCACGGCCTGCTGCTGAACCGTTTCCGCCGGCTTGGGCGGGGCGGGATTGGGCTTGTAGAGCGTGACCAGACAGCCTCCAACGGCAGCCAGGACGATTCCCAGTACGAAAGGCCAGCGCAAAGCGCCGAATCCGCCTCTGGGCGGATGCAGAATAATGGCCGTGACGGCGTTGACGATGGGAGCGCCGGCGAAGACGATCGACATCACCACAGCGGGTGTGCCCTTGGCCCCGAAAGCCAAGAGGACGCAAAAAGCCCCGATGGCGCCCACGATGCCCGCCAGAAGAGAAAACCACATGCCCTTGGCCGGGTAATTCCAGTCGGCCCCGTTAACGAGCAGCACCGCCAAAGGCGCCAGGACGGCGGTGACGAAGTAGGCGATGCCCACGAAAAGAAAGGCCTTGTAGCGGCCGTTGACGGGATCCGCCATTTGGACTTGCCCGGAGTGCAGCAGTATGCCGTAAAAGCCCCAAGAAAATACCGTCATCAATGCAAAAATGAGCCACGTCAGGCCCGGCTGAGAAGCATTGGGTTCCATATGCTCATCGCCTCCTTTTTGGTCTTTGCCCCCAAGATGCGCGTCTTTTCCGAGCAGCGATCTTAACAGGTCGGGAGTGGGGCAGCCAAGCGCGGGGAACATCGTCGGCAGCAATCCCGTACAATGGGGAAAATGAGCGATCGCAAAGACTATCAACGGCGCATGGAGGATCGCTTCAACGACCTCAGCGCCCGCATCGACGACCTGTTGGCTCAAGCCGAATCGAGTGCCCGCCGGGAATGCGAACAGCTACCCCGCCGGCTGAGGACGGCGCGGCGCAAGCTGGACGAACTGGGCCGCGAAAGCGAGGAAGCCTGGAAGGATCTGCGTCCGGGATTGGAGAACGCCTGGAAGGAACTTCGCCAGGCCGTCCAGCAGGCCTCCGGGCGCTTCGGATCCTCAAGCCGGGAGAAAAGCCAAGCCTCCTGAACTCAAGAGTCGGACTCTTCCAACTCGCGGATGCGGCGGCGCAGATTGCGCACCTCCTTCCACAACTCGGGCAACTGGCGCAAAGCGGCCTGGGACTTGAGCTCCTCACGGTGCTGGCGAGCCGGGACGCCTGAAATGACGCTGCCTTCAGGGATATCCTTGGTCACCGCCGTGCGCATCATGACCGTGACTTGGTCGCCCACGCGGACATGGTCCGAGAAGCCCGCTTGCCCCGCGACCACGCAGTTCCTCCCCAGAGTCACGCTGCCCGAGACTCCCACGCACCCCACGATGACCGTGTTCTCACCAATCCGGCAGTTGTGGCCGATGTGGACCAGATTATCGACCTTGACGCCCCGTTCCAGGACGGTAGCGCCGAAGGTGGCGCGATCGACGCAGCAGTTGGCTCCCATCTCTACCTCGTCCTCGATGATGACCGTCCCGGTCTGCTCCATCTTGACTTGCTTCTGGCCATCGAAGACATAACCGAATCCGTCGGCGCCGATGACCGTCCCCGAATGGAGGATGACCCCGTCGCCTAAACGGACACCGGGATAAAGCACGACGTTGGGATGGATCACGCAGCCTCGCCCGATCTCGGCGTCGTCGCCGACCACGACTCCCGCTCCCACCGTCGTTTCCGAGCCGACCCGGACACGGTCGCCCAGGAAGGCCAGGGGATGGATGGAAACCGGTTCATCAATGCGGCAGTCCTGACCAATGCAGGCTTCGGCGCTGACTCCGCGCGCTTCAAATGGACGGTCGTGAAAGAGCGCCAGCATGCGGGCGAAAGCCAACTTGGGATTGTCGGCTCCCACCAGTACGGGAGGGTCGGCGGCTTGCGCTTGGGATGGCTCGGGCGCGCTTTCTGAGGCGGGACTGCTGAGCGGCTCAATCACGGCCATCGGAACGATGACCGCCGAAGCCCGGCAGCGGGAGAGCTTATTCAGGAGAGCGGGCTTGGCGGCCCACGTGATGTCGCCCGGCCCGGCATCCTCAAAGGGGCGCACCCGCTCGATCTCGATCCGGCCGCCGCCGAGCAGGCGGCCCTCCACCAGCTTCGCCAAGTCGTCCAGCCTGTACATCGGTCCGATTCTACCCGGAAACAGCGGCAGGGCGCGAATGCGAGCTAGCGCGGGGACTCGGGCAAGGAGGCCACGGCCTCTCCCTGATCGACGAGCACCAAGCGGGGACGCTTCTCTTCATCCAGGCCGATGGTGACTCCGCTGCGCCGGCTTTGGGCCCGGAATCCCAGCGACGAAGGACTCAGCGCTGCCGCCACCCAATCCTCTCCGGGCTCGCGCAGGCGCAGCCGCGGCCCCTCCTCGGCCACCTCCAATCCGATGAGAATCTCCGAAGAGGGCGAATACAGGTCCATCTGGGGACCGCGCTGGTCGACCAGCATCAGAGAGCGCAGGCGTCCTTGCGTGTCGGTCAGGGCCAAGCTGGGAATGCCGGTGCGCGAAACGGTGAGCCCTAGGCGGAAAGGGCTTCCTGCCGAAGACAAGACCAGCCCGCCGTTGCCCTGATCGGAGAGAGTGAGGCGGCCCCTCTCGCGTCCTTGGCCGTCATAGAGGACCAGTCCCCGTTGGCCGTCCGCCCGCGGACTCTCGCCCAGGCGGCCCCACAGCACGCCGTCCTCGTCCACCAATCGGATCTCACGGGCCTCAATCACCTCAGGCGCGGGCGATGGCGGCTGCTGGGCAAAGACGGGCGCCATTCCCTGCCACAAGCTCTGGCTGAGGAATCCTCCCAGCAGTCCGAAGAGCGCCAACCCCAGCCAAGCCCTGAGCCCCACGGGCCCTGTCGTCTTCATCTTTTCCATGACGACCATCTTACGCCATCGCGCAGGAACGTCCCCCCGCCTCAGGCTAACTCAAATGCTGCGGGACGCCCTACCCGGGTCAGCGCATGAGCACGCGGTGCAGGTTGCCGGCGGGATTCTGGGTGTCGGTTCCGATGATGCGTCCGACCTCCTTGCCGTCCACAGTCACGATGGCCGTGGGCACCTGCTTCACGTTAGCCTCGATGGCCACCGGCTCGCTGTTGAATCCGTGAGGCAAGCCGTAGTAGCTGAAGGAGATTCCCGTATCGGCCAACTGCTCCTCAAGCTTGATCATCTTGGGAACGTTGGCCTGGCAGAACTGGCACCAGGAGCCGAAGAACACGCGCACTTGAGCCTTGCCTTGGTAGGTCTTGAGGATGCGCACGAAGTTGGGATCGGGCTGGTATTCCCTGGAACGGATGCGGTAAAGAGGATCGTAGTTCTTGAGGTCCTGGGAGCTGACCTCCCCTACCAGATCGGACTTGGGACGCAAACCGACGGCTCGTCCGTCGACTTTCAAGTCGACCGTTTGGCCGCTCCCCACGGTAAAGTCGCCGACCGTACGCAAGTCGGCCTGGGAGGCGATGGCGGCCCGGTCCTCATCGGCCTCGACGTGGTCCTTGGAAACCGAAGCGACTTCGGAACGCCCGGGCAGGAGGACGATGGCCTCTTCAAGGACCGGGACCATGATGAGAAAAGCCGGCGGCGACATGGAATGATAGAGGCGCGCCTGTCCGTCGACTTGGCCGTCCACGACCACCTCGAACTTGCCGATTCGCAGGAAATTGTCGTAGTCGACCGCCTCCGCCGCGCCCAGCCCAACACTCACCCAGAACCAGCAGGCCGATACCATCAGGCCAGCCGTAATTCCTCGCTTCAAACCCATGAAAAGCACTCCTTTGCCGCTGCAACGAAGGCGGGCGGGCAGCCCTCCTCCGAGATCCGTTGTTGTTCTGGAAGCCCCATTATAACCTTCCCGGCCCAACGGGCGTCTCCTCTCGTCGGCATTAGACGCAGACCGTCGAACCGATCATCCCTGGAGAGCGAATTGCCCCTTGCCGCCGTGAGCAGAGGAGAGCGCTGAGAGACCTTGGGAAAGCGTGACCCCTCGTGCGTGGAGCTAGCGGCCGTAGCGAGTTGCACCTACGACCGACAGCGTAAAGGCGACTGTCCGTGCCCACTCAAACTTGACGGGCTTGAGAACCTGTCGGCTGCCTGGTGGCCCCGGATTCGCTTGAGCCTGCGCAAGCTAATCGGAGCGTCCCTTGTGCTATTCTTAGCCTCCATCAATGGATCAACGACAAATGGGGGTTTAGGACCATGACGGCTCGTTTATTTCGACTGTGCGCTCTAGCACTTTGCTTGCTCCTTGTGGCCGCGGCCTGCGGCTCGAGTTCAGACACCGAACCGGATCAGGAGACGCCCGCCGAGGAAGCCTCTTCCCAGGCTGGGGAAGAAGCCGCTGGCGAGGACAGCGCTCCCGAGTCCGCCGCCGAAGCCGGAGGCGCCGAAGAGTCTTCGCCCCAAGCCGAGCCGACGGGCCAGGATGAGTCCGGCGCCGCGGCTGAAGAAGACGCCGGAGAGCAGCGCGCCGCCCAGGAAGGCCCGGCGGAATCGTCGGCGCCCTCGACCGATGCGACCGCCGCCGAAAGCCCATCAGATGCCGCTGAGGAGGGTCCCCATCCTGCCCTGCTCAATCCAGAGCTGGCCAATGAAACCGCCCCCGCCACCTTCCTGGTGCGCTTCACCACGACCAAGGGCGACTTCTTGGTCGAATTCCACCGCGACTGGGCGCCCAACGGCGTCGACCGTTTCTACAACCTAGTCCGAATCGGTTACTTTGAAAACATTGCCTTCTTTCGCATGGTGCCGGGCTTCGTGACTCAGTTCGGCTTGCACGGCGATCCTGAAGTCAACAGAGTCTGGCGGGCTGCCCGCATTCCTGATGATCCCGTCAAGGAAAGCAATCTTCCGGGCTACGTGACCTTCGCCACCTCCGGGCCCGATTCGCGCACGACCCAGCTCTTCATCAATTACGGGAACAACCGGAGTCTAGATAGCCAGGGATTCGCTCCCATCGGGGAAGTCGTTTCGGGCATGGATGTGGTGAAATCGCTCTATGCAGGCTATGGCCAAAGTCCAAATCAGAGCTTGATCCATCAACAGGGCAACAGCTATCTGAGAAGTCAATTCCCCGACCTCGACTACATTCTCAGCGCTGAAATCGTCGAGCAGTAAGGCGGCGAAGGCAGCACAGGCGGGTTGGACAGGCGACGGACTCATTTAGTACAAACGGGGCATGAGCAATAGCAACTCTGCACTTCATGATCCTTCCCAAGCCGACGAGAAAGCCCCTGAGCGGTTCAAGGTCCGCTTTGAAACCACCAAGGGCGATTTCGAGTTGGACGTCCACCGCCAGTGGGCGCCTCGGGGGGCGGATCGTTTTTATAACCTGGTTCAAGTCGGTTTTTTCGAAGACATCGCGCTCTTCCGCGTGATCGACGGCTTCATGGCCCAGTTCGGCATTCACGGAGATCCTTCGGTGGCCTCCAAGTGGCGCGAGGCCCGCATCGAGGACGATCCCGTCAAGGAGTCCAACACGCGCGGACGCATCAGCTTCGCCACCGCCGGACCCAACACCCGCACCACCCAGCTATTCATCAATTTCGGCAACAACTCGTCGCTGGACGGGATGGGCTTCGCTCCATTCGGCGAAGTCACCGAGGGCATGAACGTGGTGGACTCGATCTACAAGGGGTACGGCGAAGGCGCTCCCCAAGGAGCCGGCCCCAACCAGATGCGCGTCCAGAGCCAGGGCAACAAGTATCTCAAAGTCGACTTCCCCAAGCTCGACTACATCAAGCAAGTCGAGATCGTGGACGAAGACGGCTAGTGCGGCACGTCTAAGCCTTGAGCCGGGCCCCGACCTTATTCCACGCTTACAGCGTTGGGAGATTTCGGCACTTGCACCCAGGGTGGCGCCTCTGTCTCGCTGCGCTCGACGGCGGCTGACCCTGGGCTAGGTTATGGCTCGCCTACAGCGAGCCCGGACTGGCCCTCGAAGGCATCCGCGCCCTCGTCGCATTGCCCGCCTCATCGCGTTTTCCGTCTCGATCGCATTGTCCGTCTCAATCGCTCCTGCATGAGGTGGCGTTTGCAGCTCTCTAGGTTGTGCTGAAACTCGCTGGCCATTTCGCTCTCGTTGCCCGTCTCGATCGCATTGTCCGTCGCTTCGCGTTGTCGCATGCCCGTCTCAATCGCATTGCACGTCTCGTCGCATGGCAGGTCCAGGTCACATGGGTCGCCTGACACACGCGGTTAGTGCCTGTCCTCTTGGCAAAGGGCGGGAGCCAAGGGAGCGGGCTTCGCTTACCTTCATCTATTGGCCGGCGGTTCCATCGCCTTGGAGGTCACTGCAGCCAGGCTTCCGGCCGCTGAACCCCAAGGGACTGCATCAGAGGCAGTTGGGATTTGCAGGTTCATGCCTGTGACGGCGAGCCTTAGCGGCTCTGGGCAGTGGACGCAGCGGCGGCCTGGGAGATCAGCGTCTCGCGGCGGCCGTCCGAATAGAGGGCGGTGAAGGTGTCGTCGACGATTTCAAGGGCCGAAGGAGCGCCGCCTTTGTAGTAGGCGTTGTTGAGTCCTGTGTCGATGAGCAGAACGCGTCCCTCGAAGCGGGCCCGGATACCCGACTTGAGCTGAGGCGTGTGCCCCACGACCACGGCCTTGGCTTTGAAGCGGCCGGCGATCTCGGGCATTGTCTGCAGGCCGTCCTGATCTTCCCACTTGGCGTAGCCACGGAACCACAAGGGTCCGATGGGCGAGTTGACCAGCCAGGAGCTGTAGCCCAGAACTCCGCGCAGCAAGTCGACGTATTGGCGGTGACGCGAGAGAGCCATGTCGGGATTGAAGGCCCGCGACATGATCTGGCTGGGATCGCGCTGACTCTGATACTCGAACTCGTTGCGCACGGCCGCGATCATTTCCTGGACGGTGTAGTACTCCAGAATCACGTCCTGCCCGACAAGCGTCTTGCGGTAGCTGTCGTAGGCCTTCAGTTCGTTGCGGACGCGCTTGTTGATCTCGTCCAGGGAAAGCTGGGCCAATTGGGGCGAAACGCCGGCGTGCAGGAAGAGGACTCCCTCGACCAGAGCCAGGGCAGGACGCTCGCGCAGCCACTTCCCGTAGTGCCCTTTCTCGCTGAAGGCCTCCCGGTGCTCTACGAATCCGGCGGGGTACTTGGCCTTCCAGAGAGCTTTGGCGGCGGCGTCCCATTGCGGTTCAGGTTGGCCCAGCTTCTTGGCCCGGCGCTTCTGAAACTTCATGAGCTTCTTCAGATAATCTTCTTGCCGCTTGGCCGAGTCCTCGTCGGCAAAGGCCGCATAGGCTTCAACGTCCACATAGCGCAGGTCGCCCAGCACGTTCATGCCTTCGTGGTTGCCCAGCAAAGAAACCACCCGTCCGCCCGCCGCGTGGGATTGCTTTTCCAGCTTCATGATGAGATCGAGGACGGCTCTATCGTCGGGTCCGCGGTCAACAAGGTCGCCGGTTTGCACGAAGATGTCCGTACCGCCGGCCCAGTTGCCCTGGACATCGACGATTCCGGCCTCGCGCAGGATCTGGAGGAAATTGTCGAGGTTGCCGTGGACGTCCGCCACAGCCACGACACGGGGCGACTCGCGGTCGGCCGCCACAAGGTTGGCGGCCAGCAGCAGGCCGATCAGGACGAGGAGCGTCGAGGCACCCCCAAGCGCCCGTGGACGCTGGCTGCTGAGCCGATGGACGCCTTGCGAATCGTGCCTTTCTAACACGGCTTTCCTCCCTGACCTGGCGTGGGCGAAGCGGCGGACCGATTATTCCATCAATTCCTTGTAGGCCGCCACCGCCAGTTCGTCGCAGCGTTCATTCTCGGGATGTCCGCTGTGACCTCTGACGTGCTCGAAACTGACGTCATGGCGCGAAACCGCCTGATCCAGCCGCTTCCAGTAGTCGGCGTTCTTGACCGGCTTGTATCCGCTGCTGGTCTTGCGCCGCCAGCCGTTGCGCTTCCAGTTGTGGATCCACTGAGTGATCCCCTGAAGCACATAGGAACTGTCGCTGACGACATGAACCTTGGTCCTGCGCTTGAGCCGCTTCAACCCTTCAATTACCGCCCGCAGCTCCATCTGATTGTTGGTCGTGGACGCCTCGGCACCATGGTCTTCCAACTCCTTCCCGGTCGGATTATGGCGCATCAAAAAGGCCCAGCCTCCTGGCCCGGGATTGCCGGAACAGGCGCCGTCGGTAAAGAGCACGACCTCGGCGTCCTGGGCCGAGCCTTGATTACGAAGCATATCCAGATCCAAATGAGCTGCGAACTGTCGTTGAGGATTATAAAGGATCAACAACGATCGGCGCTACTCGGCATGGGCCGACTGACGCGACAGGAAGAGCCAGGTATCGACCACGGTGTCCGGATTGAGGGAAACCGAGTCGATGCCTCTCTCCATCAGCCAGCGGGCCAAGTCGGGATGATCGGAGGGCCCTTGGCCGCAGATTCCGATGTACCTGTCTCGCTTGCGACAGGCCTTGATGGCTTGGTCCATCAAGGAGAGCACGGCGGGGTTGCGCTCGTCGAAGATCTCGGCCACCAGTCCCGAATCGCGGTCCAAGCCCAAGGTGAGTTGGGTGAGATCGTTGGAGCCGATGGAAAAGCCGTCGAAATGGTCCAGAAACTCATCGGCCAGCAAGGCGTTGGAGGGCAGTTCGCACATCATGATGACGCGCAACCCCTTCTCGCCCCGGCACAGCCCGTTGCGCTCCAGCAAAGCGATGACCTCGCGCCCTTCTTTGACAGTGCGGACGAAGGGAATCATGACTTCCACATTGTCGAGTCCCATCTCGTCGCGGACGTGCTTGACGGCCTGGCATTCCAATTCGAAACAGTCGCGGAAGGACTCGGCCACGTAGCGCGAAGCTCCTCGGAAGCCCAACATGGGATTTTCTTCGTCGGGCTCGTAGCGTTCGCCTCCCAGCAGATTGGCGTACTCATTGGACTTGAAGTCGGAGAGGCGGACGATAACCGGATGAGGTGCGAAAGCCGCTCCGATGGTGGCGATCCCTTCGGCCAGGCGTTCCACATAGAATTCAACCGGCCCTTCATAGCCGGCGATGTGGCGGTCGACCTCGCCGCGCAGGTCGGCCGGAAGCTGTTCATACTCCAGCAGCGCCTTGGGATGGACGCCGATCATGCGGGCAATGATGAATTCCAGACGCGCCAAGCCCACGCCCCGGTGGGGGGTGAACTGAAAGTCAAAGGCCCGTTCCGGATTGCCCACGTTCATCATGATCTTGAAGGGCAGCTCGGGCATCTCGTCCACCTTGGTGCGCTGGACGTCGAACTTGAGGGCGCCCTCATAGACGTAAGCCGTGTCGCCTTGGGCGCAGGAAACGGTGACCTCTTCACCGTCGGGCAGACGCTCGGTGCCGTCGCCCGTGCCCACCACCGCCGGGACGCCCAGTTCACGGGCGATGATGGCGGCGTGACAAGTGCGTCCGCCGCGGTTGGTGACGATGGCCGCCGAGCGCTTCATCACCGGTTCCCAGTCGGGGTCGGTCATGTCGGTGACCAGGACGTCTCCCTTCTCGACCTTGGACATCTCATCCAGTCCCCGCACTACGCGGACGCGTCCAGTACCGATGCGCTGGCCGATCGAGCGCCCTTCGACCAGCACGCGTCCTTCTTCCAGCAGGCGGTAGCGTTCCAGCGACTGGGCCGAGGCCCGGCTCTTCACCGTCTCGGGACGGGCCTGCAAGATGTAAATGCGCCCGTCCTGCCCGTCCTTGGCCCACTCGACGTCCATGGGACACCCGTAGTGGTCTTCGATCAGCAGCGTCTGGCGCGCCAAGTGCTCAACTTCTTCATCGTTGAGAGAAAAGCGCCAACGGTCTTCCTCGTCCACATCCACCGTGCGCACCAGATCACCGTCCTCAGCGGCGTAGATCATCCTGACCGCCTTGCTTCCCAGCGAGCGGCGCAGAATGGCGCGCTTCCCATTGCGCAGAGCCGGCTTGTAGACGTAAAACTCGTCGGGATTGACCTGCCCTTGTACGACCGTCTCGCCCAAACCGTAAGAGGAAGTCACAAAGACCACCTGATCGAAGCCCGATTCGGTGTCGATGGAGAACGCCACTCCGCTGGAAGCCAGGTCGGAGCGCACCATGCGCTGGATCCCCGCCGACAAAGCCACTTGGGCGTGATCGAATCCATGGTGGACCCGGTAGGCGATGGCCCGGTCGTTGAAGAGCGAAGCAAAAACCTCGTGGACGGCCTGGAGCACGGCATCGCGTCCCCTCACGTTGAGAAAGGTCTCCTGCTGGCCGGCGAAGGAGGCCTCGGGAAGGTCCTCGGCGGTAGCCGAAGAACGCACCGCCACAGCCAGGTTTTCCACTTGGCACGACTCCTCAAGTTGCTTGAGGGCGGCCTCGACCTGCTCCTGCAGGGCTGGCGGAAAGGGCGTTTCCATGATCAGCTTGCGGATCTCCGAGCCTCGGCGAGCCAGCTCGTCCACGTCCTCGATGTCAAGATCGGAGAGGCGTTTCTCGATGCGCCGGTTGAGTTCGCCTTGGGCCAGAAAGTCCCGGTAAGCCTGGGCCGTAGTGGCGAATCCACGGGGGACCCTGATTCCGGCCTGGGACAGATTGGAAATCATCTCGCCCAGAGACGCGTTCTTGCCTCCTACGCGGGGCACGTCGTCCATTCCAAGTTCTTGAAACCAAAGGATGTATTCGCTCATGATGAGATGCTCCTCTGCGATATTGATTATAGTGCACCCACCCACCCCCGACCAATAGGCGGGTTTGGCTCAAGCGCCGCGTCAGAGTATCCTGATGGGCCATGAAGCGAACCGTCTTCTTCATCTCGGACAGTACCGGAATCACGGCCGAAGCGCTGGGGGGCAGCCTGCTCTCGCAATTTGAGGACATCGAGTTCGAGCGGGTGGCCCTGCGCTTCATCAAGTCTCAGCAACAGGCCCGGGAAGCCGTACGGCGGATCGACGAAGCCGCCCAACGAGACGGCCATCGACCCATCGTCTTCGACACCATCGTGCGTTCCGAAGTGCGCGAGATCATCGCCCAGAGCAACGGCTTCGTCATCGATTTTCTCAAGTCGTTCATCGGAGGCTTGGAGGAAGAACTAGGCGTCGAATCGAGCCTCTCGGTGGGCCGCTCCCACACCATCGACGAGCAGGGACGCTATTTCTCGCGCATCGAGGCCGTCAACTACGCCCTCAGCCACGACGACGGAGTGGGAACCGAGGGCTATGCCGAGGCCGACCTCATCCTGGTTGGCGTTTCGCGCTGCGGCAAGACCCCCACCTCTCTCTACTTGGCCCTTCAGTTCGGCGTCAAAGTGGCCAATTACCCCTTCACTCCCGAAGATCTGGAAAGCATGCGCCTGCATCCCGCCCTCAAGCGCAACAAGAAACTTCTCTTCGGACTCACCATCGATCCCGAGCGCCTACACGAGATCCGCAGCGAGCGGCGAGCCGGTAGCCAGTACGCCTCACGCCGACAATGCCAATTGGAAGTGCGCGACGTAGAAGCCCTCTATCGCCGCGAAGGCATCCCTCACATTTCCACCACCAAGCGCTCGGTGGAGGAAATCGCGGCCACTATCGTGACCGAAGCCGGCATCCAACAACGCCATTAAGACATACCTGCTCCCGCCTTTCGGTCTGGGGTTCCCCCCAAAATCCTTGGCATTCGGACCGCTAGTTGAGTTTAACGTACTGACTTTAAACAATTAGCGATTACCCGTGAGCAAAAGTGAATTTTTTGCTGGCATTCTTCTTTCAAATTCGATATGCTCTCGGCTCGGCAGTTAAGCATCACCAATAACTCATGCTTATTTTGTGCCTCTAAACCGACTTTACCTGGGCACTGTGAAGCGGGAGCCGCTTCAGCGATTGGCGGGGGTGCACTGCTAATCGAACCGACAACACTCCATTCAAGGGGGATCAGAGCATGCCGACCGTACTGGCCGGCCGCGGGGAGACATCTGTCCGCGGTCCGGCGACTTGGGCCGGACGGGTCCAAGACCGTCTCATCGAGGCGGCCGACGAGCAGACCGTCCGGGCCCAGCAAGAACACATCCGTCAATACCTCAAACAACACGGCGTCACCTTCGAGGGAAAGAGGATCGACGTCTCCTTCATGCCGACCATCGTTTCGGCGGACGAAGTGGCACGGGTTTCCGCACAGGGACGGCTCATCCGGTCGGCCTTGGAGAAGGTGATTGCCGCCTTCCGGCGGGAGCTGCGCCGGAACCCCTGCGAAGGACCGCTGCAAAGGGCTTTCCGCCCCTACCGCAAATGGTTCGGCCTGATCACCCGGGAGCGTCCCCTGGCGGACGAGATCGGACTGATGCGCTTCGACTGCATCCGTCCCCGCCCGGGCCGCTGGACGTTCATCGAGACCAACACGGCCTGCGCCGGGGGCACCACGACCTGCCCCATCCTGCGCCGGGCTTGGCTGACTTCGCCGTTGGGCAAGCATGCCCTGCGGGGTGCCCGCCTCAAGCAACACCCTCAAGACCGTCAGGAAGCCTTCGTGGAGTTCCTGCTGCGGCGCGCCCGGCAAGTCGGGGGACCGGGAGCCGGGAACGTGGCGGCTCTCAACCACTGCGGCGACCTGACCTTCGAGATGGACTTGTGGGAGCATGTAGCCCATCGCCTGCGGAAACGCGGACAAACCCAAGGCAAGCTTCTGCTGGGCGATATCCGCGAGGTGGAAGTGCGCAAGGGCGCCGCCTACCTGCGGGGAGTCCCCATCGCACTGTTCCACAACAAGGTCGATCCTCTGGGAATCGATCCCGAAGATCCTTCCATTCAGGATTGGATCGCCGCCTCGCGCCTCTCCAGCGCTGACTTCCTCAACAGTTTCGGGGCCAAGTTCCTAACCGAGGCCAAGCGGGTGCTGGTCTTGCTTCAGCAACCCGAGATGCAGGATGCCATCGGCCTCGACCCAGCGGAACGGCAAGCCGCCGCTGAAATGCTTCCGCCCTGCGCGATCGTCCGGGCCTCGGACGCCGAGCAACGGGCCCGCCTTCACCGCCATCGGCGTCGGCTGGTGCTCAAGGCGGATGCCTTGACTCGGGGCAAAGGCGTTTTCATGGGCAATGAACTCGATCCCCGCGGTTGGGATGAGGCCATTGACGTCACCCACAAAAACTTCGGCGTCGTCCAGCAACGCATCCCCATTCCACTCTCCCCGGCCATTGATTTCCGTCGTGGTCACATAGGTTTAGGGCAAGAACACTATGGCATTGAGCTTTTCTACTTGGGCGGCCGGTTTGGCGGGATTGCCAGCCGGTCCCACCGCAACCAGGTCTTCAACGTAGGCGTGGGCGGCAAGGAAAGAGCGGCCTTAGCGGTGGCCCGATGGATGGAAGACTGAGAATGAACTTCGCACACAGCGCCCCAGCGCTGCGGCGCCCGCTGCGCCCGGCGCCCGAGAGTGGATGGGTTCGACGAGAGTACAGACAAATCGAAAGCGCCTTCCCGCCGCGGATCCTGGCAGAGGACTTGATGCATCTTGACGAGACGGGTCGGCGGCTGCGCATCCATCCCGCCGCCCGCACGGTGGAGATCGCCCTCATGCCCAGCCTGATCGGCCGCGAGGCGCTGGGGGAGATGGCCCGCGACGGGGCCCTGATCCGCCAGGCCATGCTCAAGCTGATCAGGGCCTTCCGCCGCCGCTACCGCAACCGCCGGCTGGAGGGCCATCTCTTTGAGTCCTTTTTGCCCTACCGCCGATGGTGGCCATTGGTGGAGGGGGAAAGGCGGCGCTTGCCTCAGATCCAGTTCATGCGCTTCGACGTGCACTACGACGATCGGCGTGGACGGGGGCTTTTCCTGGAGACCAACAGCGACTACCCGGGAGGCTTTTTGCAGTGCGCCCTGATCCGCCAAGCCTGGATCCGCACGTCGCTGGCCGAATCGCTGCTGGCCCGCTTCGACACGGGAACGTTCGCCGCAGACCGTCCTCAGGGCTTCCTCCATTTCTTGGTCCGCCGGGCCCGCCAGTTGGCGGGCGAGAGCAGGACGGCGACCGTGGCCATTTGCACCGATCATCCTGGCCAGCGCAACGAAGTACTGCTCCTCCAACGGCTGTTTGAGTCAGTCAAGCGAACCGGCGGACTCCAGGACATCGACCTTCTGCTCTGCCGCATGCAGGAGGTGGAATGCGGGCCCGGCGGCGGGGTGCGCGTCCGCGGCAGGCGGGTCGACTTGATTCATAACGAGTTGGAGTTCCTCGACGTGGATCCTGGCGATCATGATGTCGCCGGCTGGCTCAGGGCCTCGCGCAGCAGGCGCTGCGATTTCCTCAATGGACTGGGAGCCTGTTACCTGACCCAGACCAAGCGCATCGCCGCCGTCCTCACCGATCCGAGGATCCAGGCCGAGTTGGGGCTCAGTGCCGCCCAGCGTCGCGCAGCCCGTAGGCGTTTTCCGCCCACGCGGACTCTCGAACCGAGCGATCTTACGCGTCATCCTTCGACTTGGCTGGCCGGCTGCGGAAGCGCCGGCGTGGTGCTTAAACCGGACGCCCTGGGCATGGGCCAGGGGGTGGTCTTGGGCCGCGAGTGCACGGCCGCGGAGTTGCTTTGCAAGGCTCCCGGAATCCTGCGTCAAAACGGAGTGATTCAGCGCTATGTGGCCTTGCCCCGGCGTCCCGGGTACCAGTCGGGGGAAAGACCCAGTTTCATCAGCGAGAACTACGGGTTTGAACTTTTCTATTGGGGCTCGCACTTCGCCGGCCCCGTCAGCCGCAGCAGTCCGCGGGGCGTCGTCAACGTCTCCAAGGGCGGCAGGGAGTCGCCTGTTCTGGTGGTCAACTCTCGGCCCATCCTGCTCTGAGTCTCTGCTCTTGTGGGAAAGCCCTGCAATATTTGCTAGTGTAGGACTTTCCTGGAGGACTGATGCAGATTCAAAAGACACGCATCTTGGCCGGATCGCTGCGCCGCCTGCTGCACCGCAATGCCCGAGGTCATGTAACCAACATGTTGGCCAAAATGCGCCCTCCTGACATCGCCCGGGCCCTGCTGGAGCTCGCCGAACGCGACCAGATCGCACTTTTCGGCATTCTCATGAAGGAAAGCCGCCAGCGCGCGGCCGAAACCCTCAGCAACCTGGAGCCGGAGCAGGCGGGCCACGTGCTGACGGCTCTGACCAGCAGCGAAGTCAGCGAGATCCTCCAAGAACTGCAGACCGACGACGCGGCCGAGTTCATTTCGGCACTGCCGCCCGAACAGGCGCAGGAAGTGCTGGAGCTGATGGGGGTCAAAGAATCGGAAGAGGTTCAGGGCCTCCTGCAGCATCAGGACGAAACAGCCGGCCGCATCATGACCCCCAACGTCTTCGCTCTGCGCGAAGACCTGACCGTGGCCGAGGCGATCAACGCCATCCAGACCGGCACCGACCTGGAAATGGTCTTTTACCTCTACGTGATCGATGACCGCAATCACCTGGTGGGGGTGGTCTCCCTGCGCCAGTTGCTGATGGTTCCGCCCAGCACTCCCCTGAAGAAGATCATGGCCACCGACGTCATCTCGGTCACAACTGAGACTGACCAGGAAGAAGTGGCCCGCATCGTTGCCCTCTACGACTTGCTGGGGGTGCCCGTGGTGGACGCACAGCACCGCTTGGTGGGAATGATCACGGTGGACGACATCATTGACGTCATCCAGGAAGAGGCCACCGAAGACATCCTCCACCTGGCGGGCGTCAATCAGGATGACCACATCTACACCTCGCGCTGGGACTCCTTCAAGCGCCGCATTCCCTGGCTGACCATCAACATGGGCACCGTATTGGCCGCCGTCCAGGTCGTGGCCGTCTTTGAAGAACGCATTCAGGAACTGCCTTACTTGGCGGTCTTCCTTCCGGTGGTAGCGGGACTGGGCGGAAATGCCGGCACCCAGACCCTGACGGTGACCGTACGCGGGCTGGCGCTGGGCGAAGTGACTTGGTCGAGCAGCCGCAGCGTGCTGCTCAAAGAGCTGTCGCTGGGTCTTTTCAACGGACTCACGATCGGACTGATGCTGGGTCTTGTGGGATGGCTGCTCCAGGGAGAATGGATCTTCGGCGCGGTATTGTCGCTTTCCATGCTGGGGACGTTGATTTTTGCCAGCTTCGTGGGCACGCTGATTCCCATCACCTTCAAGAAGCTGCGAGTGGACCCGGCCATCGCCTCCAGCAGCTTGCTTACCACTGCCACCGATGCGGTGGGATTTTTCATTTTCCTCTTTCTGGCCTCCAGGTGGCTCCTCTCATGAAGCGAGGTCCCGCGGCCGGGTCGAGGGTCGAAGGCCATGAGCGTGCATCAGAGCGAAGCCTTGACGCTTCGCACCTACCGCTTCGCTGAAGCCCACAAGATTGCCGTCTTCCTGACTCCAGCCATGGGACTGTTGAGGGCCACCGCATACGGCGCACTGGGCAAGCGCCACCGCTACGGCAGCGCCTTGGAACCCTTGACCCTGCTGCGCCTGACTTTCAGCGTCAACGAGAACCGCGACTTGGCTACGATCCGGAACTGTGAGATTATACGGCCCTTTGCGGCCTACGGAATGAGCCTGGAACACAGTCTCTACGCGGGCTATTTCGTCGAGTTGCTGAGCGAGTTCGCCAAGGAGAGGCAAGCCGATATCAAGCTCTTCCGGTTGGCCGGGGCGGTTGCCCGGCATGCCGCCGAGGCTTCTTTGCCCCTGCTGGGGCGCTATTTGGAACTTTGGCTCCTGCAACTGGAGGGGGTCCTTCCCGCCCTCGACACCCGCATGCCCCGCGATCTGGCGCTCAAGGCCCGTGAATTGATGAAGCTGCCGCCCAACCGCCTGGGAGAAGCCGGGTTGGCGGAAAACGAACTGGAGAACCTGGAGCGAGCTACACTGCAGATGATCGAGTATCATTTGGAACGCCGCTTGAAGAGCCGTAAGCTGATCGAAGACTTGATCTGAAAAATCCGAGGACTATGTCTCAACACAACCCGGCATCGCCGCCCCGCACCTTTCAGGAGGTCATTCACCGCCTGCTCGACTTCTGGATGAGCTATGGATGCGTGATCCAGCAGCCCTACGACGTCGAAGTGGGAGCCGGCACGATGCACCCGGAGACCTTTCTCAGGGTGCTGGGACCCAATCCCTACAAGGTGGCCTACGTCCAGCCTTCCAGGCGTCCCGCCGACGGACGCTACGGCGACAATCCCAATCGTCTTTACAAGCACACCCAGTTGCAGGTCATCCTCAAGCCCTCTCCCGACGATGTTCAAGACATTTATCTGGAGAGCCTGGAAATGCTGGGCATTCCCTTGCAGCGGCATGATCTTCGCTTCGAAGAAGACAACTGGGAATCGCCCACGCTGGGAGCCTGGGGCATCGGCTGGCAAGTGCTGCTGGACGGCCTGGAAATCACTCAATTCACCTACTTCCAGCAGGCCGGGGGACAAGACCTGATGCCCATTTCGGCCGAGATCACCTACGGCCTGGAGCGCATCGCCGCCTTCATTCTCAACTGCGACAGCGTCTACCAACTGCCTTGGTCTCCAGCACACGACTACCGCGAGGTGCGTCACCGGGAAGAATACGAGTTCTCCAAGTACAGCTTCGAGGTGGCCGACACCGACAGCCTCTTCAAGCTTTTTGAAATCTACGAGGAGGAATGCCGCCGCAGTCTGGAAGCCGGATGCGTGCTTCCCGCCTACGACTGCTGCTTGAAATGCTCCCACGCCTTTAACCTGCTGGACAGCCGGGGGGCCATCAGCGTGACCCAACGGGTAGGCATCATCAAGCGGGTCAGGGACTTGGCCGTCAGCGTGGCCCAACACTACACCGGGCCAGTTGAAGAGGGGCAGGAACAAGCATGAGCCATCGGTTTCTACTGGAATTGGGGCTGGAGGAGATTCCGGCCTGGATGATCGACGACGCCTCTCGCCAACTGGGGCAGGAAATCGAAAAGGGCTTAAAGGAGCTGGAGGTGGACTTCCAGGGACCTCCCCGGCTCTACAATTCTCCCCGACGCCTGGCAGTGGCCGTGGAAGGTCTGCCCGAGCGCCAGCCCGACCGCCGCGAGGTCGTCACGGGACCGCCCAAAGCGGTGGCCTTCGACGACCAGGGCAATCCCACCCAGGCGGCTGAAGGATTCGCCAAGAAGATGGGAGTCGACGCTTCTCAACTCACGGTCGAGGAGACCGACAAGGGCCAATACGTCAGTTGCGTCCGCACGATCGAGGGGCGTCCACTGCTCGAACTGCTGGGCCAGGTGTCCGAGCAGGCCATCCGCGCTCTGCAATGGCCTAAGAACATGTACTGGCGCGAGAGCCGCTTTCGGTTCATCCGGCCCATCCGCTGGATGGTGGCGCTGCTGGCTCATCGCGAAGTCGACTTGGAGGTGGAAGGCGTACGGGGCGGACGCGTGACCTGGGGCCACCGCTTCCTGGGCATGCAGCGCTTAGTCTTGCAGAACGCTGACGATTATCCTCAGCGGCTGGTGAAGGGCTACGTGCTGGCCGATCCCGAGCAACGCCGCGAACGCATCCAAGCCGGACTGCGCCAAGCCGTCCCCCAGGGACTGAGTCCGCTCCCCGATGAAGGACTGATGGAAGACGTGGTCTATCTCAACGAGTATCCCACCGTCATCCGCGGCGCCTTCGATGAGAAGTACCTTGAGATCCCCCGCGAAGTGCTGGTTACGGTCATGCGCTTCCACCAGAAATACTTCGCGGTGGTGGACGAGGAGGGCCGGCTGCGCAACTACTTCCTGACCGTCCTCAACACGGCTTCAGATGAAGGCGGACGGATCCGCAAAGGACACGAGAAGGTGCTGCGGGCTCGCCTCGAAGACGCCGCTTTTTTCTGGGACGGCGACCGTTCCACGCCTCTGGAAGAGCGCGTGCAGGCCCTCGACGAGGTGGTCTTTCAGGAGAAGCTGGGCAGCTATGGAGACAAGGCCCGCCGCCTGCAGTCGCTGTGCGCACGCCTGGCCGAGTCCTGGCCCCAACTCGACGCCCGGGCCCTGGGCACAGCGGCCCGCCTGTGCAAGGCCGACCTGGTCACAGACATGGTCAAAGAGCTGACCGAACTGGAAGGCATTATGGGCGGACTCTACGCCCGCGAAGAAGGATACGATGAGAAGGTCCACCGGGCCATTTATGAGCACTACCGTCCTGCATCGCTGGAGGAGGACATTCCCTCGTCCCTGCACGGCGCGGCTCTCTCGCTGGCAGACAAGCTTGACACACTGGTGGGATGTTTCGGCATCGGCATGGTGCCCAAAGGTTCGCGCGATCCCTTCGGACTCCGCCGTCTGGCCCAAGGGATTGTCAAGATCCTTCTTGAGTTAGGGGACCGCGTGCCGGGTTCTCTGACCTTGGGTCAATTGGTGGATTGGAGCCTGCAAGAGCATCAACCCGAGGAGCCTCCCGACGAGGTGCGGTCCAAACTGATGGAGTTCCTCAACCAGCGGGTGCGCCACCTTTTCGAACAGCAGGGTTTGGCCTACGACGTCATCAACGCCGTTCTTACGGCTCCGGCGCAACGGGTCGCCGAGCGGCGGCGCATGGCCGAGGCGTTGGCCGCCATGCGAAGCGAAGAAGACTTCGAAGCTTTGGCGACAGCCTTCAAGCGCATCCGCAACATCCTGGCCAAAGCTGAACGCGGCCTGCCTCAAGTCGAAGAGAACTTGTTGCAGGAAGACGCCGAAAAGGACCTTTACAAGCACTTCCGCGAGGCGGTTCCGCAAGTGGACCAGTTGCTTCAAGACAACGACTTTGAAGCCGCCTTGCGTCGTATGGCGGCCCTGCGCCGCCCGGTTGACCGCTTCTTTGACGAGGTCATGGTCATGACCGAGGACGAGCGGCTGCAGCTCAACCGCTTAGCCCTGTTGGACGAGTTGTCGAAACTCTTCCTGCAGGCAGCCGACATCTCGGAGATTGTTCACAAGGACTAAATATTAGGAGACAAGGATAGATGGCAGCTAAAGGAGTAGAAATCGCCGAACCCAGCGGCAAGCTGGGCGTCCTGCTGGTCGGCCTGGGGGCCGTCAGCACAACATTCATCGCGGGCGTGGAAGCCATCAAAAAGGGCATCGGCAAACCGATAGGCTCACTCACCCAGATGGGAACCGTGCGGCTGGGCAAGCGCACCGAAAACCGCGTCCCGGCCATTCGTGACTTCGTCCCCCTGACCGCCCTGGACGACCTGGTCTTCGGCGCCTGGGACATATTCGAGGACGACGCCTACACGGCCTCACAAAAGTCTGGCGTGCTGGAGAACGATCTGCTGCGCCAGCTCGAAGGCGAACTGCGGGCCGTGGAGCCTATGAAGGCCGTCTTCGACAAGCGCTACGTCAAGAAGCTCGACGGCCATCACGTCAAGCAGGGCGCCTCCAAGTGGGACCTCGCCCAACAGCTCATCGAAGAAATCGAACGGTTTCAGCAAAAGAGCGGCGTCACCCGTTGCGTCATGGTTTGGTGCGGAAGCACCGAGGTCTTCATCCGTCCCTCTCAGGTCCATGCCTCGCTGGAGACCTTGGAGAAGGCTATGGAGGAGAATCACCAGGACATCCCCTCCAGCATGATCTACGCTTACGCCGCCCTCAAGTTGGGGATTCCCTACGCCAATGGCGCTCCCAACCTGACGGTCGACGTTCCAGCCTTCCACGAACTGGCCCAGCATGGCGACGTACCCATCTGCGGCAAGGACTTCAAGACCGGACAGACCCTGATGAAGACCATCCTGGCTCCGGGACTCAAGGCCCGGCTGCTGGGCCTGTCGGGATGGTTCTCAACCAACATTCTGGGCAACCGTGACGGCGAGGTGCTGGACGATCCCGAGTCCTTCAAGACCAAGGAAGAAAGCAAGCTGTCGGTACTGGAGCACATCCTTCAGCCCCAGGTCTACCCCGAACTGTACGGCGACTTCTACCACAAGGTCCGCATCAACTACTATCCGCCCCGCCGCGACAACAAGGAAGGTTGGGACAATCTCGACATCTTCGGATGGCTGGGGTACCCGATGCAGATCAAGATCGACTTTCTGTGCCGCGACAGCATCTTGGCGGCTCCTCTGGTGCTCGACTTGGTGCTCTTTCTCGACTTGGCCCAGCGGGCCGGAATGTCAGGCATCCAGGAATGGCTCAGCTTCTATTTCAAGAGCCCCATGACATTGCCCGAACTCTACCCCGAACACGACATTTTCATCCAGCTCATGAAACTGAAGAACACCCTCCGCTATCTGCGTGGAGAAGACCAGATCACCCACCTGGGGCTGGATTACTATGATGACGAGGCTTGAAGGAAAGATTTCTTGAAGAAATCTGACCTTCGATTGAGGGAATCTGCACTCGGGCGGCGTTGCAACACTCAGAGGCAGTGAGCCCCCTCAGTTTAGAGGCCGGTCCGTCCCCCAGACGACCGGCCTTTTTTATTCCCCTGACCAGATGGGCAACGAGTCGTGGGGGCTCTGGCGCATGACTGTGGAGGCGTTGATCTTTGAGGGTCTGACGGGCTCACTCCAATCGACGGGCGCTTGTGACTGCAGTCTGCCCGTCGGGGAGATGATCAGGCGCCTTGCGGCTGCGGAGCGCCGACTGGTTGCTGCCGGCGGCGCAGCAGCAGAGCGCCGCCGAAAAGCGCCGCCGCCAGTAAGATCCCCGCGTAAGAGAGATAGGTGCCGCTGAGATGGAAACGGGGCTCGACGCCGTCGGGGAAGGGGACGAATCCGCCATCACCCATGACGAGAATGCCCGACCAGGCTTGAGGCGGAAGTCCTTCTTCGATGGCTTTGATCTGGGCCATTTGCAGAGCACCGCTGACGCTTTGTCCCTGACCCAGGTAGCGGTAGAACTCTTCGAAAATGAAAGCGGCGTCATCGTCTCGCAGCGGCCATAAACTGCCCACGACGACCCTGGCGCGAGCCTGGAAAAAAGCCCTCGCCAGTCCCAGCACGCCTTCTCCCAGCATGACCTGTCCCGAAGCGCTCTGGCAGGCCGATAGAACGATGACCTTGTCATCGAGGTCAAGATCGACGATCTCCCGCACCTCGAGCCTTCCGTCTTGAGATCCGCTACCTGGAGCCAGAAAGATCGCCGACAATTCCGGATGAGAATCGTTACTGATCGCGTGAGCGGCGAAATGAAGCACTTGGAAGCCCTCGATAGGCCGATTCTTGATTTGTTCTTCTGAAGCCTCCGGACCCAACCAAAGCTGGCTTTCGCCTCCCATGAAACGCGTTACAGCACGGGCTTCTTGTCGGGCATAGGGAAGGGGCGCAACCGCAGATTCGGAAATGGCTTCGGTCGGCATTCGGCTGAGGTCGGGATCTGCCAACACCAGTGCGGTAGATTCCGCACCCGATTCCGGCTCTGTCCACCATCGGCTCCAAACCGTCGCTGACGGCGTGACCATCAGGCGGAATCTCCGGGCTAAGGCGGGGGTCTCGACATCCGGCCTGAGAAGGGCGAAGGGAAGGCGATTCAAGATGCCGTCTGGAATGATGATCAACTCTTCGACTCCTTCGGGGAGCGATTCGAGAGCCGCCGCCAGGTATTGGCGGTAAAAAACCTCAGCAGCCGGAGGGATGCTTGTTTCACGACTCTCCAGCAATCCCTCCAGCAGCTTCACCCGATCTTGCAGCCAGTGGACATCAGCGGTGCGAAAAGCCCGAACAGCATCGCGATGAATCATCATCACCCAAGCCCCGCCGGAGAAATTCCCGAAACGGTCCTGATCGTACCCTAGTTGAAAGCTCAGCATTGCCTGATGCGGCTGAAGAGATCCCCGCACCTCATGCAGGGTCGCAAGCGAGGACCGTCCCGGCTGAGCATCGTAGACAGCTTCGTTGCGCAGAATCCCCTTGCGGGCAAAAAGCTGCTCTCGCTGAGCCTTAAGACGCTCCGTGTCCTCCCTGGATTCGGCCAACCTGATTTCTTCCGTGAGGCGGTCGATATCCTGCTCGATCTCGCGGAGTTCGGGCTTAACTTGCTCGATCGCGCGGGTGGCCACCATCTCGTCGAGAAGCACACGGGCTCGCATCCGTTCAGTGATTTGGAACGCACGGGCCTTCAACTCGAGGCGATTGCTTTCTTCGCCCTCTTGCAACGCTTGTCCAGACAGCCACAGATAGGCTTCAGTAAGCCCAGCCAGCCAGCCCATGCGCCCGATTTGCCGTTGTTGTCGGTTTCGTTGGTCCTCGATCTCGCCGAGTATTTCTTCAGCTTGGTCCCAATCATCGGTGTGCAGGCTTGTCAGCATATGGGAAGTCCACATCCCGTGCGGCTTGCGATAATTCTCAGTCCCGTACTGTTGGGCTTGACGCTTGATCGCGAAAGCCTCGTCGAAGCGTCCTTCACGATAATAGCTCTCCACTAAGGCCCACAAGGCCCAGTAGCCTTGATCCGATCGCCCCTCTTGCTCGGCCATCGTGACAGCCTTCTACAGCAATTGCTGGCCTCTCTGCAGGTGAGGCGGTCCCAGCCGGCTTTTGCTGGAGCCCAACCAAACCATCAGTGGAAGGGCGCGGGAGGTGTCCTCGGCCTCTTCGGCATGGCGCAGAGCTTGTTCACCCAGATCCAACAGCTCTTCCAACTGCAGCTTCCAGTCTGGGGGGTGAACTTGGGACAACCACTGCGACTGCCGCCGGATATAGGCATCTGCGATGGATATCCAGAATGGTTCTCCGGCATTCACCTCAGACAGGGCAATCCGGGTGGCCTTGGCTGCTTCGAAATATTCGCCTGTGTCCTCCAGGATACTGGCCTTTCTCCGTAGATAGAAGAAGCGAAATCGCCCGTCGGCGACACGGCTCATGTCCGGGTCATATTTCTCAAGCGCTTCGCGTGCCTCGCCGATTCGTCCGAGGGTCATCAGGTGTTCGAGCACACTCAATGCCCCCCAGCCCCTGACCTCTTCGCTCTCTCCTTCATCCGCCAAGACCTGTGCTTGCCGGACATAAGTCTCCACTAAATCCCATTCTCTGAGCGACCAGGCAACATCCTTTAAGTTGGATAGCACGCGCACCTGAATAAGTGGCGCTTGCGACTCCAAGGCTCGTGTCAATGCCAACTTGTAGATCTCAAGCGCCTTTCTGTCGTCCTCTAAATCGGGATGAAACCGATAGAAATGTCCTCGCACCAGGGCCGTCCAACCCTGGGCAGGAGGCATGCAGCGCTCAAGCACATCAAGGCCAGCGTCCCATAGTTGGCTGGCTCGGGCTTTCTCGAAGATACACAGGCGCGGACCGTAGGTGAGGGGTTCACTCTGCTCGTCCGCAAGACACTCTCGAAATACCTCGAAGACTGTGTCTTCCCGACACTCTGAAGCCGCTGCTAACGAGGAAGCTGTAAGAAGGAAGGCTAACAAGACTCGGAGCATCCTACACCCTGCAGAAAAGACCATAAGATACCCATTCCCCATTCGCTGATGAGGAATAGGCATCCCAGGTAAAGAGAATTTAGTTCAAGTAGCGGAAGGAACCGTCACCTCCCTTGGGATCGGGCTCGGAGGGAGGCGGCTCCTGGGGCGGATCTTGCTGCTGGGTTTGTATTATCGGCCTGCTCGGCCAGACTTGTCGTTGCATTCCGGGCAACGGATTCTTAGGTTTTCGGTTGCGACCTTGTAGATTCACCAACATGGATCCTCCTATGAACTTAGTTCCAGTTTCCCCATTGTAACGTGCGGGGCAGACCTATCCTCTCAGTGCAGGCTCGATTTATCAACTGAAAAGTCTAACGCAGGCGAAGAGTTTGCGAAGAGGAACGCCCGATTACGCCGGATTCAGACACGGCTTCGACTTGCCAAACCAGGATCGTGCCCGCAGGCAGATTCCTCAGATCGCTTGCATCTAATCTAAGTTCATTGGCCTTCACTCCCCACGTCGCTGCAACGTCACGCATGCCCTTCATCGTCTTGATCTCTATGCGGTAGGTGAGATCTTGGGCGGCTTCTTTGGGGATGACGTCCCATCGCAGGGTGAAGCCGTCGCGGGAAGCGGTAATGTCGTCGGCCAGTTCGATCCGGACGGGGGTGTCCTGAAGGTCGCGGAAGCGGGGCTCCGGTTGCAGGAGGGAATAGTAAATGTTGCCGCCCAGTACGGCCAGAAGGAGCAGTGCGGCGATTCTCATCATCCAAGTAGAAGCGGCGGCGGGAGCGGGTTTGGGGATGGGCTGGCGGTTCTCGCCAGCGTAATCGATGGCCCGGGCCAGACGCCAGGCTTCGGCACAGACCGGGCAATCCACCAAGTGGTCGGCGATCTCGCGCACCTCAGCAGCAGGGGCCTTCCCGCGGGCGGCGTCGAAAATGCGCTCGGCCTCGAAGCATGTATCGGTTGGGACCGCTCTTTCGCTGAGGGCTGCAAAGTAGCGCCTCAAGAGAGCGATTTCGTTATAGTTCGTCTCCATCGCAACCTTATTAACGCTGCCCTGCTCAGTTTCCCCTCAAATCAAGGGTTTTTTTCGAGCTTGGACTATCAACGGCTATTGAAGGCGCATCCATGGAGGACCTAACCGCCTGCCGAGCGCCGGCTTCCATTACCAAGCGCCGCCGGAAACAGCCTGAGGATACCCCAGCCGCAAAGCAGGGCCAGCGCCAACAGGAGCGTTCCCCCCAGGTAACGCCCGTAGATAAAATAACCGCTGCCGAAAAGCACCGCATAAACGGCGGCGCAACTCAAAAACCAGCAGGCCAAGGCAGCCGCGGGAGAGTCGCGGTGCTTTGCCCTGGAGGTGTCCACCGCCTTCGACCAGCCGCGTCCATGGGGTTCGATCTTATCGTAAAAGGATTGCAGCGTGGCCCGATCGGCCGGAGCCGTAAAAAGAGTGATGGTCAGCCAGCAAACCGTCGTCAGGGCGACTCCGATGATCAGTCGGAGCCAAGGCGATGGCAGTTCAAACCCCAGAGCTTCGTGGACGAACTCGAAATAGAGCGCCACCAGGAAGGACACGGCCATGGCCGAGATCTCGCTCCAGGCATTGATGCGCCACCAGAACCAGCGGAGAAGAAAAATCAGCCCCGTGCCGGCTCCGATCTGAAGCAGGATCTGGAAGGCCTGCAAGGCGTTTTCAAGCCACAGGGCCAAGACGGAGGCAGCCACGGTCAAGAGGACGGTGGAAATGCGCGCCGCCGCTACATAGTGGCGCTCCTCGGCCTCGGGCCGAACGAAGCGCCGGTAAAAATCGTCCACGATATAGGACGATCCCCAGTTGAGATGGGTGCTGATGGTGGACATGTAGGCGGCGGCCAACGAGGCCAGGGCCAGCCCCAGCAATCCCGAGGGCAGGAAGGTCAGCATGGCGGGGTAGGCCAAGTCATGTCCGATGATCGAGGGGTCGAGTCCCGGAAAAGCCTGCTGGATGGAATCCAGGGTGGGGAAGACCAGCAAAGAGCACAAAGCCACGATGATCCAGGGCCAGGGACGGAGTCCGTAGTGGGCGGCGTTGAACCAGAGCACCGAGAGCATGGAGTGGCGTTCGTCGCGGGCGGCCAGCATCCGTTGGGCCACGTAGCCGCCTCCTCCCGGTTCAGCACCCGGATACCAAGTGCTCCACCACTGCACCGCCAAAGGGATGATGAAGACGGCCAAGGCGCCTTCCCAATCGCTGAAGTCAGGCAGCAGGCTGAGCTTGCCGGCCAACTGAGGACTCGACACCAATCCCGAGAGGCCGCCCACCTCAGGACGCTGCAGAGCGTAGTAGGCGGCCGCCAGGCTTCCGGCCATGGCCATGACGAAGAGCATCAAATCGGTCACCACCACTCCCCAGAGCCCGGCCGACGCGGAATAAAGCGCGGTTACGGCGGCACAGACGATGACCACGGTGACGGGATCCAGCCCCAGCAGCACGCCTCCGATCTTGATGGCCGCCAACGTGACCGAGGCCATGATGACCATGTTGAAGAAGACCCCCAGGTAGAGGGCCCTGAAACCTCTCAAGAAGGCCGCCGGACGTCCCGAGTAGCGCAGCTCGTAGAAACCGATGTCGGTCAGGGCCTCGGAGCGCCTCCACAGCTTGGCGTAAAAGAAGACGGTGCACATGCCGGTGATGACGAAGGCCCACCACACCCAATTGCCGCTGACGCCGCCGTTGCGCACGATGTCGGAGACCAAATTGGGGGTATCGGTGGAAAAAGTGGTGGCCACCATGGAAGTGCCCAACAACCACCAGGGCAGACTGCGTCCCGAGACGAAGAACTCATCCAAGCCACGGCCGGCCCGGCGCGAGAAGTAAAGGCCCACCGCCACCACCAGGGCAAAATAAAGGCCGATAATGGCCATGTCCAGACTGCTGAGCTGCATGGCCGCACATTATGCAATGCGAGACCGCGCCTGAAAAGCCGCCATGCTTTACAACCGGCCCGGATAGGAACCATGATAGGGGAATGACCATCTTCCAGAAGATCATCGACAAGGAAATCGAAGCCGACATCGTCTACGAAGACGATCTCTGCCTGGCTTTCAGGGACATCAATCCTCAAGCCCCGGTCCACGTGCTGCTGATCCCCAAGAAAGAAATCGTTTCCCTCAACCGACTGCAGGAGGATGATGCCGGCCTATGCGCCCATTTGATGTTGAAAGCCTCCGAGATCGCCCGCCAGCAGGGGATTGCCGAGGACGGCTACCGCCTGGTCGTGAACACCGGCCAAAAGGGCGGACAGTCAGTCGACCACCTGCATCTGCACATCCTGGGCGGACGCTCCATGAACTGGCCTCCGGGTTAGCCCGCGTTTCTCACAGGTGGTCTGCTGTGGTGCCGCATCATCCGCGCTGACTGCGTTGCGCCCGGTCGGCCTGCTCAACGAATCCCCCTAGGCGCAGCCTTCTCATCGCGCCGAGAGCACATGGTGACCTCGGCCGGCAGAATCGGACACCTGTCTGGACTTGTTGGCCGCTTGGACTAGAGACACTCGGACGCATGCTCGCGCAGGCGGCGGGGCATGGCCTGGAAGTCGGGATGATGGGCCACGTGCTTGAAGCGGTGACTCCAGACGATCCTGCGGCGGCAGACCAGGAAGATCCCGGGCATGATCCAGGGATTGCCCACCGGCTTGCCGCTGCGGTAGCCCTTGCGGTAGGTCTTGACGGCCTTGAGCCAGACTCCGGGGCCGAAGAGTTGGCGCAAGCTGCCGGCGTAGAGCTGGAAGGCGTCGTAAAAGCGGCGTTGGGGATCAGCCACGGCCCGGGCTTGGGGCCAAAACTCGGCGAAAAACGTCTCGCCCTCCTCCACCGAGCCGAGATGGAAGAAGAGGATGGGAGGATACTCTTCGCTCTCCAGGCAAGCTTCTTGCAGGTCTCCGACCGCTTCTCGGCAAAAAGGTCAGCCGAATTGGCGCAAGAAAACCAGCAAGTGGGCCCCTTCTCCAATCTCTTCGGCCAGGGTACTCCCTTGCAGTCCGCGTCCCGCGATGGGGTTGTGCAGGATTTCGTCGTCTAAGGTCAGCTTGCTCATCAGCTTCGGATTGGGGCCGCTCATTCGGCCAGTTCGCTCTCGATGTGGATCTCCGAGGTCAGCGTGCGGTGCACGGGGCACTTCTCGGCGATCTCCAGCAGGCGCTGGCGCTGCTGCGAGTCCAGGTCGCCCTGAAGCCCGATGCGCCGCCTGATGCGGTCGATCTTGCCCTCTTGAGTTTCGCACTTCTCGCAGTCCTTGGCGTGGATCTTGTCATAGCGCAACTCCACTCTGGTCTTCTCCAAAGGCCATTCCTTGCGGTCGGCGTACATGCGCAGAGTCATGGCGGTGCAGGCTCCCAGGGCGGATTGCAGCAACTCGTAGGGAGTCATTCCCAAGTCGCCGCCTTTCATGTCGCGGGGCTCGTCGGCTGTCAGGATGTGGCTGCGAGCCCGGATGGCCTGCGCATACTTGGGACCCTGCTCCTCGACCACCACTCCGCCTTCAGTCTGGTCCTGCTGCGTGTCATCTTCCTCTTTGACCGGGTCGAGGAAGCGCGAGGCCCAGGCTGAAAGAACCCGGGCCACGTAGCGAGAGTCTTCAGCATCGCTGAGCAAATGATCGGCGTCGTCCAAGGAGACGAAGCTCTTGGGATGCTTGGCGGCTTGGAAGATCTTGGCGGCTTCGCCGATCGCGACTATGTTGTCGACAGGGGAGTGGAAGATGAGAAGCGCCTTCCTCAGTTTGGAGAGCTTCTCGCTCAGCGTTTGGGAGCGGATGTCGCGCAGGAACTGCTTCTTGATCTGGAACTTGCGTCCCGCCAAAACCACCGTGGCGCTTCCCTCCTCCTCGATTTCCTCCAGCTTGGATTGCAGGAGGTGCTCTACGTGCTGGGGGTCGGAGGGAGCTCCGATAGTGGCCACGGCCCGGCACTCCTCGACGCTGCCGGCGGCGGCCAGAACGGCAGCTCCGCCCAGGCTGTGGCCGATCAGCAGCCGCGGCGCCTGAAGGCGCTGGCGCATGGCCTGGGCGGCAGCCTCAAGATCCTGGACGTTGGAGGAGAAATTCGTGTTGGAGAAGTCTCCGTCGCTGTTGCCCAATCCAGTGAAATCGAAGCGCAGTACGGCGATCCCCTCGCGGCACAAGGCGCGGGAAATTCGTGAGGCGGCTGCGATGTCCTTGGAACATGTGAAACAATGGGCGAAGAGGGCATAGGCGCGGGGCGCCGGGGGACGTTCAAGGCGCGCCGCCAATTCCTCTCCACGTCCGTTGTCAAAGGCGAATTTGTCTCGCTTGATGTCCACGGCAAGAGATTCCCACATCCGGGATTTGAGATCAACGTCGCTCCCGGTCGTGGTTGAAACGTTGACCCCGCACGGGGCATCTAGGGATTAGCAAAGGAAGAAAACTCATGGTTAAACGCTACCGAGCCGATATCCCTTCACTTGAGCCTACGCCCGCCGAGGTGTACTTCAACCGCCGCAAATTCGTAGCCGCGATGGCTCTGGGAGCGGTTGGAGCATCCTCCCAGTTCTGCCGGGGCGAAGGGTTCTTTTCCGCGGGTCCTCCCGAGGAAGCCAAGCTCATGCCGCCCCTTGAGCGGCCTGACGTCTTTCCCGCGGCCCGCAACAACGACTACAAGCTCCCCGAGGGCATTGCCGACAGGATGACTCCCCGGGAAACAGCCGGCTCTCACAACAATTTTTACGAATTCCTGCCCGGACGCGGCGGTCCAGCCTGGAAGTACGCCGAAGACTTCGAGGTCGAGCCCTGGAAGGTCGAGGTGACGGGCGACGTCAACAACCGCATGACGCTCGACCTCGACGACATCTTCGCATTCGATCACGAAGAGCGTGTCTACCACTTCCGCTGCGTGGAGCGCTGGGCCATGAACGTGCCCTGGAGCGGCTTTCCCCTCTCCAAGCTGATCGAAAAAGCCGACCCCAAGTCCTCGGCCAAGTATGTGCGCTTCATCTCAGCCGAAAAGCCCAAGCAGATGCCGGGAATCCAGAAGGCCGCCCACTACCCCTGGCCTTATCATGAGGCCTTGCGCATGGATGAGGCCATGAACGAGCTGGCGCTGGTCGTGACGGGCGTCTACGGCGAGCCCTTGCTGAAACAGCACGGGGCTCCGCTGCGCATCATCGTCCCTTGGAAGTACGGTTACAAGAACCCCAAATCGATTGTGCGCATCGAGTTCCTGCGCGAGGAACCCAAGACTTTCTGGCAGATCCAGCCCCACGAATACGGGTTCCTCTCCAACGTCAATCCGAACATCCCCCATCCACGCTGGAGCCAGCAGCAATCCTACTGGCTGGGCAATGACCAGCGCTTCGATACGCCCATCTTCAACGGTTACGGGAAGTACGTGGCCGAGCTTTACCCGGACGAGCCGCGCACGCCGCAGCGTCCCTTGCGTCCCGGCGAAATCGCCCGTTGAGCCTACGGCTGGGGACGTCCCCGGAGAATCAGAGCCCAAAAAAAGAGCGGCCCGCCGAAAGCGGGCCGCATCGGGTTTCTGACTCGATTCAAGTCGCCTCAGTCGGCGGAAATGTCGTAGACCAGCAACCGGTCCTGCTCGCGCAGGTAGAGGCGACCGTCGGAGATGACGGGGTGAGACCAACTGAATTGGTTGACATCGGGTATCATGAAGCTGCCCTTTTCTCGATACTCTTCGGGAGTGGCTTCGACCAGCACCATCAGGCCGTTCTGATAGCGCATATAGAGATGACCGTCGGCATAGGTAACGGCGGCTGAGCCTTCTCCGTCGTTGCGCACCGGTCCCCAGGCCACTTCGCCGGAGTCCATCTTCACGCACAAGGGAAAGCCTTTGTTGTGGCCGGTTCCGGTGTAGATGTAACCGTCTTGGAGGATCATTCCGCCGTGATGGTTCTGCATGGTGCCGGCCTCCAGAAAGTAGACTTCCTGGGCCTCCACACCGTCGCCGTTCTTGACCAGCTTGAGCAGGGCTGCCCCCGTGCGGTAGCCGGTGGAGGCGAAGACATAATCACCTTGAACCAGCGGAGTGGCGATGTTGGCCACGTCGTTGGCCACGCGGTTGTAGCCCCACAGGAAACGTCCGCTGTCGGCCTCGACGCCCACCACGCCGCGTCCCATCAACTGGACATACTGCTTGACGCCCGCCCCGTGGGAGATGACGATGGAGGAGTAACCTGCTCCATCGGCTCCCCGTTCTCCGAGGTTGGGAACGGCGCTGCGCCAGATTTCTTCTCCGGTCATCTTATCGAGAGCCACGATGGCCGCTTGAGGCCCGCCCGGCGTCACCACAACCTTGTCGCCATCCACCAAGGGCGATTCGGCATACTTCCAGTTGGTGTTCTGGATGATCATGAGGTGGCCGCCGAAGTCGCGTTGGAGATTGCGTCTCCAAATTTCTCTCCCGTCGGACTTGTTCAGACACACCAGGTCGCCTTCGGTACCCAGGGCATAGAGGCGATCGCCGTCGACAGTGGGGGTGCTGCGGGCGCCTACGTATTGATCGGGCCAGGGCGGTCCAACTCTGGTCTTCCACACAGCGGAACCGTCCGAGGCTTTGACAGCGATGACATACTGGGCATCGTCCACATCGCCCATGGTAAAGAGCAGGCCCTCGGAGAGCGACAGGCTGGAGTAGCCCTTGCCCATGCCGGAGGCGCTGTAGATCATCCGAGGACCGTCCTCGGGCCACTGTTGCAGCAACCCGCTCTCGTCGGCGTGGCCGTTTCGCTCGACCCCCCGCCATTGCGGCCAGTCACTGGCCGCGGCGGTCTGCAAGAGCAGCAGCGCCAAGGCCCCGAGAAGCCATAGGTTTCCGTTTGAGTCGATTCTCTTCATCTTATCTCCCTCAATTTGGAACGCTCGATTTTCCCGACTGGAGGTTCTTTCCGGACCTGAGACCACGAAACACGCCGATACCACTCGCACGTTTCGCCTCATTGACGGTCAGCCGCCTAAAGAAGTTGCATTTTCCAGTCCCGCATATCTTGCCTCAGGTCGACGATGTCCAGCAACCGCATTGCGTCATCCTCACAATCGTCTCAGAGACTGGTGTCACGACCCAAGGACCTTTCAAGCAAACAATTCCCTCGGCTTAGGGTCTCCCGATGCTTGCAGAGCAGAGACAGGCATCTATATCATGTTGCGAAAGACTTGAGGCTGTTACAATGCGGGGGTAGGCATGTCACCCATCACTTGGAGCGATTCAGAGCACTCGCTGGATGGAGAAATTGAATCCTCGACTTCAGTGGAGTTGCTGCAAAGGGCCCGCTCCGGGGACGAAACGGCTCTGAACGCCCTTTTTCAACGCTACATTCCGCAATTGAACCGTTGGGCGCGGGGCCGCCTGCCGGCTTATGCACGCGATCTGCTGGATACCGACGATCTGGTTCAGGAAACCATGATGCACACGGTGCGCAACGTCTCCAGCTTCGTGCCCTGCCACGACAACGCATTTAGGGCCTACCTGCGGCAGGGGCTCTTCAACCGCATTTGCGACGAGATCCGCAGGTCGCGGCGCAAGCCGGACGAAACCGACGCCCTCAAGCACGAATCCCCCCATCCCGGCCCCAATCCCTTGGAAAAGGTTCTGGGCGAGGAATGCCGGAAGCGCTATCACAGAGCACTGCAGTCACTGCGGTCCAAAGACCGCGAGCTCATCATGGCCCGCATCGAGAAGCGCTGGACTTATCAGCGCATCGCCGAAAGACTGGGGCGTCCGTCCTGTGATGCCGCCCGAATGGCTGTCGCCCGGGCCTTGGTTCGTCTGGCCCAAGAGATGGACGCATAGGTCAAGGGAAGACAACTGTGAAATCCCCCCAGAACGATCCCCTTCTCAAACTGGCGGCCCGCATCTCGGATGGCGAATCGGTGGACTGGAGCGAAATCGAAGCCATGGGCCTGGACCCGGCCCAACTTCGCCTGGCCCGCCACCTGCGGACCGTGGCCGGCATCGCCTCGACCCAGGAGAGGGACGCTGCAGACTCCTCACCCGGGCAAGCAACCGCTCAACGCAAGTGGAGTCATCTCATCATTCTAGAACGGGTAGGGGGAGGAGCCTACGGGCAAGTCCTGCGGGCCTGGGACCCTCAACTGGAACGCGAAGTGGCCCTCAAACTGCTGCGTCTCCGTGAGGACGAGGAAGAAGAACGCGAGCAACTGCAACTGATCCGGGAAGCCCGCCTGCTGGCCCGCCTCAACGATCCCAATGTGGCCACCGTCTACGGGGCCGCCGTCCACCACGGACAAGCCGGAGTGTGGATGGAGTACGTGCGGGGCCGGACCCTGCAGGAAATCATCGAGGAGCAAGGCCCTTGCAGCGCCGGCGAGGCCGTGGTCATGGGCATGGAAGTCTGCCGGGCCGCAGCCATGGTCCACAAGGCCGGCGTCGTCCACCGCGACATCAAGGCGCAGAACATCATCCGGGGCGAGGGCGGACGCATCGTCCTCACCGATTTTGGAAGCGGCTATGCCATACCCCGCTCGGGCCGCGGCAACGACGATTTCGTGGTCTCGGGCACCCCGCTCTACATGGCCCCTGAAGTGCTCCGAGGCGAGCAGCCGACTCCTCAGTCCGACATCTACTCCATTGGCGTCCTGCTCTTCTTTCTGCTCAGCGACAGCTTTCCCGTCCGCGGCAGCGACCTCAGGGAAATCCGCCGGGGCCACCGTGAGGGCGTTCGGCAGCGCATCAGCGAAATGCGTCCGCAGTTGCCCCATTCCGTGTGCCGCATCGTGGAGAGAGCCCTCGATCCCAACCCCAAGAAACGATTCGGGAGCGCCCGCCAAATGGAGGACGCGCTGGCAGCCGCTTTGACCGATTCCGGCCTCGCCATCGAAACGGCCCGCCAGCCCTTCTTTCCGCCCAACATTACACTTGGGCGGCTCATTGGCGCCGCCATGGCGGTGTTGGCCCTTCTGGCAATGGTATTGGTGCTGGTTTCTTACTTCACCAGCGAAGCCCCTCCTCTACGCATCATCGTCGAAGATCTGGAGCCCGGCTTTAGCGAAGTTGAAATCGATCAGATCGAAACTCAACTGAGCCAAATCCTGAAGAGGAACCGGCGCTTCCAGCTCATCCCCAGGGAGGATTTGAGCGATGAGCTGGAGCTGGTGAGAAAGAAGGACGCTGCCCTCGACGAGCCTGTGGCCCTCACTCTGCTTCAACGCAGATTCGCAGAGTTGGCTTTGGCCTTTGACCTGGAGCAAATAGAAGGGGACTATCAGCTTTCCCTGCAGGCCTATGCCCCGCACCCTCTGGGGCATCTCGCCTTCAACGTCGACCGTGTCGAGAGCCGCGACCAATTGGCATCATCGGTAGCCGAGTTGCTGCCCCCGCTGTTGGCGAAACTGGAGAGCCGGGCTGGAAAGTTCCCCAAGATATCCTATCCCCCGGTTACCACCGACAACTTCAAGGCCCTGAAACTCTACAAGGAGGCGGGGCAGATCATGGAGACCTCCCTTGAGGGAGCGTTGGGAAAGCTCCTAGCGGCGGTGAGCGAGGATTCAGATTTCGCCTCGGCCTACAGCGACTTGGCCCTTGTCCAGAGCGCCCTCGGTGACTCGAAGCACTCCCTTAAGTCGATTTCCATAGCCTATGATTTGCGGCAAAGAGTCACGGCTTTGGAGCGGGAGATAATCGCTGTCCACTACTTTGAAATGACTGGGCAGCATTGGAACGCAATACGCAGGGCCCATGAAGCCGCTGCTAGTCTCGAAGAGCATGCGCATGTCTTCCAGCCATTTCTGGCCAACGACTACAACCGTTTGGGATATCCACAGAAGGCCGTCGACAGCCTGGAAAAGGCGATCCGCCTCAATCCCGGAGGGCGCTACGATTATGAACGGAGAAAGGCCTTCATGCTGGTGCAGGCCGACGCTTATCAGGAATCCCTCGATCTGATCAGGCGGCTGAGAGGAGAAAAGCCCTCCGATCCTTATCTATTCTGGTCTGAGGGCATGGCCAGGATCGCCATGTATGACTTCGAAGCCGCCGAGAAGGCGCTGAAGGACCTGCAGGAAGGTCACTATGGCGAAGACAAGCGGGTGGAGGACCGCCTCTTCTACAGGACCGTCGGGTTGTTCTACCGAGGCCAAATGGCCCTCTTGCGGGGCCGCCATTCAGAGGCCATGGAGTTATTCGATATCTTGCTGCTCCAGGGCCGCTCTTTTGATAACGGTTTTCTGAGCTATCAGAGCGACCTTCGTTTGGCCCATCTACTTTTCCTCAAGGGCCGGACCGACTTGGCCCTCTCGACTCTGCGCCGTCTGCTGGATGACGACTTCCCGCCCATGTTCCATTACATGCTGCGCGACGCGGCACTCTTGCTGGGTCTTTGGGACCGCTGGGAAGAGGCTGCTCCTTACATCGAAAAACTGCGCGAGATCGACAAGAACTATTCCAGTGAACTCACCCAAGGCTACCTGAATCAGCTTGCCGGGGAGGACGCCCTGTACGGCAACCGCCTCGAGGAGGCCAGAAACAAAATTGGGCCTGGAAATAGATCCTTTGATGATATACTCTCTCTATGGTCGCTTGCGCGCTTTTACGAAAGTGAAGGCGACTGCGAGGCGGCAGTCAGTCACTATCAGCGGATCCTGTCCCAGAGAGGACGCATGATTTACTGGCTATGGCCCGATATGCGGGCCATTGTCTCGGATCGGGCTGTCCACTGCTATGAGCAGTTGGGAAAGCCTGACATGGTCCGCGCTCTGCGGCAGCAGTTGAGTGAGCACTGGCAGCCGGACCATTTGGGGCGACGAGTCGTGAACCGCATTTGCGACCGCCCCCATCAGGACACCTCACGTTAGCCGCCGGTCGTTTGGCTCCGGCGGCGGGCATCGTTTCGCTCCGGCCGAAACCAACAGAACGACCGGCGCTCCCCTTCAACGAATTCATGGCAGGTTCCCTGCGGCTCTCACTGCAGTCGGGCCGGATTGCGGACCCCGCAAGGGCGGGGAGAAGCTCGCCCCGGAAGCATTCCGTAAGGAGTTTGCCATGTGCAGATTGTGGAAAATCTGGGGAAGATCGGCCACCGACGGAGACTTCCTCGACGATGTCACCAGCGACCCGCGTCAAGCGGCCCAGTCGCTCGAGCTTCGCATCAGCCAGTACGAGGTGGGAGAGCTGGACCGTCTCCTGGCCGTGTCTTCCATTCCCGACGCCTTGACCGACGTAGGCGAGAGAGTGGATGCCTTGAGCACGCCGTCCACTCACGGCGAGGACTTCCTGGAGTTTCTGGGAGCCTTGATCATCGATCCCTTGCTGCGGGCGCAAGTCCGCAATGATGGCGCCCAGTCGGTGTGCGAAGATCAGTTCCTAAGTCTGAGCGGCTCCGAAAAGCAGCTCATCGAGGACCTCCTGGATGACGAAACCGCCTCGGACGCCATGGATACGGTCTCCGAGGACGGCTGGTTCATTGCCTGTTCCCTGGGTCTGATCGACGATCCGACTTACGATCACACCCAGTACACGCCCCAACCTTGAGCCGCCGAAGAGCGACTCCGCTCGGGATTGCCCGGGCGGCGGCCTTTGTGGGACAATCTCCTGCAACAGGCAGCCGGTCCAGACGCCCGTCTCGGACGCTTTCGGCACTTAGGGCGCCTGCTTCTCGATGGCCTCCAGAATCTTGGGGTCTTCGGGAAGCAGGTCCACCTCCACCAACCTTCGAGTCAGCTTAAGCCAGTTCTCGTCTTGGGCGAAGATCTCCTTGAAGATGGGCAGGGATTCCTCAAGACGTCCCACTGAGACCAACTGGACGGCGTGCCAGTAGCGCGGCTCCAGGCGTCCCGGCAGCTTTTCTTCAGCGCGCGCGTAGTGCTGGAGGGCTTGCTCCATCTGCCCACGCTCGATGGCCAGGTCGCCGGCGTTCATGTCGTTATAGCCCTCCTGGACGGTCAGCAGGCGTCCCAGCTCTTGCAGGGGACGCTCGTGGTCGTCGACGCGGATATCGACGGTCACGCCTCCCCAGGGCTGTTCCGGCTTGCTGGCGGAAACCACCTTGAGAGCGGCGCTCTGGCGTCCGCGGATGTCGCCGCCCTGGCCCTGGGCGGCTTGAAGAGCAGCCAGCAGGCGGCGGGCCAGCGATCCGCGCGAGTTGCGGAACGACTCGGCCATGGCTTGGCACACGGTGGACTCCAGCATCATGTTGGCCTGCACGCTGAAGCCTTCACCCTGAATGTCGCAGTGATAGCGGATGCACTTGTCGCCGGTGTGGGCGGCCACCCGTCCTGAAACATCGACGAATGCCACCTGGCGTACGGCCTGTCCCGGATCGTCCTGGGTCAGTCGCTCAAGCGCGGGAGCGGGTTCCTGGCCCGAGGCCATGGCCCGCAGTCCCAGCGGACCGTAGTCGACGTTGACGAATGACTGGGTGGCCACCGCTCCTACTCCGGCCTGGGCCCAGACGACGATGCTGCCCACCGAAAACCAATGGGACTGAACGGCGCCTCCCACCTCTCCGGTCTGTTGGTCGTAGGCCACGATGGAGTAGGTATGGGCCAGTTGGGAGGGCCGCGCCTGAGGCTGGCCCGCCAGCAGCAGAAGACTCAGAGTCCAGGTCAAGAACATGGCGTTTCCCTTCTCCCGGGAATCAGCCCGAGAAATAAATCCACACTGCCACCACGCACAGGATCAGCAGGCCCGTGAGGAGCAGGTCGTTGCGTTTGCCGGATTGGGTCGAGTCGTCGGCCACTTCGGTAGTGGCGTAGGTCAGTCCGGCCAGCTTGGCGTCCGATTCGGGCGGCGTCAGCAGGCTGACCGCAATCAAAACCGCCGAACAGATGGCGAAAAGCAGGATGGCGAAGTGGAGGAAATTGATGTCGGCATAGGTGTGCAACAGCGAACCGGGGGTCAACTCCCCCTTGTAGAGCTCCAGCGCCAGACGCGACATGCCCAGCACGAATCCGGTCAGCAGCGAGGCGATGGCGCCCTGGGCGTTGACCCGCTTGTAGAAGATCCCGATCAGGAAGACGGCAGCGATCGGCGGCGAAATGTAGGCTTGGACGCTTTGCAGGTACTCGTAGAGGCGTCCCGAGATGAACTGCATCATGGGGATCCACAGCAGTCCCAAGCCCACAAGCACCACCGTCGAAACCTGGCCCACCCATACCAACCGGCGTTCCGAGGCTTCGGGATGAACCTTGCGGTAAATGTCCCAGGTGATGAGCGTGGAGCAGGAGTTGAAGACCGAGGAGAGCGAACTCATGAGCGCCGCCAGCAATCCGGCTACCACCAGCCCTTTGAGTCCGGCTGGCAGCAGGACGCCGATCATGGTGGGCAGGGCTTGATCGGGCTCGGCTAACTCCATGACGCCCTTTTGCGAGAGCGAGTAGGCCACCACTCCGGGAATCACAAAGATGAACAGGGGCAGAATCTTGAGGAAGCCGCCGAAGATGGTTCCGCGGCGGGCGTTGTCCTGATCGGAGGCCGAAAGCACGCGCTGGACGATGAACTGATCGGTGCACCAATACCACACGCCCAGGATGGGGGCGCCGAAGAGAATCCCCGTCCAGGGGAAGCTGGGGTCGCTGACCGGCTTCCACATGTCGAAGAAACCGCTGCCGGCGGTGGCGTAAAGTTCGTTCCAGCCGCCCAGTTGGGAGAGTCCGATGAGGGTCACGGCCACGGCTCCGCCGACCAGCACGAACATCTGCAGCATGTCGGTGTAGAGCACGGCACGCAGCCCGCCGAAGACAGTGTAGATGCCGGTGGCCAGCACCACCACCAGGGCCCCCGTCCAAAAGTTGATCCCCATCAGCGACTCAAAGACGATGCCCCCGGCATAGATGGTGACCGAAATCTTGGTCAGCACGTAGCCGACAATGGAAATCCCCGCCAGATACCAGCGTGCTCCCGAAGAATAGCGCCGCTCCAGGAACTCCGGCATGGTAAACACGCCGCTCTTGAGATAAAAGGGCACGAAGACCCACCCCAAAATCAGCAGGATCAGCGAAGCCAGGATCTCAAACTGCCCCACGGCCACGCCGCTGTTGGCTCCAGTCCCGGCCAGTCCCACCAGATGCTCGGATCCGATGTTGGAGGCAAACAGCGAGGCGCCGATGATGAACCACCCCACGTTGCGCCCGGCCAGAAAGTACCCCTGCGAGGTCTCCCGCGTCGCCTTCTCACGCTGCGTGGCCCAAATGGCCACCGCGAAGACCACCACGAAATACGCCGCTACGATGACCCAGTCCACTGTCTCCAAAAGTCCCACGACTCGTCTCCTTAATCTCGGACGCGCCGCAAATTATGGCACCCTTCCCCCCGGCTGTCCAAGACGTACTCATGAACAGAAAAGGGAGTGTTGTAGCGGGAGGGTCTGTCAGCAGTTGGGCCAGAGGCGTTGGTTTTCGGTGTGGGTTTTCCTAAGGGTTTGGAGGGTCTTCTTGAGGTCGGGGTGGTTGTGGAGGGGGGTCCAGAGAGGGTTGGTGGAGAGCCAGGGGTAGCTTTCGTTTCCCAAGTAGATGGCTTTGCGGAGCCAGTCCAAGGCCTCGCTTGGCTGGGCTGCGACGGCGAAGAAGGTGGCGAGACGGTAGGCCATGTCGCCGTCTTGGCGTCCTGAGGACAGGATTTCTTCGCTGATGAGGCCGTGGGCTTGGTCGGGGTTCCCGGCGGACAGATAGGCGATGGCCAGGGTGGGATAGGCCAGGCGCAGGTGAGGATCTTCGTCGACGATTTCCTGCAGGGTTTCGACGGCTTGGGTGTATTCCTCGAAGCGGACCAGGAGATAACCCAGCGAAGAGCGGAGGAGGGTGTGTCGGGGTTCCAAGGCCAAGCCCTTGTTGACCTCGTGGAAAGCTGCCTCCGGGTCGCCTCGGTAGACATGGGTTCGTCCCCGCTGGTAGTAGACGGTGGTGGCCACGGCGGGGTTGAGGCGCAGCGCTTCGGAGAAGGATTCCAGAGCTTGGGGATAGAGTCCGTCCAAGCGCTGAATGACGCCCGCCACGGTGTGCACTTCGGGGTCGTCCGGGGCCTTCTCGAGCAGGTTCTGGACGCCCCGGCGGGCGGCGGACTTCTCTCCGCGCCAGAGAAAAGTATAGAGGCGGAAGAGGTTGGCTTCGACCAGTTGCGGATCGAGTTTCAGGGCTTGGGCCAAGTGATCTTGGGCCTTTTTGAGGTGCTCGCCGTGGATGGCTCCGTTGCGAACTGCCAGCAGGTGGGAGATGCCCAGCGCCGAGTGGACGGGGGCCGATTGCGGGCTCTCTTGCAGGACGCCCTCAAGCATCCCGCGGGCCTGCTCGAGTTCCTGACCGTGGCCTCCGCGCAAAGCATAGCTGGTGAGGACGGCCCGGGCCTCCAGGTACTCGGCCGGCAGCTCCCGGTCTCGCTTGCGGCGGGCGTCCCGCCCGTTGGAAGCGTCGCCTTCCGACGACGCCGGACGCAGCTCGCTCATGCTGCTGAGGGCGGCGTGGATCTCCTCGCTGACCTGGCTCTGGATGGCCGCCGCCTCCCGTCCGGCCAAGCTGACGGTGCCGCCGGAAAGCACCGTTTCGGAAAGGCTGTCGAGCAGTTGCCAGTTGAGGGTGAATCCGTCCTGGCCCAGGCTGTACTTGCCTTGCAGGACAGCCGCAGCGCGCAACTGCTTGCCGGCTTGGGCGGGATTAGCGGGAAGATGCGGGAGCGAAATCACCGTGCTCGACGGACGCACCTTCAGCCCGGAGATTCGCGAGAGCCGGGTGGAAACGGCGTCGGCCAGCGCGAAGCCGAGAAAGCGATCCTCGGGCGATTCTCCCAGCGGACGGAACGGCAGCACCGCTAACGTGTTAGCTGGCACGCGGGGCGCTCCAGCTCCCAGAAAGCGCTCGGCCAACAACGAGAAAATGCCGCTGCGCTTGTCGCGCTTGGCCTCCGGCGCGGGCAGGACGGCGGAAGCCTCGCCCGGCACCACTCCCACCTCGTAGTGCAGCGACTTCATGACCGTCTTGAGAGCATCGCGCAGATCCGCCGCCGTCTTGTAGCGCTTTGAGGGCTGCTTCTCCAGCGCTTTGGAAACAACTTGTTGAAACTCCCAGGGCACATCGGGCCGGAAATCTCCGAGAGCAGGCGCCTCGTTGTATTGGATGGCGCGCGCCACCTGATTCTGATCGGCGTTGCGGTACCAAAAAGGGTGTCTGCCGGTGACCGTCTGGTAGAGAATCAGCCCCAAGGCAAAGATATCGGTCTGCTCGCTGGCCTTGAGAGTCACGAACTGCTCAGGCGCCATGTAGTAGAAGGTGCCCATGCGTCCTGAACTAGAGAAGCCACCGCTTTCATGGATCCGATCGACCGCCGAAGCTGCGTGCCGGGATTCTCCGTCCGCGGGCGGGCCTCCCTTTCTGGCGTGGCCGCTGCCGCTACCGCTTGTGAGCTCTTCCCTCTCGCTCTTGGCCTCTGGCGGCACCTCGGGCGCCGCGGTGCGGACGGCCAATCCGAAGTCGAGGATCTTGACCATCCCGTTGTCGGAAATCATCAGGTTAGCCGGCTTGAGGTCGCGGTGGAGGATGCCCAGCCGATGAGCCGCCGCCAACCCATCGGCCGTCTGGATGGCGAGGGAGAGGGCCAGATAGAGGTTGAGAGGCCCCTCTTCAATGAGTTCCTCCAACGTCCGCCCCTCCACGAACTGCATGACGATGAAGTCGTTGCCCTGGTCCTCCCCGACTTCGTAGACCGGACACACGTTGGGATGCTCGATGGCCGAAGCCATGCGCGCTTCACGCAGGATGCGGGCCCGCCGCTTTTGATCGGAAGCCGCGCCGCGGTGCAGCTTCTTGAGCACCACCGGACGCATCAGCTTCATGTCGAAGGCCGAGTAGACCACGCCCGCGCCACCCGCGCCCAGACGTCGCAGGATCTGGTATTGGTGGACCGTCTTCGATTTCATTGCTAGAGCAGGGCGCCTGGAACAGACGGGAGTTCAGCGGCCCTCCTCCTCGACAGCTCCCTCACCTTCCACGGGAGCGGGAGACTCGAAAACGGCATCGGGAAGTTCGTCGTAAACCGCCAAGTGGCCCAACTCAGCCGAGCGGCTTCCGTCGGGACTGCTTCGGCGGCCGGCCAGCATGATCTCGCCGTAGGACTGCCAGTCCTGCCAGTTCCAAACGGTGGGCTGGGGATCCTCGTCCTGGTTGCTTTCCAGGATGTAGGCCCAGCGGTCCATCAGGCCCGTGTCCTGGTTGAGGTAGGCCCAGTAGCGGTCGCCCGAGGTGATTCCCACACCGGTGTTGAAGGTCAGCAACACCTTGTCGTACATCTTGCCGTCCACCTCTTCCTCGCCGGCGTAGCTGAGGTTGACGCCGGGATCCTTGAGCTTGTAGGGCATGACCAGCCAGTAGGTGTCGTTAATCCACATGCGGTAGGCGCGCTCGAGCCATTCTTGGGCTTCCTCGCCTTCCACCTGTTGGCCGTTGACCCAGGCCTGGCCTTCGCGGGTATTGATGTTGTGCAGCACCACGAATTCGTCACCATCGCGGGTCTGGCCTTGGACGCGGTGGCGTCCGGTCCACTTGTCCCAGTAATGCAGCCGGTTGCCGAAGAAATTGAAGCGGATGTAGTGAGTGTTGTTCCAGGCTTCTTGGCCCCCTAGGGCTTCCATCAGCTTGTCGGCCAGAGCCTGAGGATCTTTCCCGCCCTCCTCCTGAAGCGCCGCCCCCATAGCAGACGCTCCCAGAAGAAGGACCAGAGAAACGAACGCGACTCGATATCCAAATGAACGAAGCATGATGCATCGACTCCTTGTGCTAGGGTTCTCGATCTCCAACAGCGCCAAACTTGTGACCGGTTTCTTGCCTAGGATAGCGGAAATGGCGGTCCGAGAACCAATCGGCAGCCTACTTGACCAGGTTGCGGTAGGTAGTCATGTGGCGCAGGGCCTCCTTGCGGCGCTCCAGACTCTCGTAGAGGCGTGAGATGTTGTAGTGGGCGTCGGCGTATTCGGGATCGATGAAAAGGACCTGACGGTAGGCTTCCAAGGCTTCGCGGGTGCGGTCCATGTCCTGTAGGGCTACCGCCAGGTTGAAGGCCGCAGTCACGTTGCGGGGAGAAGCTTTGAGGGCGTTGCGGTAGTGGGCCACGGCTTCGTTGAGGGCGCCCGACTCATGGCGAAGGCGTCCCAAATTGATGTGGGCCTTGAGGTGGAAGGGGTTGAGGCGCAAAGCCCGCATGTAGGCCTGAGCGGCTTCGCAACGGTCGACCTGCTCCAAGTCGCGTCCGGTTTCAAACCAGCTTTCGGCGCTGTGAGCCCGTTCTTTGCGGCGTGATTTGCGGGCGTTCTCGCGGGCCATCGGACGCGCCTTTTCGGCCAGCTCCGAGAGGTCGAAGGGGAAGATGCGCTGTCCGCAGGAGTTGCAGTTGTCGCGGCCGTTGCGGACCACCAGTTCGTCTCCTTTAACGCCGATCTGCAGGGTGCTGAGAGAGCGTCCTTCGGGAAGCCGGCTCTTAAAGCGCCTCAAGTCGCGGAAGACGCGCCGGGCCGAAAGCCGGTCGCAGAGTTCCAACGCCATGCGCATGACCACCAAGTCTTGAAAGGAATAGCGGTATTCGCCCCTCAGTCCGCGCCGGGGCGAGATGAGCCCCGAATAGACGTAGCTCCTTACGGCATAGTCAGGAATCCCCAACAGGCGTGCGACCTGGCCGCTGGTGTAACCTCCCGGATAAGGCTTATCCCCGTCCATGGCACCTTATTGTAGCAGGCGTCCCGGTTCTATCTGGCGAGAGCCTCCGAGAGGAGGCCGGAAAGCAGCCGGTTGGGATCTGACTGGTGAGCGATGTTTTGGCATCAGGGTCCGAAGGCTAACGAAGCAACGTCGAAGAAAAGGGCCAGCAAACGCGGCCGCAGAAGACTGGTCGAGGCCTCGGGGACGGCGGGCCCGCCAGGCATTGGAAACGGGAAATCGGTCGAAGGCGGCTCGTCTGAAATCAGTGATGTCAAGAGGTCGAAGTTGCTGACGGCGCGGCGGCATGCCTTCAGGCGGACCGCCTCAATTCGCTCGCGCCGCGGCTAAGGCCGCAAGGTGGCCAAAAAGCTCACACGAGTCAGTCTCCGCGGACGTTTCAGCAGCCTCGGATGCACTCAACGGCAGGAGACAGCTCGCTGCGAGATTGGGGCCACAGGCGTGTTCCCCGCGGGCTGAGGGCTCTGATAGACTGAAGGACTATGGCTACACGATCAATGGGCAAGGCGACCGTTTCCTTCGGATTGGTTTCCATTCCGGTCAAGATCTTCACGGCTTCGGACAGCTCCAAGTCGGTATCGTTCAACCTCCTCGACCCTGAGAGCAAGATCCGGCTGCGGCAGCAGTTGATCAATCCCCAGTCAGGCGAGGTGGTGGAGCGCAAGGACGCCATCAAGGGCTATGAATTCGCCAAGGACCAGTACGTCACTTTTACTCAAGACGAACTGCGCGAGTTGGAGGCCCAGGCCAACAAGACCATTGACATCAACGAGTTCATCCCGGCCAAAGAAATCGATCCGGTCTACTTTGACAAGGCCTACTACCTGGCTCCCGACCAGGGCGGAGAGCGGGCCTACGCCCTGCTGGCCAAAGCCCTGCAAGACAGCGGACGCGTTGCCCTGGCCCGCTACGCCGCGCGGGGCAAGGAGTACCTTGTCATGGTGCGCTGCATGGAAGACGGGGCCCTCGTCATGCAGCAACTGCGCTACCAGGAAGAAGTGCGGGCCTTGGACGAAATTCCCATCCCCGAGGTGGAGGTCAAGGACTCCGAACTGCAATTGGCGATGCAGCTCATCGACCAGGTTTCGCAGGACGAGTTCCACCCCGAAACCTACCAGGACACGGTGTCCCAGCGGGTCCGTGACCTCATCGAGAAGAAGGTGCAGGGCGAAGATATCGTCAGCGTCACCGAAGAGGCTCCCCAGGCCCAGATCATCGACCTCATGTCGGCCCTCAAAGCCAGCTTGGGCGACGATGAAAAGCGCAAGGGCGCCAAGGCCGCCGAGGACGAAGGCGACGAGGAAGAAAAAGAGAAGGCCGCCGAGTCGTAGTGAAATCGGTCGGCGGTTTATAATGCCGTCTCGTCATGCCCTCCGATCACGACAAGCTCAAGGAATACCGCGAGAAGCGTTCGCCCGAGTCCACGCCTGAACCCTTTGGGGGAGGGGGTCCCAAGGGACGCTTCGTGGTGCAGAAACATGATGCCAGCCGCCTGCATTATGACCTACGCCTGGAATGGGGCGGCGTGCTGCACTCCTGGGCTGTGCCCAAAGGTCCTTCCCCCGACCCGTCCGACAAGCGGGCCGCCTTCGAGACTGAGGACCATCCCCTGGGTTATGCCGATTTCGAAGGCATCATTCCAGAGGGAAACTATGGCGCCGGTCCCATGATCGTGTGGGATCAGGGGCTGTGGAGTCCCAAGGGAGATCCGGACGAGGGGCTGAAAGAGGGCAAGCTCCACTTTGAATTGAAGGGCTACAAGATGCGCGGCGGGTGGGAGCTCATCCGTCCGCGGGAGGAGAAGCCCACTGAATGGCTGCTCTTCAAGAAGCGCGATGCCCTGGCGGGTGATCCGCTGCGTGAGTGCTGGACGGAGGAATCGGTCTTCTCGGCCATCACAGTTGAGGAACTGCGCGACGGCCATCAACGCTCGCGGCCCATACGCGAGATGCTGCAAAAGTGGGACGCGCCGCGCCTGGAAGGTCCGCCGCCAGGGCTGGGAGAGGTCCCCCTGATGCTGGCCCAGCCGGGCGGCAAGCCCTTCTCAGACCCCGGTTGGTGCTTTGAAATGAAGTACGACGGCTACCGCATCCTGGCCTTCAAGCAGGGGACGCGGGGACGCCTGCAGTACCGCAAAGGCGGCGAAGCCACCCGCCTGTACCCGGCCGTGGCGCGCATGCTGGGAGGGCTGCCTTACTCTTCGCTGGTGGCCGACGGAGAAATCGTGGTGCTGGACGAGCAGGCCCGTCCTAGCTTTCAGCGCCTGCAACAACGCGCCATGTTGGGCCGTTCGGCCGACATTCTTAGAGCCGATGTGGAGCATCCGGCTCTTCTCTACCTTTTTGATTTGCTCATCTTCGAGGATTTCGACTTGCGTCCGCTGCCTTATCTCAAGCGCAAGGATATCTTGAGCCGGATCGTGCCCAAGGCGGGTCCCCTGCGTTTCGCCCACCACATTCCCGAGAAAGGAGAGCAGCTTTTCGCGCACATCGAATCGCTGGGAGTCGAGGGGCTGATCGCCAAGCGCGAGGACGCCCCCTACACGGCCGGACGCTCCTCCGACTGGGTCAAGATCCGCGCCGAGAAGCACCAGGACTGCGTGATCGTGGGGTACGTCCACCCCAAGTCGGGGACACGCAGCGGCTTCGCCTCGTTGGAATTGGGCGTCTACGAAGGCGGCGACCTGCGCTACGCCGGTTCGGTGGGAACGGGATTCTCGGGCAAGCTGATCGATCAAATCCAGCAACTGCTCAAGCCCCTGGAGCGCGATGAGACGCCCTGCTCGGGCGACATTCCAAAGGCACGGCGCACCTGGGTCGAGCCGCATCTCGTGTGCCGCGTCCGCTTCACCGAGTGGACGGGAGCCGACAACCTGCGCCAGCCCGTTTTCGAGAAGCTGGTGCCCGAGGCCAAGCCCGAGAACTGCTTGCGCGAGCACGAAGGCGAGCCCGAGGAGCCTCCCGCCCCGACCAACCAGGAGCGTAAAGTCCCCTTCTCCAACCGCGATAAAGTCTTCTGGCCTGAGGAAGGCTACACCAAGGGCGATCTGATCGACTATTACCAGGCCGTCACTCCCTGGCTGATGCCCTATTTGAGCGACCGTCCGCTGGTACTGACGCGCTATCCGGACGGCATCCGGGGCAAATACTTTTTCCAGAAGAACGCCCCCGACTACCTCCCCGACTGGGTGCGCACCGAACGCATCTGGAGTCAGCATGCCGAACGCGAAATCGACCATATCGTGTGCGACAACCCCGAGACGCTGCTCTACTTGGCCAACCTGGGAACCATTCCGCTGCACGTGTGGTCGAGCCGCTTCGCCGACTTGGCCCATCCTGACTGGAGCATCATCGACCTCGATCCCAAGGAAGCCCCATTCGAGGACGTCATCACCCTGGCCCGCGCCTTTCACGACCTGTGCCGTGAGATCGATCTGCCGGCTTTCTGCAAAACCAGCGGATCGAGCGGACTGCACGTGCTGATCCCCCTGGCTGGGCTCTTTACCTATCAGCAGTCGCGCAGCCTGGCCGAACTGCTCGCCCGCGTCGTGGCCATGGAAAACTCCGGCATCGCCACCCTCTTCCGCTCCCTCGACAAGCGTCAGGGCAAGGTCTTTCTGGACACGGGTCAGAACGGCCACGGCAAGCTGCTGGTCGCCCCCTTTTCGGTTCGCCCGCTTCCCCTAGCTCCCGTCTCCTGCCCCCTGCGGTGGGACGAGGTCAAGCCGGGACTCAAGATCACCGACTTTCACATCTCCAACATGCCCGAGCGCCTTAAGTCTCTGGGCGATCCCCTCTCCGACATCCTGCGCCTCAAACCCGATTTCGCCCAAGCCCTGAACCGTCTCTCTCAGCGCCAAAAGCGGTCCTGAGGGCTGACCCCTCCAACCTCATTCGCGCCATCTGGATGCGGCCGGTCTCCTGCCAATTTCCGATGCCCGAGCCGAGTTATGTATGATAATGGTTTAGCCTTAAGTTTCTGGAGGGGAACTACGCCTCCCTTCACACTTTGGCCCCCCCTTTATGCCCACCGAGGGCCCAACTGCAGGTCTTCGATAGATCGGACACTTTGCTAGGGCCGGCGCCCCAGCCGCTGCACTGCGCCGCCGCGAAGTCGGCGCTCCAGAGGAGCACAGCCATTAGACACAGGGATACTCTGCTGATCATCGTACACTCTCCTTCATGACAGTTGGGTTACTGAGAATTAGACGACAGGGCGACTCTGCAGAGCATGTTTCGCCCTGCAAGCTGAGCCTCGAAAACCTTCAGGGCTAGGGCTGTTTCTCGGCGGGCCGGCTTTGGGCGTTGGACAATCGTGGGAGGTGCGCTTTCAAGTGATTGTGACGCATCCGCATCAAGTCCAAGAGCTCGGTCATGGCCTGCGATTCGTTGCGCATTCGCTGCTTCAGAAGCTTCTCGGCCTGTCCGACGAAGGACGACACCAGGCTTCTTTCTGATTGAGCGGCATCATTGCTGCGGGATGATGACCTCTGGACCACCGCCTGCGGATGTTGAGCCAGTTTTTCGGCACAGCGGCTAATGCTCTCCACACTCCCGCCGTCCTCAGCAACCGTCTGGAACTCGCGCAGCCAGAAGTCAAGCTCGGCAAATCGTGTCTGGCGCGCTTCCAAAACCTCACCGATGGTAACTGAATTGCCGTAGCCGCGGCCTCGCTCAAAGAGAATCATCGAGGCCTGAAGGTCGACGTCGACGGCGGTTTGAAGGTCGCGGCTCAGGGGCACGCGGACTTCGAAGGTACGCGTCGCTCCGGGCTGCACGCCCTCCATCCCGCCCTGGGGATTAAAGGCCCCTGCCGAGTCGAAAATAACCGAGGTGCTGCGGCTCTCGTCGTTTGGGTAATAGCCCGTCAGCTCAATCTCCCAAGCCGACAGGAACTCATCGGAAAGATTGTGGAGGGCAAACTTGACGACCTGCGAGTCTGAATTGAAGCTGACCTTTTCAAGTTCAGTCAGTGTGTTGATTTCTCTGCTGGCCGGATCCTGAGCTAGACCGCTCGAGATCACAAAAACGAGGGAAAGGGCGGGGGTTGTAAGCGACCGAAGATGCGCTATCATGAGGCTCCTCCTTGTGCGGGCTCAAAATCATCCACAAAGCAGTATATCGCCCCCACTTTCGCCAAGCAAGGCAAAAGTAGTGTAGGCTTAGATTGACCTTGCCTCATTAGACACGTGTTTCCGTTTAAAGGGGGAGAAGGATACCCATTTTTTTGAAAAATGACTCATTTAACATTGTTTTCCGATCCTCACGGGGGAGATCATAAGCCAGGAAACACTAGGCTCGCAGCGGAATTTCAATGCTCCTTAGCTTCGTTCCAAGACTTTTCAAGGTGACTTTTAGAAATCTCGGAGGCGACTGAGGCCTTTCCCACTTGATCGAGAATGATGAAGTGGAGGCGTCCTGAGATGCGCTTCTTGTCTTGGTGCATGGCACTGAAAAGGTCCTGGAAGGCAATGTCGTCGACGGCGGGACGGGACCCGATCCGGTCAATCGTTTCCAGGATCCGCCGGCATTGGCCGGAATCGATGCGGCCTAGCTCGCGGGAAAGCACGGCGGCGGCTTTGAGGCCGTAGCCCACGGCCTCTCCGTGGGTCAGGCGGCTGTAGCGGGTTGCAGCTTCCAGGGCGTGTCCGAAGGTGTGGCCCAGGTTGAGAATCCGGCGCAGATCGCTTTCCCGCTCGTCCTGAGCGCAAATCTCGGCCTTGAGCTGGCAGGAGCGGGCAATGGCCTGCTCCAACGGTCGGCTCTCACGATTCAGAATGGCGTCCAGGCTGCGGGAGAAAAAATCAAAAAACTCGCGGTCGCGTATAAGGCCGTACTTGACCACCTCGTAGAGGCCTGAGCAGAATTCACGTTGGGGCAGGGTGTTCAGCGTCAGCGGATCGATGAGCACCAGGCGGGGTTGGTGAAAGGCGCCGATGAGGTTTTTTCCCAGAGGATGGTTGACGCCCGTCTTGCCACCCACTGAACTGTCGACCTGAGCCAGCAGAGTAGTGGGGATCTGGACGCAATCCACGCCGCGCAGAAAAGAGGCAGCGGCGAAGCCGGCCACGTCGCCGGTGACGCCGCCCCCCAGGGCCACCAGGCAGGCCCCCCGGTCGGCGCGTTCTTCGATCAGGCGCGTCCAAATGGACTGGCAGGTCTCCACGGTCTTATGCTCTTCGCCGTCGGGAATCAGGACGGTGGTGACCTCGAAGCGCCCTTCCAAGCCCGCCCGCAGGGATTGGCCATGCAGTTCGTCCACCACGGGGTTGGTGACCAGAAAGAGCCGGCGTCCGCGGATGCCGGCCTGCTCAAGCGCATCGCCGGCTGCGGCCAGCAGTCCCTCTTCGATGCAGATGTCATAGCTGCGCTCGTCCAGCTCTACCCGGACCTCAGTCATCATCTTCCGCCTTCGGCGAAGGCCACTAAGTGGCCAGCCAGTTTTAAATACACGTCAAGTTTCAGCGCCCGGGGCCGGTTGCCCCAATGCCCTCAACGGCCTGAGACGGCCCGCTATCTTGAGTTGCCCGCCAGCATGCCCTCGAAGGTAGTGCTGGCGCTGGCGTAGAGTTTGCGCGGGATGCGTCCGGACCTGTAGGCCAAGCGGCCCGCTTCCACCGCGAGGCGCATGGCGCGGGCCATGGCCAGAGGATCTTCGGCGCCCGCGATTCCCGTGTTCATGAGCACGCCGTCCACGCCTAGCTCCATGGCCAAGGCGGCGTCTGAGGCGGTTCCCACTCCCGCGTCGACGATCACAGGCACCTTGGCCTGTTCCAGGATGATGCGGATATTGTTGGGATTCTGGATGCCCATTCCCGAGCCAATGGGAGCCCCCAGCGGCATCACTGCTGCCGCGCCCAGATCTTCCAGCTTGCGGCACACTACCGGATCGTCATTGGTGTAGGGCAGCACCACGAAGTCTTCTTTGACCAGCGTTTGGGTGGCCTTGAGGAGCTCTTCGTTGTCCGGGAAGAGGGTTTTCTCGTCGCCGATGACCTCCAGCTTGACCCAGTTGGAGAGTCCGGCTTCGCGTCCCAGCCGAGCGTAACGGACGGCCTCTTCAGCCGTGTAGCAGCCGGCGGTGTTGGGGAGTATCAGCATTTGCTCCCGGTCGATGAAGTCCAGCAGCGAGCGTCCCGTGCCCATCTTGAGGTCGACGCGACGCACGGCCACGGTGACCATCTGTGATCCGCTGGCCCGGTGAGCCTCGCGCATGACCTCGAAGGTTTCATATTTGCCCGTCCCCACGATGAGACGGGAAGTGAACTCGCGTTCCGCGATGATCAGTTGATCTTGAGACATATTCGATTCCTCTCCGCCGCCCACGAAGTGCACGATCTCCACCGCGTCTCCGTCGTTGAGCAGGCGACTCTCCCATTGGTCGCGGCGAACGATGCGGCGGTTGACCTCTGCGGCCACCCGTCCAGGGTCCAATCCCAGTTCCCCGATCAGTCCTTTGAGGGTCTGCCCCGCCGGGACGGAATGAGGATCGCCGTTAACCTCGATTTCAATCAGTTGGCCCATCTTGGCCCAAGCCTTCCTTTCAACATCCATTGTGCGCAATACGCGGGTTGCGATTCAACCCCGGCCTCATCCTACCCTCCTTTGTTAAGATCGCTCCCGATGGACAAGCTCAGCAAACTCCGCCATTTCGTTGAAAGGAAGCCCGACGACCCTTTTCCCCTCTATGGTCTGGCCATGGAATACAAACGGCTGGAGCGCTTGGAAGAGGCTCTCCAGTCCTTTTCGGAGTTGGCCCGGCGTTTCCCCGATTACACGCCTACCTACTTCCACTATGCCGGGACTTTGGTCAGAGCCGGTTTGGAAGAAGAGGCCCAGGAAGTCTATCGAAGAGGAATCGAGGTCGCCGGGTCCAACGGCGATGCCCACGCCCAGGAGGAGTTGCAGGCAGCCATGGAGGAAATCGCTGAAGACTGAGACGGCTTGGGAAGCAGCCGTCAAGTCTGGAGCGAGCGACTTGATACCGCCGAAACCGCTGGGCAACTGACCCAGGCCGCTGAAACCTGAGGCCTGCGTGAACCTGCCGGCAGCCTGGCGGTCCAGCAGCCATTGCCCCTCATGCTAGGATACGGGATATGCCAACCGGACCCATCATGCGCAAATCGGGCCCCCTGCGGCGGATCGGATACGCTTTGGTGGCATCGGCTCTGGCGGTGCTGATGGCGGCTCCCATGATCCCCTTCATCAGACCTGAGCAAGTCGGCCCTTACGCCTTCTTTGCCATCGTGGGCGGCATCGGGCTGATCGCCGCCAACTGGACGCTGCGCCAACTGGCAATGATGGGCCTGAGCGACAAGAAGGCCTACTGCATGGGGTGCGGCTGGTATGGAGAAGCCGAGGAAGCGGCCCGCTTTGAAGCCTGTCCCGAATGCGAGGACAGCGAGCAGTTGAAGATCATGAACCTCTAGGACAATGGGAGCACGCCAGCCGAAAGAAGGTCGCTTAGCGCTCCGCGGTCTGAGCGGTGCGGTCAATGCTCGAGCCGCCCGAAAACTAGAATAGACCTGACCATCAGAAACGCGATTACGAAAGGTCCTATGAAGCAAGGCATTGTGCTCGACTTGGCCTTTACCGACCACGCCGTCCCCCCGGGACATCCGGAACGTCCCGACCGGATCCGCGCGCTGGTCAACGGATTGGAGAACTGGCCGCGATTCGGCGAACTCCAGCGCATCGATCCCCAGAGCGCCCAGAAGGAGTGGATCAAGGCCGTGCACGGTCAGGAGCTGTTTGACCGTGTACGCAACAGCAAAGGCAAAAGGCACGTCCAGTTCGACCCCGACACCCATGCCGGTCCGCACTCCTACGAAGTGGCCCTGCTGGCGGCCGGCAGCGCGGTCGATCTGACCCGCCGCCTGCTGGACGGACAAATCCAGGGCGGCTTCGCCTTCATGCGTCCGCCGGGACACCACGCCGAAAGCGACAGGATCAGGGGCTTCTGCCTCTTCAACAACGTGGCCGCGGCTGCCGACTGGGCCGTTCGCGAGAGGGGATTGGAGCGGGTGGCGGTCGTCGACTTCGACGTCCATCACGGCAATGGGACTCAGGAGATCTTCTACTCCCGCTCCGATGTATTCTACCTCTCCACCCATCAGCATCCGCTCTATCCGGGGACGGGAAGCTTCGGGGAACGGGGCCAGGGCCAAGGCCGGGGATATACGCTGAACTTCCCCATCGGGGCGGGACGAGGCAACGGCTTTTATCTGAACCTCTTCGACGATTTTCTGCTGCCGGCGCTGGCCGACTACAAGCCCCAGCTCATCCTCGTCTCAGCGGGATTCGACGCCCACACCGCCGATCCACTGGCCGGCATGAACCTGGACGAAAACGGATTCGCCCAACTCAGCGCCCGTCTCAACCGAACGGCCCAGGAGACCTGCGGGGGACGCATTCTTTACCTGCTGGAAGGCGGGTACAACCTTGACGCCTTGACCTCCAGCTCCAAGGCCTGCATTGAGGCCACACTAGACACAACCGCGCCTGAAGAAGCAGCCCCGCCCCCCGACTACAAAGCCTACGCCGCCGAGGCCCGCCGCCAATTGAAGGGTCTCTAGCTCGAATGTCCGCGGTGGCAGGCAGCACGCTACCGTTCGCCCCATTTGAGCTTGTCGCGCAGCACGTCGAAAAAGGTCTTGTCGCCGGGCTGGAGCAAGTCGATATGCCGCTCGGAGCGGGTGCAGACCACCTCGGCGCCTGGATTAAGTTCGACGCCGACCTGCCCGTCTATAGTAAGCGTGACGTCCTCGCCTTGCTTGAGCGTGACCCGGATGGCGCGGTCGGAGGGAGCCACAATGGGCCGGTTGGTGAGGGTGTGAGGACAGATAGGCGTGACGATGAAGGCTTCCAACTCAGGGTAGAGAATGGGACCTCCCGCAGACAATGAGTAGGCCGTCGAGCCCGTAGGGGTGGAGATGATCAGTCCGTCGGCCAGGTACTCGGTGATGGGATCGTCATCCAAGGTCACGTGCATGGAAATGATGCGGGCCAGCGTTCCTTTGTTGATGACCACGTCGTTGAGAGCATGGTAGACCTCGGGCTCGTCCCCGTCGGTGTAGACCTCGGCTTTGAGCAGAGCGCGGCGGTCGAGAAAGTAGTCGTTGGCTAAGACCTTTTCCAGGGCCGGATAGAGTTCTTCGGGACGTACGCTGGTCAGGAATCCCAGCGATCCCATGTTGACCCCCAGGATGGGCGTGCCTGAAGCGCCCACGCTGCGGGCGGCGGAAAGCATGGTGCCGTCGCCACCGAAGACCACCAGGAAGTCCGATTCCTCCACCAGCTTGTCGCGGTCGAGGCCCTCAAGATCGCTGAGGCCATAGCTTTCCACGACATCGCGGTCGACGCGGGGAGTGCACTGGCGCTCCTGCAGCCACTGCAGAGTGGTCCGCAGGCGCTGGGCGAAATCGGTTCGGTGACGTTTGGCGACGATTCCGACCTTCATCGGTTCAGCGCCCCTGAATAAGCCTCAAGCATCGGTTCCGGTTGGTTTCATGCCCTCAAGGTAGGCGTCCCGGCATTCTTCGGAACAGAAGAAGAGCCGGCGCCCATGAGATCTGGCGGGGATAGCAAGGTCCTGGGCCACATGCATGCCGCACTGAGGATCACGCACCGTCTGCCCTTCGATAGTGCGCGACGGGCGTTCGCGGTTGGAGCCGCCCGAACGGGCCCCAGAAGGGTTGCGCCGCACCTTCCCTCCCAACAGCTTCTCCAGAATCAGACGCACCAGGAGCAGTCCGGCCAGAAAGAGAAACAGGTAGCGAATCAAAGAGGTCATGATTTATGAGCTGCCGCCGTCCATCCGCTCCCGGAGCCGCTCGATGCTCTGACGCACCTGATCCAGGCCCGCGTAGTCAGGATTGGTCTCGATCAGCTTTTCCCAAGTGGCCAGGGCTTCCTGGGAACGGCCCGCAGCGTCCAGGACCACTCCCAGATTCTGGAGGGTCTGGGGATGGGTTGGATCGATGTGCAGAGAATGCTGCAATTGCTGGATGGCCTTCTCGTGCTGCCCAAGATAGTAGTAGGACGTGCCCAAGTCGGTGGAAACGCTGACGTTCTCGGAATCCAAGGTCAGGGCCTGCTGATACCAGGCTGCCGCCTGGTCGAATTGCTTCAGGTCGTAAAAGGCATTGCCCAACGCCACCCGGACTTCGGCGTCCTGAGGATTGGCCTCAGCCCGCTGCTGCAGCGTGCGCATCAACTCCATCAACTGAGCCGAGGGGTGTCCCTCAGGCAGGTTGGAGGACTGCTGCGGGTTGCCAGCACCTTGTGTGTCCTGCAAAATGAACTGATCCTGCAGGGAAACGGCCTGGGCCACGAGAAAGCCGAGAATGAAGCCGATCGCCGTACCGACGACGGCAAAGGCGAACTGCTTGTTTTTCATGCTCAGCATGGTATCATAAGCACCGCTTGAAAACGGGTTTCGCGTCCCCCCAATCGCCTTCTGCAGGGGAGGGCGAACGCCGAATCCACCAGCATTCCACGGCCCAATGAACCCAATGACTATGTACCGAGGACAAGACATCGGTAACCGCGACAAGCTGATTGGACGCTGCCTGCAGGCCATCGGAGAAAAGCGGTCGGAAGCTCTGGCTCAGCTTCTCCCCCACATCGCCGTCATCCGCGCAGGCGAGCTCAGGGATCCTCTGCTCCAACTCCTTGAGACGGGATCTCTGAGGCAAAAGGAGGTGGCGGCCATCGCCTTGGGCAGTTTGGGCGACCCTTCGGTGATCAGTCCGCTGTGCGCCGCCCTCGATTCGGTGGAAAGTCGCCGCGGACGCGGTTACGAAGCCTTCATGGCGGCAGTCATCATGGCCCTCGGAGAAATCGGCCACGGTGACGCCGTGCCCGTCCTGCTGCAACTCTACCGCTCCGATCAGGACCGCTACCTCCAAGTGCAGCGGCGCCACCTGGTCATGCTTTCTCTGGGGACGCTGGCGCTGCACGGCAGCAAGCGTGCCGAAGATGAGCTGACGGCCCTTCTGGAGAGCGGCGATGATCACGAGCGGATCAGCGCCCTCCACGAATTGGCGGGATCTTACTGGAGCCGCCCCAACGAGGTGCCCGATCCGATCATCGACCAACTGGCGCAACTGGCCGACCAGTCAGAAGACGAAGACGTCAGCCAAGCGGCCCTGGCGGCCTTGCGAAGCCTGGCTGAAATCGGCTGCACCAAGGCTGAAGCCTACTTCCGCACCCAGTCGGTGTAAGCCCCCCAGCCGATTTCACACGCTGGTCAGGGCTCGCCGGGCTTTTGGAAGTGTGAAGCCGCCCGGTCCTACTGGAGCGAATCGAGGATCTGCTGAGCCACGACCGCGTTCTCGGAGTTGGGTTTGAGTTCGATGTATTTCTCGAAGTGGCTCCTGCATTCGTCGAACTTGTTCAGCCCCAGCAGGACGATGCCCAACTGGTAGTGGGCTTCCGCATGGTTGGGGTTGAATTCGACGGCCTTCTGCAAGGCTTCGGCTGCATCGGCATTCTGGCCTGTATTGATGAAGCCCACCGCCATGTTGTAGTAGCTGTCGGCGGCGGCCTGAGGATTGGTGGCTGAGGCGATCTCAGCCGCCTTCTCATACTCGGCCTTGGCTTTATCAGCCTCGCCCATGCTGGAGTAAACGCCGCCCAGGTTCTGATGAAAGGCCGGCTCGGCAGGATTGAGTTCGATGGCCTTCTGGTAGGCCGCCGCAGCCTCTTCATATTCGCCCAGGCGGGCATGCGTCTGTCCCAGGTTGCCCCAAACGTTGGGCTCGTCCGGAGCCGCTTCGGCGGCCTCCATGAACTGTTCCTTGGCAGTTTCGAAGTCCTCGGCGGCGAAAGCGTCCAGGCCGGCTTGGAAGGAACTGGAGAGTTTTTCAGCCCTCTCTTTGGCCTTCTCCCGCTCCTTCCTCAGCCTCTCCTTCTCCTCATCGGAGACTTCGAAGGCCATCTGGCGCTGCTGGCCCTTCTCCATTATGATTTCGAGACCTTCGCCTCCGCGGTCAGACTTGGGACGAACGCCCTCCACAAAGCCGCCCGTGTAGCCTTCCTTGCTGGCGATGACGCGGTAGACGCCCTGGAAGTTGACTCCGATATGCAGGAACTCGCCGTCGTCGTTGGTCTTGATCTTGTATTCGCGCTTGACGTCCATGCCCACGATGCGGACTTCGGCGTCAGGAATCCCATTGCCTTCGGGATCAACGACCTTGCCTTTGATGATGCCGCTCTGAGCCAGCACGCCCCCGAACAAGAGGGGCAACATCAGGACCATCGCAAGTAAAGTGCTTTTCAATTTCATCTTACTCACCCTTCCAACCTTTGAAACTCTTGTCACTCTCCCGGATCCGGCTCTCGTCGCGACAGTCAGACCCGATATGTTTCTATGATGAAGTCCGGCGGCAGAAGTTTTCAAGATCTGTAATGTTATCGGTGAGGGGGCAGTTTGGCAAGCTCTCCAGGAAGGTCCTGCCGTAGGCCCGCGTGCGCAGACGGGAGTCGAAAACCGCCAGTATGCCGCGGTCCGAACGGGAGCGGATGAGACGCCCCAGTCCCTGCTTCAGAGTGATCACGGCCTGGGGCACGCTGTAGCTTGAAAAGGGGTCGGTTCCTTCCTCTTTGAGGTGATTGAGGCGGGCCGCCACCACCGGTTCGGTGGGCACCTGAAAGGGTAGCTTGTCGATCAGCACGGCCCGCAAGGCGTCGCCCCGAACGTCCACGCCCTGCCAGAAACTCGTGGTGGCAAACAGCACGGCGCCCCGGGTGGACTTGAAGCGCTCCAGCAGCAGCGACTTGGGCGCCTCTCCCTGCTTCAGGCAGGGGAAAGGGAGCCGCGAAGCCAGCATTTCATGCAGCCGGTTCATCTGGCGAAAGCTGGTGAAGAGCAAAAACGCCGCCCCCTGGGTTGCCCGCAGGATGCGTTCGGCTTCCTGGGCCAGCCTGGCAGCGTATTGGGGCGACCGGGGCTCCGGAAAGGAAGAGGGGACATAGAGCATGGCCTGACGGGCGAAATCAAATTCGCTGGCCACCTGCAGTTCGGCCGGATCGGGCAATCCCAGGCGGCCGCGGATGAAGTCGAAGCCCCCGTCCACGGCCAGGGTGGCCGAAGTCAGCACCGCGCTGTCCACCCGCTCGAAAAGATGGTGCCGCAGCAGCGAGGCGATGCGGATCGGAGTGCAGCCCACGTAAACGCCCCGCCCCCGCCGTTCGAACCAATAGACGAATTCCGAACTGTGCTCTTGGAAGATCAGGAAGAGGGCGTCGTTCATCTGCTCGATGCGGCGTAGAAGGGCGGTCGCCTCTTCGGGCTGTTCGGGAAGGGCGTTGAGGCGGTTGCCCAGCAGCGTCAGAGAATCTGAAAAGTCACGGAAGGGCTGATGGAGCTGTTCGCGCAGATCCACCTGCCCGAACCGGCGGTCACGGAAAAAGTTAAGGCTGTGGCGGCCTTCCTCGGCGGGCAGCGCCGCCAGCAAGTTGAGTCCGCTGTCGACGGTACGCTGCACGCGCTGGACTTCCCGGGGTCGGCGTCCCAGGACGGCCTGCAAGTCGCGCCCCAGCTCCTGCACCTGGTAGCTGCTCAGGCGCCGTCCGAAGTGGTCGGCGGCGATGTCTTCCAGCTCATGGGCCTCATCCAGAATGGCGGTGCCGAAGTCGGGCAGGATCTGACCGATTTCGTCGCTTTGCAGGGCTACGTTGGCGAAGAAAAGGGCGTGGTTGACCACGATCAGGTCCGACTCCAGGGCTTTTTGGCGCATGCGGGTGACGAAGCAGTCCTCGAAAAGGCTGCATTTGCTGCCGATGCAGGTTTCGCTGCGGGCGTCCAGGGCCTTCCACAGCGGATCGTCGTCGGCCATCCAGTCCAACTCGGCACGGTCGCCGCTTTGGCTGCTATTAGCCCATTGACTGAGCATGCTGCGCAGGCGCCGGTCAGCCTTGAGCAGCGAACCCTGGCTCGACCACTCGCCCAGCTTCTTGAGGCACAGATAGTTGGATCGTCCCTTCATGCAGCAGACTGCCAGATGAGGCGCGAGGTGCTCTCGGATGAAGGGAATGTCCTTGTAGAAGACCTGTTCCTGAAGGTTCTTGGTGGCCGTCGAAACCACCACACGCTTGCCGCTGTAGAGGGCCGGAATGAGGTAGGCCAGGGTCTTTCCGGTTCCCGTCCCGGCCTCCACGCACAAATGATTGCCGTAGTGAATGGCGTCGAGGACCGCCTGAGCCATCTTCAGTTGGCCGGGACGATATTCATAGTCGGGCAGACGTGATTCCAGGATTCCGCCGGGGGCGAAAATCTCTTCCAGCGACAATCCCTGCATGGGCCCTTCCATCGGCCCTTTCCGCGGCCCCTTGATCGGCGGGTTAGCCGACACTGGACTGCAAAGCCTCCAGTCGCTCCGGGTAGAGCGGGAAATCGGCCGCGAAGGCCCGGATCTCGTCGCGCACCTGGCGATGCACCGAAGCGTCGTCGATGTTGTCGAGCACGCGGGCGATCCAGCCGCCTACCCGCTTCATCTCGGCTTCCTTCATGCCGCGGGTCGTCAGGGCCGGAGTGCCGATGCGGATGCCGCTGGCCACCAGAGGCGGATTGGTGTCAAAGGGGATGCCGTTCTTATTGACGGTGATGCCAGCGGCTTCAAGGGTCTCCTCGGCCTTCTTGCCGGTAATGTCCTTGGAGAAGACGTCGAGCAGGAAGAGGTGGTTGTCGGTCCCGCCGGAAACCACCCGGTATCCCGACTGGCTCAGGACCTCGGCCAAGGCCTGGGCGTTTCGGACGACTTGCATCTGGTACTCCTTGAACTCAGGAGCCGAGGCTTCCTTGAAGCACACGGCCTTGGCGGCGATGACGTGCACCAGCGGTCCTCCCTGGATGCCGGGCATGACGATCTTGTCGATCTTCTTGGCGTGCTCCTGCTTGCACAAGACCAATCCGCTGCGGGGTCCGCGCAGGGTCTTATGGGTGGTGGTGGTAACGAAGTCGCTGTGGGGCACCGGAGAGGGATGCACGCCGGCCGCCACCAGTCCGGCGATGTGGGCGATGTCGCACATCAGGTAGGCGCCCACCTCGCGGGCCACTTGGCCGAAGCGCTCGAAGTCGATCACGCGCGAATAGGCGCTGGCGCCGGCAATGATCATCTGAGGCTTTTCCTTGTGGGCGATTTCCGACATCTCGTCATAGTCCAGCCGCTCGTCGTCTTGGCCCACGCCGTAGGAGGCGACTTGGTAGAGCTTTCCCGAAAAATTCAGGGGATGGCCGTGGGTCAAGTGGCCGCCGTGGGAGAGATTCATCCCCAGAATCTTGTCTCCCGGCTTGAGCACTGCCATGCAGACCGCCAAGTTGGCCGAACTGCCGCAATGGGGCTGGACGTTGGCGTGTTCGGCGCCGAACAGTGCCTTGGCTCGCTCGCGGGCCAGGTCCTCGACCACGTCGACGTATTCGCATCCTCCGTAGTAGCGGCGTCCCGGATAGCCTTCGGCATACTTATTGGTGAAAACCGATCCAGTAGCCTCCAGAACCGCTTCGCTGGTGAAGTTTTCCGAGGCGATCAGTTCCAGCGTCTCGCCTTGGCGGCGGGTTTCGTTGGCGATCGCTTGAGCCACCTCGGGATCGACCTGACTTAGGGCTCTTTTCATGCCTTCCTCCTTCTCCGCCGATCTTATCGAATGGCCGCTTGGCGGGTCAACGCCCCGGCCCCGGTTTCCGCGCCTTGGCCCAGCGCCGGAAGCAGCGACAAAAAAAACAACCTTTCAGCCTTGACCTCCGTCTTATAATACGAAGTATGAAAAACTCGACGTCTCAGCAGACCCTCACTCTCGGCCAATTCGAGCATGAAGTGCTGATGGCAGTCTATCGGCTAGAGGAGGATGCCTACTCGGTGACCATCAAGAAGGAGCTCAAGCGGCGGGTCGACAAGAGCCCGGCTTTAGGCACCATTTCGGTGACGTTGTCGCGTCTGGAGAAGCGCGGACTGCTGGCCTCGCGCCTGCAATCCGCACAGCAGCGGCGAGGACGCCCCAAGCGTCTCTTCCGCCTCACCCCTCAAGGCGCCGAAGCGCTCAACTCGGTCCACGATCTTCACCGGCGGCTGTGGGAGGGCATTGAGCAGGTCGGCCTGAAGGGCCGCGAGGAGGAGGCGTGAGCCGTCCGCCCGAGCAGCGCCGGCTTGCATCGGCTCCGTCCCTGGCCCGCCGTCTGCTTCGCCGACAGATCCCGCCCGAGCGCCGTGAGTGGGAGCTGGAGGATTTCGAAGAATGGTACCGGCTGCGCCTCCAAGAAGACGGTCGGATACTGGCCTGGGCCGCCTATTGGAGGGAGGTGCTGGCCTCCATCCCCGCCTACTGGCGGGAGCGCCGTCAGGAGCGCCGACAACAGCGTCACAACCTGCACCCTCAGAAAACGTCCGCCCGTCAGAAAGGAATCCGCATGCAGTCCCTTTGGCAAGACACCCGCTACGCCCTGCGCACCCTGAGCAAGAATCCCGGCTTCACGCTGGCAGCCGTGCTGGCGCTGGCCTTGGGAATCGGCGCCAACAGCGCCATCTTCAGCGTCGTGGACAGTGTTTTGCTGCAAGCCCTCCCCTACTCCGATCCCGACGAGCTGGTGATGGTTTACGAGCGCAATTTCCCGCGCAACCAGCTCTACAACGTGGTCAATCCCGGCAACTTCATGGACTGGCGGGAACAAAACACCGTCTTCCAGGCCATGGCCGCCTTCACCGGACGCAACATGACCTTGACGGGACAGGGCGAACCCCGCGAAGTCGAAGTCCTGATCGTCACCGACGGGTTCTTCGACGTGCTGCAGACGCCTCCTCAAGAGGGACGCCTGCTGACCCGGCAGGACGGCAATCCCGGATCTCCCACGGTAGTCATGATCTCGGATTCCTTCTGGAAACGGGCTTTCGGAGGCGATCCTGCCGTGGTGGGACAGTCCATCGAACTGAACAGCTCGAGGGCGGAAGTGGTGGGCATCCTGCCCCCGCAGATGCGCTTCTACCAAGGCGACGAGGACATCTATTATCCCTTCACCTTGCAGGAAAGCCACCGCACCCGCAGCGGACGCTCCCTGCAAGTGGTGGCCCGCCTCAAGGACGGCGCAACTCTTCGCCAAGCCCAGCAGGAGATGGCTGCCATCGGCGAACGCCTGGAAGAAGCCTACCCTGACTTCAACAGCGGCTGGGGCGTAAGCGTGGTGTCCTTGCACGAGGACTATGTGGGCGACTTGCAGGCCTCGGTTTGGATGCTCTTCGCCGCAGTGGGCCTGGTGCTGCTCATCGCTTGCGCCAATGTCGCCAACCTGCTGCTGGCCCGCTCCGCCGGACGACGCCGCGAAGTGGCATTGCGTCTGGCCCTGGGCGCCGGACGCGGACGGCTGCTGCGCCAGCTCCTGACCGAAAGCCTGCTGCTGGGACTGCTGGGCGCCGCCGCCGGATTGGTGCTGGCCTGGAGCGGAATCCGCTTCTTGCAGGGCTACATGCCCGCCGACATCCCGCTCCCTCCGCTGGCGCTGGACTGGAGAGTGCTGGGATTCATGCTGGCGCTGGCCCTGCTGACCGGCCTGCTCTTCGGACTCTTCCCGGCCTGGGAGGGGAGTCGGCTCTCGATCCGAAATTCGCTTCAGGAAGGCCGCAGCCAGTCCTCGGGACGCTCTCACGGGCGCCTGCGTAACGGACTGGTGGTGGCGGAGATGGCCCTGGCCGTGGCCTTGCTCATCGGAGCCGGCTTGTTGCTGCAGAGCCTGTGGGCCCTCAACCGGGTCGACAACGGCTTCCGCACCGATCATCTGAGCGCTCTCCGGCTGAACCTGCCCAGCGCACGCTACGACGCGCCCGCGCGGGTCGACTTCTTTCAGCGCCTGCTGGCGCGCATCCGGGTCCTGCCCGGCGTGGAAGCCGCTGCGGGCAACGTCTTCATTCCCCTGTCCGGTCCCGGTTCGGCCACATCCTACTGGCCCGACGACCGTCCCGCTCCCCAGCCGGGAGACCGACCGGTGGCTGACGTGCGTCCCGTCACCGAGGGCTATTTCCGCACCCTGGGAATCGAAATGCTGCGGGGACGCGACTTTGACTCGCGCGACATCAAAGACGCCCCCATGGTCACCGTGGTCAACCGCACCCTGGCCGAAGCTCACTGGCCGGGAGAGAATCCGCTGGGCAAGACCCTGACCCTGAGCTGGGGCGAACCGAATCCGCACCTGCGCGTGATCGGCGTGGTCGAGGACGTGCGCCACAACGGACCCCGCCAGCCGGTGCGCTCCATGGTCTACTTGCCGGTGGCCCAGCTCGACGACTTCCCTTTCATGACTTATCTCGTGCGTCATGATCGCGACCTTTCGCAGAGCCTGCCCGATGCTCTCAAGTCCCAGGTCCATGCCCTCGATCCGCGCCAGCCCGTGGGCTCGCTGACCAGCATGGACCAGTTGCTTTCCGACGCCCTCAAACGTCCCCGCCTCAACGCCTCGCTGCTCAGCCTCTTCTCTCTGCTGGCCTTGATCCTGGCCTCGCTGGGGATCTATGGAGTGATGTCCTACAGCGTCCTGCAACAGCGCAAGGAACTGGGCATCCGCATGGCTCTGGGCGCCCACCGGCGGCAGATCGCCTCCATGGTCGTGGGACGCACCCTGCGCCTGGCGCTGGCCGGACTGGTTATCGGACTGGGTGCCGCCTGGCTGCTCAGCCGCTGGATGGAAAGTCTCCTTTTCCAGACGCCTCCGGGAGATCCGCTGACCTTCGTCGCCGTATCGGCCCTTCTCACCCTGGTGGCCCTGCTGGCCGGTTATCTGCCCGCCCGGCGCGCCTCGCGCTTCGATCCCATCCGCGTGCTGCGCAGCGAGTAGCGCCCGGCGCAACCTCCGCGCCGCGGCGCGCCTGCTATACTGATCCACTTCGAAAAGTCACTCACGAGGAGAGATCATGAGCCGCCGGCGACTACTGATTACCAGCGCACTCCCCTACGCCAACGGGGACATCCACCTGGGATACCTTTTGGAGGCCGTCCAGACCGATATCTACGCCCGCTTCCAGCGCATGCTCGGCAACGACGCCGTCTACGTCTGCGCCTCGGACGCCCACGGGTCGCCCATCGAACTCAAGGCCCGCGATCTGGGCAAGAAGCCCTCCGAAGTGGCCGGATACTACCAAGCCCGCCACGTGCGCGACCTGAAGGCCTTCAACATCAGCTTCGATGCCTACCACACCACCGATTCGGAGGAGACCAAGAAGCATCTCTACGCCATTTACCAAGAGGCCAAGGCCAAAGGGCTCATCTACAAGAAAGACGTGGAGGGACTCTATTCGCCCGAGGACGAGCGCTTCCTGCCCGACCGCTGGGTGCGCGGCACCTGCCCGGTGTGCAAAGCCGAGGATCAGTACGGGGACTCCTGTGAAAAGTGCAACAGCACCTACCGTCCCACCGATCTGATCGATCCCCGCTCGGCCATCAGCGGCGGGCCCGTGGAAGTCCGCACCTCGGAGCACGTCTTCTACAAGCTGTCCGCCACCCAGGGATTTCTGGAAGAATGGGTGGAGCGCGAGGACAGCATGCCTTCCAACACGCGGGCTTTCGTCCGCGAATGGCTTCAGGAAGGCCTCAATGACTGGGACATCAGCCGCGAAGCTCCTTATTTCGGCTTCCCCATCCCCGGCGAGCAGGACAAGTACTTCTACGTCTGGCTGGACGCGCCGGTCGGATATATCGGCGCCACCGAACTCTACGCCAGCCAGTCAGGACGCAGCGCCGAGGAATTCTGGAAGAGTGATTCCGCGCGGCTGGTCCACGTGATTGGAAAAGACATCGTCTACTTCCACTGCCTCTTCTGGCCCTCGGTGCTCAAGACCGGCGGATACAGCGTGCCTCACCGCGTCCAAGTGCACGGCTTCCTGACCGTCAACGGCCAGAAGATGAGCAAGAGCCGGGGAACCTTCATCAACGCCGAGGTCTACCTGCGTCATCTCGATCCCGAGTACCTGCGTTTCTTCTTCGCCAGCAAGCTGCGTCCCGAGCCCAGCGACCTCGACCTCCACATCGGAAGCTGGGAAGATCCCTCCGACCCCGAGTCGCTGGACGCCTCCAAGTCGGAACTCCTGGAACGGGTCAACTCGGAGTTCGTCAACAATCTGGCTAATTTCTCCAGCCGCGTCATTCAGTTCCTCAACAAGCGTCTGGACAGCCGGCTGGAAGAACTGCCGTCCGAAGCCGCCGACGCCTCGCGACGGCTCCAGGATCATTTCAAGCCTCAAATTGCTCAGGCCTATGAACGTTTCGATTCGGCCGCCGCCCTGCGGCTGATCAACGAGTTGGCGCTGGAAGCCAACCGCTACTTCCAAGACCAAGCCCCCTGGAAGCTGATCAAAGACGACCCCGAAAAGGCCCGAGCCGTCTGCACCCTGGGGGCCAACTACGTCAAGGCCCTGACAGGCTTCCTCAAGCCGGTCGTGCCCATCTACGCCGAAAAGGTCGAGAAGGCTCTCGACATTCCTCCCATCGCCTGGGACGACATCGCCTACGACCTCTGCAACCGAAACGTGGGGACCTTCGAGACCCTGGTTACCCGCGTAGAAGCCAAGGACATCAAAGCCATGGTTCTCGACAGCCGCCAAGAAACCGAAGGTGAATCGATGCAAGACGAGCCTGCCAAGAAGCTCGATCCGCCCCTGAGGCCTGAGATCACCATCGACGACTTCCTCAAAGTCGACCTGCGGGTCGCCGAAGTCCTCAAAGCCGAACACGTTGAGGGAGCCGACAAGCTGCTCAAACTCACCATCGACGTAGGCGAATCCGAGCCCCGTACCATCTTTGCCGGAATCAAGAAGCACTACGATCCCTCCAAGCTGGAGGGCCGGCGCATCATCGTGGTGGCCAACCTCAAGCCGCGCAAGATGCGTTTCGGAGTCAGCCAGGGCATGCTGCTGGCCGCCACCGACGGCGACGACGTGCTGCTGGTGGACGTAGACGGGAACCCCTCACCGGGCAGCAGCGTGGGCTAGTTGGCCCATCCAGGTTGGCCAAACGAATCGCTTCGAGCGGCCTGAGCTGTTCTTGCGTGTGCTGGCGATGCCAGAATCAGCATGTTATATTGAAGGCTAACCTAGGAGGTCAACATGAAGATTCTCAGCCGCATTTTTTTCGTCGGTCTGCTGGCCGCTGCTTTGACGATCGGACTCTACACTCCGCTTCAATCAGCCGCGCGAGCCGCTCCGCCGGACGGGTTCAAGCCTTGCCCCTTCCCGCCTTGCCTGGCGCCTTGCGTGCTCGGAGCGGACCCCGACGTGATCTGCCTGACACCCAGCGGACAGTTCAAGACCACCTTCGCCTGCTGCTGCTGCGGATCCGGGGGCAACTACTTCCGCCCGCTCTAAGCCGCGCTCAGGGAGGCCGCGACATTAGACAGTTGAGCCAGTCCGCAACGCTATTGCACGCTTTCAGCGCTCGGTCCCGCCGGCCTTGACCAGGTGACCTGCCGCCTGCGGAAAACTCGCAGAGACGACCGCCGCAAGGCCACCTGCCGCTCAACCGATTGGCTTGTTCTTTTTCAACTGGATGGGTAAGCTATGAGGCTATGCTGGGGTGGATTCCTGTCTCGTTACGCCTGTTGACGGCTACCGGACTGCCGGCAGCGGCGGCCTTCGCACTTCTGTGGGCGTCCCACGCCGCTTCTGTGGCCATCGAGAGCGCCGACCAAGACTACGTAGGACGCCAGGAGTGCGCACGCTGCCACAAAAGCAACGGGGCCGACCATTTCGGGAGCAATCACGCCAAGACCTGGCGTCCGGCTTCGGCTCTGGACGAGCTTTCGACCCTCCCTCAGAGCGTTTCCGAAGGACCCATTGACTACCGCGTCGAGAAACGCCGGGGACGCTGGCACTTCATCACCCGGCTTCCGGGACGTCCCGAACAGGCCATCCCGGTGCACTCGGTGCTGGGCGGCGAGCGTTTCGGGCTGAGCCTGATCTTGCTGGCCAGCGAGATCGAGGGCAAGCCTTTGCCGCGACCCACCTTGATCGAAGCCCGCTACATGCTGGAAGCCGGCAGCGGACGCCTCAAGAAATCGCCCGGGCTGTTCAAAGGCCAGCCTCCCGACTACAACGCCGCCATCGGACGCGTCCTCAACCGCGACTTCGCCGAGAAGTGCCTCAACTGCCATACCGGACCTGTGCAAAGCGATCTGGCCCGTGCAGGAGGCCCTCACCCCGAGTTCGGAGACGTGGGCGTCACCTGCGAACGGTGCCACGGTCCCGGTCTCGAGCATGTCAAAGCCGCCGAAGCCAAAGCCGAGGATCTGCAGATTGTGCATCCCGGCAAGCTCTCCAATCCTGACCTGATGGAGCTCTGCTCGCAGTGTCACAACGGCTTTTTCTCGTTGGTGCAGCCGCGCCCCGAGGACGTGCTCATTTCCAACCAAGTGACGGCCTTGGCCAACTCCGACTGCTACATTCAGAGCAACGCCGGACTGAGCTGCCTGGACTGCCACAATCCTCACGAGAACGCAGCCGAAGGCGACCCCGCCTACGTCCGCACCTGTTTGCGCTGCCACAATGAAGAGCGCAGCGCATCCGTCCTCTGCCCAGTTAATCCGACCGATGGATGCATCACCTGCCACATGCCTGAAGACGTGCAGCAAGACAACTTTCATCTCACCGACCATTGGATTCGAGTAGTGAGGCGCTGATGAAGAACGGGGCAGGACGCGGGAGACTGGCGCTGGCGCTGCTGCTGTGGACGGGCACGTTCACGCTGGCCGCAGCAGCGACCGCTCCCTACCAGGACGCCGGACTCAAGCGTGCCTTTTTGCGCATGCTGGTGACGGATTCCACCGGCACTGTCCAGACGGCCCTCAAGCGGCTGGAGGCGGGAGAGCCTTTTCGGCAGGTGGCACGCCAACTGTCCAGTGATGTCACGGCCGCAAACGGAGGCTATCTGGGGGCTATGCGGCTGTCCCAGATGAACGCCGCCTTCCGCAAAGCCGTTGAGGGACTCGAACCGGACTCCTACAGCCGTCCATTCCGGATGGGACGCGAACACATCATTCTCTACCGCATGCCCGAAGGATTCCGCGACCGGGCCATCGAACTCAGCGAGGAGGCCGAGGCGCTGCTCGAGGAAGGCCGCGTCGAAGAGTCGATCCGGCTCCAGCGCGAGGCCGTCGACATCAATCCCGAGTTCATTCACGGATACTTCAAGCTGGGCGTGGCCCTGGGCAGGGCGGGACGTCCGCAGGAAGAAATCGAGGCTTACCTGAAGGCCGTCGAAATCGAGCCCGACTATCATCAGGGCTATTACAACCTGGGCGCCGCCCTGCAGGGAATGGGACGCCTTGAAGCCGCGATATCGGCTTTTCAGCGGGCTCTCAAAATCGATCCCAACAAGGTCTACTGCTACGTCAACCTGTCAGGCGCCTACCAGGCCTTGGGCCAACGGCAAGCGGCCATCGAAGCGGCCCGTACGGCCATTGACATCAATCCGCTCTTGCCGGCGGCCCACTTCAATCTGGGAGTGGCCTACGGCGAGCAGGCGCCTCAGTTGGCCCTGGAAGCCTTTCAAATGGCCGAGACCTTAGATCCCGGCAATCCTCAGTTTCTGCATCCGCAAGCCGTCGCGCTGGCTCATCTGGGACGGACCCAAGAAGCCCGCGCCATCCTGCAAGATCTGCTGCGCCAAGATCCTTCCTCGGAAGCGGCCCGCAGGGCCTTGCAAGAGTTGGACGCACTGGCCGCCCAAGGTGCGGCGGACCGCCGGGCCGAGGCGAAGTCGGCTTCTGAAGAGGGCGCCCGTTCGAGCGACAGCCGCTCCTCGCCTGGGGGTGCGCCGGAAGATGCCGCCGAGTCCGCGCCGGCTTTGCCCGCGCCGGTCCAACGCCGCCAGGCGGACGGCCCCGACTCGGCTGAGGCACTGGCGGAAAGAGCACGCAACGCTTTGCGCCAAGGCGACTTTCAGGGCGCCCTGGAGTTCTACGACCGGGCCGTCCGGCTCAAGCCCACCTCCCAGGAGCTTCAGTTTCAGAGGGCCTGGACGCTGGTGGCCCTGGGCAAAGTGCTGCAAACCCAGGGACAGTGGGAGAACGCCTGGAAGTCGTGGGAACGGGCCCTGCAGCTTTACGCCGATTTCGTCCCGGCCCTGGCGGCCATGGCTCACAGCTCCATCATCCAGGGACGCTTTACCCTGGCCGACGAAGTGCTGGCCCGGGCGCGCCGCTCCCAACCCGACAACCCCGAGATCGCCATTCTGGCCTCGCGCCTGGCCTATGAACGGCGGGATCTGGAGAAGTCCTTCCGGTTGCTGCAGCAGATCGATATCAGTCAGCTACAGGGCAGCCAGGCCCTCAAGCTGCTGGAGCAACTGCTCTACCTCGATCTCAACGACCAGGCCCTGCAGGTGTTCCGTTCCTTGCGCCTTCCCCAGCCGCAGATGCTGGAAGCGGTCAACCATCTGATCAAGTTCAGCCTCTTCGAAGAAGCCGAACGCTGGCTCAAGGCCAACCCCTCTCCTTACGGACAAGCAGTCCTGGGCAAACTCTACTCGGAACAACTCCGCTTCGATGAGGCTGAAGAAGTGCTCTCCGACCTGGCCGCGCGTGAACCCCAGGCCTGGTCGGCCCACTATTTCCTGGGACAGGTCTACCTCAACGCCGGCAAGGCCGACCAAGCTGTCGAGACCTTCCAAAAGGCCCTGCGGCTGCAGCCCGAGAACGTCAACGTCCTCCTGCAACTGGGGCAAGCGGCCGCTCAGGCGGGAGACCACGCGTCCGCCAAGGAATGGCTGCGCCAGGGACTGAAGTTGTCGCCCACTTCCTATCAGCTTCTCTTCCAGATGGGCTCGCTGCTGCTGGAGGAGGAGCAACCCCAGGAGGCCGAGCCTTTCTTGCTCAAGGTGCTGGAAAGCGAACCCGACCACATCCGTACACACTATCTCCTGGGACGCCTCTACCAGACTCGGGGCGAGGCCGAAAAGGCCCGCGGCTATCTGCAGCGCTTCCAGGACTTGAAACGCCAGTTGGACGAAGGTCGTCAGCGCCTGCTGGACAAGCAGAACGCCCTCAAAGGACGCAAGCTTTTCCCATGAACCGGACGCGACAGCAAGACTCCAGTGCGCCTGCCAAAAGACAAGGCTCGTCTGGCAGGAGACGGCTGGCGGATGCCCTGCTCGCCAAGGCACCCTTGGAGCCCGCCCAGCAAGCGTCTGCCACTTGGCGCTGGACCGTCTCCTCATCCGCCCTTCGGATGGGTGCGCTGCCCTTGGCAGCCTGCTGCCTGACGTTTTTCCTCGCGGTCGCGGCCGCTGCTCCCGGGTGGACGGGCTCGGCGGTTGCCGCGGCGGCCATCCAGGACGGCCAGGAGGCGCTGCGGATGCTGGAGTCCGGCCAATATGGACAAGCCGAAGAAGCCTTTCGCAGCCTGCAAGAGGAGGGCCGCCTCAAGAAGCAGTGGCTGGATCAAGCCGTGGAGGCCTCGCGCCAACTCAACCACTGGGAGCGGGTGGTCGAGCTCTACCGGGCCTTCCCGCTCGATATCCCTCAGCGCGTCGAACTCTACGAAGCTCTGTTGCGGGCGGGACGCCAAGAAGAAGCCCGCCAGGAACTGCTGGCCTTGCGCCGCGAACGTCCCGGCGAGGAGCGCTTCGTCCACTTGCTGGCCTTCCTCCATCTGAACCGGGGGCAGACTGAGGAAGCCTCCCAGGTCTATGCAGAGTTTCTGCAGGACCATCCACAGGCCTATGAGAGCCACGTCAACCGGGCTCTGGTGCTCTTCAGCATGCAGCGCACCGACGAAGCCATCGGACACCTCAAGACAGCCTTCGACGAAGGAGGAGAAGAGGCCAACCTGCACTTCTACCAGCAACTGGCCCGCAACATGAAGGGGATGAGCGAAGCTCAGTTGGCCCAACTCGGCGACGACGTCCGCCAAGCCGCGGGACTGCCCGGGCTGGGCGTCCGCGGACACCTGCTGCTGGGACGCGAGTTCAGCCGCCTCAACCGCTATCCTCCCGCCATCGAAGGCTACGGCCGCTACCTTGAGGCCCATCCTCAGGATGACCAGGTACGCTACGATCTGGCTCGTCTCTACTTTCTGCAGGGAGACAGCCAGCAGGCCCGCGCCACTTTGGATCCTCTCATCGACAGCCAGGGAACAGACGGAGACCGGGCCCGCCTCTTCGCCGCCGAACTGGCGGTCAAGGAAGAGGACTATGAAGCCGCTTCCGGCTACCTCGGCTCCCTGCCCTCTGCATATCACGACCAAGGGCTGTATCGATATCTGTCGGCCCGGGTCGCCCTCCAACAAGGCGACACCGAAAAGGCCTGCTCGCTGTTGGAATCGGTGGTGGAAAAGCACCCCGAGATTGAAGAGGCCTTTTTCCATCTGGGCCAGCTCTACCTGCGACAGGGACGCCGTGAAGAAGGTCGGCGCCTGCTGCAGCAGTTTCAACGCCGCAAACCCTGACTCCTTCTCGCTGACTCAAGGACTTCCATGTGCCCTGGGCCGGCAATGAGGACGCACGGCTGCAATTCCGCGCCGAGTTCTTCAACCTCACCAACCGGGTCAACTTGCAGCAAACGGACCGATCTTTCACCTCGCCGTTCTTCGGACGATTGACGTCCGCCTTCGACGCACGTGAAATCCAGTTCGCGCTCAAGTTCATCTTCTAGGAGCAATGGAACCCGGGCCCGTCGAGGCGTCCCGCTTCGGCGGGCCCGTTCCAGCTCCGATCAAGCGGTGTGCGGCCTCCAGCCCGCCCCCTGCTCTATTTGCCCTAGCACATCAAAGAGATGCCGGTAGAGGGCTGGGGCCGCGCCAAGCGTTTGATGCGAATGACAAGTTTCACTGCTTCGCCTCTTTTCCATTAAAGGCCTGGCGTTTGATCTTCCAGCCGCACCGGTTGACTTAAGCCCTTCGGTTTTTTGAACTTAGCTCCATCCCGATCATCCATTTTTTTGGAGGAACTCAGAGGCATTGATCGCCGCCGCTAACCGGGCTGTGGCGTGTAACCCCCGTATTCCCGGCCTTCAAGTACCGAAAAGCCAGGAAATGGTTTACACCTGGAATGCGAATTGCTAGAGTAAGGCCACCGTTAAGCTAGGGTAAATAGAGCATGGGCGTACTAGGCGCCTTGCTCGCAACTTTCGCTAGGGTTGCTTTGGACGTTCTTGGGGGGCATTCGAGGATTCGGGAGAGCGGTTGCCTCAACCGCCTCAATCGAAGTTTGTCCACCCCGGGACTCCTGCCCCGCCTCAATCGTTTCATTCACAATCGGGAGGTTAGATGAAGAAGCTATCGCTATTTCTTCTCTTCTTGTTTGTGGTGGGACTGTTCTCGGCAGCAGCCACAGCTCAGACTCCCTCGGGTACCGTAGACGGTACGGTCCGGGACGAGTCGGGTGCTGTGATTCCCGGTGCTGAGATTTTTCTCACCAACACAAGAACCAACGCCCAGCGCACCGCCATCACCAATGATGAGGGGCGCTTCCGCATCAGCAACGTGTCCGCCGGCGACTATCACTGCGAGGCCAAGCTGACCGGCTTTAAAACGGCCACCGCAGAGTTCAAGCTGGACGTAGCCGGGCTTCAGACACTCAACTTCAGCCTTCAGGTGGGCGATATCTCCGAGACCGTCGAGGTCTCCAGCGCCGTGCAGAAGGTCAACACTGAGGAAGGCACGCTTTCCAGCGTGGTCAGCGGCCGCCAGGTGGAAGACCTTCCGCTCAACGGACGCAACGTCTTCCAGTTGGCCTTGCTGCAGCCGGGCGTCACCGCCGGAATCAACGACGGCATCGGCGGCCAGTCGGGCATCAACGCCAGCGGAAACCGCACGCGCGGAAACAATTTCTCGCTGGACGGCGTGTCCAACAACGACCCCATCACGGGCGGCGCGACCTCGGTCACGCCCAACCTCGACTCGGTTCAGGAATTCCGCATCCAGAACAACAACTTCTCGGCCGAGTTCGGACGCAACAACGGCGCGGTGATCAACGTCATCACCAAGTCGGGAACCAACGAGTTCCACGGCACCGCCTACTGGTTCCACCGCAACAACGCCCTGGACGCCCGCGAATTCTTCGACGGAGCCGACACGGCGCCCTTGCGCATGCACCAGGCCGGTTTCACCATTGGCGGACCGGTCGTCAAGGACAAGACCTTCTTCTTCTGGAGCTATGAGGAAATCCGCACCTTCTCAGGCGAGTCGACACAGGCCCGCTTTGAGACGCCGGAACTGCGCCAACTGGTTCAGCAGCAGGCGCCCAATTCCCTGGCCGCCCAGTTCTTCCAGTCCTTTCCTGGGCCGACGCCCACCTCGGGCTTCGCCGATGTCGGATCCATCTCCGGCCAGTTCCAGGCCGCCGGTCCTCCCGACGGAATCAATGACACCGGTATCGCCACTTTCTTCGTGCCCACCAATGGCACGAGCCGCCAGTACAACGTCCGCCTCGATCACGAGCTGACGGACAACAACAAGCTGTTCTTCCGCTACCTGTGGCAGGATTCCGGAACGCCTTCCAACAACGTCCGCTCGCCGGAACTGGGAAGCGACTTCGACGGACATTTCGCCAACGGCGTGATCTCCGACACCCACATCTTCTCGCCCACGGTGGTCAACGAAGTGCGCTTCGGCTACAACCGCACGCGCACCGACTTCGCGACGGCGCGCTTTGACATCACTGACTTCAACATCTTCAATTTTGCGGGCAGTGACGGCATCAGCGGCTTCGGCGCCTACGGAGGACTGCCTCAGTTCTTCACCGCCGAGGAATACCACTTGGTCGACGTGGTTTCGCTCAACCTGGGCGATCACGGCATCAAGACCGGTTTCGAATACCGTTGGAACCAGGACGACAGCGACTTCCAGTTCCTGACCCGCGGCTATGTCACCTTCGACGGCGTCTTCGACTTCATTTCGGGACTGCCTTCCGAGGTTTCGGCCCGCGTCGATCCCCGGGTGCAGGGCCAACTGCCCCTGGTTGGAACGCCTGAGAACTTCCGCCAGAGCGAATGGGCCTGGTTCATCCAGGACGACTGGAAAGTGTCCGACCGCCTGACCCTCAACCTTGGCCTGCGTTACGACAACTACGGCCAGGTGACTGAGGAACAGGGCCGTCTGGCCAACATCATCCTGGGTCCGGGCGCTGACGTGCAGGAACGCATCTTCAACGCCGTGGCCGGCCAAGTCGGCCCTGACGGGATCTTCGAGAAGGACAACAACAACTTCGCCCCGCGTTTGGGATTCGCCTACGACCTCTTCGGCGACGGCAAGACCTCGCTGCGCGGCGGATTCGGCGCTGCCTACGACCGCTTGTTCCTCAATGTCAGCGGCAATATCCGCTTCAACCCGCCCTTCTCGGCCAACCTGGGCCTATATCCTGAGCGACTGGCCGGCAACGGAATCTCGGCCCAGGAATGGGCGGAGTTCCTGTCCAGCTCGGTTCAGGTGCCCTTCCAGTTGCCCACGGGCGTGACGGGAGCGGGATTCAACGCGGTAGGCGGCCCCTTGCTGGGCGTCACCTTCCCGGGTTCGACCGACACCATCACCCAAGGCGGACGCATCACCCTGCGCTCGCCCGATCCCTCGCTGCGCACCTCCTACTCGATGAACTGGTTCCTGGGACTCCAGCGCGAGCTGCCCAACGACATGCTCCTCGAGTTCAACTACACCGGCAACGCCGGACGCAAGCTGGGATTCATTGACCACTACAACCGCTACGACGGAGCTCGTTTTGGCGCGCCCAATCCCTTCAGCGGAGTGAACACGGTCTTCATCAACGACCTGATCTCGTCTGAGAACCTGCGCACCAACAACATCAACAGCAACTATCACGGCGGCAACGTGTCGATCCAGAAGCGCTTTAGTGACGGACTGGCCTTCCAGAGCGCCTTCACCTTCGGAAAGGCCATCGACTACGGTTCGGACAACTTCTCGTCCAACGCCGGGTCGATCTTCACGGTCTCGCCCACCAACTTCTTCTTGGAGAAGGGCTTGGCCGCGTTCGATATCCGCAAGCGCTGGGTCAGCAACGTGATCTACGAACTGCCCTTCATGAGAGACCGGGGCGGATTCGTGGGCAACGCTTTGGGCGGCTGGCAGGTGCAGGCCATCCTGACTTTCCAGGACGGCAGCCCCTACACGCCCCAAGCCTTCTCGTCGCTGCACGACTACAACGGAGACTTCCGCAGCAACGAGCGGCCTGATGCTCCGGCTAACGGAACCGAAGCGTTCAACGGCCTCGACGTCCACGACTACGTCAACGGCGTCTTCGGAGCCAGCAACCAGCGGGCTTTGTTCAACCCCAACGGCGTTCCCTGCAACCGCGACGGCGTGTCTACTACCCGCGTAGGCTGCACGACGCCCGGACTGGGCACTCTGGGCCGTTCCAACTTCATCGGACCGGGATTCAAGAACATCGACTTCTCGCTGTTCAAGGACTTCCATGTGCCCTGGGCCGGCAATGAAGACGCACGGCTGCAATTCCGCGCCGAGTTCTTCAATATCACCAACCGGGTCAACCTGACCCAGCCCAGCCGCAGCTTCACCTCGAGCTTCTTCGGAAAATCGACGGGAGCTTTCGACTCACGTGAGATTCAGTTCGCACTGAAGTTCATTTTCTAGGTCCCGGAGAACCCATCTCCATGGGCCCGTCCCGGCGGCCAAAAAGCCGGGACGGGCCTTTTTGATTTCGGCCCCAGGAAAAAGATGAACTTCGCCCGGGTCCCGCTCGTCTCAATATTGTCAACTCGGGACAGTTCATGACCTACGCGAAATCATCGGCGGTTCTGGTGGGACTCCCCTCAAAGGGCGAGGCGGATCCCTCCCCCAAGCACGGCTTCTCGGCCTTCGTGTTCGTCTACACCCGCCCCCAGGCCGAGGAATCAGAACTCGTTGACCGGCTGTCAAGCCTGGGCCAAGTGGAAGAGATCCATCTGGTCGACCAGGACGACTGCCTGCTTCTCAAAGTGGCGGCCCGCGACCGTCAGGGACTGGCCCGCTTCCTGCAGGAAGTGACCAGCAGTTGTCCCGGCGTCGAACGGACGCGGACGATCAGCATCCTGCGCACCCTCAAGAGCCGGCCCCGCCTTGTCATCGCTTGAACCGTCCCTGTTCCGTGTCATCGAGAACGCTCTCCGTTCCTTTTGAAGATCACATCGGAACCAGATCCATTCGTCTGAATTCTGGCCCTGGGGAAGAAAATCGGACGCCCGAAGTGATTCGCTCTTGACAATTCGTCCGAAAGCAACCAATATCGGGACACAATGCTCGATGACATCAGCGTACGCATCCTCAATATCATTCAGCAGAATGCCCGGACGTCCAACGCCGAGATCGCCAGGCGGGTGGGGATGGCTCCTTCGGCCATCTTCGAACGCATCCGCAAGCTGGAATCGCAAGGCGTTATTCAAGGCTACGCGGCCAACCTCGACCCCCAGGTTTTGGGGCTGGAACTGGTGGCCTACGTCTTTGTCTCCACGGACGAGCGGGACGAAACCATCGATACCGGAAAGGAACTGAGCGGCATTCCGGAGGTCCAGGAAGTCCACATGGTGGACGGTGAGGACTGCTACCTGGTCAAGGTCAGAGCCGCTGACACGGTGTCCCTGGCCGATCTGATCCGCAAACGCATCCGCACCATCGCGACCGTGCGCTCGACACGCACCACCATCGTCCTCAAGACGCTCAAGGAATCGGTGGAACTCCCCTTGCAGCCGGTCCTCAAGAAGGCCGCCGGAGAATGAGGGGGAGCGCGGCTCTTCCGCCGCCGGAATATGTCCGCTAGCCAGGCGGAAGCTGAGGCGGCATCGCCCCTTGGAGGCGCCATGCTTGTTTTGATGCTCATGCTGGCCTTGACGCCCCTCGAGGACACGCGCGACTATCAGAAGTGGCTTGAGCAAGACGTCCCCTACATCATCTCCCAGCGCGAGAAAAAGGAATTCGCCTCCCTGGAATCCGACCAGCAGCGCGAGCGCTTCATCGAGCGGTTCTGGAAGCGCCGGGATCCTGATCCTTCCACGGTGATCAATGAGTTCCGCGAGGAACATTTCCGGCGCATCGAATACGCCAACCGACGTTTCGACCGCGAGGGGAAGCCGGGCTGGAGAACGGCCCGGGGACGCGCCTATATCATCCACGGCCCGCCTGACAACGTCTCCTACTATTACGGCAGCCAGCAGAGAGTTGTGGTGCGCAACCCCACCGACATCCTCAACCAGACCGGTACCGCTCAGCCCATCATCGACGTCGAATTCCCCACACCCGACAGCGAGACCTGGATCTACCGCTATCTGCCTTCGGCCACCAGCTACCGCAGCAATTTCACGGTAATCTTCGCCCGCATGGATCCCAGCGAACTTTACACCATGCAGAAGATCATCGCTACGGTGGGCAACGACGACGATCTCAACCGCCGCCGACGCCGCGATCTGGCCATCAAGCGCTTCATTCAAAACCGCGACTACATGCGCAACGACTACCACGTGGTGTATGCCGGCGAGCCCCTTTTCAGCGACCTCTCCGACTTTCTCATCAACGTCTTCGATCCCTACATGAGCGGGCGCATCGACCGATTCGACATCATTCGGGCCCAGGCTGACCTCGACCTCCCCTCGGGGGAAGTCCTGGAGGAGCGCCAGAAGCGCCGGCGCCAGATGGAGGAGTTGGTGGAAAGCCGGCTTTATGTGGGCGTGCTGCCGGTGCAAGTGGGCTATGCCTATTTGCGCAGTTTCGGCGGCCACGTCAACATCCCTTTGCACGTCCAGATCGGCCTGGAGACGGATCCGCGGCCGTCAGAAGTCGATCTGCTGGCCGAACTGGTGGACGGTGAGGGGCAGGTGGCGGCCCAGTTCCAAGACCGCGTCCGCAGTCTCGACAAGGACGAAGCCTTGAGCCGTCAGGTTTCCTACCAGTCGCGCCTGGCCGCTCCGCCTGGGGCCTACCGCTTCAGGGTGGTGGTTTCCGACATCGAAAACAAGCTGATCGGAATCTGGGAAAAAGACATCGAGGTGCCGCGCCTCAAAGTGGAAGGATTCGAAGCCAGCGAACTGGTGCTGGTGGAAGAGGTCATCCACAGAGACGAGTTCCAGCGCCGGACCCACACCCGCAGCCGCCGCGACTGGATTCTCTACGGACGCCAGAATCCGCTGCGCTTGGACGACTGGATCTTCGTTCCCAGCGTCGACCAGCGCTTCCGCCGGCGCCAGAACCTGACCACGTTGGTGGAAGTCTACAACCCTTCCTTGGACTCCCAGGAGCGTCCTCAAGTGGCCCTCCAGGCCATTTGCCTCAAAGAGGGGCACCAACCGGTTGCCGCCACCGAGATCAAGGAACTGAGCTACCTGACGGGCGACAACAGCGACATCATCGTCTACGCCCTCAGCTTTCCGCTCAAGAGCCTCGATCCGGGAGAATACGACGTCATGGTAGAGATCACCGACCAACCCACCGGCCGCTCCCTGCGCAAAACCGCGCCCTTCCGTATTTTCTGATGGTGCAGCGCTGAAGAGACGCTTCTCCTCCCGTTGGGGCGGGGAGAAGCAAAACGGGCAGTTCAGGGCCGGGAACCGGTCAACTGCCGCAGGATGGCTTGGTGGCGGCGGGCGTCCTGAGGACGGTTCATCTGCTGGTAGGTATAGGCCAGCAACTGGTGAATCTCGGGCTGCCGGGGATAGCGGGCCAGTACTTGCAGGAACACGTCCAGCCCTTCTTGCAGGTCGCCGCGGGCCACCAGGGTGCGTCCCAGCCCGATGGGAGCCCGGTTGTCCTCACCCAGTTCCCAGGCTTTGCGGAAGAAGCGCTCGGCTTGATCGAATTGCTTTTCCTTGAGGGCGATGCCGCCTTGGCCCAGGTATCCCCGCGGACGTTCGGGTTCCAGCCGCGCCAACTGCTCAAATCCCAGCCGCGCTTCATCCTCCAGGCCCAGGCTCAAATAGGCCCTGGCCAAGGCGTTGACTGCGTCGGCGGAATCGGGGAAGAGGCGGATGGCCTCTTTGAACTCGCCCACCGCCAGCATCAGGCTGCGCTCCTGAAAGTAATTGAGTCCCAGCAGATAGCGGGCCGAGTAGATGTCGGGATCCTGCTTGTTGACTTGGCGCAACAATTCGATGGAGCGTTTAAGTTGGCCTTCCTCGCTGGCCAGGGTGGCCCGCCGGACCTTTGAAAAGACCTCGATCTTGTCTTTGGGGTCGGCCCGTCCCACATCATCCATGTCGCTGCCGCTCTCGGCGGCCACGGTCACGTAGCCCAGCGACTGCAGGCGCTGGCGGGTTTCCTCGTCCATGTCGTCATGCTGCTGGTCCTGCTCCCCCTCGCGGTTCTTGAACTTGGTGATGACTCGGTCGAGCAGGTTGTCGTACTGCTCGGCCAAAGCCGTTTGGCTCTGGTAGAGGTTGCGGGTCTCACCCGGGTCCTGGCTGAGGTCGTAGAATTCCATGCGGGGCGCACGGATCAGCTTGTAGCGCTCATCCTGGTAGCTGGTCAGCGAACTCCATCCGAAATGGAAGCGGGCATAGAGCGATTCGCCGTAGCTGGAGGCTTTGCCGGGATAGCGCCCGTTGCGCAAAAGGCCCAGCAGTCCGCGTCCCTGCATGCGCCGTCCGCCCCTGAGCCTCAGGGCCTGCAGGACGGTGGGAGCCACGTCCACCGACTGCACCACTTCTTGGATGCGCTTGCCCTGGTAGTCGCCGCCGGGAAACTTCATCACCAAGGGGATGTGGAGCGTGGAGTTGTAGATGAAGAATCCGTGGGTCTCCTCTCCATGCTCTCCCAGTCCCTCGCCGTGATCGCCCATCAGCACGATCAGCGAACGCTCATAGACGTCCTTCTCTTTCAGGGCCTTCAAAAGCCGTCCGACTTGGGCATCGGCAAAGGCCACCTCGCCGTCGTACGGTGACTGGGCGAACTTCTCCTTGTAGGGGGAAGGAGGCTCATAGGGATCGTGGGGATCGAACAGGTGCACCCAGAGAAAGAGCGGAGAGGGGGCGGAGCCGGAAGCATTCTCATCCAGCCACTCCAGGACTTGGTCGACGGTGCGGTCTCCTCGGCGTTCCACCGCATTGAAGCCGATGCCCTTGTAGCCGCTTAAGTCGAAGTCATCGTAGTAGTGTTGGAATCCCTGGTCGAGACCCCAGGTGGAATCCAGGGCGAAGGAACTGACAAAGGCCGCCGTGGCGTATCCTTCGGCGTTGAGGATCTCGGTCAGGGTCTCCCGTTCGTCTTTGAGGCGGATGCCTCCGAAGTCGCGGATCCCGTGATGCATGGGGTGAGAACCTGTCAGGATGGAGGCATGGGAGGGAAATGTGATGGGCACTTGCACCATGGCCCGTTCAAAGCGCACACCGTCCTCAGCCAAGGCGTCGATGTGAGGCGTCAAGGATTCCTCGCCGCCCCCCACCCGGTCGGCTCGCAAGGTGTCGACGGTGATCAGCACCACCCAAGGCTGGGGTTCTTCTTTCTGCAAGGGCGCCGCTGCCGCTGTTCCGGCCACAACCGCAGCCAGCGCCGCCCACCATGACATCCGTTCCAACATGGCCCCCATTATACCCATCGCGCCGTTTCCTCTCAGCGGGTCCTGTGGGAAGGTGCGGCGAGACCCTGCCGGGCGCAAAAGTGCCCGCCGCGCCGGGGTCGACCCCTCCCCAGGCCGAAGGATGCTTGGCGACCCGTCTGCCCGGTGGGAACGCACGTCCGGCGCTGGCTTCAGCGTGATTCTGAGCGTGCAGAAGACCCATGGGTATGGTAAGCTTTGGAGCCATGCGTCCCCTGATTTTCGGCTTCTGGATCGGTATCATGGCCGCCCTGCCGGCAGTGGGAGAAGACCGCTTCAAAAACTGGGTCGAACAAGAGGTCAAGTGGATCGCTTCAAAGGCCGAGGCCAAGGAATTCGAGAGCCTCACGACGGAGGAGCAGAGACGGGCCTTCATCGACCGCTTTTGGAAGCGCCGTGATCCCACCCCGGAGACGGAACGCAACGAGTACAAGGAATCCTTTTACGAGCGTTTCGAATACGCCAACGAGAACTTCAGCGAAGGCATCCCGGGCTGGCGGACCGACCGTGGACGGGTCTACATCATCCACGGACCGCCCGACCAGGAACAGTTCGTGACCGCCGACTCGGTCTACACCCGCAGGGGCGTCCCCTCGTCGCGGGGAGGGCAGGGCGGCAGCGCCTCCACCGGGGCCCAACGCCAGCGCATCGTGTGGACCTATTTTTCCGTCCCCAACGCCAAGTATTACAAAGGACGCGTGATCGCCGTCTTCGAACCCGCCGTGGGACTCACTGAGCAGGACTTCACGCTGGGAGAGTCGGTAACCGCCCAGCAGCATGCGGCCGACATTTGGAGGCGGAGCGGGGTGCAGATGAGCGATCTGATCCCAACCAACTCCCGCTACCGGCTGACCCGTGTAGGGCGTCCGGGTGCGGTCAGCAGCCGGGGCACCGACGCTCCTGTGGGCGGTATCGGCGATTCGGCCCGCATGGTTGAAGACTTGCTGCGATCACCCGGCGATCTGTTAGAGGAAGGCAAGGCCGAACAAAACCGTCAGGACAGCAGCCGCCAGAGGCTGCGCGAGCAGGTCTCCACCCACGTCAGCCTCACCACCCTGCCGGTTCACATGCAGGCCCGCTGCTTCCCCGAGCCGGAGATGGCCAATATGGCGCTGAGCTGGCAAGTGCCCATCTCCTCGCTCAAGGTGGAAAAGAACAAAGATCTGCGCCGCCTCAAGCTCGACCTGATGGTGCAGGTCCGGGACGTTCGCGACGGCAGCCTGGTGGATGAGATCTTCAAGCCGCTGGACGTCTACTACACCAAAGATCAATTCAAAGAACTCCAAGACGAAAGCCTGCGCTACGTCAACGAGTTCAATCTGCCCTACGGCGACTACGAAGTGGTCTCGGTGGTCAAAGACGTCTACAGCGGCCGTATGGGCTCCAGCTCCAGCCGGGTCCAGACGCCGCCTCAGCCGCCCAGCCAGGTGGCCCTCAGCGACATCGTGCTGGCCCGCACGCTCAGCCAGGAATTCGATCCCGGCTTGGGCCGCAATCTGGTGGTCAACGAATGGCAGGTCCTGCCCGAGGCCGACTCCTCCTTCCGGCGACAGGAAAAGCTGGTGCTGTATTTCAAGATCTACAAACCCAGCGTCAAGGAAGGCATCCCATCGTTGGTGGCCAGCTACAAATTCATCGCTGAAGACGGATCAGTGTCGGCCAGCAGCGGTCCCCGCAAGCTGGAACAATTGTCTGACGCCGACAACGGGACCATCACCTTCAGTTCCATCGTCGACCTGTCCAAGTTCAAGCCAGGACCCTATCAGGTGCAGGTCAACGTGGTAGACTTTCTGTCGCGCGACTACGCTATCAACCGCGCCAGTTTCGAAATTCGCTAAAGGCTCTCGGGAGGGTTTCTCAACATGCTCGCAAGATCGCTGACGGCTTTTCTGCTTGTCCTGGCCCTGTTCGTGCCGGCAACGGCTCAAAACGACGGCCAGCGGCGCCAAGAGGAGTCTGAGGACTACTTCAAGGAGTGGCTTGAAACCGACGTCAAATACATCATCAACGATGAAGAGCGGGACGTCTTCAACAACCTCACGACACCCGAAGAGAAAGAAGCCTTCATCGAACAGTTCTGGTTCCGCCGGGATCCCAATCCCAACACCAGCGCCAACGAGTTCAAAGAAGAGCACTACCGGCGCATCGCTTACGCCAACGAGAACTTCCAGAGCGGAAAGCCCGGCTGGATGACCGACCGCGGACGGGTCTACATCATTCAGGGCGAACCAAACTACATCGAGCGTCATCCTTCGGGCGGCAGCTATCAGCGGCCGATCAAGGAAGGCGGCACGCGCACCTACACCTATCCCTTCGAAGTCTGGTTCTACCGCCATATCGACGGCATCGGGGGCGACGTGGCGCTGGAATTCGTCGATTCCTCGATGAGCGGCGAGTACCGCCTGGCCTTGCGTCCTGAAGAAAAAGACATGCTGCTGCACATCTCCGGGACGGCTCCCACCATCTGGGAGTTGCTGAAGATCGACAGCGGACGCATCGACCGGCCTTACTTCAAACCCGGCCTGGAACGCAACGCGGCCTGGCTCGGCAAGCGGGGATACACGGCCCGCGATACGCCCTTCGCCCGCTACAGCCAGTTCGCTATCGCCACCAAGGCTCCCGACATCAAGTTTCCCGACCTGCGCCAGATCGTCTCCACCAACATCACCTACCACGATCTGCCCTTTCAGGTGAAAAGCTCCTACGTCCGCATCAACGACAACCAAGTCCTGGTGCCCGTGGCAGTGCAGCTTGAGAACAAAGACCTGACGTTTGACATGGTCAACGGCATTCACCAGGCCAAGGTCAACATCTACGGCGTGATCCGCAGCATGGTGGGACGCGTGGTGGGCGAGTTCGAGGAGACCGTGGTGGCCGAGTATCCGCCCAACCTGCTGGAAAGAGGACTGCAGATCAAGTCGCTCTATCAGAAGAACAACCTTCTGGATGCCGGCAAGCGCTACCGCCTCGACGTGGTGGTCAAGGACCAGAACAGCAACCGCGCGGGCGTGGAGCAGACAGGACTGATCGTCCCCAAGTTCAACAAAGAGCAGGAGTTGATGGCCAGTTCGCTGATCCTCTCCAAGGTCATCGAAAAGGCTCCCGCCGACGCCAAGCCCGACGACCTCTTCGTGATCGGCGACATGAAGGTGTGGCCCAATGTGGGCAGCACTTTCTTGCGGGGAGAAGAACTGGGGTCTTACGTTCAGTTCTACAACGTGGTCCAAGACCAGACCACCCAATTGCCCGATGTCTCCGTCACCTACACCCTGCGCAACGGCAAAGGCGAAGTGGTAAGGCAGTTGGAGGAGCGCAACGGCGACTCCATCCAATACTTCTCACCCTACCGCATGGTCCTGATCCGTCATATTGACTTGGAGGAGTTGCCCGAAGGACGCTATCAACTCAGCGTCGAAGTGGAGGATCACATCGGCCAGCGCAGCCTGGAAGAATCAGAGCGCTTCGAGATCATCGCTCCCGCCGAAGCCACCCAGTAGGAAGCGCGGGGTGCGAAGTTCGATAGTCGAACTGCCGCCCCCCGGACTCCGCATATCGAACCTGAAACCTCGCTAGAGTTTGCCTTGCTCCTGGAGTTCCTGGCAGTCGCGGCATAGCCGGGCCCAGGGAACGGCTTCCAGCCGCTTTTCGTTGATGGGCTCTTCGCAGTTCTGGCAGGTGCCGTAGTCGTCGTTGCGGATGCGGTTGATGGCGGCGTTGACCATCTGGAGCAACTGGCGGTCTGAGTTGCTGAGCCGGAACAGGAACTCCTTGGTGTAGGAACTAGAAGCCTTGTCGACCAAGTCGGGGCTCTCTTCTTCGGATTCCGCCTCGCGGCCATATTCTTCCGACTTCCGGACCTTGTTGACCAGCTCCTGCTGCTTCTCCAGGAGTTTCTGCTCGAATGTTCGGAGTTTCTGTTCGTCCATCCCTCTATGTCCTCTCGCTGAGATCGTTGACAAAATCACTACTCGTTATGATAGGGCAGGCCCCGGACGATCGTGGCCGCCCGGTAGATCTGCTCCAGCAGGACGACGCGAGCCAATTCATGAGGCAACGTCATCCGGCCCAATGACAAAACCTTATCAGCCCGCCGGAGAACCTCTTGGGGCACTCCGGCATGGCCGCCGACTACGAAAACCACCTGTGGGAGGGCGCTCAGGGTCCACTTCTTGAACCAGCCCGCCAGCCCCCGGCTGGTGACTTGAGCGCCTCTTTCATCCAGCACCACCAGTCGGGCCTGAGCCGGCAGCTTCTTCAGGACCAACTCGGCTTCCCGCCTTTCAGCGGCGTCCTTCTGGTGGACGTCCTTGCGGCTCTGTTCCGAAACCGCTGATGCGGACGCCGGATAGAAGCGCCGGATCCTGTCCAGGTACCGTTTTTCCAAACGGGCCAGAGAAGCATCCTTCGTCTTGCCGATCCATAAGAATTCGAGTCGCACGCAAAGCGAGGATTATACACTGCTTTGTCGCCTCAACCAAAACAGCACCTTTGCTTGCCCTTTCTTCGCCCGTCTGCTCCTTTCGTCCACTTGGCGGGGCCGGACCCTTGCCCTATCCTCAAGGCCATGTCTGTCTACACTGCCGAATTCGTGGGGACGCTGCTGCTCATTCTGCTGGGCGACGGCATCAACGCCAACGTGCTGTTGAGCCGAAGCAAGGGCGAAAACTCAGGATGGATCGTGATCACCGTGGGCTGGGGACTGGCTGTGGCCATGGCCGTTTACGCGGTGGGGCGCATCTCCGGCGCCCACATCAATCCCGCCGTGACTTTGGGGCTGGCTTCGGCTGGCTCCTTCCCTTGGGAACAAGTGCCCGGATACCTCTTCGCCCAGATGTCGGGAGCCTTCGTGGGCGCGGGACTGGTGTGGCTGGCTTATCTGCCTCACTGGGCTGCCACCCCAGATCCGGCCCTCAAGCTGGGCGTCTTCTGCACCGCCCCGGCCATCCGGTCGCGGGGGGCCAACTTCCTCTGCGAAGTCATTGGAACCGCGGTGCTGGTTTTCGGAATCATGGCCATCGCAGCCAACGCCGCCCTCCTCGACGGCCCTCAGCACATCGACCTCTCCGTGGCCTTCTCCAGCGGATTCCAGCCCCTGCTGGTGGGCCTGCTGGTGGCGGTCATCGGCATGGGCCTTGGAGGTCCTACGGGATTCGCCATCAATCCCGCTCGCGACCTGGGTCCGCGGCTGGCCCATGCCTTGCTGCCTGTTGCGGGCAAGAAAGACTCCGACTGGACCTATGCCTGGATTCCGGTGCTGGGACCCATCACCGGCGGAATCCTGGGCGCCCTTCTCTTCCTGCTCTTCGATTATCCTGTGTCCTGAGCCCGGATTCGGTCGAGCAGACTGATCAGGGTGCGCAGTTCCCCGTCGTCCAGCATTCCCAGGCCGTCCTGGTCGACGTCGAGGATGGGCTGGTCGAGTTCGGCCAGCAAATCCAGTCCTTCTTCGGTGATGTAGCAGAAAACCTGACGGCGGTCGCGTTGGCTGCGCTGGCGGCGAACCCAGCCTTTGGCCTCCAGCCGGTCGAGCAGACGCGTGATGCCGGGTGTCTGTTCGATCATGCGTTCGCCAATGGCCAGGGTGGGCAACCCCTCGCTGCCGGCGCCGCGAAGAATGCGCAAGACGTTGTACTGCTGAATGGTCACGCCATGGGGTTCGACAATCTGGGAAACGTGGCGCCTCAGCAAATCGGCGGTGCGAAACAGCGACAAAAGAGCTTCCTGACCCAGCGAGGCGAAGGGTTTTCTCTGTTGGATTTCCTCGCGAAGCGTTCCTTCTTGCATGACCTTGCCTCCTGCAACGTTGCCCCTCTACCGTCTTTCCTGGCCGTCAAATGCCCAGGACTGCTAGCGGATTCGAGAGGACAGTTGGGGTCCGCCCACTCCCTCGTCGGCACGATCCCAGATCTCTTCCAGACGCTCTTTAGCCTCCTGGGCCGTGCGCTGATGGTCGGCGGCGTCCGCCGAACGCATCAGTCCCAGCAGCGAAAGAGCCCGGTTGGGGTGACGCTCGAGGGCCTCCTCAAACATCTCCAGCGCCTCCTGGGGACGGTCAGCCGCCAGCAACGCCTCGCCCAGCAGCTCATGGGAGGGCTTGACCGGGTTGGGCGGACCGAATCCGGCGGCGATCTCCTCTTCCCATTCAGCCGCTTGGCGCAAGGCCTGCAAGGCGGCCTCCTCCTGGCCCCGAGCCTGGGCCAACAGCCCTTCGAGTTGTCGGGCCATGACTCGGGCTTCGCGGGTGCGCGACGGACCCACTCTGGTGTAGCCCGCGGTGTCCCCCCGCTGACCCTGCTCAGCAAGGCGGCGTTGCTCGTTCATGTGGCCCAGGATCTCGGCGGCCTTCTCAAGCTGCCCGGTTTCCAGAGCGGCCCATCCATCGGCAAACAACTGGGCAGCCAGCGCGGCAGGACTCAGGCCCTCGGTGCCAGCCGGCTTGGGCAGGTCCTCAAAGCGGCGCGACTCCACGATCTGAGAGGCCCTCATGAGCGCCTGGTGATGACGGATGCGGGCCGCTGAGCTGTTGGACCCGTCCTCTTCGGCGATGGCCAGCTTTTCGCGCGCTTCGCGGTAACGTCCTTGCTGAAGCAGCGCGTAATGCCACCAGTAGAGGGCATGATAGTTGCGTTCGGCCACCGGCAAACCACGCCGCTGGCGCCGCTGTTCTCCGGCCCCATAAGAATCGATGTTGGAATCCTCGGTTTCATCCCACATGCCCAAAGCCAGAAAAATATGGGACGGCATGTGCAGGGCATGTCCCGCCGAAGGGGCGATGTCAGCGTAAAGCCGGGCTTGGCGCAGCCCTAAAGGGGCGTGCACCGGATCGTCATAGGAATGAATCAAGTAGTGCAGCGCTCCCGGATGACGGCGGTTCTTCAAGAATACCTCTTCCACCACCGCCGCCGCCTGCATGTAGGTAGGGATATGACGTTCGCCATGGCAGGTGCCCAAAAGCGCCAAGGCGTAGAAACTGGCAGCCTCCAAGTCCTGGGGGTAACGCTGACGCATGCCGGCCATGAACTCTGCGTATTCCTGGTCGCGCTGGGTCTTTTCTTTGTCGCTGAAGAGCAGCTCGACCGCCTTCAGGTAGTCCTTCTCGCGCGCCGTGGGCGCTTTGGCCAGTCGTTCCGCTCCCGTGGCCGCCAGCTTTCCCAGAGCTTGGCGGGCATTGGTACGATTCTCGCGGTTCCAGAGGGGATGGTTCCAAGTCATCGCTTCGCCCCAATAGGCCATGGCGAAGCCAGGTTCCTCTTCCTGAGCCTTCTGAAAGGCCTCGCGCGCTTCAGGATACTCAAAACTGTGCAGCCACAATACGCCGCGGATAAAGTGCTTCTGAGCCTCAGGCGAACCTGAGGTGGGAAAATCGATGTTGCCCAAATCCCGCCCTGAATCCGCTCGGGCACCGCTTTGAGCCAAGCTTTCCACGGGCCAACCCAAAAGGACAAGGGCAATCATCAAGACTCGCAGCATAACTCCTCCTCACACGATACCGTCCCGATTGTGATTGTCTCACACTCGAAGCACCCATAAAAGCGCGTCGTGACAACTGTTTATGGTTCCTGTCATGACCCTAGCCGTATTCCTGGCCGGCATCCTCCCGGCAAATCAGCCCTTGCATGAGGAAGCACGCTTGAACTATAATGATTTTCATTATAATGGAGAAGAGCAGAAAACACTCCCGGGACGAGACTCCGGCGCAGCCGGTCCAGCAGGCAGCGCAGCCGCCGCCTGAAGTGTACCTTCCGATGAAGCCGGTGGATTTCATGGTCTTGATGGCTCTCCTGCAGCAGCCGCGCCATGGGTACGGCATCGTCAAGGACATCGAGGAGCAGTCGCGGGGCCAAGTCAAGATGATGCCGGGAAACCTCTACGCCATCCTGCGCCGCCTGATGAAGGACGGCCTGCTGGAGGAGTCGGAGCGCTTGCCTTCCTCGGACGAAGACCAGAGGCGGCGTTATTACCGCATCACCGACACAGGACGGGGGGTGGCGGCGGCCGAGGCCCGGCGGCTGAGGCACCTGGTCAGCAGCGCTGAGAGCGCCGAACTGATCGGCAGGGAGGAAGCCTAAAAGGTGATCCATCGAGGCCGATCCTGGCCTTTGCGCCTCATGAGCGGAATCTACCGCCGGCTGACCGTCTTCTATCCGCCCTCCGTCCGCCGCCGCTGGGGAGCCGACATGCAGTTGGTGCTGCAGGACTTGGCCCGCGAGGCCCATCAGGAGGGTGCTTGGCGGGCTCTCCGTTTTTGGATGCGCGCCTTGGCTGATCTCTCGCTTGAGAGCGGACGCGCTCGGCTAAAGCAAATCCGCCGATCCCTCGCCAGGGGAGTCCTCGCATCGGCCCTGGGTGGCCGGAGAGGATTAATCGTGGACCTTTTCAGACAAGACCTGCATTTTTCGTGGCGTTCGCTGCGCCGCAACCCGCTGTTCACTCTGACCGCCGTGGTCACGCTGGCGCTGGGAATCGGGGCCGGCAGCGCCATTTTCAGCCTGCTCAACGGAGTGGTTCTCCAGCCTCTCCCTTATCCCCAGCCAGACCGGATCGTGAACTTGTGGAGCACTTGGAGGGACCAGCCCAAAGGCCACCTCTCGATGGCCGAGTTTCTCGACTTCAGGGATCAGCTTGAGCGTCTGCAGGACGTCTCGATCTGGAGCCGGGGAAGCGTCAACCTGACGGGCGGGGAAAGACCTCAGCGGGTAGACGTCACATTCATCACGCCCTCTCTGCAGGAGGTGCTCTCCATGCGCCCCCACCTCGGTCGGCTGCTGCCGCCTGAGGCGGGACGCGTCACTGCCTCACCCCAGGAGAGCGCTCAGAGCGATGCCGAGGGCCAAGGCGCCGCCAACTCCTCCAGTCTGGCCCTGATGGGACATTCGCTGTGGCTCAACCGGTTCGGAGGCGACCCCTCGCTGGTGGGGCGGACGGTCCACGTGGACGGCGTGGAAGTGGAGGTAGCGGGCATTCTGCGACCCGGCTTCCGCTTGCCCGACGACATCCGCACCGCCTCTTCCACCCAGCTCGTGATGCCCCTTTCGGTGGACGAATCCTATGACCGCAGCCAGCGGGGATGGCACCAGTACTCGGCGGCGGCGCGGCTCAAACCTGGAGTGAGCCTGGCTCAAGCCGACGCCGAGATTGGCGAGACGGCGCGCCGCTTCACTGAGGACGGACTCTATCCGCCGGAGGGCCTCTACGGAGCCTACCTGAGCCCGCTCAAGGAGGAAGTGGTGGGGCAGAGCGACGAGGTGCTGGGCCTGCTCCTGGCGGCGGTGGGATTCCTGCTGCTGATCGCCTGCGCCAATGTGGCCGGACTGCAGATGGCGCGCTCCGACGTCCGCCGCCTGGAGATGGACGTGCGCAGCGCCTTGGGTGCTGGACGCATGCGGCTGATCGCCCAGTTGCTCAACGAGAACCTGCTGCTGGCGTTGATGGGCGGGCTGGCCGGACTGGCCTTGGGGGTCGGACTGGTGGAACTCCTCATCAACTTCGGACCTCAAAGCCTCCCGCGCCTTCAGGACGCGGTGCTGGACGTGCGGGTGGTCATGGTCACCCTGGCTGTCAGTCTCCTTACGGGGCTTGTTTTCGGCATGGTGCCGGCCCTGCACTGGAGCCGCCGCCGCAGCCTGGGTTTGGGCCAGGAGCGCACCAGCACGGCGGGAGGAAGCCGGCAACGGCTGCGGTCGGCGGTGGTTGTGGCCCAGTTGGCCCTGTGCGTGGTGCTGGTGGCGGGCGCCGGACTCACCCTACGCTCCCTGGGGAAGCTGGGCCAGGTCGATCCTGGAGTCGATCCGGAGAACCTGCTGGTCTTTTACGTGGGGCTGCCCCAGGCCACCTATCCCGACCAGCAGGCCGTTGAAATGTTCCACCGGCGGGCCCTGGAGAGGCTGCGCTCGCTGCCCTCGGTCGAGCACGCCTCCTCTTTCCGCGGACTGCCTTTGACCGGCTCCATCGGCGACTGGGACTTCGAGATCGAAGGGCGTCCGCTGGTGGACGGAAACGAACCCTACGGCGACTGGCAGGTCGTCACCCCCGACTACTTCGCCACCATGGGCATCGAGATCCTGCGGGGACGCGGCTTCACCCAGGCCGACCGCCGAGGAGCACGGCACGTCGTTGTCATCAACCAGGCGTTGGCTGAAACCTATTTTCCCGACAGCGACCCCTTGGGACAGCGCATCTCCCAGAATACGAGCGGCCAGGACAAGGCTTGGGCCACCATTGTAGGCGTGGCGGCCAACGTCCGCCAATTGGGCTTCCATCAACCGCCCAACCGCACTTTCTACCGTCCGCTGGAGCAGTTCCACGAAGCCACCGGGTTGACCCGCCTGGGACTCTGGATGGGCGTCCGGGGAAACCGGGGAGCGGAAGCCCTGATGGAGCCCGTGCGCCGGGCCCTGGGCGAGATCGACCCCGAGCTGGCCTTCTCGGCAGCAGCTCCTTTCCAGCAAGTCGCCCAAACAGCCCTCTCGGTTCCCCGGTTCATTGCATTGCTGCTGGGGCTCTTCGCGCTTTCGGCGCTGCTGCTGTCGTGCGTGGGGATCTACGGAGTGCTTGCTTACTCGGTCAATCAGCGCCACCGCGAAATCGGCATCCGCATGGCCTTGGGCGCGGACGCCCGGCGTCTGCTCTCCATGGTCCTGGGCCGGGGACTGCGCTTGAGCGGCGCGGGGCTGGCGCTGGGACTGCTGATCGCTTTGTCGGTAGGAGGACTGTTGCAGTCGCTGCTTTTCGGAGTCTCGGCGAGCGACCCGCTCACCTACGGCGCCATCATCATCATCCTGCTGGCGGCGGCGGCGGCTTCCAGCTACCTGCCTGCCCGCCGGGCCGTGCAAGTCGATCCCATGGTGGCTCTGCGCTCGGACTAGCCGCGAGAATCTGCGGCAACTGAGCTTTGCCGCTGACAGGGGCCGGCAGGTGACCCGTTGGCCGCCTTACGGGCCTCAGCCGTCCAGCATCTCGCGGACTTTGGCCGCAAAGACGTCGGGCTTGTAGGGCTTTTGCAGGAATTCGCCGTCCGGGATGCCGCGCAGGGCAGCCGTTTCGCCAGCGTATCCCGACACGTAGAGGACTTTCATGTCGGGACGCTCAGGCTTGAGGCGTCCGGCGAGTTGGGGACCGCTCATGTGAGGCATGACCACATCGGTCACCATCAAATCGATGGGGTCCTGGTACTGCTCGCTTGTGAGCAGCGCCTCGCCCGGATGTTTGGCCTCGATGACGGCGTAACCGCGGTCACGCAAGATCTGGCACATGAGCATGCGGACGCCGCTGTCGTCCTCCACCACCAAGATGGTTTCGGATCCGCTGGGAGGGGACGCCTTGGTCGGCGGATGGAGCGCCTGGGGCGCTTCCTCGACGGCCCCTGACTGGCTTCGGGGAAGGTAGATCTCAAAGACCGTCCCCTCTCCCCGGCTGCTTTCGACCACCACGTAGCCGCCGCACTGTTTGACGATGCCGTAAACGGTGGCCAGTCCCAGCCCCGTCCCTTTGCCCACGTCCTTGGTGGTGAAGAAGGGCTCGAAGATATGGGCTTGTAGTTCAGGATCGATTCCCGTGCCGGTGTCGCGGACGGCCAACACGACCCATTCGCCCGAAGGGACGCTGAACTGAGGAAGGGCCCGGGGACGGCTGAGCGGCTCGTTGCGGGTCTGCACCGTCAGCGTCCCGCCCTCAGGCATGGCATCGCGGGCATTGACGACCAGATTGAGCACCACTTGCTCGAGCTGGGTTTGGTCGCCCTTAATCTTCCACACTGAATGCGCCAAGCGAATGCGGAACTGGATGTCGGCCCCGATCAGGCGGCGCAGCATGCCTTCCGTCCCGCGCACCACCTCGTTGACGTCCAATCGCACCAAGCTGACCATCTGCTTGCGGCCGAAGGTCAGCAACTGCTGAGTCAGCGACGAGGCCCGCACGGCCGACTTTCGCACTTCCGAGATGTTCTCCCGCAGAGGATGTTCCTCGTCCATCTGGTAGGCCATCAGGTCGCAGTGCCCCAAGATCGTCGTGAGGAGATTGTTGAAATCGTGAGCCACACCTCCGGCCAGTTGGCCGATGGCTTCCATCTTTTGAGCCTGGCGCAACTGCTGCTCCAGCGCCCGCCGCTCGGTGATGTCGGCCATCACGCCCCTCACGCCCACCACGTCTCCCTGTCGGCGTACGGGACGGCTTGAGCTGCGCACCCAGCGCATCTCTCCTTCCTTGGTCATGATGCGGAACTCCATAGGGTCCAAATCACCCGACAGGGTGCGCTTGAAGCTCTTCTCCAGAGACTCCAGATCTTCCTCGTGGACGAAACTGTGAAAGGGTCGGCCCATGACCTCAGAAGGATGGAAGCCCGTGATCTGCTCGCTGACCGGAGAGATATAGAGAATCGTGCCGTCCAGCGCCAGCGAGAAGATGATGTCGTTGACGCTTTCCACCAGGTCACGGAAGTTGAGTTCCGACTCCTGCTGGGCTTCGGCCGCATCCTCTGCGCCGAGGATGACGTGGTAGGTCCCCAGAATCCCGATGACTTGGCCGTCCTGGTCATGAAGCGGAAACTTGTCAGTTTCCACCAACACCTCGCTGCCGTCCGCCCGCAAGAGGGTCTCTTTGATGCCCCGTTGTGCCCGATCGGAAGACATCACCCGCTGGTCGCACTCGCGAAAGAAGTCCGCTTGGCGGCGCTGCCACACCATGTCATAGTCGGTCTTGCCCAGCAGTTCCAGGGGGGATTGGACGCCGGCATCGCGGCAAAACCTCTGATTAGCTCCCAGGTAGATGCTGTTGCGGTCTTTCCAGAAGATGGGCATGGGCAAGCTGTCGACGACGGCTTGCAGCAGGTCGCGCCGCCCTTCCAATTCCCAACGGCAGAGACGACGGCTTTCGGCTGACTGCAACCGCTCGATGCGCTGGCGGGCCTCTTCCAGCAAGGCCGTCAGTCCCGTCCGCTTGGCGGGATCGGCGGAAGTCGGACTCATGGCAGTATTTCCCCCTTCACTCGCTGCATCGGCCGATTGGCGAACTGCCTTCAATAAAAACGATCATCCACGCGAAGGGGACCCCTCAAGTCAGCATTTTTACCACAGATGACGTTGCCTAGTCCAAACTTGAAGCCTCAATAAACATTTGTTAAGACCCTGAAAACGTTCCGTTCAAGCTCCTTTCTGAGATGGGACGGTGGACTGCCGTGTGGTAGGATTCTCACGGTATGACCCGCTGGAAAACTTCTCGCCGCCAATTCTTGTGGATGGGCGCGGCCGGGGTTTCAGCCCTGGCCACTCTCAAGGGACGACCGGCTCCCCTTTTCCAGGGATCCCCGGTTTCCTGTGCTGTCATCGGCTGCGGGCGCTGGGGACGGGAGATCATCGAGTCCCTCGCAGCCATGCCGGAAGCCCGAGTCGTTGCCTACTGCGACCTCTACGAGCCTTACCGCAGGCGGGTTTCACGCATGCTCCCCGAAGCTTCGGGCTATTCCGACTTGGCTTCGATGCTGGAGGAGAAATCCGAAATTGAGGCGGTCTTCGTCGCCACCCCCACCCATCTTCACCGGGAGCCGGTGGAAGCGGCCCTGTCGGCTGGCAAACACGTTTACTGCGAGGCCCCCATGGCCTCGACCATCGAGGACGCCCGCGCCATCGCCCAAGCCGCCAGCCAATCGGACGTGGTTTTCGGGGTCGGACTTCAACACCGTGTCAGTCCGCTGGTGGACCACACGGGCAATTTTCTGCGGGCCCGGGCGGTAGGATCTCTGGTGACCGAAGAAGGGCATGATTACCAGAACACCTCGTGGCGCCGCGCCGTCAGCAACCCCGACTTCGAGAAGTCCCTCAATTGGCGCCTGGACCCGGAAGTGACCTTGGGTCTGGAAGGCGAGGCGGGAGTGCATGTCTTCGACCATTCGCTGCGCTTTCAGGGCCAAGTGCCTGTATCCGTCTCAGGATTCGGCTCCCTCATGCGCTGGCACGACGGCCGCGAAGTGCCCGACACCGTCTTCGTGGTCTTCGAGTATCCCAACGGGCTGCTGAGCCGCTTCGAGGCCAGCCTGGCCAACTCCTTCCGCCGCCAGTATTACCTCATCAACGGCACCGAAGGCAGCATCCTGATGGAGCCCCAGCGCAGTTGGTGGTTCAAGGAAGCCGACGCCCGCACGCTGGGCTGGGAAGTCTACGCCACCCGCGAGAAGATCGGAAACGAAGAAGGCATCATCTTGCGGGCCGACGCCACCAAGCTGCTGCAAGAGGGCAAGATTCCCTCGAAGGCCGATGAGACGGGGGGCGAGTTGCAGGACGAGCCGCTTTATATCGCTTTGGGCGAATTCCTGACCTCGGTACGCGGCGACAAGCCCTTCGCAGCCGGCGCCCTGGAAGGCTTTCAGTCCGCCGTCATGGCCCTCAAGGCTCACCAGGCGGTGGCCTTGGGCGGCCGAATCGACATGGATGGGGGCGATTTTGAAATTTAACGGCAGCCAGTTTCATTTAAAGGAGGGGAATCAGCATGACTCAATCCAATAAATCCAAGTCTGAAGCGGGCAAGAAGCCCAACCGCCGCCAATTCCTGGCCACCTCAGGAGCCGCCTTGGCGGGAGCCGCCTCGGCGTCCCGCCTGTCGGCCGCGTCCTACAAAAGAGTGTTGGGTGCCAATGACCGCATCAACGTTGGCGTCATCGGCACCGGCGGCATGGGGACGGCCCACGTCGGCCACATCATGAAGGGCGATCAGGCCCTGTCCAAGCGGGCCAACGCCGCCGTCACAGCCGTCTGCGACGTCTACGACAAGCGCCTCGAATACGCGGCCAAGCTGGCCGATGCCAAGTCCTTCCGCGATTACCGTGAACTGCTGGCCTCCAATGACGTCGATGCGGTGATCATCGCCAGTCCCGAACACTGGCACTACCGCCACACCGTCGATTCCCTCCATGCCGGCAAGGACATCTACCTGCAGAAGCCCATGACCCGCACTTACGAGGAGGCCAAGTCGCTCTACGAGCTGGTCAAGGACACCAACATCGTCTTCCAACTGGGCTCGCAGTATTTTCAGGCGGCCAGTTGGAAACGGGCCAAAGAGCTCTTTGAGCAGGGAATGATGGGCCATGTGACCATGTCCCAGACCAGCTACTGCCGCAACAGCCTGAACGGGGAGTGGAACTACCAGATCGACGAAGGCGTTGAGCCGGGCAAGAACCTCGACTGGAACGGTTTCCTTGGTTCGCTGCCCTATGTCGACTATGACCCCGAATATTACTTCCGCTGGAGGAAGTACCGCCGCTTCTCGGGAGGCATCATCACCGACCTGATGCCGCATCAGATGCACTGCCTGGCCTACGTGATCGGACCCGAGTATCCCAAGAAGGTCTCCTGCGTCGGCGGCCGCTATGTCCACCACGACCGCACGGTCGGAGACACCACGGTGATGACGGTGGAATTCGAGTCCTCGACCATGATCGTGGCTGGAGCCACCACCAACGAGCTGGGGCTGGAGAACCTCATCCGCGGGCACCGGGGCAACCTGTTCGTAGCCGGCAACTCGGTACGCATGGTCCCCGAGCGCATCTACGCCGAAGAGTTCGACCCTGTAGAAGAGCGGCTCGAGCCCGACGAGATGGACGAGAACCGCATGCATGTGCTGGAGTGGCTGGAATGCATCCGCAGCCGTGAGAAGCCCACTTGGAGCGTGGAGCCGGCCTTCAAGGTCATGACCGCCATCGCCATGGCCGAAGACTCCTACTTCACTGGCCGCACCCTGCATTTCGACCCCGAGCGCATGGAGGTGATGTAAGCCTTCGACCTGGCTGTCCAGGATGCCTGAGGTCCATCTGCGGGTCAACGTTTTGAGCCGACTCCGACGCTATTACACGCTTTCAGCGTTCGGGGATTTGACCCTTTAACCCAGGGTGGCGCCTTTGTCTCGCTGCGCTCGACGCGGCTGACCCTGGGCTGGCATATGGCTCGCCTACAGCGAGCCCCGAGGATGGCATCCGCTCGCCCGGCGACCGGGCCGGGAGTCGAGTCTCCGCTCCCAGTAGGGGGAGCCGTTCGGTACCCCGGCGACTGGGCTCGGAGTCGAGTCCGCGCCCTGCAACGGAGCCTCCTCGTCGGCCCGGCAACTTTGCTGGGGGTGAAGTCCGGGCTCCCTGCAACGGAGCCTCCCCGTTGGCCCGGCGACTTTGGGGGTGGAGTCCAGGCTCCCCTGCAGCGGAGCCTCCTCGTCGGCCCGGCAACTTTGCTGGGGGGTGGAGTCCGGGTTCCCTGCAACGGAGCCTCCTCGTTGGCCCGGCACCTTTGGGGGTGGAGTCCGGGTTCCCTGCAACGGAGCCTCCTCGTTGGCTCGGCGACTTTGCTGGGGGGTGGAGTCCGGGCTCCCTGCAAGGGAGCCATAGGTTAGCCCAGGGTCAGCCGCGGCGAGCGCAGCGAGACGCGTGCGCCACCCTGGGCCTGAAACAGCAGCGAAACCAACCCTGAAGGGGTGGAATAGCGGTCCTTGTCCGGCAGAATCCAAGCGAGGCTACAGATGTGACTCAAGATGCACAGGCACCGTTCGTTCGCTTGGCTCTGGAGGCCATGAAATGCCGGTTCGAGTTGATCTTGGTCGGGGATGAGCCCGCCCGGCTGCGGGCCGTGGGCGAAGAGGCTCTGGAAGAGATCGAAGGGCTGGGGCGAAAGCTCAACTTCTACTCGCCCTCCAGCCTGCTTTCGCGCCTCAACCGCGATGCCTCCGCGGCTGCCGTCCCGGTGGACGCGCGCCTCTACGAACTGCTCACCTTGTGCCGCCACGTCCATTCCCGCACCGGCGGCGCCTTCGACCCCACCATTTCGCCCCTGCTGGAAGCCTGGGGCTTCCGGCGCCGCCGGGGACGGCGTCCCTCGGACTCTGAACTCGGCGATGCCCTGAAGAGGGTGGGTTTCGACAAGGTCCTTCTCAACGACGAAAAACGCACTCTCCGCCTCACCGGGGGCGTGACCCTCAATCTCTCCTCCATCGCCAAGGGCTATGCCCTGGACTGCGCAGCCGAGATCTTGCGCGAGCACGGCGTCCGAAACGCCCTCCTGCACGGCGGCACCAGTTCCGTGCTGGCGCTGGGTCATCCGCCCAGCCCAGCGGGCAGTTCGCCGCAAGCGAGTCGGTCCCCCGAATCCGCCCGAAAGGCCGGGGATGCGGGATGGGTAGTGGAGGTCGAAGACCCCCGCGAGAACCATCGCTGCCTGGTGCGGTGGACGCTTCGCGATGAAGCCATGAGCGTCTCAGGCAACCACCTCAACGTCCTGCGGGTGGCAGAGAAGACCCTGCCAGACCCTGATGCGCTCCCCGACTCGAAAAGCTCCGAGCGCCAGGCTCCCCGGTCCGCGACCATCGGACATGTTGTCGATCCCCGCAGTGGACGCCCGGTCGAGAGGATCCTGGCGGCTTCGGTCGCCATGGACTGTGCCAACCCGCTTCCCGCCGCCCTGGCCGACGCCTACGCAACCGCGGCCCTTGTGGATCCCGCCCAAGAACCCGCCTGGCAGAAGGAGATAAAACGGCTCCACCGAGCCACTACCCAGAAGCCATTCTAATGGTCCGCGGACACAGGCTCAGTTGGCCACGCTGGCAGCCTGTCAAAGGTCTTGAGCCAACCAGTGCGGCTAATACCAGCCTTCAGTCTGTCGCAAAAGTAGGCACGATGTCATCGAGCAGCATCTCGTGACGACTCGCTGAAGGGGCATCTGCTACATTAGGGGGCCAAGGAGCACACACCACATGAGCCGAAAGCGGGTTCCTCGTTACTGGGCGGGACTTTCGCCCAATGGTCTGGGACGCACCAAGCCCAATCACTACTGGGACATGCTCAAGGTCGCCTGGGAGAACCGCGACCAGCTTCCCTTCGCTTACCGCATCCTCAAGAGGGGCGTCTGCGACGGGTGTGCGCTGGGAACCACGGGGCTGGAAGACTTCACCATGGACGGGGTGCACTTGTGCACCGTCCGCCTCAATCTGTTGCGGCTCAACACCATGCCGGCCTTGGACCCGACGTTGCTGGAGGAGATTGCCCCGCTAACCGATAAGTCGAGCAAAGAATTGCGGCGGCTGGGACGCCTGCCTCATCCCATGCTGCGCAGCAAGGGCGAGAAGGGATTTCGGCGCATCACCTGGGAAGAAGCCATCACCTTGGCGGGACGGCGCATCCGCCAGACCACGCCCGACCGGCTGGCTTTCTACCTGACCTCGCGGGGCATCACCAACGAGGTCTACTACATGGCCCAGAAGGCGGCCCGCTATCTGGGCACCAACAACGTCGACAATTCGGCCCGCATCTGTCACTCGCCCTCCACCAACGCCATGAACGACACCCTGGGCGTGTCGGCCTCAACCTGTTCCTACAAGGACTGGATCGGCACCGACTGGGTCATCTTCATCGGCTCCGACACCCCCAACAACCAGCCCGTCACCACCAAGTACCTCTATTACGCCAAGCGCAAGGGGACGCGGGTGGCGGTCGTCAATCCCTACAAGGAGCCCGGACTGGAGAACTACTGGGTGCCTTCGGTGACGGAGAGCGCCCTCTTCGGCACCAAGATCATGGACGAGTTCTTCCCCATTCATACCGGCGGCGACGTGGCCTTCTTCAACGGCGTCCTCAAGCAGTTGATCGAGGACGGAGCGGTGGAGGAATCCTTCGTGGCCGAGCACACCGAGGGATTCGAAGAGACCAAGAGCGCTGTGGAGGCCCAGTCCTGGGAGGACCTGGAGCGCCTGTCGGGCGCCTCGCGTGAGGATATGAAGCGCTTGGCCCGCCTGCTGGCCGAGGCCCGTTCAGCCGTCTTTGTGTGGAGCATGGGCATCACCCAGCACGCCCACGGGGTGGAGAACGTCAAGTCCATCGTCAACCTGGCGCTGGCGCGGGGCTTCGTGGGACGCGAGCATTGCGGACTCATGCCTATCCGCGGACACAGCGGGGTGCAGGGCGGCGCCGAAGTGGGCTGCGTCCCCAAGGCCTTTCCCGGCGGACGCTTCGTCAACGAAGAGACGGCGCGCGAAATGAGCGAGCTTTGGGGATTCGAGGTGCCCTCCAAGCCCGGGCTGGAAGCGGTGGAGCAAATCGACGCCTGCTACGCCGGGGAGATCGATGTCCTCTACTCGATGGGCGGCAATTTTCTGGAGACGCTGCCCGATCCCGGATTCGTACGGGAAGCGCTGAGAAAGCCCGAGCTGCGCATCCATCAGGACATCGTGCTCTCCTCGCAGATGCTGGTGGAACCGGCCGGGGACGTCCTGCTGCTGCCAGCCGCCACCCGCTACGAGCAGCCGGGAGGCGGCACCGAAACCTCCACCGAGCGCTACATCTATTATTCGCCCGAGATTCCGGGCAGGCGCATCGGAACGGCGCGTCCCGAGTGGGACATCATTCTGCAGGTGGCCGAGGCGGCGCGTCCTTCCGAGCGCGACAAGATCCACCTTGAGCATACCCAGGAGATCCGCCAGGAGATCGCGCGGGTGGTGCCCAAGTACGCCGGCATCGAGAAGCTCTCCAAGAAAGGCGATGCGGTGCAGTGGGGCGGACGCCTGCTGTGCCGGGACGGCCAATTCCCGCGTCCCGGAGGAAAGGCGGCATTTTCGCCGCTGCGTCCTCCGGCTTCGGGGGTGCCTGAGGGCAAGTTCATGGTCTCCACCCGCCGGGGACGCCAGTTCAACAGCATGATCCAGTCCAAGCGCGATCCTCTCACCGGGGCCCGCCGCCGGGACGTCCTCATGAATCCCGGCGACATGCAGGCGCTGGGGCTGACGGAAGGAGCATCCGTCCTGCTGCGCTCCGACTCAGGAAGCTTCCAGGGACGGGCCAAGAGCGCTCCCATGCGTCCCGGCAACTTGCAAGTCCACTGGCCGGAAGGCAATGTGCTTCTTCCCCACGGCCCCAAGGCCGCGTCCGGCGTCCCCGACTACAACACGCTGGTCGAGCTTGAACCGCGACCTTGAGGCACTCTGGTCGACGTACCGGCCGCTTTGCGCGACGAGACCTAAACCAATCCGACCGTCCGCCAGAGCGTCTGCAGAGGCCACGGTCTGAACCTTCCCCAACTTCAGCGGAGGAGGGCCGCCAAACAACGACATCTGCTAGAATCCTTGCCGTGTCTAGAGATGGCCAAAATGCCGATGCCGTCACCGGCGTGTGTGAACTGCGCCGACTTGAAGGCCACGAGCAGTGGATCGCCCGTCCCGCCTGGTCGCGCGACGGACGCCTCGTCGCCACCCCCTCAGCCGACCGAACGATCCGCATCTGGGACGCCGAGACCGGCAGCTTGAAGGGCACCCTCAAGTCGGGGCTGAAGATGGCCACCTGCTGCGCCTTTTCTCCCGAGGGCAAGCAACTGGCGGCGGGCTCGGTCAACAACACCCTTTCCATCTGGGACATCGAGTCGGGCCAGCAACTGCACTCCCTGCGCGGACACGTCAAGAGCGTCATGTCGCTGGCCTTCTCACCGGACGGGTCGATGCTGGCCACCGCCTCTTACGATCAGTACATCCTCATCTGGCGCACCTCCGACTGGACTGAAGTGGGACGGCTGCAGGGCCACGCCGACTACGTTCTCGATCTCGCATGGGCGCCTCAAGGACCGATTCTGGCCTCGGCCTCCGACGACGGCACGGTGGGGCTGTGGGAAACCTCGGCGACCGCTCCCGTGAAGCTCTTCAAGGGCCACTCGGATAAGGTCAAAAGCGTAGCTTTCTCGCCCGACGGACAACTCATCGCTTCAGCCTCCCAGGACAAGAACCTGCTCCTGTGGAACCCCTCGGAAGACAGTCCCGTGGGCACGCTGCAGGGCCATCGGGAAGCCGTCCACTCGGCAGCCTTCTCCCACGACGGACGGCTTCTGGCCAGCAAGTCCAAAGATTCGACAGTGCGTCTTTGGGATCCCGCCACCCGCGTCCAACTGGCCTCCATCCCCGAACCGGCCTCCAAATCGTCCCTCTCGTCTTTGTCGTTCCACCCCTCCAAACCGATCCTGGCCAGCCACCAGAATTCCTCCCTTCGGCTGTGGACGCTTTCTCCTGAAAGCCTTTTGGCCAGCGCGCCCGAGGAGCCCAAGCCGGCCTCCAAAAGCTCTCTTTTCTCGCGGGTCAAATCGCTTCTGGGCGGCTAGATTCTATCCGTTTTGATTCGCAATCCGGTTGCGGGAAGATATACTCGTTCCGGATAAATACCCGTGAGGAGCGTCAGCACCCAACATGGACCCGAGAGTTGCAGCGGTAGAGATCGAGCGTGAGGGAGGCCGGGTCGAAGACCTCCTGGCGGTCGAGGAACCTCTGGAGATCCGGGTCGTCTATTTCGACGACGGCGACCTCAGGGAAGAAGCCGTCTCGATCACCATGCGCACGCCCGGCAACGATTGGGAGCTGGCCCTGGGATTCCTGCACGGCGAAGGATTGCTGCCCGATGCCTCGCTTCTGGCGTCGCGCCGTCCGCTGCTACCCGAGCGCCCCGGATGCAACAGCGTGCGTGTCAACTACGCCAAGGGCGCCGCCTTCGATCCCTCCTCGCTCAAGCGCCACTTTTACACCACCTCGAGCTGCGGCGTCTGCGGCAAGGCCTCGCTGGACGCGCTGCGGGCCAATTTGGGCGACGTCCAACTCGATCCCGGGCGTCCCAAAGTGGACCGCTCGGTCATTGCTTCCCTCCCCGACAAGCTGCGGGGCGCCCAAGCCGTCTTCGAGCGCACGGGCGGACTCCACGCCGCCGGTGTTTTCAGCGCCGCGGGCGAACTCGCGCTCAGCCGCGAGGACGTGGGACGCCACAACGCCGTCGACAAGGCCGTGGGACGGCTGCTGCTCGAAGACCGGTTGCCGGCCTCGGACTGCATCCTCATGGTCAGCGGACGCACCAGCTTCGAGATCCTGCAGAAGGCACTGGCAGCGGGAATCCCGATCGTGGCCGCCGTCTCGGCCCCTTCCAGCCTGGCCGTCGAACTAGCCCAAGAATTCAACCTCACCCTGTGCGGATTCGTCCGCGGCCAGACCTTCAACACCTACCACGACCCCGGCCGGCTGACCGGTTGAGCCCCCCGGAACAGTAACGGTCTTTAGAGGATTTAAGGAGCAAAATCGGCAGAGCCCTTAGATCGAACCCCACCCGCGCCATCATCGAGCTTGAGAATTGAAAGCCTCCTCAGCCCTCTCACCCTTGCTCGCGGTACCCGCCGCGCGAAATGTCAGGAGACCGTCCAGTTCCGGTCAAGCTGTTGCAAAAACAAGACTTAGCCCCTCCTCAACGTCCCTGATCAAGTGCTAGCCTGAGGAGCGATGAGGCAATCTTGGGAACGACTATTTCGACAGGAGACCAGAACCATGACGAATTCGATGCTCCACCGCCCGCTTCCTCTACTGAGCCTCTTCTGTTTCCTCGCGGGAGCGGCCGGACAGCAGGCCCAGGATCAATGGCAATGGCCGGAAGAGCCTGAAAACCTACTGCACCTCCGCCCAGAGAACCTGCGACCGGTGATGAGGGGATTCGCGGGACGGCTCGGCGTCACCTGCGCCCATTGCCACGTGGGAGAAGAAGGCGCGCCGCTCAGCTCCTACGATTTCGCTTCCGACGCCAATCCCAACAAGAAGACGGCCCGCCTCATGCTCCAGATGCTGGGCGACATCAACCGCAGCCTCAAAGAAGTCGAGCCCACCGGAGAACGGGTCAACATGTGGTGCGGAACCTGCCATCGCGGAAGACCACGTCCCATGACCGTGGCAGAGGAGTTCCGCGAAGCCTATAGCGAGAGAGGGATTCAAGACGCCGTCCAGCACATCCGCGATCTGCGGGAGCGCTTTTACGGACGCGGGGCCTACGATTTCAGCGAAAGAACCCTCAACTCCATCGGCTACGCCCTGCTGCGCCAGGACCTGACCGAGGATGCCATTACCGTCTTCCGCCTCAATGCCGAGTACTACCCCGAGTCCGCCAACGTTTGGGACAGCCTGGCCGAAGCCTATATGCAGGCCGGCAAGCCCGCCCAAGCCGTGGCCTTCTACCAGAAGTCCCTGCAACTCGACCCCACCAACCAAAACGCGGTCTTGAAGCTTGAGGAACTGCGTCGCTAGCTCCAGCCCCAGGAGGTTGGGCCACGAAAGCTTCAGCCATCGCTTCACCCTTCAATACATACCGCAAAAAGCCACGGATTCAGTCCAACCCACAGGCAACCGGCTGTTCCACCTAAAGCCGCCATACCTCTCGTTGCATCGAACTGGCATAATAAGCGGAACGCTGAGCTCGCCGCGGCGTTGAAGGACTAGGAGGAGGACGACATGAAGAAGGCGATTCTGATTCTATTGACGGTAGGACTGCTGGCAGGCACGGCTTGGGCTGGCTCGGCCGACAAGGCGGAGGACGAGAAGGGTGTCCGTGCCGCCATCGAAGACTATGTGCTGGGCATCTATAAGGTCGAGCCTGCGCGCATCGAGCGCAGCGTCCACCCCGAGCTGTGGAAACGGGGCTTCTACCGCCGCGACGGAAACTACACGCTCCATCCCATGACCTTCGACCAACTCGTCCAACTGGCCGGCCAATGGAACAAAGAGGGCCGTGTCGATGCCGACAACGCCCCGCAGAAGATCGAGATCTACGAGGTCCTCGACAAGACCGCCTCGGCCAAGCTGACCGCCCACTGGGGCATCGACTATTTCCACCTGGCCAAAGTCGAGGGCAAATGGATGATCATGAACGTCCTCTGGCAATCGCCTCCGCCTTCGGAGTAGAAGGCTGGGCTTGGGCCACTCGTCAAATCACTGACCGCCGCAACCACTCCTGGGACTCTACTTGAGCAAGGGGTCGGCGACTCTCGTCGGCTTGTCTTCCACCGGCGAATGCGCTCCGGCTCGCCGGGATCTTTGGAAGCGGATTAAAGAACGGCATCATCTCAAACACACCTTCCGCGCGCCTTGGCTGGGGCGCATACCTTTCCTCTCCCTGCCGAAAGTCGGTCCGGCCAGAAAGGTCAAGTTAGAGGGCTGGAAACGCAACTTTCCCAGACCCACATCCTGGAAGGCGCGAACCTGCTGGAAGGCAGAAAATTTCTTCCCCACCGCAAGAGCCTCACCGTCTCTTAGTTGCCCATTGATTCTATTGTTTTCACAATATTTTTGAGTCGATCTGAAGATTTCTGTTTATCACCTTGCATTCTTGGTATATTCACATTATGATTTGCGCAGTAAACTGAGATTTCAACAGGGGAATGTACGCTAGGGGGAACTTATGCAGTGGATTAAAAGGACGTATTTGTTCGTCTTTTTTGTAATTTTGGTCTCGGGGGCGCTTCTCGCACAGAGTGCCAACGATGTGGGGGTCGAGGTCACGAATCGGCCCAGCGCCGACTGGGTCTTGCCCAGCGAGGACGCCGGAGCGGTGCTTCGCCCGCGGGGGAACGCCTTGCCTCCCTGCGCCACGGGAATCACGCAGTTCAGCGGCTCCAACAGCCAGATGGGCCGCATCTTCAGGGACGCCATCCCATCCAGTTGTCCCACCAAGTCCTATCCGGGGATCTTCAATCCGGGCACGCCTTACTTCTTCGAGACTTTTACTTACACCAACTCCAACGCGGCCGCGAGTTGCGTGACGGTCAACTTCGATCCCAACCCCAACAACAACCTTGCGACCGACTGCGGCACCAACGCTCACGCCAGCGCCTACGCGGGCTCCTACGATCCCATGAATCAGTCGGCCAACTTCCTGGGGGACGTCGGATCGAGCATCACCGACTCCTTTGCGGTTGAAGTCCCAGCCATGACCGACATGGTTCTGGTGGTCACCAACACATCGGCTGAAGAAGTCTGCGATTTCCAGTTCGAGGTGGTCAACATTGACTGCGAAGTCGTGGATGCCGATTTGGAGATCAGCAAAACGGCCGACACTCCCAATCCTTCGCCGGGAGGTCCGTTGAATTACACGGTGACGGTCACCAACAACGGCCCCTCGACGGCCATGAACGTAACCGTGACAGACAATCTTCCCAGCGGTCTGACCTTCGTCTCGACGACGGGCTGCGCCGAGGACCCCAACGGCGTCCCCACTTGCAGTCTGGGAATGATCGCCCCTAACAGCTCCGCCGCCTACACGATCGCAACCACCGTGGATGACCCCGCCCCGGAGGTCATCACCAATACGGCCTCGGCCTCGGCTGACAACGCCGATCCCGTGGACTCCAATAACAGCACCAACTCGGTAGTCAGCACGGTACGGGACATCCCCGTACTGGATGCCAAGGGACTCGCTGTCTTGGGCATTCTGCTGCTGGCCGGAGGCGGGTTGCTCATCCGCCGCTTGAGCTAGGGCACTCTCAACAACGAGCTTGATCAAGGGCAGCATGAGCGGGTCAACATGGCAGACCGCTCATGCTGCCTTTTGCTTTCTGGCCCTCCCAGGAAATCCGCCGGTTGGCTCATCTCACCCGGCCCCATCCTGGCCTCGGGGACTCCTCAGGCTGCGCAAACACCTTCTTGAATTCTCAGAAGCGGGCTCTTGACTGCTCAAGCTCGACCGCGAAGGTCTTTAGTCGGCAACGATCTGCCATGCACTCTCGGCTGGCCCCAGGGCTTAGCGGATGAGGCGGAGGGTGAGGGGGTAGCGGTGAGGCTGGCCGTTGCTGGCGCGGATGGTGGCGATGAGCACCAAGAGGAGGTCGGTCAGGGCGATGACGGGAAAGAGCAAGGCGACGGGAATAAAGAGCAGGGCCAGGCCCGGCTGGCGGTCGGCGATCGGAATCATGATCAAAACGAGAAAGAAAATGCAGACCATGAGGCCCAAGAGAAGCAGCGTCAAGGTGATTTGGAAGTTGACGGCCTCGCGTCCCTGCTCGTCGATATAGGGGTGTTCGTGACGTTTGACCAGCCAGATCACCAGGGGGCCGATGATGTGTCCCATTGGGACGACGAGGGCGGCGAAAGCCGCCAAGTGGCAGAACGCTGCCCAAGTGCGGGCATCGCGTTCTCGGTGAGGAAGAGGCTCGTTCATGATTCAGCTCCCATTCCAGTATGGCAGTTCAACTGGATAGAACGAACCGCAGCAGGCTCTTATTCAATGCCCTCGATCATCCAGACGAAGTTGAGAGAGCCCGACAGCGTGCGCTTGGCGAGCCCAAGAAGCAGGAGTGCCGGGCGCGCCGCCCAAGAGCACACTCCCGTGAGTCGGCACAAATCGGATTTTAATCATCCTCTCCCCGCAACCGGCGGATATGGGCGACAGGCCTGTCGTTAAAGAAGTGATTCCAAGTCGAACAAACCGGGCATTGGAATACATTCAATCCCCGACGCCGGTAGACCAGCCCCGAGGACTTCAATTGTCCCGAGGGTGCGGCCGATCCGCAGCGGATGCAGACGTTGATCCAGCCCCTGGTGTCGATGGGGTGGGGAATGTTGCCGAAGTAGAGAGCCCACCCGTAAAAGCTGAGGCGGGTGCCCAAGAGACGGTCGAGGCTGCGCGAGAGCAAGGTGTAGAGGCGCAGCGACCACTGCGAGCCTCCCCCTAGGAGCATGAGCTTGCGCGGCGGCTTGGAGGGGTGGTTGGCACGGTTGAGGAAACTGAGAGAAGAGAAGAGAGGACGTGTGGCGCGGTGAGGGAGTCCTGTGAGCTTCTCGATGAGGCGGGCTAGATCTGATGAATCGGTGAAGGCGTTGAGGTGGCCTCCGCCGCGGGCCAGCCAGCGGTAGAGCCGGTCGGTGAAGGTGGAAGCGTCGGGGACGGCCACGAAGAGCGCGGCGTCCGGCTTCAGGGTGCGGCCCATCTCGTCGAGGGCTTGGTCGAGGTGGTCGAAGTGCTCCAAGCTGTGGTTGCTGACGAGAGCGTCAAGGGAAGCGTCGGCTAGGGGAAGGCGGGCGGCATCGGCTTGGGCGAAGCTGCCCTGAAAACGTTCTTCGGGGAGTTCGCGGTCGATGCGGAGAATCCTGCCGGGGCAACCCGTGAAACTGCCCCCGCCGCAACCCAAATCGAGGACGGTGCTGCCGGGGTCCAGGCCCTGCAAGATCTCGTGCATGGGGCGAGTATAGCCAAAGGGACTTCAGGAGGCAGCAGTCCGACCTAGGCCCCTGCTAGGGGCAGGGGCCGCGAGACGGTCGCGGCTGGAGGCCGAAAGGAACTGCATCCCTGCTGCGAAAACGGCTCCAAGGGCAAACCGCACCCGCTGGAAGGAGACATCTCCTGGAATAACGCCTTGGACAGGGCGCCTCACTCAATCAATGCAGCCGCTTCCAGCGAACATCGCCGGAAGCGGCTGTGCAGATTTGCGGCCCAGGTCCGCGCCAAGGAGAGAGGCGGGCTAATCCCCGCCACCGGTGGTATCGGCAGGCTCGGGAGAGGGACTGCGGGAATGCCTCTCGAACCAGTGGCGCAGGTAGAGCTGAGTGCGCATGAAGTTGCTGGGATTGCGTCCAGTGCCGTGCCACTCGTCATTGAATCGGATCATGGCCGTGGGCACTCCCAGCATCTTGAGGGCGTGGTAAAACTCCTCGGTCTGGGCGATGGGGGTGCGCAGGTCTTTGACGCCCGTCATGAGCATGGTGGGTGTCTTGACGTTGCCCACGTAGGTCAGGGGCGAGCGGCGCAGGTGTTCGGAGGCGTCCTCCCAGGGGAACTTGGCGAAGTTCTTGTACCAGTAGAGGTTGCCGTCGGTGGTTCCCACGAAGCTGACCCAGTCGATGACCGGGCAATTGGAGGACGCCGCCGCGAAGCGGTCGGTGTGTCCCACAACCCAGGCGGTGAGGACGCCGCCTCCGCTGCATCCGGTCACGTACATGTTCTGCTCGTCGATGAAGCCCTTGGCAATCAGGGCGTCCACGCCCGCCATCAGGTCATCGTAATCCTTGCTGGGATAAGCGTACTTGATCTTATTGGCGAACTCCGTGCCGTATCCCGAACTGCCGCGGGGATTGGTGTATAGCACGACGTAGTCGTTGGCGGCGTGCTCCTGCCAGCCGAAGTTGAATCCCACCCCATACATGCCGTGAGGACCGCCGTGGATCTGGAGGATCATCTTGTACCGGCGCGAGGGATCAAAGCCGGGAGGCGTGATGTACCAGCCCTGGATCTCCAGTCCGTCGGACGACTCGTAGACGATTTCGTTGACTTGGCCGAGGGTTATGCCGTTGAGGATGTCGTCATTGACCCGGGTCAGACGCCGGATCTGGGAAGCGTCCTTCAGATTGAAGGCCACGATGTCGGCGGGATCATGAGGCGCGCTGCGGGTGCCCACCGCCAGTCCGCCCGGTGCGACCGCGTCGAGCGAGATCAGATGCTCGCCCTGGGTGACGACTTTGGACGAGCCTCCCTCGGCGGAGAGAAACCGGACGTTGGCCCTGCCTTCGCTGCGGGAGGTGAAGTAGAGTCCGCTGCCGTCCGCGGCCCAGGTCAGGTCCCCGGGACGCCGGTCGAAGCCTCCCGAAATGAGGCGGGGATGGGAGCCGTCGATCCCCATCACGTAGATCTGAGGCACCAAGTAGGGGTCGTCGGTCCAGTCGCGTCCCAGGTAGGCCACTTTGCGGCCGTCCGGAGAGACCAGGGGATTGCCGTCGGGTCCTTTGCGGGTGGTCAGTTGGGTGATCTCTCCGCTAGCTACCTCGACCTTGTAGATTTCCGACTCGCGATAGGCCAGTTCGGCATTTTCAACCCGCAGACCGTCGAAGAGGATGAAGTTGCCGTCGGGGGTGAACTCGATTCCGTCGTGATCCCAATCACCGGAAGTGATTTGTCGAGGCGTGCCGCCTTCGGCCGGAACGGTGAAGATGTGGCGGTGTCCGTCGGGCAGGTCGCCCACCCGGTCGCGGCGCCAGCGCAGGCGTTCCACGATCTTGGGAGAGGGGGTCCAGTCGGCCCCTTTTGGAGGACGGGGCAGATCGATGTTCCAGTCCTTGTTGGGCGCGTCCACGAACATGGTGAAGGCGATCGACTTGCCGTCCGGGGCCCACGTGGGATCGGAGGGCGACTGGGTCAGCCGCGTCACTTGGCTGACGGCGCCCTCGGCGTCCATCCAGCGGACGAAGATCTGGTTGCCTTTGGGCTCGCCGGGAGCGGTAAAGAGGATGCGGTCTCCCGACGGCGACCACTGGGCGTCCGATCCCTTGACCAGAAAGCGGTTATAGGAGCCGTCGGTCTTCATGATCCAGACTTCCGACTCCCACTTGTCCTCCATCTTGTTGACCCAGCGGCGGGTGTAGAGGACCTGCTTTCCGTCAGGCGAAATACGGGGGTTGGAGACCCGTTCAAAATCGAGGTAGGTTTCCAGCTTGAGGCGCTGGATCTCTTGATCCTGGGCGCCCATTTCCTGAGCGGCCGCCACGAAGCTGAAGGCGCTCAGCAGGCAGGTCGCGACGAAGAAGCGAATCAAAGGTCGTTTCATGGGATGGTTCCTCCAAGGGGGAAGCGTTTGAGCCTGATCCAACGGTATACGACCGCTCTCGCGGGGGCAAGGCGGCCCGCCTTGGTGACGGCTGTCACAACAGGGAAAACAGCCTCAAGTCCTGAGGCGGAATGCCGATAAGCCGGGTATGGCTGAACTAAGCATCACCCCTCCGCAGGGAGAAGGCGCTCCTTCGGGCGCATCCCAGTGGTTCTATTTCAAAAACAAGCGGCGCCAGGGCCCGGTGGAGGCCCAGGAGCTGCAGGATCTTTTCGACAACGGTTCCCTTCCCGGCAATGCCTTGGTGCGTCCCGACCAATTCCGGGCCGAGTGGAGGCCGGCCAGCGAGGTGGACTTCTTCGAGACTCCGGAAGTCGTCCGCCCCAAGTCGATGCCCCCTCCCGCCCCGGGAAGCGGCGGCGCGGTCAACGGCGGAACCGTCAACGGAGGCACGGTCAACGGTGGAACCGTCCAGGCCTCGGCGGGGGCTGCCGTCCTCGACGGCACCCTCAACGATTCCTGGGAACGCGACGAAGGATTCGAGACCGACAACTGGGCCACCGGAGCCCAGATCCGGCCTTGGGTACGCTACTTCGCGCGCTGGTTCGACTTCACCACCGCGGGCCTTTTCGTGGGCTTCGCGGCCGGGCTCTTCCTGCCGCCGGCGGTGAGCGAGTCCAACATCCTGCTGGGAATCGTTTTCCTGTTTGCTTGGTCGGTTGTGGAGGCGGGCCTGCTCTCCACTTGGGGCTGGACGCCCGGCAAGTGGCTGCTCAATGTGCGCGTCCGCGACCGAGACGGCGGCAAGATCAGTTTCGGCAAAGGATTGCGCCGCATGGGATGGGTGTCGGTCCTGGGCGTGGGCCTGGGAATCCACATCCTGGCTCTGGGGACCCTGATCTGGTCCTACTTCCACCTCAAGGAACACGGCGACGCCAAATGGGACCGCGCACTGGCGATCGACACCGAGCACCGTGAAATCCCTGGCTGGAAAGTAGCCCTCTTCGTGGTCCTGGGATTCGGCATCCCCTTGTTCTTCGTGGTCAGCGTTGTCGGTCTGGCGATCATGGCCGCCATGGCCGAAGGCGCCCTCTAGGGCCACCGAGGCGGCCCTAGCGGAGGGCGACAAGGGGCGTTAGAAGTTGTCGCCGGCAAGAATGTCTCCCAGCCCGCCCAACACGGAACCTTCGCCCTTGCGCGTTCCGCCCCGCTGGGGAGCGGCGGCCAGCATACGTCCGGCCAGGCGCGAGAAAGGCAGCGACTGCATCCACACGTGCCCGGGGCCGCGCAGGCGAGCGAAGACGATGCCCTCGCCGCCGAAGATCATCGACTTGACGCCTCCAACTTGCTGGATGTCGAAATCGACGGTCTCTTCAAAGGCCACGATGCAGCCGGTATCGACATGCAGGGTTTCATTGGGTTTGAGCTGGCGCTCCACCAGCGTTCCGCCGGCGTGCACAAAGCACAGCCCATCTCCCTCCAGCTTCTGCATGATGAAGCCTTCCCCGCCGAAGAGCCCGGTGAGGATCTTCTTCTGGAAGAAAATGCCGATCTGAACACCCTTGGCGGCGCACAGGAAGCTGTCTTTCTGGCAAATCAGGGTGCCGTTGACCTGGGGCAAAGCAATGGGCAGGATGTTGCCCGGGTAGGGCGCGGCGAAGGCCACCTTGGCCTTTCCCGATCCTTGGTGGGTGAAGACCGTGATGAAGAGGCTCTCACCCGTGATCAGGCGCTTTCCGGCCCCCAGCAGCTTGTCCATGAAGCCGCCGCTCTCGGCCTTGTGGGAACCGTCGCCGAAAACCGTGTTCATGACGATGTCGTTGTCTTTGTACATCATGGAGCCCGCTTCAGCCACGGCGCTCTCGCCGGGATCAAGCTCGACCTCCACGAACTGCATTTCGGTGCCTCTGACCTCGTAGTCGATCTCGTCGGCAGCTCCTACCCGAACCGGCGGCGCCGGATTGGACGTGGCGCCTCCTTGCAGTTCAGGCACTTGGCTGATGGGCTTCCATTCGCCCATTCCATCCTTCCAGGCATGCCCGTTGGGGTTGGCTTGAGCTCTCTCCATAGCCTGCTTCTGGTCGTAGGGACCTTCTTGGTTTCCGTCATAGCTGAGATACCATTGGGACATACTCGCTCCTTACTCTACGCATTGAGGGGTTCGACCCCTTCTCGTTGGTTGAAGTGATCTCATCTGGTCAGTCGATCTGGACGCCCAGGCTGTCTTCGATCCCTTGGCGCACCTCGTCGTCAAGAGCCAGCTTTTCGGCCAACTGCTTGAGGTAGTCGCGCTCCTGGTCGGTGTCGACTTCGATGGCCAACAGCGAGGCGGCGTAAACCTGAGGCTTGATCTTCTCGGAATCGGAGAGCTTGGACACCTCATCCAGCAGATCTTGAAGGCTCAGAGGATCTTTCATCTGCCCGCGCACATAGTCGCGCTCCTCCTTGCCGAAGCCGCTCTGGCGCAGCTTGAGCATGATGGCGCCCCGTTCCTCATCGTCGATCTCGCCGTCGGCTGCGGCAGCCGCGATCATGGCCCGGATGAGCAGCAGCGCCTCTTCCTGCTCTGCTTGAGGCGAGGCTGGAGCGGGAGGCGTTCCAGGGGGTCCTCCGGCAGCGGCGGGAGGGGGTGGCGGAGGAGCGCTCGATCCGGGCGCCTGCGCTGGCGGCGCACCCGGGGGAGGAGATCCGCCGGCTCCCGGGGCTGGCGGCGGGGAGGATCCGCCTTGCTTCTTCTTGCCTTGCGTGAAGTGTTCAAAAGCGGCAATGCCCACTCCCAGAGCTCCCATGCCAATGGCCGTGGTCGCTCCACTGCCCAGCATCGATCCCAGACCCGAACTGCGCCGCCTCCTGCGTCTCCGGCGACGGCGCCGCCGCCCTCCTCCGAGTTGCGATTTCACCAGTCCGCCCAACAAACGCGTTGCATCAAACATATCGCTCCACCTTACGCTCTCCCGCTCGGGGTTGTTCAAGGTCCAACACTGATAAGCAGTCTAGTCCACTGCCCCCCGATGGATCAATGCCGGGCGTCCCGCCAGGCTGATCCGAAATCCCCGGCTGCTGCAGGCTGATGCCGCCTGAGCTAGGATGTAGAGAGTTGCCTCAGGCCGCCGAGAGCCTGGGGGCACTGTGCGCATTGGCAGAGCTTTACCGGCACACCGATATATCGGCCACCGAGTAGCCTTCGCTTCGGAACGGCGTAACTTCAGGGCCATTGGGGCGTCTTTAGGACTAGACACGCTATAGATCGAAGGATAGGAAAGGATGGTCCCGCCATGTTGAGAAGAGTTGTGACAGCGCTGGCAATCATTGCCGTGATGACAGGCCCCGTGTGGGCTCAGACCACGCCTCTTGAGCAAGAGGTTCAGAAAGAGCTTCGGAGGTTGACGGGTTTTGGCGCTTTTGACTGGATTCACTTTTCCGTGCAGGGCGGCACTGTCTACTTGTCGGGGATGGTGCGAGAGCCGACCTTGCGCCGTGAAGCGGAAGAGGCGGCTAAGAGAGTCGAAGGCGTGGAGTCGGTCAACAACGAGATCCAGGTGCTGCCGGTGTCCACCGTCGACGACCGCATCCGCATCGCCGTCTATTCGGCCGTTTATGGGCACCCTCAACTGCGCAAATACCTGCCTGGAGGCGGATCCGTCAACATCCCGCCTTCGCCGCGGGGACGGACAGCCACCGAGTTGGTCAAGACCGGGCAGTTTCATCTGGGCCACCACGCCATCCACATCATCGTGGAACGGGGACACGTGACGCTCCTGGGGGTCGTCAACAACCGTCAGGATTCCAAGATCGCCGAGATCCAGGCCAAGAGCGTGGACGGCGTTTTCTCCGTCGACAACGGCTTGAAAGTCGAAAAGTAGCCTGCCTGCTAAAAGCGAAAAAATACGCTTTTCGGTCCAGCTCCGCCTATTGAACTGAAACACAGGGCCGATACGTCCGTAAGGAGAAGCATCTAAGCCCGAAACCAACTTCTTGAAAGGCGAGCAACCATGAAACGCCTGCTCCTGATCGTCCTCCTGCTCGCAACAGGCGGACTTCCAGCGGCGGCCCAGGGACCGGTCATCAGCCGGCCGTCCCCGCCCGACCGGGCCTCCGGGGTCCAGTGGAACCGGGCCAATGCCGCCCACCTCATGCGCCGGGCCGGCTTCTCAGCTTCACCCGCGGAAATCGACCGCCTTGTCGACCAGGGATTCCAGACTACCCTGGACGAGTTGCTCAATCCTGAATTGGTTGACGATACGGCCATGCTGGAAGGTCTCGAGGCCCAGCAATACCAACTGATCCGCTTGGCCCCCAACGACGAAATCTACTTCGCCGATCCGCTGGAGTTGAACCGCTGGTGGCTCTACCGCATGATCCACAGCCGGCGCCAGTTGGAGGAGAAGATGACCTATTTCTGGCACGACCACTTCGCCACATCGGTGCAAGAGGTGATCCAGGTCAAGCCCTCCACCGGACGTCCCTTGATCCTCATCCAGCAAGACACCTTGCGCTTGCATGCGCTGGGGAATTTCAAGGACCTGGTGCACGATATGGCCCGTGATCCGGCCATGCTCATCTGGTTGGACAACTTCCGCAACATCCGCGAGGAGCCCAACGAGAACTGGGCCCGAGAACTGCTGGAACTCTTCACCATGGGCGTCGACCAGTACAGCGAAGAAGACATTCAGGAAGCAGCCCGGGCCTTTACCGGCTGGACCTTCAACGTCTTCCGCGCCCCCGACGAGGAGTTCGACTACGATTTCGCCTTCATCCCCCTGGTGCACGATGATGGGGAGAAGACCTTCCTGGGACAAACCGGCAATTGGGACGGCGACGACATCATCGACATCATCTTCCAGCAAGAGGTGACCGCCGAGTTCATCGCCGGCAAGCTGTGGGAGTTCTTCGTCTATCCCGATCCCGAGCCGGGGCTGGTGCGTCAACTGGGCCGCGTCTTCCGCGAGAGCGGTTATGAAATCAAGCCGCTGATGCGGGCCATCTTCCGCCATCCCGAATTCTTCTCGTCCAAGGCTTACCGGGCGCTCATGAAAGCCCCCGTGGAAGCCGGCGTGGGATTCGCCCGCGAGATGGGGCTGAACGATCCCCAGTTCCTGCCTTTCTTCATTTTTCAGATGAACCAGATCCTCTTCGCGCCTCCCGACGTGGGCGGATGGACCAGCGGGGTGGGATGGGTCAACACTTCGACCTTGCTCTTCCGCTACAACTACTACAACGACATGCTCTCCATCCGGGGAACCGTCCCCGTGCGGACGCGGGGAACCGACGTGGTGCGCATGGTCAACGGCGCCGACCTGAACGGCATGATCGGACAGTTCGGGCTGAGCAGCGAAGAAGAGGTGGTCGAGCACTTCGTCGACCGCCTGCTGGCCGGGGACGCCACCATGGACGAACGCATCGTCCTGGAGGACTACTTGAGGCGGCTCGACGATGGCACCATCGGCACCTTCGACATCGACAATCCGGTGACGGTGGACAAGAAGGTGCGGGGACTGGCCTACTTGGTCACCCTGCTCCCGGCCTATCAGCTCAACTAAGGAAGGCGCGAACATGAAACGGCGAGACTTTCTCAAGAATCTGACTTTTCTCTCCTCGGCGCTGTGCGCCCCCACCTTTCTGGTCAACTCCATTAAAGCCGCCAAAGCCCAGGGCATCACCCAGGCGGCTACTGCGGCCGGACGCAAACTGCTCGTAGTGGAACTGGCCGGAGGCAACGACGGACTCAACACCATCATTCCCTACACCAACGACTTCTACCGGGCTCAGCGGCCACTTTTAGGCATCCCCTCGGCCGACGTGCTCGACATCGACGGCACTTACGGCATGCATCCCGCCATGACCGACCTGCGCGACCTGTGGGATCAAGGAGTGCTGGCGGCCGTCCACGGAGTCGGCTATCCCAACCCCAACCGCTCTCACTTCCGCTCCTCCGACATCTGGCACACGGCCGCCCCCGAAGTCGTGGCCAAGGACGGATGGCTGGCCAAGCATCTGGACGACTTGGACAGTCAGTCCACATTGGACGCGCTGGCCATCGGAGGCGGCGTTCCCAAGGCCATGATCTCGTCGCAAGGGGCTTCGCCCGCCATCCAGAGCATCGAGACCTTCCAGCTCGACACCGACTTCACTCCGGGCGACGGCATGAACGCCCCCTACCCGGACGGCAGCAATATCAACGCCGCCTTCCAGCAGGTGCTTTCCCAACCTCAAAACCGCTTCGGGCTGCAGGAGTTCGTGGGACGAACGGCGCTGGACGCCACCCTGGCCTCCATCGAATTGTTGGAAGGTGATGACAGCTACAGCAGCACCGTGGAGTATCCCGATACGGCCTTCGCCGAGAACCTGCGCACCGTGGCCCGGGTGATGGCCGCCGATCTGGGCGTCAGCGTCTACTACGTCACCATCGGCGGATTCGACACCCACGCCGAGCAGACCAACGGCAATCCGCTGCAAGGCGTCCACACCACGCTGCTGCAAACGGTGTCTCAGGGTTTGGCGGCCTTCTGGCAGGACATGCAGCAACTGGGATTCGATCAGGACGTCCTGGTGATGTCCTTCAGCGAGTTCGGACGGCGGCTCTTCGAAAACGCCAGCGACGGCACCGATCACGGCACGGCCAACCAGATGTTCCTGCTGGGCGGACGGGTCATCGGCGGATTCCACGGCCAGCATCCCAGCCTGGCGCCCGGTGATCTCGATCAAATCGGCGACATGAAGTTCACCCAGGACTTCCGTGGCGTCTACGCCACCGTTCTGGAGAACTGGCTGGGCGGCGATGCGGCCGCCGTGCTGGGAGAATCCTGGCCTACCCTCGACGTCCTCGATGTGTAGTTCAACCCTTGCTTTCGGTCCCGCTGGGGCGTCTTTTTCTGGGAGTCCCCAGCCGGGCAGGCATTGCTGATTTCGGTCTTCCTTTCTAAAATGAGCAATCGAGGAGAACTCTCAATGGCCTTGAGGGACCACAGTAGGAGGAGGAGGACCTGCTATGTCGACCTTAGTGCAAGATGTCCGCTTCGCGGTGCGGACGCTCAGGAAGGGCTGGATGATCACGGCTCTGGCCGTGGCCTCTCTGGCCCTCGCGATTGCCGGAAACAGCATCGTCTTCAGCCTCACCAACGGACTGCTCTTTCGTCCCCTGCCCTTCGCTGAGCCCGGCAGCCTGATGCTGCTCTGGCTCAATCAGGAAAGCCAGGCGCCTCCGGCCAACTTCACTCTCCTTTCTGAGGCCGAGCTGCTCGACTACCGGGAACGCACGCGCTCGCTGGCCCTATTGGACGGCCGCCGCAACGGGCGCATCAACTGGACGCAGGGCGAAAGCCCTCAACCGCTGGCCGCCGAACTCGTCACCGACGGCCTCTTCCAGGTCCTGGGAGGCAACCCCTTGCACGGACGCGCCATTCAGCCCGGCGATGCGGGGGAGAAGGTGGTCCTGCTCCACTACCGATTCTGGCAAGAGCGGCTGGGAGCCGATCCTTCTGTGGTGGGCGACACCCTCGACCTGAATTCCGAGCCCTACACCATCTTGGGCGTGATGCCGCCTGACTTCGAGATCTTCACTCCAGGCGTCAAGCTGTGGCTGCCCCTGAAGCTCGATCCTGAGGCACGCCGCAGCCGCAACCTGATGGTGCTGGGACGTCTGGCCCCAGATGTCACACTGGAGCAAGCCAGGGCCGAGATCGACATCATATCCGCAGACCTGAAAGAGGCATATCCCGACTCCAACCGCGGCCACTCGGCCGTCCTCGAACCTTATCAGGACCGTTTTCCCGACGCCCAGAACCGGCTGCTCATGGGCATGCTGCAGGCCGCTCTTCTCTTCGTGCTGCTGATCGCCTGCGCCAACGTCGCCAACCTGCTGCTGGCCCGCGGATCCGAACGCCAGCGGGAGTTCGCCGTGCGTCGGGCCCTGGGTGCGGGACGGTTGCGCATCTTGCGCCAGCTCTTCAGCGAAAGCCTCTTCCTCTCGCTGGCCTCAGGGGCCGTCGGACTGGCCGTGGCCTACGTCGGCATCCACTTCATGCATGCCGCCATGGCGCCCATGATGCCCTCCTTCATGGCGCCCGTGCTGGACGCCAACGTCCTCCTCTACACCGTGGGCGTGACCCTGGCCGCCGGCCTTTTCTTCGGAACCGCCCCGGCACTCCAGGGCTCCAAGGTCAGCCTGTCGGAAACCCTGCGCGAAGGGGGCCACGGAGCCTCGGCCGGCAGCCGGCGGCGGCTGTTGAGCAAGGGATTGGTGGTGGCCGAAATCACCCTCTCCGCCGTCCTGCTGGCGGGAGCCGTAATGCTGGTGCAAGGCTTCAACGCCATTCAGAACCGCGACAGCGGCTTCGACACCTCCCAACTGCTGACCGTGAGGGTCACTCTGCCGCCCGACCGCTACGAGCAGGAGGGCGCGACGCGCTTCTTTCAAGAGGCGGCTCAAGGCTTTTCGCGGCTGCCCGGCGTGCAGGGCGTCACCGCCTCCAGCACCTTGCCCCGCAGCTTCTTTGTTCCGGGAGTGCCCTTCACGACTCCCGAATTGAGCCTCCCCGAAGGAGAGCCGCCGCCCAGCGCCATCACCGTCACGGTGCTTCCCAGCTACTTCGAGACCTTGGGCGTCCCCCTGCTTTCGGGCCGCGCGCTGCAGGAAACAGACCGGGCTGAAAGCCAGCCCGTGGCCCTGGTCAGCCGGGCGCTGGCCGAGCGCTGGTTCCAAGGGCGCCAAGCCATTGGAACCCAAATCAAGGTGGCGGGAGGGGAACGGCAGATCGTGGGCGTGGTCGACAACGTCCTGCACAGCATCATGCAAAGCGGAACGGGCGGACAGCCCGCCATCTACCTTCCGGCGGCCCAACAGGCACGACGCAGCATGGCCTTCATGCTGAGGACCGAAGGAAGGACTGCGGGCCTGGGCCAGGGCGTCCGCAGCCACGTCGAGTCGCTGGACCGCGACGCCTCCATCGGAAGCATGCTCAGCCTGGACGCCTTCGCCGCACAGTTCTTGACCATCGCCAATGTGATCTCCCTCATCATGGGCGGCTTCGGCATCGTGGCTCTGGCTTTGGCCGCCGTGGGCATCTACGGCGTGCTGGCCTACTCGGTGGTGCAGCGACGCCACGAGATCGGCGTCCGCATGGCGCTGGGTGCGGGAAAGGGCCGCATCCTGGGTCTTATCACCCGGCAAGGCCTGACCCTGACCGTCATAGGACTGGTGCTGGCCGCCCCGGGAGTGGTACTCGTCTACTATGGAATCTCCAGCGCACTGGCGGGCATGGCCAAGGCCGATGCCGGAGGCCTCGTAGGCGTTGCCCTGGTCTTGGCCGCAGTCGCCGCGGCCGCCTGCTACTTGCCCGCTCGAAGGGCCGCCGGCTTCGACCCCATCCACTCCCTGCGCTCGGAGTGAAAGATGGCGCTCCGGCTCCGTGCTCCCTGCAGATCTTGCGATCTAGGGCGCTGACCCCGGCTGGGGAACCGTTCGCCGATCGACGGCCGCCGCTGGCGGAATTTCCCTGAATAAGTCCTGCCTCTGTGCCGTAGACTGTGCGTTATCGGGAGAACAACAGGGCCGCAAGTTGGCCGCCCAATTCGTCTCGAGTCGATTTCCGCCTGCAGGGGCGTCTGCCTTATGTTCTCTCGGCGAATGGAGGGCCGGCCGCTGTTGAGAGGAAAGGCAAGGAGGACCCGCCATGTCATCGCTGCTCCAAGATATCCGCTTCGCCATGCGGACCCTGACAAAACACTGGCTGATCACCGGACTGGCCGTGGTCTCGCTGGCCCTGGCCATCTCCGGCAACGGCATCGTCTTCAGTCTCACCAACGGTCTGCTCTTCCGTCCTCTGCCTTTCGATGACCCCCACAACCTGATGCTGCTTTGGCTGGACCGGGAAGGCGAATTGCCGCCCTCCAATTTCACCCCCCTGTCGGAGGCCGAACTGCTCGACTACCGCGAGCGCGCCCGCAGCTTGCAGTTGTTGGAAGGTTTCCGCGGAATGCAAATCAACTGGACGCGGGGTGAACGTCCCGAGCCCCTGCTGGGCGAGCGCTTGACCGACGGCATGTTTCAGGTCTTGGGCGTGGAGCCTCTGATGGGCCGCACCTTCGAGCCTGGGGAAGAGCACCGCAAGGTGGTGGTGCTGCACTACCGCTTCTGGGAAGAACGGCTGGGAGCCGACCCTTCTGTCCTGGGCGAGACCCTGCAGCTCAATTCCGAGCCTTACACGATCCTGGGAGTCATGCCCCCAGACTTTGAGATCCTGACGCCCGGGGCCAAGCTGTGGATCCCCCTGCCGCTGGACAAGGACCAAGCCTCGCGCGGCAACCGAAGCCTGCTGGTGCTGGGACGGCTGGCGCCGGGAGTGGAATTGGAGCAGGCCCGCGCCGAAATCGAGACCATCTCGCACCGTCTGGTGGAGGAATATCCCGACGTCACGCGCGGACACTCGGCCGTCCTGGAACGCTTTCAGGAGCGCATCCCCGACGACCAGAACCGCCTGCTCATGGGACTCCTGCAGGCGGCTTTGATCTTCGTGCTGCTGATCGCCTGCGCCAACATCGCCAACCTGCTGCTGGCCCGGGGATACGAACGCCAGCGTGAGTTCGCGGTGCGCCGGGCCATGGGCGCCGGACGCCTGCGCATCCTGCGCCAACTGCTCAGCGAGAGCCTCTTTCTCTCCCTGGCCGGAGGAGCCGTCGG
>DATIPO010000059.1:0-181114 GCA_035471925.1 Acidobacteriota bacterium
ATGTGAAGCATTTTCGAGAGGTGGTGGCTGGGGCGTCCGGCGATGCCGTGGGACTCGCCCGGGACCCGTACCAGCACCGACTCGACTTTGAGCAGCTTGAGGGCTGTGTAGTACTGCTCCGATTCCGACATGGGCGTGCGCCAGTCGTGTTCGCCGGTGATGACCATCGTCGGCGTGGTGACGTTTTTCACCACCGAGAGCAGGGAGCGGCTCTCGTAATGCTCAGGATGATCCCAGGGCAGGCCGGGGAACCAGTACTTGACTCCGAAGGAAGAGATGTCGGCGCTTAGCACCCAGCTATACCAGTTGATGACCGGATAGTAGGATACGGCTGCCCGGAAGCGCTGGGAGCGGCCGATCATCCAGCAGGTAAGGACGCCGCCTCCGCTGCCTCCCCCTACGAAGACGTTTTCAGGATCGACGTAGCCCTGCTCGATGACGGCGTCCACGCCTGAGTCAAGGTCGTAGAAATCGTCGCCAGGATAGGCGTGATGGATGAGGTTGCCGAATTCCTCGCCGTAGCTGGTGCTGCCCCGCGGATGGGCGTAGAGTACCACATATCCCTTGCCCGCCAACACCTGCTTTTCCAAGTCGAAGCGGGGACCATAGGCGGCGAAGGGCCCGCCGTGGATTTCCAACACCATGGGGTATTTCTTGTTGGGGTCGAAGTCGGGCGGCTTGATGATCCAGCCTTGGATCTTGCGCTGGTCGTGGGATGATTCCCACCACAGCTCCTCGACTTGGCCCAGGGTGCGCTGGGAGAGGAGATCGTCGTTGACGCCGGTGAGGAGTCGGGCTGATCCGCCCGAAGCTTGGCCCGCGGCCACATCTCCCGGACGGTCGGGGAAGGTTTGGGTGAAGGCCATGCGTCCGTTGGAGGAGAGGCTGAAGCCCCCGCTGCCGGCATAGGCCGAACGTCCGCCGCCCAAGTCGGAATAGAGCGTCTCGATGGCCCCCGGCTGGGATCCCTCGAGCGGGAGCAGAGCCAATTTGACGACACCCTCTTCAGTGTAGGTGAAGTAAATGCCGTCTCCCTCTGACGTCCAGGTCGGGTAGCTGACATCGCGGTCAAGCGCCTGGGAAACCAACGCAGCGCCGCTGCCGTCGCGGTTCATGACGTAGAGGCGGGTGAGCTGGTAGCCCTGGTAGCGGTCGTCGAATCCCAAGTAGGCGATCCTGGAGCCGTCGGGTGAGATGGCCGGGGCTTGATCAGGTCCCTTGCGGTCGGTCAGGGACCGCATGGAGCCGTCCGACACGGCCACCTCCCACACCTCTGATTCCAGCACCTCGTATTCCCAGTTGTCGCGGCGGTTGGCTGAGAAGAGGATGTGCTTGCCGTCGGGCGTCCACACCGGGTCGCTGGGGCTGAAGCCGAATCCGCCGTGGTGGAAGTCCCCGCTGGTGAGCTGGCGGGACGTACCTCCTTGGGAAGGTACCAGGTGGATGTGGTTGTAGCCGCGGGGAAGGTAGCCGGCGCCATCGAATCGGTAGATGAGCCGGTCCACCACCTTGGCCGGTTCGGCCCATTCCGCGCCTTGCGGCGGCGACGGCATGTCGGCGATGCGGGGACCGTCGGAGGGGACCAGGGCCACGAAAGCAATCTGTGAACCGTCGGGCGAAAAGACCGGGTTGCTGGGCGGCGTCTGCAAATGGGTCAGGACGCTGACCAGTCCGCTGTCCATGTAGCGTAGATGGATTTGCGGGGAACCGCTGCGGTCGGAAACAAAGGCCAGACGTTCTCCGTCGGGCGACCAGCGGGGACTGCGGTCGTTGTAGCGTCCCGTGGTCAGGGGACGGTGGGTTCCGCCCCCGAAGTCGACCATCCAGAGGTTGGAGTAGTTTCGGTCCTTCTCGATGTCGGCCCAGCGGCGCACATAGACGATCTGGCTGCCGTCGGGCGAGATTTGAGGATCGGAGACATACTCTAATTCGAAGACATCCTGAGCCGTAAGGCCCTCGCCGGCCATGAGGGGTGCCGCGGTCAAAAGCACCACTATGCCAACAATGGACCACCGGGCAACCCGACTCAAATCGACGCGAGCAAAGGCGAACTTCCTGGAAATAGCTTTCATGACGAACCTCCTCCTGCGAGGATTCTGCCCTCTTCTTGGAGCCTTGGCAAATGCAAGCTCATTCTCGCGTCTCTGTTTGGACCCCAGCGGGCCAGCAGCACCCCAGGGAAGCTCCTAAATGGGGTTTGAGTCGGCTACTCGGCCTTTAGGATGGCGGTCATTCGGCTTTCAGGGTGGCGGACGGGTTGGTCTTGGAGGTGCGGTAGGTGGGGAGGAGGGAGGCCAGCAGTGAGATGGAGAGAATCACGAGGGCGGTCATAGCGTAGACCAAGGGCTGGTGGGGAGAGGTCTTGAAGAGCAGGTCGCTCAGGTTCGGAGCCAGGACGGCGGCCAAGGTCAGGCCCAGGACGATTCCGGCCAGGGACAGACGCAGCGAACGGGAGAGCATGAGCCAGGCCAGGTGACGCAGGGTGGCTCCTAAGGCGCTGCGGATGCTCATTTCGCGCCGTCGCCGGGCGGCTTCGAAGGCCAGGACGCTGTAGAGTCCCACGGCGGCCACTGCCAGCGCCAGGAGTCCGAAGAGGGTGAAAAGCGTGGCGCCCAGGTTCCAGGCCCGTTTTTCGGGGGCCGTCAAGTGCCTGAAGGTCCGGGCCTCGACATAACGGAAGCGGGAGTCCATCCCCAGCAACAGCCGGCCCAGGTCTTGGGGACCGGGAGCCGATGGCGGTCGTCGGGTGCGGACGTAGAAGTGGCGCGGAGGATAGCCTTGGGCTACCTGCGCAAGGCTCATGTAAAAGAGCAGGGTAGGCCCTTCAGCGAATTCCCGGCGGGTGACGTCCTGGGCCACGCCCACCACGTAGGCGCAGAAATCGGTTCCTTGGAACTTGAGGCATTGTCCCAACGGGTCCTCCTGAGGCCACAAGACATCGGCCATGGTGCGGCTGACGATGATCGAAGGAGGCACGTCGTTGCGCTGGTCGTTGTGGTTGAATGCGCGTCCCCGCAGGATCTCGACGTCCATGGTGGAAAAGTAGTCGCCCATGACCGCCACCGACCAGGGACCTCCGGTGGGCAAACGGGGCAGCGGGGAACCGTCCTGATAGGTGAGCTGATAGGAGATGCCGCCCACGAAGGGGACCGTCCAAGCTGCCGCCGCGGACTCGACGCCAGGCTGAGCGGTAAGGAACTCAAGAGCCTGCTGGAAGAGGGGAACCGACTTAAGGCGGTCGACACCCGATTCCAACTCGGGCGTGAGCAGCACGATGTTGTCGGTGCGATATCCCAGGTCGAGCGCTTCGACTTGGCTCAGGCTGTGGAGGAAGAGTCCGGCGCCCGCCAGCAACAGGACCGAGAGCGCCGTTTGGGCGACCAGCAGCAAGCTGCGGGCAGGCGAGCGCGATGGCGAAGCCGTTCCGCTGGAGGATTTGAGCGGTTCCGTCAAATCCCGGCCCCGTGCCTGAAAAGCCGCGGGAAGCGAGGCCAGCACAGCCGCCAAGAGTGCCAACGCCAGACTGAAGACAGTCAGGCGCGGATTGAGCAGGCCGGGGCTCCAGTCCACTTGGGGGAAGAGCAGGGAGCGGGTCAGGTGCCCGGCCCAGTAGGCCAGTCCCAGAGCGGCCGCGCATCCCAGCAGGGCCATCAAGAGGCTCTCGCTGAGGATCTGTCCCAGCAGCCGCAGGCGTCCCATCCCCAGCGTCAGGCGCAGGGCGATTTCGCGCCGTCGCCGCAGTCCGCGCACCAGGAATAGATTGGCAACGTTGGCGCAGGCGATGAGCAGCACCAGCAGCGACACCGCCGCCAGCCAGAAGGCCACTTCGGTTTCGGGAGGGGCGTCCACCCGCAGGGCCGGGGTGAGAGGTTGAAGCGAGATGCGACGCTGCTGAGATCGAGGCGGACGGGCAAGCCTCTCATCGGCCCGGCGGAGGATGGCAGTGGCTTCGGCTTCAGCAGCCTGCAGCGAGACGCCGGGCCTGAGCCGGACCACGGTCTGGGCCCAGCTCCAGGGCGCCTCGGGATCCAACCAGCGCTCCCAGTCGAGTCCCCGCATGGCGCGGCCGAAAGGCAGCCACACATCCACGGGGGCCAGCTCAAAGCCGGTGAATCCGGGAGGCGTGATGCCGATGACGGCATATTCCAGGCTGCCTACCTCCAGCTTGCGTCCCAGCACCGCGGGATCGCCGGCGAAATCACTCATCCACATGGAATGGCTGAGGACCACCACGGGCTCGCTGTCCTCAGCGTCCTCCTCAGGGGAGAAGAAGCGTCCCCGATAGGGCTCCACTCCCAAGGTCGGAAAAAAAGAGGCGCTTACCAAGCGGGCTTGCAGGCGTCGTGCCGAGTCGCCGTGGCCGGAAAGGGGCTCTCGAGCCACTTGAATGGCCACACGCTCAAAGGCGCTGTTATCTTGTTGAGCCAGATAATTGCCATAAGTCAGTTCGTCCCCGGCCGAGGTACGGCCTTGATTCACCTGATGACGGTAGAGGACCTTGACTTGGTGCGGATCTGAGATATGCATCGGCGGACTGAGCAGAGCCCGGTCAACGATGCCGAACATGACGGCATTGACGCCGATCCCCAATGCCAGCGTGAGAGCGACCCCGGCGGAGAAGAAGGGATGGCGGCGCAGTTGGCGGAATGAATCGCGCAGCGTCTCGGCAAATGGCAAGGCTCACCTCCTCTGTAGCAGCCATTTTGCCTTATCGATGCGATATCTGCTAGTCAGGATTGAAGCCGCACCCCGAGCGCCGTCTCTTTGGCCGACCGGATGCACTCGGGAATGCCCACGCCGCCGGTAAAGGCTCCGCACACATGCAGTCCGGGAACAGCGGACAGGGACTGGCGCAGTTGTTCCAGGCGGCGGGCATGGCCCACCGTGAGCTGGGGCATTCCCCGGCGCACGTTGTAGACGCGCTGGAAGATCGGCTGGCAGTTATAGCCCATGATGCGGCTCAGGTCCTGATGGACGGCCTGTGCCAGCTCTTCGTCGGCCTGGGGCAGGTTCCGCTGCCGCCGCTCGTGGACGGCTACCCTCATCAGCACAGCATCGGAGGGGCAGCGCCCGTCGAACTTGCGGTTGACCCAGGTGCAGGCGTCCACTGCCGCCTCTTGGTCAGGATGGACGATAAAGCCGAAGCCGTCCTGAGGATGAGCGAATTCGGTCCATCGGTAGGCCAGGTAGACCAAACGGCTGGAGCTGTAGGGAATCTCTCTGAGCGGCGGAAGCGCCTCGGGCAGCACCGGACGCAGGATCGAGGCTCCAGCGTAAGCCGGAGTGGTCAGCACCAAGGAGTCGAAGTTCTCGTGGTAACCGTCGGCAGACTGAATGGTCAGCCTACCGTTCCAGGAGGTCAGGCGCAGATCGCGCAGTCCAAGCCTGATGTCGGCTCGGTCCAGGCGGCCCACCAGTTCGTCCACCAGGGTCTGCATCCCGTCTACGAAGGACAGATAGCAAGAGCGGTCGGGCCGGTTCTTGCGCAGGCTGTTGAGCCATCGCATGCCGCGATAGAGCGATCCGAAGCGCTGCTCGAGGCGGTAGAAGTCGGCCATTGCGGAGGGGGCGCTGAGGCGCGCAGCGTCCCCCCCGTAGATGGCCGAAACCATGGGCTGAGCCAGCTTGTCGGTGAATTCAGGGCCCAGGCGCCGGCTCAGGAAGTCTTGGATGCTGGGATCGCCTTTGCTGTGGCGCACCAGAGGCTCCATCAGGGCCCGCAGGCGTCCGCGCCGGGAGAGGGGGGCGGTGCGCCAGAAGGGTCCCAAGCGGACGGGAGCCAGGAACATCATGCCGTCGGGGAACTCGCGCAGGCGGTCGTGGCTGTAGAGGTAAGTCTTGCGCAGGCGGTCGTTGGAGCCCACGATCCGGTCCTGCAGCCCCAGATCTTCAACCAAGCTCAGAGCCGCGGGCTTGTGGGAGGCAAACCCCTCCGGTCCAGCCTCCAGGAGGAAGCCGCTTTCCCGCTCGGTGCGGATCACGCCGCCCAGCCGATGAGACTGCTCCAACAGGGTCAGGCCGACGTCCAGTCCGCGCTCTTGAGCTCGACGTTGCAGGTAGAAGGCGGTGACCAGTCCTGAGATCCCTCCGCCCACAATGGCAATGCGCTGTCTGCGGCTCATCAGGTCTCCTTGCTAAGCGTGTGCGTGATGTCCGGCCCTGGGCGCCGATTGTTGTCGGGGCGGATCATAGGCGCAGAAAGGTTCCTCGGCCAGATAATCGCCAGTCATCGCGTAAGCCCTTGCACGCGACCCTCCGCAAACTCTCTTAAAGGAGCAGATGCCGCATTTTCCCTTGAACATGGAAGGCGTGCGCAGTTCTTGGAAGACTCGGTGCTCACGGTAAATCTGGGCCAGCGGCGTGCGGCGGATGTTGCCGCACTTGCGGGGCAGGAATCCGCTGGGGAAGACATCGCCGTTGTAGGCCACGAAGAGATGTCCGTTGCCTGAATTCACGCCACGGGGAGCCAGTCCGATGGCGCCTCCATGACCGAAGTCGCGCTTCATGCGGTCGGGCAGGTTGCGTGGAATGGTTCCGCCGGGCATGTGCATCACGCCCGGACGGCCTCCCGGGTGACCCGCCGAAGCTGCATGCGGGCGGTGCTGAAGCAGGTAGCGGCGGTAGTGAGGTGCCTCGGTGATCTTGACCACGAAATCGACTTGCGAAGCCAGCTTGGCCAGCCGTGCAAAGAGCTCCTCGTACTCCTGTCCGTTGAGTTGATCAACATCGCGTCCGCGACCCATGGGGACCAGGAAGAAGACCTCCCAGAAAACCACTCCCAATTCGTTGACCAGCTCGGCGATGGCGTCGAAGTGGTCATAGTTATAGGCACTCAAGGTGGTGTTGATTTGCAAGGGAAGTCCGGCTTGGCGGGCCCAGCGGGCTCCCTGCAGTGTGCGCTCGAAGGTGCCTGGCGTGTTGCGGAAGGTGTCGTGCACCTCAGCCGAGGGACCGTCCAGGCTGAGAGCCATCTGAGCCAGTCCGGCATCTTTCAGTCCCTCGATCAGCCGGGGATTCAGCCTTTCCGTAGCGGCCGGTATGGTGGCCATGCGCATGCCGGCCTGTGTTCCGTAGCGCACCAGGTCGAGCAGATCGGCGCGTTTGGCCGGATCACCGCCCGAGAGGACGCAGATCGGCGTCCCCATCTCGGCCAGATCATGCAGCAAAGCGCGTCCCTCGGCGGGACTCAGTTCGCCCGGCAAGGCATCGCGGATTGCCTCGGCCCGGCAATGCCGGCAGGCCAAGTCGCAGGCTCGTGTGGTTTCCCAGATGGCCACGAAGGGAGTCTGATCAAAATCAACCATGGACGGATGAACAGCTCTGCGTGCAGTGGCTTTCGGATTCATCTTGTTCTCCTTTCGCAAACGCTCAGCGGAAGGTAAAGCAACTTGCGTGCAACTCCTCGAACCCAGCAATCATGGGCCTCTCGAGGTGGGCGGAACCGGTTCTGGGTCATAGTCCCCAGCCTGGGATGAGCCATATCCCGCAACACGTTGGGGGCTGTTTGCCTGTCCGCCGGGTTTACGAACAGAAGGCCACCTCGAGAGGGCGGAAGAGTAGTCCCAAGGAAGGAATCGTCCTCATTCAGGGATCTCTATGTTTTCAAGAATGCAGTGCATGCCGAGACGGCTCGCGGGCTTGCAGAGCCCCGCTTGGTTGGTCCTGGAATCGCTTCCTTAACATGGCGGCGGCATATCCCCTACAATACGCCGGATGAGCGACAGCATGATCGACCACACCCAGCATGATTGGTACAAGGACGCGGTTTTCTACGAAGTTCACGTGCGGGCCTTCCATGATTCCAATGCCGACGGCATCGGCGACTTCGCCGGACTGGCGCAGAAGCTCGACTACATCAAGGAACTGGGGGTCACTTGTATCTGGCTGCTGCCTTTTTATGCCTCTCCCCTGGATGACGACGGCTACGACATCGCCGACTACTACAAGATCCACCCCGACTACGGCACGGTCGAGGACTTCGAGAACTTTTTGGACGAGGCCCATGCCCGAGGACTCAGGGTGATCGCCGACTTGGTGGTCAACCACACCAGCATCGAACACGAGTGGTTTCAGAAGTCGCGCGATCCCCAATCGCCCTTCCACGACTATTACGTGTGGAGCGACGATCCTTCCCGCTACACGGACGCCCGCATCATCTTCCTCGACACCGAGGTCTCCAACTGGACCTACGACCACAAGGCCAAGAAGCACTACTGGCACCGTTTCTTCGCGCATCAGGCCGACCTCAACTACGACAATCCCAAGGTCCAAGAAGAGATGTTCAGGGTGGTCGACTTCTGGCTCTCCAAGGGGCTGGACGGCTTCCGCGTCGACGCCGTTCCTTATCTTTTCGAGCGCGAGGGAACCAACTGCGAGAACCTGCCCGAAACGCACGAGTTCTGCAAAAGGCTGCGCGCTCACGTGGACGAGCGCTTCCCGGGGCGGGTCCTGCTGGCCGAAGCCAATCAGTGGCCCGCCGACGTCGTGGAGTACTTCGGCGACAATGACGAATTCCACATGTGCTTCAATTTCCCCATCATGCCGCGCATGTTCATGGCCATTCGCCGAGAGGACCGGCAGCCGGTGGAGGACATCATCGTCAACTTGCCCGAGATTCCCCAGGATTGCCAGTGGGCCACTTTTTTGCGCAACCACGATGAGCTGTCTTTGGAGATGGTGACGGCCGACGAGCGCGACTATATGTGGAACGAGTACGCCAAAGATCCGCGCATGAAGCTCAACCTGGGCATCCGCCGCCGTCTCTTTCCGCTGATGGAAAACAACCGCCGGGCGGTGGAACTGCTTCACAGTCTGCTGCTGACCTTGCCCGGATCGCCCATCCTCTACTACGGAGATGAGATCGGGATGGGCGACAATATCTACCTCAGCGACCGCTTCGGGTGCCGCACGCCCATGCAGTGGAACGACGACCGCAACGCCGGATTCTCGCGTTCCGACCCCAGCAAACTTTATTTTCCGGTCATCACCGATCCTATTTACAGCTATGAAGGAGTCAACGTCGAGGCCGCTTCCCGACAGCCCTCATCCTTCCTCAACTGGATCCGGCGGCTCATCCGCATCCGCCGCCAATACTCGGCCTTCGCCCGAGGTGACATCCACTTCCTGCATCCGCAAAACAACCATGTCGTCAGCTATCTCTGCGTCCACAACGACCAGGTCATGTTAGTGGTCAACAACCTCAGCCGCTACAGCCAATTCGTGGAACTAGACCTGCGCAAATTCGACGGGTATCAGCCCATCGACTGCTTCAGCCAGAATCCCTTCCCAAAGATCGGCGAGCTCCCCTACCTGCTCACGATGGGGCCCTACGGCTTCTACTGGTTTGAACTGACTCAGCCTTGAAAGAGGGGGTCAAATGGCCCCAAGCGTTCCCCGCCGTTGGCTCTTTAGAGGGAACCACTCTTTTTGCTGCAAGCAGTTAGCCGACCGGATGGTAGCGGCCAATCTGGCGTTCTCGAATCGTGAAGACCTCACATTCAGCATCGATAGCTTCGAATTCTGAGGCCCTCTCGCTCCTGAACGTCTCCCAGGATTCGGCCGCATCCCAAGAGTCGATGGTCAGGTAGCGGTCGGCGCTGCGGTGGTCGCGGAGGAGTTCGGTGCTGAGGTAGCCTTTGGCACTCTTGAAGAGCTCGACCCAGGGACCCTTGGGGCCATAGGCCTGCTCAAACTCGCTGACAAACTTCGGATGCACCCGGTATTCCCAGATGTAGACGTAGCCCGCCTCGGGCTGCTCTCTTGTCCTGGGCCGGAGACTCATGGCTTCTGCTCCTCCAGCCAAGTTCGGGTGGAGGACTCCAGCAAGTCCAGCGGAATGGCGCCGGCCGAAAGGACGTGGTCATGGAAGGCGCGGATGTCGAAATCCTCGCCCATTTCGTCCTCGGCCAGCTTGCGCAGTTCTTTGATCTTGAGTTCGCCGATTTTGTAGGCCAGCGCCTGTCCCGGCCAGGCGATATAGCGGTCGATCTCGTTGACAATGTCGGCTTTCGTCTTAGCAGCGTTTTCGGCGAAGAAGTCGATGGCCTTCTGGCGGGGCCATTTCATGGAGTGCATACCGGTATCGACCACCAAGCGGACGGCCCGCCACATCTCATAGGTCAGTTGTCCGAACTTGGAGTAGGGATTGGTATAAAAGCCCATTTCCTCGCCCAGGCTCTCGGAGTAGAGTGCCCACCCTTCGACAAAGGCCGTATAACCTCCAAAGCGGCGGAAACGGGGCAGGTCGCCCAATTCCTGGGCGAGGGCGATTTGCAGGTGGTGGCCGGGGACGGCCTCGTGGATGCTGAGAGCCTCCATCTCGTACTTGGGACGCACTTCAGGCTTGTAGAGGTTGACGTAGAAGGTTCCGGCCCGCGAACCGTCGGCGGCGGGCTGGCTGTAGTAGGCGGTGGTTGTATCGGGCGCGATGTTTTCAGGGATGGGAAGCACGCCGTAAGGGGTGCGCGGCAGGCGTCCGAAGAGTTTGACCAGTTCGGGATCGATGCGCTTGCTCAGGGCCCGGTAGGCGTCCAGAAGATCTTGGGGGTCCTCGTAGTAGAACTGCGGATCAGTGCGCAGGAAGTTTAGGAATTCATCAAAGGTGCCTTCGAAGTCCACCTGCTCGATGATGGCTTCCATCTGGGCACGGATGCGGGCCACCTCCTTAAGCCCGATCTCGTGCACCTGCTGGGGGGTCATGTCGGTGGTGGTGTAAGAACGCACCCGGTAGGCGTAAAACTCCTCCCCTCGGGGGAGCTGCCAGGCCCCCACTTTGTCGAAGCAAGCGGGGAGATACTCGCCAGTCACGAACGCCTGGAACTTCTTAAAAGCCGGGACGATTCTCTCGGCGATAGCCTGGCGGGCCCGCTGGCGCAAAGCCTCACCCTTCTCGCTGCCAATGCTCTCGGGCAAGTCCTTGAAGGGAATGTAGTAGCGGCTTTGAGTGGGATCGTCGACGATATGGGCCTCAATCTGCGGAGGGATGCGCTGCATGATGATCTTGGGGTGCACCATGCCGATCTTGAGCCCTTCCTTCATGAGTGCGATGGTTTGGTCCATGTAGGCGGGGAAGGTCTCCAGCCGGGCGACCCAGTCGGTCAGGTCTTTCTCGGTCTCGAAGCGCAGAGAATCGACCAGGCCGTCGCTGGATTGGATGCCGCCCCGCTGATTGAGCGGAACCAGCCAGCGCTTGTACTCGAAGCCTTCGATGCTGTCTTCCAGGTCCCCAATGAAGAGCTGGCGGTTGACGCGGTCCTGGCCGGAGAGCCTGTCAGGATCGATTTTGCGGGCCCTTTCCGCGAAGGCCTTTTCCTGCTCGTGACGTTCGCCAATCGCTTCGATGCTGACGTCCGGCCACTGGTCGTTGTAGCGCCGATCCCCCAGTTGCGAGGCCCAAGTCGGACTGGTTCGCATCTGGTATTCCCAGTGGTCATCAAAGATCTTCCAAAGCTCCGCCGCCGCTCCTTCGCGCTCCTGGGCGCCGGCCAGAGAAGGGAAGAGCAACAAAACAGCAACAAACAGCACACTTCGCTTCAGATTCATGCCCCACATTCTAACCACACTGGAGTCGCTGTGCCTTCTGCCAACCCTCGCGAACCGGCTAAGCCAAAGGATTTCAAAGTCACAGCTCAAATCCAACCGCAGAGACTACACAGAGTCCATCCTCAAGTGTGCGCGCTAACTGAGGCACTTAATTCTTAATTGGGACCTCTACCTTGAAACCGGCTCTCGACGAAGGAGAGCGGTGGCCTGAGAGGCGATCGCTCCTTTTCTCCGTTCTCTCGGGGGTCTGCTTTCCTTCCGTTGGAGGCAGTGTGGACACTTGATGCGGTGATTCTGGTCCATCTGTGCGTGGCTCCGGCAAACACCGGCGCCGCAGCGGCGGCATATGCCAACCGCTGCAGGAAAGGAAAACCGGACTCCGCCCGGCGCGGGTTCCAAGAGGCAATAGTAGCAGTGCATGTCAGCCTCCTCCTATTTCAGGGCGCCCAGATGCCCCATCTCTCTTGTTGGCCGGGTCGCTTCGCTGTAAAACCGCTTTCGGTAATAAAGCGACAGTTGGACCAGCACGATCAGCACGGGCACTTCCACAAGTGGACCGATGACAGTCGCGAAAGCCGCGTTCGAGGAGACGCCGAAAACCGCCACCGCTACGGCGATTGCCAACTCAAAGTCGTTGCTGGCAGCCGTAAGCGAAACCGTGGCGTTCTCGGAATATCCTGCCCCGATCAAACGCGATCTGGCCACAAAGAAGGTTAGAAAAAACATGATCGAGAAATACAGCGTCAGAGGAACAGCGATGCTCAGGACATCCAGCGGCAGTTCGATTATGAGCGAGCCTTTCGAGGAAAACATGACGACGATGGTGAAAAGCAACGCTGCCAGGGTGATCGGACTGATCCGCGGGATGAAGACCGTTTCGTACCATTGGCGTCCTCGACTGCGCAAGAAGTGTAGACGTGTGGCCAAGCCCGCTAGGAATGGGACGCCCAGGTAGAGAAGAACGCTCCAGGCAATTTCAGAGATTGTGATGTCGACAATCGCGCCGTCCATCCCGAAGAGAGGAGGCAGCAGAGTGATGAAGACATAGGCATAGAGACCGTAAAAAAGGACCTGGAAGATGGCGTTAAGGGCCACAAGACCGGCCACCAGGTCGTGATCGCCATCGGCCAGGTCATTCCAGACAAGGACCATGGCGATGCATCGGGCCAGCCCGACCAGAATGAGGCCCACTGCGTACTCCGGGTGATTCCCAAGAAAGAAGATCGCCAGGAGGAACATCACGACGGGCCCCACTACCCAGTTCTGAAAGAGGGAGAGGGCCAGCACTCGGGGATGCCGGAAGACGCTCCCCAGCGCCTCGTAGCGAACTTTGGCGAGAGGAGGATACATCATCAAAATCAAGCCGATTGCGATGGGGATGTTCGTACTGCCGACCTGAAGTCGGCCTAGGGCCGTTTCGAGGTGGGGGAACAGATAACCGAGCGCAACGCCCGCCGCCATGGCGGCAAAAATCCAAAGAGTAAGATAGCGGTCGAGGAAAGAAAGCTGACGTCCAATTCTCTTGCTCATGTCCTCCTCCCGATCATGGGGCTCGGCGATCAGTTCAGCCTTCATCGTAATTCGCCGATCTACGATGGACTATAGCAGACGCGATCCCCGGAACAAAACGAATGTTTGGGGGGACTGGACATTCGGACCTCGTGCCGAGTATGCTGGCTATCGTCAAATGGCGATGAACGATGAAAAGGCCGCCAGGCTCCAGAAATGCGATCTCGAGGAACCGCGGCTAGGCCGACTGGCGGTTCAGCTTAAGGCTTTGGCCCATCCTGCACGACTGGCGATTCTGCGTACGCTTGCAGCGCGTTCGTCCTGCATATGCGGCGAAATTGTTGAGGTCATGCCCCTCGCTCAATCCACCGTTTCTCAGCACCTGCGCGAACTCAGACGGGCGGGGCTGATCCGCGGAGAGGTGGATGGTCCGCGTTGTTGTTATTGCCTGGATGCCGAGGAGTTGAAATGCCTGCGCACCCTTCTCGGCGAGTTTTTCGAGGCTTTGCAGGATGAAGGGCGGGGGGAAGCGCCGGACTGCTGCCCTTAGAGACATCCACGCGGGGACTGTCGGCGCCGACGGGCGTTCTCGGATTTCTCGACTCCTGGCCGCCATCCGACAGCAGAATTGCGGGGGACTTCGGGGCCGAAGCTCGTCTCAACGTTCATTGCAGATGGCAGGCCGTGGCGGTAGAGTGGCTCTCATGCCTAAATCAAAGATTGTCCCGGTTGAGCCAATCCGCCGCGGGAACCCGTTTTTGCCCGGTGTGGAGAGCCGCAGGAGTATCGATACGGTTGGGCGATTCGTACTGCCGGTGGTCGCAGTTCTGCTGACCTGGGTCTGCGGAATGGCACAGAAGTCCTCGACGAATCCGCCGGCGGCCGGGACGTTTTTTCTGCATCCCGAACGCATTGCTCTTCAGGACGGAGGATACGCCCAGTGCGAGCGGGGAATGATGTTCGTGCCGCTCAAACGTTCCAAACCGCAAGGCACGGTGGTGGGCGTGGAGGTCTATCGCTTCAAGGCGGATCAGGCGGCAGCGGGCACGCCTCCGCTTTTCAGGCTGCACGGCGGACCCGGCTGGCCTGGACTGGGCGGGGCGCTGGAAAGGCGGGGCTTTTACGAACGCGAGATTCGTCCGCTTCTGGAGATAGCCGACTTGGTGGTGGTAGGACAGCGGGGCATCGGTTCGTCCAAGCCCGACACCGTGTGCGAGGGCCCGCGCAAGCTGCCCTTGGACCGCGAAGTTTCGCCCGAGGAAGAGGCCGAGGCCATCCAGGAGGCATCGCGCCAATGCAGGGAATTCTGGGAGTCGAAGGGGTATGACCTGACTGGCTTCAACGTCAAGGAAGCCGCCGCCGACGTCAACGACGTCCGCCAGGCGCTGGGATATGGCAAGATCACGCTGTGGGGGCGCAGCTTCGGCTCCCACTGGGCCATGGCGGTGATGCGCTTCCACCCTGAAGCGGTGGAACGGGCCGTGCTGACCGGCATGGAGGGTCCCGACCACACCTACGACATGCCTTCCGGGGTCCTCAAGGCTCTGAGCCGCATCGCCAAGGCGGCTGAGTCTTCTCCGCGTTTGAAGGACCTCATCCCCGAGGGCGGACTGATTGCGGCCTTTAAGGCCGTGGCTGCCATGCTGGACGAGGAACCGGTTACGCTCGCCGTGCCTGGTGGCGCCGAAATCTACCTGGACGGCGACGACATCCGCGACATGGCCTACGGCTACACGCGGCGTGCCAGCTCACGGCGCGGCATCCAGACCTGGGCCTCCGACGTGCTGACCCTGCACTCGGGAGACCTCCGTCCGACCGCTCAAGCCAAGGCTCGACGCCTGGCTGGCGGGAGCTTCCCCACCGCCAGCTTCTTCATGCTCGACTGCGGCTCGGGCATCAGCCGCCAACGGCTGGAAAGGCTCCAGAATGACCCTGCCCAGGAGGTGGTGGGCGATTTGGGACGCTTCTACCAGACGGCCTGCTCGCAATGGGGCAGCGACTTGGGCGAGGCCTTTCGCCAGAACTTCGAAAGCAACATCCCCACCCTCATCGTGCAAGGCGATTGGGATACTTCCACTCCCTACGAAAACGCACTTGAGCTCAGGCCCTACTTCAAGAACAGCCACTTCGTGACCGTCAAAGGCGGATCCCACGGCGCCCTGCCCGAGGCCTTAGACGAGAGCGAGGACTTTCGGGCGGCGGTTATGAAGTTCGTTGCCAGCGGCGACACCAGCGATCTCCCCGATGAGATCCAGCTCCCCGAAATCGTCTGGAGCAAGCCGGACTAGGGCGACTCGTTGGCCATCAGATCTCGCACACGAGCCAAGCTTCATCGGCGCATGCAGTTGATCCAGAGGCTATTTGGGCCGTGTATGGCTGCGGGGGGCGCACTTAACGCGCCTTGGCGCGGCTCATCCAGTTGTAGACGAAGATGGCCACACCGATCGCCGCGCCCGCCTCCAACAGTCCCCAAAGGGCGCTGAGGATGGCTTGGTTTTGGGTGAGAAACTTGATTTCATGCAGCAGGACGACCGGCGGCAGGTAACCGATCATCCAGACCGGGACCGCCAAACGGCCTGCTGCGCCAAGTCCGCTCCCCAAGCGGCCGCAGGCCAGAGCATAGAGGTAGGCGGCGGCCAAACCCAGGCCGAAGCGCAGCCCCAGATGAATAACCGCTCCCCCCACCTGCGGCGAGATCCCTGCCCGCGCAAAGGACTCCCCTAAGCCGATCAGGACGGCCGAGGTCATCCCTGCCACATTGAAGACCAGTCCGGCCGCCAATCCTGCCAGCAGCACGTTCTTCGATCGCACCTCGTCCATTTCTTGCTCTCCGGCCCCACCTATGGATCGCAACGGCGGTAAGCCTCGATGACGGCCCGCTCGCCTTGGCGGCCGGGAAGGGAATTGCCGTGCTCCATTCCCACGATGCCGCGATAGCCGCGTCGCTTGAGGTGGGCAAAAATGTTGGCGTAGTTGATTTCGCCGGTCGTGGGTTCGTCGCGGCCCGGATTGTCGCCCACCTGGAAATAGGCGATCTCCTTCCAAGCCGCGTCGATGTTGGGGATCAAGTTACCCTCGGTGATCTGCTGATGATAGAGGTCGTCGAGGATCTTGACCGAAGGGCTGCCCACTGAGCGGCAGATCTGAAAGGCCTGGGGAATGCGGGTGAGGAAGAGGCCGGGATGGTCGGTCCAGGGGTTGAGAGGTTCCAGTACCAGCGTCAGTCCGGCAGGCTCGCAGATCTCGGCGCAACGCTTGAGGTTGTCGATGACGTTGGCGGTTTGGTAGTCGGGTTCCAGCCCAGGATCTGCCAGCCCGGGAACCACCGTCGCCCAGCGGGCCTGGACGCGCTGGGCCGTTTCCACCGCTCGGCGCATCTTGGCGGCCAAGCCCTCGGCCACTTCAGCCGCAGGACGCACAAAAGTTCTGCGTTGAAAGTCGGCCTCGGCCACGAAGACCCCCATGCTGAGGCCCAGCCTCTGCATGGCCGAGGCCAGGCGTTCCTGCTCCTCGACGGGACGGTCCATCATCCCGTTGTCTTCCCAGGCCCGGAATCCCTCGGCGGCCGCAAATTCCAACTGCCCCACCAAGTCCTCGCCGCCATGCTCGCGGAACATCCCGAAATGAGGGGCGTAGAGAAGCGAGAAGGTTTCGTGAGCCGTCTCGCCCGCGAGCACTGTTGCGCCAGCCGTCGCATGCCTGAACTTGCCCGTGAGGCGTCCGACACCCGCTCGCGCTTGAGAACTCGCCAGAGCTCCGCAAAGTACACCCAAGCCACCCAGAAACCTTCGTCGATTCATGGCTCAGATCATATCCTGTCAGACTGGCGCCTGCTCACTTGGCGGTGGCGGTGTGCTGCCTGATTGACGCGGATTGTCAGTCCTTTGCGACCTCTGAAGCCGAGAGCGGATTGCAAAGCGCCCCGAGGTGCTCAAGCGTTGGAAACTGGTTGACAGGAGCCTGGAAAAAGAAGGGGCTCGGCCCAAGCGCCCAGGGTAGGGGAAAAGGCGCTTGGGCCAAGTCGAAGGCGTGGCTGCGGCCCGAATTAGTCAGCCGCGCCCCCGGAAGCGCCAAACTCTTGGCTGAGATGGCTGGCTAGCCGAATGGCGAACATGATGATGGTGTGGGTCGGGTTGGAGATGCCGGCCGAGGGCCACACCGACGAACCCGCCACATAGAGATTGTTGAGCTCATGGGACCGCAGGTTGCTGTCAACCACTCCGTCGGCTGGATCGACCGACATCCGTGTCGTCCCCAGATGATGTCCGTTGACCACGGCGTTGGCTTTGACATAGCTCCAGGACTGAAAGGAAACGCTTCCTCCGCGGTCGCTGACGTCCTTCTGGAACAGTTGGGTGGTTGCGTTGTAGGTCTTTTCGTCGAGATCGCAGAACTCCCAGATGATGTCGGTCTGGGGCTGTCCGAAGACAGGGTCCGTGCCGTCGCCGAGGGTGATGTAGCTGTTGGGGTTGGGTGCCTGCTCGAAGTAATAGTGGTTGTAGTTGGCCCAGAACCAGCAGCGTCCTATGTCGAGCTGACGGGTGGTGTCGGCGTTGGGGATGAAGCGTCCCGTAACCCGCACGCCGTTGGAATCCGTCCACTGCTGCCCGTTGGGCTTTGTGCCGTCCATGAGCCGCTTTTCGTCAGTGCTCAGGTAGGGCTTGGTCACGCTCACCACACCGGAAGTGAGCGGGTGGCACATGAAGTAGCGTCCCACCTTGCCCGACTGGTTGAGGTCTGAGAGCAGCAGTTGGCGGGCGTTGGCCACGGCTCCGCAGGCCAGCACGTAGGCGTCGGCCCTGATGCTGAATTGAGTGGCCGCGCTGGGGTTGTCGCCTGACTCGATGCTGGCCACATTCAGTCTCTGGGCGCTGCCCTGCTGGTAGTCGATGCTCAGCAGGCTGGCGTTGCGGATGACGTCGATCTTGCTGTCGGCCAGCGTCTGGCCGTCGACCGTGCGGTTGGCGAAGTTCAGATACTGTCCGCCCATGAATTGATACATGGCGACTTCAAATCCAGGCAGGTCAGGAACCTTGGCCTCCAGCACTTGTGCCCAGTATTCGGCGCTGAAGTTGGCGCCGTGGAGCTTGCAGAAACTGGCCGCCTCGTCATAGAAGGGCTGCAGTTCCTTCCGGGTGACCGGCCAGGAGGGGTAACCCTCCACGCCCTCGAAGGTGATGGGATCCAGCGGTCGCGACTGGCCGCCTCAGTGGATCGTCGTTCCGCCGAAATAGCGTTCGCGTTCAGAAGGATTCTGCTGGTAGTTGGTGGGCAGAATCAGGAAGTTGGGTTCATTGCTCGCAAACATGCCCCCCGCTTTGCCGTTGTAAAGCAGCTCCTTATCTTCGTACTTCTTGTAGGGATCGCTGTCGAAGTCGCGGCTGCCGTCGATCAGCGTCACTTTGATGCCGGCTTTGTCCAGGTACCAGGCCAAAGTAACGCCGGCCGCTCCCGACCCCACAATGCACACCGAGGTCGAGATTTCAGTGCCAGTGGAGATGTCCTGTCCATAACGAATCATGTCTGCCTCCTAGAGTCTTGTGATCCGCCCGACTCCCGGCGAAGACCGAAGCGACCGGCTGGATGCACAACCTGATCAGATACCGGCAGCCAACCCAATCAACCGTCTGATCTGTTTCTGCCTTTGTTCTGCGATCACTGCTCATTTCATCTCAGGCAAATTGAATTACAGTGGACAATGCCCAGCCTGTGCCAAGGTGCGGGCGGGTCCGGATCCTAAAAGGTCGATGCACGCCCATAAGTTGAAATTTCACCACCGAGTGGTTAAACTTTGACCATGAAGCGGCGAAATATTCAGGATCGCATGACAATCGCTCTTGCCGATACACCAGTCGTCCTCGTCAACGGGGCCCGCCAAACTGGAAAAACCACGCTGGTCCAGAAGGTTGCCGCCGAGAAGCAGCCATCGGCTTACTTCAGCTTGGATGACGCAGCCACCTTGTCTGCGGTGCGGGCTGATCCGACGGGGTTTTTGGCCGCATTAGACGGCTTGGTCGTAATCGACGAAGTGCAAAAGGCTCCAGGGTTGCTTTCGGCACTCAAAGTCGCCGTCGACCGCGATCGGCGTCCCGGTCGCTTTTTGCTCACCGGATCCGCCGATGTCCTGATGCTGCCGGAAGTTTCCGAGTCGTTGGCAGGACGCATGGAGATCCTCACCCTGTGGCCTTTCTCACAGGGCGAGATAGAAGGGAAAGAAGATTGTCTCCTTGAGCTGCTCTTCGAGGATCGACTCGACCTGACCGGACTTGAGGACGCCGAGATTGCCCGCCAATGGGTTGATCGCGTTATTCGCGGAGGTTTTCCCGAAGTCGTGCGCCGCGAGGACCAACAGCGTCGACAGGCTTGGCTGGCGTCCTACCTGACAGCGATTCTCCAGCGGGACATTCGCGACTTGGCCAATATCGAGGGCCTGACGGAGGTTCCTCGGCTGCTCTCTCTTCTGGCGGCTCGGGTCGGCTATCTACTTAACAAAGCAGAGCTCTCTCGGGCCACTCAATTGCCCTACACGACCCTCAAGCGTTATCTGAGCCTGCTGGAGTTGACTTTTTTGGTACAACCTCTGCCAGCTTGGTCTGGCAACTTGGGCAAGCGCTTGACACGATCTCCCAAGATGCATCTCTGCGATTCGGCTTTGACGGCTCATCTCAACGGGTTGACCGAGGACGGTTTGGGGCGTCGGCCCGAACTCAAGGGACCGCTGCTGGAGAACTTCGCCGTCATGGAACTCCGCAAGCAGGCATCATGGTGCAAGCGCCACGTGTCGCTGTTTCATTACCGGACCCACACGAACCAAGAAGTTGACATCGTCCTGGAAGATCGGGCGGGGACCATCGTAGGAATCGAAGTCAAAGCCACTGCCACATTGGGCAAGAGAGCGTTCAAGGGGCTGGAGGCGCTCGCCCATGACGCCGGAGACCGCTTCCTGCGCGGGATCGTTCTCTACACTGGAGGCAACCCCCTGACCTTCACGCCCAAACACCACGCCCTCCCGCTCAGCGTCCTGTGGCAAGCGACCCCACAAAAGCGCGATGTCTCCTAGTCTTGCTTTCTTGCCAGTATTTGGCGGCGGGGCCTATAATCGGCGGCACGCCATATGAGCCGTTCTCGTTCCAGTCAGGATGCGAGGGCCTGGCTGGTGCGGTTGCGGAAGGGGAGCGAGGAAGGGGCCCGGCATGCTTTGCGGGGCGACTCTCTGCGCATCGGACGCGATCCCTCTTGCGATTTTGTACCCGAAGGCCCCAAGAGCCGGGTGGTTTCGGCGCATCACGCCGAAATCCGCCGTGATGGCAAGGGAGGCTTCCGCCTGGTCGATCTGGACAGCACCAACGGAACCTTCATCGATGGGAAGCGGGTTGAAAGGGCCCGCTTGAAAACCGGCAATGTCATCATGCTGGGGCCCGACGGGCCAAGCTTCCGCTTCCATACCGGCGCCATGCCGGCCTCTACTCCGGAACGCACGCTGATGCTTGAGCGGAGCCAAACGGGAGTATCCGGCAAGGGCCATGCGGTACAGGCCCCCTCAGGGGAGACCCCACTGGAACCGGACGCGCAGAGGAGCGATGATGGGCGGCGCCTTGGAGAACTACGGGGGCCTGAGGCAGCCGGTCCGGCCGAAGGGGCCTCGGCATCATCCGCCAAGATGAGATCGGAGGGAACGAGAGATGCAGAAGCCGGCCGGGAGAGCCGCGACGATCGGGGACGTTCCAGGCGCCGCAAGCGCAAATCGGTTGACGAGTTGGCTGAAGATGCCGTCCTGCAGGCCCGCCGGGCCCGCAATGAGGGGCAGCTAGAAGGACAGACCATCATCTTCATGCGGGAGGCGCTGGAACAGGCCGTCACCCACTCCAAGAGGAAGTGGAAGCTGGTGGCCGGAGTCTTGGCCGTGGCTCTGGTCGGCATGAGCGCCTATGCCTGGTGGGCGGTGCAGGATGTACGACGGCAAAAGAATGACCTCGATTACCACATCCGCCGTATCGAATCCGATTTGGCCAATGCCCAGGACTCCGAGCGGCTGAAGGAACTGAGCCAGCGGTTGGAGGAGTATCAAGAGCGGGCTGAGGGACTGCGTCGGAGCATATTCTTTGAGTTGGCCGCCCAGGATGACGAAACCGATTTCATCGACGACCAACTCCGCCTGCTTTTGCAGGAATTCGGGGCCGAGCAGTACAGCCTGCCTCCCAGCTTCGTTGAGCGAGTGCGTGACTCCATCCGTCATTTTCAGGAGAACGACCGGGGCAGCATCGAGCAGGTTTTGATCGACCGCCGACAGGACTTCGAGCGTATCCGCCAGACGCTGGCCGACGAGAACCTGCCGCCCGATCTGGCCTACATGGTTGTGGTGGAAAGCGGCTTCCGTCCGGGCAGCTACAGTCCCCGCGGGGCGGCCGGACCGTGGCAGATGGTGCCGGTGACGGCGCGTTCCTACGGCTTGACGATCAACGACCAAGTGGACGAACGCCTGGACATGGAGAAGTCGACTCACGCGGCGGCCCGCTACATCCGCCACCTCATCCTGGAATTCGGCACGGGAAGCTCGATTTTATTGGCTCTGGCGGCATACAATACAGGGCAGACGAGGGTCAAGCGCATCATCCGCAGCAACGTGGATGATCCCATGCGCCAGCGCAATTTCTGGTACCTTTACCGCATCAAGGCCTTGCCTGGCGAGACCCGCAATTATGTGCCCAAGGTGATGGCGGCCATCCTGATCGGACGCAATCCCCAGCGCTTCGGGTTCGCGCCGACGATGACCGACTGAACACTGGTATGGACGAAAGCTCGAAATTCGGCCGCTATGAGATTCTCGAGCGCCTTGGAAAAGGCGGCATGGGAGTCATCTACAAGGCTCACGACGACCAACTTGACCGGGTCGTGGCGCTGAAGACCATCCTGCCCGAATTCGTGTCCAGCCCAGAAGTCAAGGAACGGTTGATCCGCGAGGCTCAGGCGGCGGCCCGTCTCCAGCATCCTAACGTCGTCACCATTTTCGACATCGGCGAAACCGACGACAAGCGTCTCTACTTCGCCATGGAATATGTGCGGGGACGCAGCCTGCGCGAGATCATTCCCTTGCGCATTCCCCTGGAGCGGCGGCTGGAAATCATGGCCGACGTATGCAAGGCCCTGGGTTTCGCTCACCAGCACGGCATCATTCACCGCGACGTCAAGCCCACCAACGTGTTGCTGGCTGAAGACGGGACGGTCAAGCTCTTCGACTTCGGGATCGCCCATTTGGCTGGCTCCTCGCTGACCCGGACGGGAGTGGCCATCGGCACGCCCGAATACATGTCTCCTGAGATGGTGGAGGGAGGGGAACTGGACGCCCGCTCCGACATCTTTTCCTGCGGCGTGATGCTCTACGAGATGCTGACCCGCAACAATCCCTTCCGCTCCGACCGCATCACCACAACCATGTACCGCATCGTCCACTCCAAGCCTTCGGGACTGCGCCAACTGCGCCCCAACCTCCCTGCGGTCTTGGAGGAGATCTTGGCCAAGATGCTGGCCAAGAATCCCGACGAACGCTACTCCAGCATGGAGGAGGTAGTGGAGGATCTGGAACACATCGTCTCCCGAGGACTGCTCAACAAGGCCGTCAGAGCCAAGGAACTGGGCGATTTGATGGAGCAGGTGGAGGCCAAGGTGGCGGCCGCCGAAAGCGACCCGCGGGTCCGGCAATTGCTGGAAGAGAAGCTGGCCAAGCCGCTTAGCAGTCGCCGCAGCAAAGTACGAAAGATCGCAAAGGCCTCAGATACTTCCATCACGATGGCTCACATTGATCGTGAACTGATCTCCTTGCGCCAGTTCGAGGAGCGGCTGGACCAATTCTTGGACAAAGAACTGCCCCACGAGGTCGAGGAATCCTCTGGGAAAGCCTCGCCTCCGCCGCCGACCGAGGACTCTCATCCCAGAATCGACGACACCGCCGCCACCATGCGCTGGGAGGGGGACACCACCGCCCGTCAGGGAATGGCGGCCGCTCTTTCGGCCGAAAGCCAAGCGGAAAGCGCCGGGTCCGCGCAAGCGGAGAACGCCGGAGAGCCAGCCAGCACCGCCGGCGAAAAGAGCCCAGAGGAAGCGTCGCCCGCCGTAGCCGGTCGTACCCAAGCGGACGCGGCGGCTGAAAGCGGACCGCCCCCGCCTCCCGAACCCCCCAGCGCTGCCGGTGCCGCTGTCACAGGTCGCGAAGAGCCTGCGGAGCGGCCAGAGGAAGAATCCATCGCCGGTGTCGCCGCTGAAGGGGAAGATGAGGAGGCCTCTGCCCGGCCCCCCGTCAGCGGTCGCCAAGAGCCGGTTGACCGTCCCCGGGACTACGAGACGGAGCCCACCGTTGTCGTGCCCTCTACTGCGGCGTCGAAGCCCAAGGGCTGGCTGATTCCGGCTTCCATCCTGGCAGGGGTCCTGCTGGTGGCGGTGATTTGGATCGTGGTTGCGATGTGGCCGGAAAGAGCTCAGCAAACCGCCCAGCAAGCTGGAACGGATGCCTCTCAGGAAGCCTCGCTCGAGGACAGCCAAGCCGGCGGACTCCCTGATTCCGAGGCTGGCGCCGAGGACGGCGATTCGCCTCAGCAGTCTGGTGCCGGCAGCGACTCGGGGGCGTCGGCGGGCCAGTTGCAGCCCTCCGGTGGCCAAGCTGCCCGACCGGCTGCCGCCTCCCAGTCCGGCGGGACACAAGCCGCCGCTCCCGATACGGGAGACTCCAGCCAAGGGTCTCCGAGCGCCCCAGCCGACGAGTCTGCTGCGTCCGCCAGCTACAGCTTCGAGGTGCACCAGACCAACGCCCGCAAGAGCCTCATTCCCGGCAACCGAGAATGCGCTGGGACGCTGGAGGTCCGCGCCGAAATGATCCGCTTCCGCAGCGAAGAATGCACTTCGCGCACCCTGGTCCGCGCCATTTTGAGCGACGTTTCGCTGGAGGAGGGGATTCTCACCGTCCGCCAATCGAACGACACCAGCTACACCTTCGCCATCGCCGAGGAGGATCGGGAAAGGCTGACCGAGGCCCTCAGCCGCTTCGACTGGTGAAGATCAGCTCTGGCCGCCGTTTCTATTCCGGGGGCTCCCGGACGATCGTGCCAATCGCCCTGGCAGCAGGGTCGAGGAGGCTGCTGGAGTGGCATCTCAGACGACATCGAGTGGCCCTTATGTGTCGTGCTGCGATATAGTGTGGTACGATGGAGAGAACTGGAGGCTACATGGACGGGAAAGATCCTCTTCGACATCTGCCTTTGACCCCACAGGTATTTCACATCCTGCTCTCTTTGCTCGATGACGACCTGCATGGCTATGCCATCATTCAGGAAGTCAACAAGCGCACCGGTGGACGGGTCAAGCTCGGTTCGGGGACCCTTTACGCGGCCATCCGGCGGTTGCTGGAAGCTGAGATGATTGAAGAAAGTGATCACCGCCCTCCCGCCGAACAGGACGACGAGCGGCGCAAGTACTACCGCATTACCGAGTTCGGACGCCGGGTCGCCGCCGCCGAGGCCGAGCGGCTGGCTGAGCTGGTCGATCAGGCCACCGAGAAAGAACTCATCACCCGCCTCCATCCCGCATCCTCCAAGACGGACTGACGATGGAACGCTTCTACAGCCTGCTCTTGTGGCTTTATCCCCGCGACCTGCGCAGGCGTTTCGCAGGCGATATGCGGCGGACTTTCCGCGACCTGCTGGAGCGCGAACGAGACCGCGGAGCGGCGGCCTTGCTCGCGCTGGCACTGCGTGAAGCCTGGCAGATCTTTGCCGACGCCTTGGGTGAACGTCTGCGCCGCGTTTCCCGCGGACGCATTGGACCCTTCCTTGAGTCACTGGCGCGGGACGTCCGCTTGGCGGCCCGGGGGCTCAAGGCCAAGCCCGGACTCACGGCGGTGGTGGTCCTGACATTGGCGCTGGCGGTTGGAGCCAACACCTCGGTTTTCAGCGTGGTCCATGCGGTGCTGTTGCAGCCTTTGCCTTTCCCCCAACCCGAGCAACTGGTGACGATTTGGGAAGATCGGACGGCCCGCGGCGGCTCGGCTAAGGAGTGGATGGAATGGCCTGTCCTGCAGGAGCTCAAGCAGCGCACCGACGTCTTGGCTGCTGCGGGTGTCTACGAATTGCGGACGGGAGCGCTGAACCTGAATGGCCCGGTTTCCGGCAAGTCCGCGTCCAACCCGGCGCAAGCGAGCCAGGAAGCCGCCGGCTCACAGGTCAGCACGATTCAGGCGGCTGTCTCCGGTCAGGTCGGCAGCGGTCCTCTACAAGTGGTCGCGGCTGATGTCTCGGCGGGCTTTCTCGAGGCCCTCTCCCTGAACCCGCTGATGGGACGCTGGTTTCTGGATCCCACGGAAGACCGTCCCGGCGCGCCCAACCTGGTCCTCCTCAGTGAGGAGCTTTGGAAGACCTCCTTCGCATCCCGGACCGACATTGTGGGACGCAAGATCTCTCTCGACAACCGAGAGGCCACCGTCATCGGCGTCCTGCCACCTGTGCCCATTCCCGACCTGCAGGAGGCCGACTTGTGGATGAACCTGCGGGCCCGACAACGCTCCTACCCGCTGGGACATTTCACCCTCCGGGCCCTGGGACGCCTCAAGCCGGGAATCACCCTGCAAAGCGCCTCCCAGCAGTTGAACGAGGCCTTGGCCGGGGCCGCCCAAAAGGACGGCCGTTTGGGCGGCATCGCCATCCGCCTGCTTCCCCTCACTCAGGAACTCCAGCCGCAGACGGTGCGTCAGGGACTGATGCTGATGCTGCTGGCGGCGGGCTGTCTGCTCCTGGCCGGCTGCGCCAACATCGCCGGACTTCTGCTGGGAGGCGTCCTCTCGCGGCGTCCCGAGATGGCCTTGCGCTCGGCCCTGGGCGGCGGACGCGCGCGCCTGCTGCGCCAAGTAGTGACCGAGAACCTGCTGCTGGCCCTGCTGGGTGGTGCCGGGGGATGGACCGTGGCCTGGTTGAGCGGATCGCTGCTGCTCGAGCTGGCTCCGCCGGGGCTCCTGCCGCCGCAAGTCTCAGGGACGAGTGCCCTGCAGGCGAACTGGCCGCACCTGCACCCATCCGCCGCCCTCTTTGCGCTGGCCCTCTCGATCATGGCGGGACTGCTCTTCGGAATCCTGCCCGCGCTTCACCTTTCCCGCTGGCCGGCGTCAGCGCTTTCCTCTTCCCGCAAGGCGCTGGCCCGCCCTGGACATCCTCGCCTGCGGGCCGCACTAGTGGCGGGACAGGTGTCGCTGGCGCTCCTGCTGCTGGTGGCCTCGGGGCTCCTTGTGCGCTCCTTCAGCCGGCTGATCCAGGTGGACTTGGGATTCGATCCCCGGGGACGCGTGGCTTTTCACCTCGATACGCCAGACCAGGCCCAGGCCCAGCGGCTGCTGCAGGAATTGCCGGCGGCGTTGCGCCATGAGCCCGCAATCCGTCAAGCGGCGCTGGTGGCGCCGCTGCCCCTGGGAGGCTCGGACACCGATGTCGATGTGGCGGCTCTTCCCCCATCTCAGCAAGCTGAGTTCCCCCAGAAGCTTCGTCACGGACCGGTTTGGTATCGGCGGGTCAGCGGCGGCTACTTCCAGGCCATGGGCATTCCTCTGCTTGCGGGGCGCGCTTTGGACGAAGCCGATCTGCGACTCCAACGCCGGGTAGCCGTGGTCAGCCAGGAGACGGCTCATTTCTTCTGGCCCGGCCAGTCGCCGCTGGGACGCCGCCTGGGGACGGGCGAACTGACGGTCGAGGTGGTAGGAGTGGCCGGCGGCGTCCGCCACAATGGATTGCGCCAGAGCCCGCGTCCCGAGATCTATGTGCCTGCCACAATGCTCCCCGATGGGGCCATCGATGTCGTTGTGCATTCGTCCCTAACTCCTCAGGACGTGCACAAGCTCCTCCGGGAGCATCTCAGCGAACTGGCCCCCTCCACGGCTCTTTCGCCACCTGTATCGCTGCAAGACCTTGCCCAGGACGCCCTGCTGCTGCACCGCTTCCTTACCGTTCTGACGTCGGCCTTCGCCGTCCTGGCCCTGCTCTGCGCTTTGCTGGGAATCGCTTCGGCACTCACCAGCCAGGTCCAGGGACGGCGCGGTGAACTCGGTTTGCGCTTGGCCCTGGGCGCCCGCCGCCGCCACCTCTTTACCGGCGTCCTGGCCCGCGGCTTGACCCTGACTGCCGCCGGAATGCTGCTGGGCTGGGCATTATCGGTGCTGCTCTCGGAAGTGGTGGCCGCTAAGCTGGGAGGCGTGCTGTTCCGCACGACTGCAACTGACGAGATGACCTATGGGCTGGTTTCGCTCCTTTTGGCAGCGGTCTCTCTAGCCGCCAGCCTCATTCCCGCCTGGCAAGCCTCGCGCACCGACCCCCTGCAAACCCTGCGGGAATAGGCCCGAGAATCCATCAGCCCCACGAAGGACGGAAGTCAGCATCTCCAGTCCGGCCTTCGGTCTGGAACTGTTATCGCTGATCTGAGGTGGCGGAAGGGATGGAGACTTCGAGGGCCTCGGTCTGCTCCTGGGGATTGGACTGGCTTCTTCGGTCCGGGACCTCGGAGGGCGTGGAGAGAGCCATGGTCAGGGCCAGCGCCAGGGCCGACAGGGGCAGGACGCCGGTCAGCACTTCGATCAGCATTTGGCGGATTTGCAGCATCATCCCTCTCACGAGCGGTTTTCTTCTCCTCCCACTAAGACACGCGCGGAAGGAGCCATCCAACCCTCATGCGGCGAGGAAAAAGTCTTCAGGGGAGCTGGGAGAGGCGGTCGAGCTGCTTCTCGGTCTGCGCCAGCAGGCCCTGGGTGAGAGGGTCGGCGGCATGGATGGGCATGGAAAGCAGGTGGCGCAGCGAAGAAAGATGGTGACGCGATTCTTCCAGGCGTCCCAGGCGGGCGCTGGCCAAAGCCATATAAGCCTCGGCATAAGGCGAGTCGCCCAATTCTGAGGCGCGCCGCAACTCCTGGCTGGTGGAAAGGTGCTCGAGCGCGGCTTCGTCGTTTCCGATGCGGTAAGCGAGGACTCCCAGCGTTTGCTGAAAATTCTGCTCGTTGGGCTCTTCGCTGATCAGCAGTTCGAGGGCCTGATGCGCTTCTTCCTGAGAGGTCTGTGCCTGCGCCTCGTCCAGCGCCATCTGCCAACCCAGGCGGCCGATATGTTGGCGAATCCGCCTCAGACCACCTTGATGACCGCCATCCTTTTCAGCCTTGGCCGAGACGATTCTGTGGGCTCTGAGAGCCGTTTCCAGCGCCCAATCCATCTGGTTCGACCCCGAAGCCAAGCTGGACAGGGCCATGTACTGGGAGGCCATTTGCATGCTTTGAGCGCCGAAATTGCGCTCCAGCAAGGGGACGATCCGCTTGGCCAATTGCAGCGTCTCGTCCTTGCGGTCACCGTCTTTGCGTACGATCTGAAAGAGCCCGTCCATGGCGAAGAGCATCAAATCATAGGGCTTGGGGTCGGAGCGCTCCAGCAGCATGAGGCCGCGGCTCAGGCACTCCTCAGCTTCCTGCAGGCGGTCGACCCGCTGAAAGAGCGATCCGGCCTTCATGAAGGTGACGCCTTCGATAAGCCCTCCCGGGAAGAGGGCCTGGTAGTCGCGGGCCAGGCTGAGAGTCATCTCGGCAGCTTCCTCGAGACGCTCGGAGGTCGCCAGCGACTGGATGATCAACTCACGTACAACGGCGATTTCGTAGCGTTGCTCGGGGGCCAGCTCCTGGCGAATACGCAAGGCTTCACTGAATTGCCTGATGGCTTCTTCCGACTGTCCGCGCCGGTTGAGCAGCTCGCCCAACGCAATGCGCGGTTCGCAGAAGGCCAAACCAGCGCCTTCGGGCAAGTCGGAGAAAAGTTCGATCGAGGCGCGCAGATGTTCTTCCGACTCTGCATCGCGTCCGCTCAGGTAGAGCAGCTTGCCCAAACGCCCCTCCACCACGCCGGCGTTGTAGCCCGACTCGTCGATCGTGCTCCAGATCTTGAGCGACTCGCGATAGAGGGTCTCGGCGGCGTTCAGACGTCCCGTGTTCTGCATCTGCAGGGCCAAAGAGGAAAGGGCAGCAGCCACTGTGGGATGGTTTTCGCCGAATAGCTGTTTGGCTTCTTCGATGACGTCCTCGGTCTCGACTCCCGAGTGTCCTGAGTTATGGGAGTCGATCTCGGTCAGGATGCGTTCCAGAAAGTCGCTGATGGCCTGGGAACGCTGAGCCTCGGCGCGGGCTTCCAGGCGGGCCTGCTCGGCGGCGTTCCGTTCGCGTGAAGCCTGTAGGAAGCCGGCCGTGGCCAGGGTCAACCCCGCGACCAGCGCCAGCATCACAACGGCGGCGGCTGAAACCGCGGCGCGATGACGCCGGACGAACTTGGTGAGGCGGTAGAGCGTGCTGGGCGGACCCGCCGAGACGGGACGGTTCTTAAGGTGGCGTGAAATGTCTTCGGCCAGTTCGCTGGCGCTCTGGTAGCGGCGCTTGCGGTCCTTTTCCATGGCCTTGAGGACGATCCAGTCCAAATCGCCCCGGAAGAGCTTACTCAACGCCCCCGGTTCGCTCCTGCGCCGAGTGGCAACTTGGCGGGCCGAGTCGCCCAGAGAACTGACTTTGACCGAAGGCGTAACGGGTTCCTCGTCGCGGATGAGGCGCAGTATCTCGCCATATCCGGCCTTGCGCAGGCGGTCGGAGTCCAGCGGAGTGGCTCCCGTCAGCAGCTCGTAGAGCAAGACGCCCAGAGAATAGATGTCGGAACGGGTGTCGATATCGAGTCCGCTCATCTCGGCTTGCTCGGGCGACATGTAGGCGGGTGTTCCGATGAACTGGCGGAACTCGGTGAACAGCGTCTTCTCAGTCAGGCTGCCCTTGGTGGCCTTGGCGATGCCGAAGTCGATGATCTTGGGCACCGGCTGGCCGTCGTGCAGCGTCACCAGCACGTTGGACGGCTTGATGTCACGGTGGATGATGCCCTTCTGATGAGCGTGCTGGACGGCCCGGCATACAGGGATGAAGAGCTCCAACCGCTCACGGGCGCTGAGCTTGTTCTGGTCGCAGTACTCGGTGATGGGCATGCCCCGCACCAGTTCCATGACGAAGTAGGGACGTCCGCTCTCGGTGGCACCGGCATCCAGCACCTTGGCGATGTTAGGATGATCGGTCAGCGCAAGAGCCTGGCGTTCGGCCTCGAAGCGGGCGATGACCTGCCGGGTGTCCATGCCCAGCTTGATGATCTTGAGGGCTACCTTGCGCCGCACCGGATCGGTCTGCTCGGCCATGTAGACGGTGCCGAAGCCGCCTTCGCCGATGCGCTCCAAGATCTTGTAGGGCCCGATTCGGGTGCCGGGCTGCTCGGGCACCGAGCCCCGCCGGGGCAGGGGAGAAAGCGTGCGGTCGTCGGGAGAAGAGGGATCATCCTGGGAGCGATCGCCTCCCTCGACGTCGTGGGGTGCTGCCTCCGCGTGCGGCTGTGGGGTGGCGTGGATTTCCAGTTGGCGGGTGTCGTCGTCGCTGTGAGCCAGCAGCGAGTCGACTTCGGCCCGCAGTTCAAGGTCGTCCCCGCAGGCCCGGTCCAGAAACGTGGCCCGATCCTCGGGGGGGAGCACCCGCACTTGGTGGAAGAGTTCCTCGATGCGCCGAAATCGTTCTTTATCCATCATCTCACCTAGACACGCGCAAAAGCCCCGCCTCCAACCCTCACCGTAGATGTGGCAACAGCCAAGTCCCGGCTCGCTGTTAGGCGAGCCATTCCATAGCCCAGGGTAAAGCGAGCCGCGAAGCGGCGCAGCGGCACCCTGGGTTCAAGGAACTCATGACCCGAACGCTGCAAGCGTGTCATAGCGTACGGGCCGGCTCGGCACTCTTGACGTCCTGGACTAGTCTACTCAGAAGCCCGACGGTATGTGGAAAACGGTGCTTGGCGGGGACATCTGCCCTCAACCAACGCACAGCCGGGATCGGTCCGAATGACCTGCCTGGCGGACCGGCAGGCGGTCAGGCGCTGCGCTGGGCCTCGCGGCTGAGCCAGGAACGGGCGAAGGCCCAGTCGCGCTCGACGGTGGCCAGCGAAACATCCAGGGCTTGGGCGACTTCCTTCATTTCTAATCCCCACACCACGCGCAGGCGCACGACGTCGGCCTTGCGCTCGTCGAGTTCCTGCAGGCGCTGCAGGGCATCGCGCAGGACGTCCACGTCGATGCCTGGCTGATCGTCGATCTGGCCGTCGATCTGCAAGGTCACCCGTTCCATGTGTCCGCCTCGCTTGGCCGCGCCCCGGCGGCGCTGATAGTCGCTGAGGACACGCAGCATGATACGGGTGGCGATGGCAAAGAAATGGCGGCGGTTGTCGAATCCGCGCCGCTGTTTGATGAGCTTGAGGAACGATTCGTTGACCAAAGCCGCCGGCTCCAGCGTAACGGCCTCGGCTTGGGCGCCGTAGCGCCGGCGCAGATGAGCTTCCGCCAGCCGGCGCAGGTCGGCGTAGACGGTTTCCATCAACTCGTCCATGGCGCCTTCGCGTCCGTCGTCGACGTCGTGCAGCAGTCGGGTGATCTGGTGGGTGTCCGTCATAGGCACATGCAAGAACGCTGAGATGACCTCAGATATTCAATGCGCCAGTGTAGCATTTGCGTCAGCTTCGAAGAGATGGCCCAGGTGGCCCAGATCAAGAACCGCGGGACCGGGTCAGCTGAGCTGCTCGGCAAGGCTTGTGAGACAGATCTGCGAGTCGGTGATCTTGGAACCAGTCCCGCGAAGAGCGCAAGGGGTCGCGAGGGGAAGACACGAGAACGCACGCTCTTCGCGGGCTGGTCTGGAGGAGTCGGAAGGGCAAGTCGGCAGACGGGGCGGGGGCCGGACTCCCAGCCGCAGGGATCGCCGGGCGATCTCATACGGCCGAGAAAATGCGGAGACCCTCACAGCCGCCGCAAAAAGCGACCTGCGTGGGAACCCGCTGGCCACCCAGCGGCCCTAGCTGCCGTGATGAAGGTACTCCTCCAGAAGGCCCTGCAATTCTTGAAAGCGGGTCTGAATCTCCTCACTCAGGTCGGGGATGCCCTGCAAGGACGGAACCGGGGGCTGGGGAGGATCGTCGACTCCCGCCAGCAGCTCCGACGCCGAGGTGTCGAGGGCCCGCGCGATGTTGATCAGGAATCCCAGCGAGGGACGTTTGACGGCCCGTTCCACTTCGCTGATGTAGCCGGGTTCGTAGCCTCCGGCTTCAGCCAGTTGTTCCTGGGTCAGTTTCATTTCCACCTTTCGCCGCCGACGGATGTTAGCGCCGATACGCGCGGCGATCTCCTCTTCAAAATGTCCGTTCATGTCAGATTCAGCCTCTCTTGCCAGCCTGGCCCCTGGTCTGACAGCGGCAGGCCGCTCGTCTCCGTGAGGTCCAGGCATTGATATCGACTTTTTCAACAGCTTCCTGCCAAGGATGTGCTTAGTTTAGGACGTGACGCTTGGTGTGTCAAGCAAAAAACTTCAAGTGGGCTACATCGAAGGTCGGGGCGGTCCCGTCGTAATGCGGTCTTGGACAGGCGGCTCTTAAGAAAGTGCCGGGAATCGAGGCCCGGGGGAACTGGAAGCGCCCGCACAGAGCCGCTACGATAGCAGGATCGTGAGCGACATCGAAAAGGTCTTGGACGGGCTTGGCATCGGCTATCGGCGATATGACCATCCAGCCGTATACACCGTTGAGCAAGTGGAGGAAGTGATTCCCGACCTGCCGGGTGCGAAGACCAAGAACCTCTTCCTGCGCGACCGCAAGGGCCGGCGCCATTTTCTCATCGTGGTGGCCGCTCGCAAGCGGGTCGATCTGAAGGCTTGTGCCCAAGACCTCGGGGCGGGAAAGCTCAGCTTCGCCTCGGAAGAACGCCTGCGCAAGCACTTGGGTGTGGACGCTGGTGCCGTCACCCTCCTGGCTCTGATCAACGATTCCGAGAGACAGGTCGAAGTCTTCATCGACCGCGCCATCTGGGAATCCGAAGAGGTCCAGTGCCATCCGCTGGTCAATACGGCCACTCTGGTCCTTTCCCACCAAGGACTGAGGGACTTTCTGGCAGGCAGCGGGCACGATTTCCAGGTTCTGGACGTCCCCAGCCGCTGAGCGCCGATCTCTCTGCTTCTGGTCCGTCTTCGGCTCGGACTGCTTGGAAGGGGACTCTGGGGTGTGGGGGCAAGCCTCTTGGACTTCCACTGCTTGATGCCCTCGTCCTCCTCCAGAGAAGCCATAGGCAGCAGGGTCAACATGTCTCAAAAGAGGCAAGCGGAGATCGGCTTGAAAGAGCTGGGGAGAGTCGAACACCGGCACCCGGCAAAATAATGCTTGGTGAATCAAGCGTTGGTGGGTTAGGGTAGGGACAGGCTTATGACTCTCGGAGCGTATCTCAGGAGCTTGCGCCAGGCCAAGGGGATGACCTTGCGGGCGGTGGAAAAGGAAAGCGGCGTCTCCAACGCCTACTTGAGCCAACTGGAAAACGGCAAGCTCAAGAATCCTTCTCCGCCCATCCTGCACAAGCTGTCCCAGGTTTATAGCGCCTCCTATCAGGTGTTGATGGAGAAGGCCGGCTATCTCATGCCTTCCGCATCCCCCGGCGATAAGAAAGCAGGCAGTTCGGGCCAGCGCAAAGGGCACTTGCCCACCTTCGCGGTGGAGGACTTGACGGAGGAGGAGGAAGAGGAACTTCTCCGCTATCTGGCCTTCATCCGCTCGCGCAGGGAGTGAAACGGCAGGACGGTTCGGGCGGATACAGCTCCCGGGCTGGCTGCGGGCGGGCCATAGCCTATGCCAGGATCAGGCAGCGGCGAGCATCGCGAGACGGCGCCACCCTGAGTTTGGGCGGTGGTTTCCGAGAACGTGAAAGCGTGAGATAGCGCGGCAGGGCGCCTTAACGCTTTTGGGCAGGGTACTTGGGTCCGAGAGTTCGAGTGTTGCAGAGAGGCACAGGATGGCCAGAAAAGAGGACGACGCCACCGTCGATGCCCAGGCGCGGCGGCAGATCCGCGAGACGGCTGATTTGCTGCTGCGCAAAGCGGGCGCTTATGGGCGGTTTCCCACCCCGGTGCCCGATTTGGTGGCAGCCGCCGAGTTGAACATCGAGATGGACGTCTCTCTCAACTCGGGCTTTCTGCAGCGCCTTTACGCCGAACTGGGTGAGACCGTCAAGCGGGCGCTGGACAAGGTCCTGGGAGTCCTCGACCGGCGGGGACGCTTCATCTATCTCGACCATGCGGTGCATGAAAAGAAGCGTGTCTTTCTCTCCCTCCACGAGATCGCCCACGACTTCCTTCCCTGGCAGCGCGACTTGTGGGCCTTTTTGGAAGAGTCGGAACACACCATCGACCCGGACATGCGCGAGCAGTTCGAGCGCGAGGCCAACGTCTTTGCCAGCGATGTGCTTTTTCAGTTGGACGCCTTCCGCGATGAGGCCGCCGACCTCCCCATGGGGTTCGACACCGTCCTCAAGCTCTCCCGGCGTTACGGTTCGAGTTTCTACGCCGCCGCCCGTCGCTATGCCGCAAGCCTGGGGCAGCCCTGCGCTCTGGTGGTTTTCAACCAGCCTCATCCGCCTTCGGCCAAGTGCCTGACGGTGCGGCGGACGATTCTCTCGGAGGCCTTCCGCCGGCGTTTCGGCGAAGACTACTGGGCCGACAGCTACGGTCCCGAATCGGTCTTCACCATCAACCGCCCGGAACCCGGGAATGCGGGCTTCCGTCCCATCCCCATCCGCCTGCGCAACCTGCGCGAAGAAACCGAGGAAATGCGCTTGGAGGCCTTCGATTCCGGCTTCCAGATCCACTACCTCGTCTACCCTCCTCAGGGCTCGATGAAGTGATCGAATGACAGTCGGACGGGGGGAGAGGCTATACTGTGGGGCGGTGGAAACTGGGCGAGCACAAAAGGAAATCATCGTCGAGGTCAACGGACGGGAAATCCGCCGCAGCGTCGAACCGCGGCTGCTGCTGAGCGACTTTTTGCGTCACGAGGCGGATCTGACCGGCACCCACGTGGGATGCGAGCATGGAGTGTGCGGTGCCTGCACCGTACTGATGGATGGGGAAGCGGTGCGCTCGTGCCTGATCTTCGCCGTCCAAGCCAACCGGCGATCTTTGACTACCGTGGAAGGACTGCAGGCGCCTGAAGGGCGCGATTTGCATCCCTTGCAGGAAGCCTTTCGCGAGAAACACGGGCTGCAGTGTGGATTCTGCACGCCCGGCATCCTCATGACGCTGATTCCATTTCTGCGCGACAACCCGCGTCCTCGGAAGGAGCAGATCCGCGAGGCGCTCTCGGGGAACCTGTGCCGCTGCACTGGCTATGTCAAGATTGTGGAGGCGGTGCAGGAGTATGTGAGCCGGACGGGGGGCGGGGCGTGAAACATATCGGAAAGCCCGTCCGCCGCAACGAGGACGCGCGGCTGCTCACCGGCAAGGCCGTCTTCGTTGACGACGTCCACTTGCCCGCAATGCTGCACGCCGCCTTCGTTCGCAGCGACTATGCCCACGGACGCATCGTCTCCGTCGACACCCGCCAGGCGCTCGAACTTCCGGGCGTTGCGGCCGTCTACACGGCAGAGGACTTGGGTGACTACTGGAGACCGGGTCCGTTGCTGGTGCCGCCGCCTCCGGTCGAGGAGAAGACCTTTCATGCCCGCACCCAGGTGCCTTTGGCCCGCGACAAGGTTCGCCACGTGGGCGAGCCCATCGCATTGGTGCTGGCCGAAAGCCGCTACATCGCCGAGGACGCCGTCGAACTGGTGGAGGTAGAAATCGATCCTCTGGACGCCGTGGTCGACCTCGAACAAGCCTTGGACGAGCAAGCACCGCTCATCCACGACGACTTGGACAGCAACCTCTCGGCCGAGGTTCGCCAGAGCAAGGGCGACTACCAGGGGGCCCGCCGACAGGCGGCTGTGGTGGTCAGACGACGCTTCGAGTACGACCGGGGCGCTTCAGCGGCCATCGAGAATCGCGGTATCGTAGCCTCCTGGGACGGCCGCGACCAGCACTTGACGGTGTGGGATTCGACCCAGGCGCCGATCCCCATCCGCAATGGGTTGGCGGAGATGCTGGGGCTGTCGGAGTCGCAGGTTCGGGTCATCGCGCCCTTTATCGGGGGCGGATTCGGTCCTAAAATCATGATGTTCTACCCCGAAGAGGTGCTGCTGCCCTGGGCTTCGATGCAGTTGCAGCGTCCCCTCAAGTGGATTGAGGACCGCGAGGAAAACTTCTACGCCACCACCCAGGAGAGGGGCCAGATCCATTGGGCCGAGATCGCTTTGGACGCCGAGGGCCGCATCCTGGGTGTTCGCGACGACTTCCTCCACGACGCCGGCGCCTACGATCCCTACGGCCTGACCGTCCCCATCAACACCCAGTGCACGCTGCTGGGCTGCTACCAAGTGCCCAACTACGACAGTCACTTCAAAGCCGTGTTCACCAACAAGCCCATCGTCACGCCATACCGCGGGGCGGGACGCCAGCACGGCGTCTTCGTGATGGAGCGGCTGCTGGACCTGGCGGCCCGCGAGATGGACCTGGACCGGGCCGAGATCCGCCGCCGCAACTTGATTCCGCCGGAGGCTTTCCCCTACGACAACGAAATCATCTTTCAGGACTTCCGTCCGCTGGTTTACGACTCGGGCAATTATCCTCGGTGCCTGGAACGGGCGCTGGAGATGATCGACTATGACGACTTCCTTTCCAGGCAGCAGCCCAAAGCCCGTCGGGAGGGTCGCCTGCTGGGGCTGGGCCTGGTCACCTACGTCGAGGGGACGGGCATCGGTCCCTACGAGGGGGTGCGCATCACCGTGGAGTCGTCGGGCAAGGTCAACCTGGTGACCGGGGTGGGGACGCAGGGGCAGGGCCATTACACCTCCTTTGCCCAGGTGGCGGCTGAGCAACTGGGCGTCGGCGTCGAGGACGTGCGGGTGGTGACCGGCGATACCCGGGAGTTCCACTGGGGCACCGGGACCTTCGCCAGCCGCGGCGCCGTGGTGGCGGGCAACGCCTGTCACAACGCCGCCAAGGATGTACGCCGAAAGATCCTGGAGCAGGCCTCGGAGGCGCTGGAAGCGGCTCAGGAGGACCTGGTGCTGGAGGAGGGAAAGGTCTACGTCAAGGGCTCGCCCGAGTCTTCGGTTTCGCTTGGGGAGCTGGCGGTGAGGGCCAATCCGCTGCGGGGAGCCGTCCGTCACGGCGCCGAGCCGGGACTGGAATCGACGTCCTACTACGGACCCGAGCAGGGCGCCACGGCCAACGGCGTCCACGCCATGATCGTGGAGGTCGATGCCGAGACCTGCCAGGTCAAGATCGTCCGCTATGCCGTGGTCCACGACTGCGGACGGGTCCTCAACCCGCTGATTCTGGACGGCCAGATCGAGGGCGGCGTGGCTCAGGGCATCGGCAACGCCTTCTACGAGCAGCTTCACTTCGACCAAACAGGGCAGCTTCTCAACGCCTCCTTTATGGACTTTCTGCTGCCCACCGCTCTCGACATGCCCGACCTCGACATGGATCACTTCGAGACCCCTTCGCCTCTCAATGCGTTGGGCGTCAAGGGGGCCGGTGAAGCAGGAGCCATCCCGGTGGCCGCCGCCTTCGCCCAGGCTGTCGAGGACGCGCTGCAGCCGCTGGCCCCGGGCTTGGAAATCCTCGAGATTCCGCTCAGCCCCAACCGGCTCTTCGAGATCCTCAGCGAGCATCGCGACCGCCGAGACGACGGCAGGGGGGACGCGTGAAGCCTCCGGCCTTCGACTACCATGCCCCGCGCACCGACGAGGAGGCCCTCGACCTGCTCAGCCGCTTCGGAGGCGAAGCCAAGATCCTGGCCGGGGGGCAGAGCCTCATCCCGGCCATGAACTTCCGGCTGGCGCGTCCGGCCGTGCTCATCGACCTCAACGGCATCGGCGACTTGGCCTACGTCGTAGAGGAGGCCTCGGGGGGCGTCCGCATCGGTTCCATGACCCGCCAGCGAACGGTGGAAACCAGTTCGCTGGTGCGCGACTGCTCGCCGCTGCTGCATGCTGCCATGCCCTGGGTGGCCCACGTCCAGATCCGCAACCGGGGCACCCTGGGAGGGAGCTTGGCCCACGCCGATCCCGCTGCCGAGCTGCCGGCCGTGATGCTGGCCATGCGGGCCCGCTTCCGCTTGGAGAACAACGAAGACGAGCGCTGGCTTGAGGCTCGCGACTTTTTTACAGGATTCTTCGCGACGGCCCTGGCCGAGGACGAAATGCTGTGCGAAATCGTTGTCCCCTGCCTGCCGTCCTACTCAGGGACCGCCTTCCGCGAGTTCGCCCGGCGCCACGGAGACTACGCCTTGGCCGGCTGCTGCGCCGTCCTCACGCTGGAGGAAGGCCAGGGGGACTCGTCCGCCGATCAGACCATCAAAGACGCCCGCCTCACCTATTTCTCGGTGGCCGACGGACCAGTTGAGGCCGTCCAGGCGCAGTCCTTGCTGCTCGGCCAGTCTCCCGCCGAGGGTCTCTTTGCCGAGGCCGCCTACACCGCGGCTCAGACTGACCTTGACCCACCTGGAGACATCCACGCCAGTCCCGCCTTCCGGCGCCAACTCGTGGAGGTCCTCACTGGGCAGGCTCTGGCAGAGGCTTTGAAGAAAGCACTCGAGGCAAAGGACTAGACCAGTCCTTTGCCGGGGATGGCAGGCCGTCCATAGCCCCACCGACCAGAGGAGCGCGCTAGGCGGCTCTCCTGTGTGTTAGTCTTTGGCAGCGATGCATAGTGAGTGGCGCACACCTGCGCGGGGACCGGAAATACTGTTGGCTGAATCTTCCGATCAGAAGAAGTCCTCCAAGAAAGGCGATTCGTCTGGATCCGGGGGCGGAGGCCTGGGCGGCTTCGGCCAGGGCATGCAGTCTTGGTCGCTGATTTGGCGGATCTTGTTTGTAGCCGCCCTCATCTGGCTGCTGCTGCAGATTCCCTGGGGCGGACCGGAAGGCCGCACCATCAGCTACACGCAGTTCAAGCGCTACGTCGAGCAGGGAAGGGTGGCTGAGATCACCGTCCAAGGCGAGCAGGTGACCGGACGCCTCAAGAATTCCTGGTCGAGCCCGCCGGCCAGCAGCGAGGGCTCGCAAAGCCAGGGGGGCAGCGGGGCTTCCTCCTCGACGGCTCAGGCTCAGAGTCAGGGAGCCCAGTTTGTCACCTATCTGCCCACTTTCGGCGACGACGACCTGCTTCAGGAACTGCGCGACCAGGGCGTCGAGATCAAGACCCGCCCCAAGGGAGAGGGCGAGAATCTGTGGATGATCATCTTCACCCTGATGCCCTTTATCTTCCTCATCGCCCTGGGTTTCTTCTTCATGCGCCGCATGCAGAGTCAGGGGCAGGGCATCTTCAACATCGGCAAGTCGCGGGCCAAGTCCTACGACCGCAGCGGCAAACGCACGAGTTTCGAGGAGGTGGCCGGATGTGAGGGCGCCAAGCAGGAATTGCAGGAGCTGATCGCCTTCCTGAAGGACCCCCAGCGCTTCCGGCGCCTGGGCGGCAAGCCTCCCACGGGCGTTTTGCTGGTCGGGCCTCCGGGAACGGGAAAAACGCTGCTGGCCCGCGCCACGGCGGGCGAAGCCGACGTCCCATTCTTCAGCCTCACCGGTTCCGACTTCATGGAGATGTTTGTGGGCGTGGGTGCTTCGCGGGTCCGCGACCTGTTTGACCAAGCCCGCAAGAATGCCCCCTGCATCGTCTTCATCGACGAACTCGATTCCATCGGCCGCCGCCGCGGGGCCGGACTGGGCGGCGGACATGACGAGCGCGAGCAGACGCTCAATCAGCTTCTTTCCGAGATGGACGGCTTCGAGTCACATCACGGAGTCATCGTACTGGCCGCCACCAACCGTCCCGACATTCTGGACCGGGCCTTGCTGCGCCCGGGACGGTTTGACCGCCACGTGACCGTTGACATGCCCACCGCCAAAGCCCGCGAAGCCATCATCCGCGTCCACACCCGCCAGACGCCGCTGGGGGATGATGTCGACATTCAGGAGCTGGCCCGGGCCACTCCCGGCTTCAGCGGCGCCGACCTTGAGAACCTGGTCAACGAAGCGGCCCTCTTGGCGGGACGCGAGGACAAGAACGCCGTGGACCGGGACTCTTTCGAGCAGGCCCGCGACAAGGTCCTTATGGGACTTCGCCGCGAGGGCCTAACCCTGGGCAAGCGGGAGCGCCGCATCCTGGCCTACCACGAAGCCGGACACGCCGTTGTGGCCGCCAAGCTGCCCAACGCCGATCCCGTCCACAAAGTCACCATCATCCCCCGCGGACGCGCCATGGGCGTGACCCAGCAGCTTCCCACCGAGGACAAGTACCTCTATGACAAGGAATACCTGGTCGACCGGCTGGCCGTGATCTTGGGCGGACGCGCTTCGGAGCGCTTGATCTTCGATACGTCCACCAGCGGGGCTGCCGACGATCTCCAGCAGGCCGCCCGCATGGCCCGCAAGATGGTGGTCGAGTGGGGAATGAGCGAACGGGTCGGCCAACTGGCCTGGGGCGGCGAGCAAGAGGAAGTCTTCCTGGGCCACGACCTCACTCAGCGCCGTCACTACAGCGAGTCCACCGCCGATGAAATCGACGACGAGATGAAGAAGATCGTCGCCTCTGCCTTCCAACGCGCCACCAACACCCTCAAAGAGAACCGCTCCGGCCTCGACAACTTGGCCAATCGCCTTCTGGAACGCGAGGAGGTCGACGGCAAGGAAGTCCTCAAGCTGGTCACCGGCGAGAACGGAGATTCAGACGCCGACAGCGAGTCCGTTGATAAAGCCAGCGTTGGCGAATCATCCGGCGGCGACTCAGAGGAGTGACCCCATGGGTCCACCTCTGCGGGGCGGATCATCTTCATTCAAGTTGCAGGACACGAGACCCACACCGCTGTACAGGCGTATTCACGCTTCAGGAAACAATGAGGAGAAGCGAGGGCAATGGGTACTGATGTCAACAAACCAACTTGGCCAACTACGTTCGGGGAGAGGACGGGTCCGAGAAGGACGGAACGCCATGGAACTCGACCCAGGTTTACCGGCGTATCGAGGGTCAATGGCGAGTCGTCCACGTGCATTGGTCGTTTACCCGCCATCCGGCTGCCATGGAAGGGCTCATGGCGTGACTCGCGTCGTGGAGAAGGCTGAGATCGGGTGGACGACCGCTTGTCTTTGCCGTCTAAGTGTCTGGGGACAGACTCGCCGCACTGCCGGGCGAGATCTTTTCCATCCGCGGGTGTACAATCGGCGGGATGAGTTGGGAGATCGGGGTGTTGCTGGGGTTGTTGGCCGTGATGGCCATTCTCTTCGTGAGCGAAAAGCTCCCTGTCGACCTGACGGCAATGCTGGGACTGGTGGTTTTGATCGCCATCGGGTTCGTCCCGCCCGAAGAGGCTTTTGACGGCTTCGCCTCGCCTGCGGTCATCACCATGCTGTCGGTCTTCTTCGTCAGCGGAGCCATGCGCCAGACGGGAGTGGCTGACGCAGTGGGATCGGCCGTCCACCGGGTCATCGGCAGCCGCGAGATACCGCTCATGGTGGCCGTCATGGTAGTTGCGGCGGCATTGTCGGCCTTTATGAATAATGTGGCCGCCTGCGCGGTGCTCTTGCCGGCGGTGGCCAGCATCTGCCGAAAGTCGCAGGTGCCCTCTTCGCGCTTGTTCCTGCCGCTGGCCTTCGCGGCTATTCTGGGCGGGACCATCACCCTGGTGGGAACGCCGCCCAATATCCTGTCGGCAGCGGTGCTGGCCGAGAGAGGATACGAGCCCTTCAGCCTCTTCGACTTCGCTCCATTAGGCCTGATCATGACGGGCGCGGGAATCGTCTTTATGGCCACACTGGGACGCTTGCTGCTGCCCGTCCGCGATCCTTTGGCCAATCTTTCAGGACGCCGCTTGGCCCGCCTCTACGACTTGGAAGAGAAGCTCTTCTCCATCCGCATTCCCAAGGCCTCCCGCCTCAACGGCATGACGCTGCGGGAGTCCCACCTGGGGCGGACGCTGGGCGTGCAGGTCGTAGGCATCGTCCGCCGAGGCAAGAAGAACTTGACGCCCGAAGGCAACACCCTCCTGCAAGGCGATGACGTTTTGATGGTGCGCGGCGCCCCCTCCAAGGTTGAGGAGCTCTTCAACATGCTGGGAGTGGAGATCGGCACCGTCAAGTCCGGCGACCTTAAGCATGTGTCCCCTGAAGTGCGGGGAGTTCGGGCCGTGATTCCCGCTGGGTCTCCCCTTCTGGGCGAGACCATCCGGCACATGCGCTTCCGGCAGCGTTTTGAAGTGGTGGTGGCCGCGCTGCGTCGCGACGGTGAGGTGGTCGAGGACAGCCGGAGCCTGCCCCTGCGCAGGGGCGACGAGCTTTTCTTGCTGGGCTCGCGCGTTCGGCTCGAAGCACTCGCCCAGGCTCTCAAATGGTCAGACCTGCAGGGTGGGACCGCCGGGGAGATCCTGCAGGACCTGGAGGAACACGTCTTCATGCTGCGCATTCCCTCAGGGTCGAAGCTGGCCGGACGTACTGTAGCCGAGAGCCGCATGGGTGAGCTAATCGGCCTGACGGTGGCGGGAATCGTCCGCTCGGGAGAAACGCTGCTGCCAATAGCGCCTGAAGAGCGCATCCGCAGCGGCGACGAGTTGCTGGTCAGCGGAGATCCGCGCCGCGCCCGCACGCTGCTGGAATTGGGCGGCACCGACCTCAAGCGCGACCTCCCTCCGGCGGGGATCGAGTCCGAGGAGGTGGGAATCGCCGAGGCCATCGTGGCACCCCGTTCCGAAGTTTCGGGACGCAGCCTGTCGGAACTGCACTTTCGCGACCGCACAGGACTCAACGTCCTGGGCATTTGGCGCGAAGGTGAAGCTCTGCTCGAGCGGCTTTCCCGCATACCGCTGCGCTTTGGCGACGCCCTCCTGCTGCAAGGCCCCTGGGAGCGCATCCGCCTGCTGGCTAACAATCCCGACTACATCCTGCTCACGCCCCTGTCCTGGCAGGAGCGGCGCACGGGACGCGCCCCCTTCGCCCTGCTGGCTCTGGCGCTGATGATCGTCCTGGTGGTGACCGGATATCAGCCCGTCCATGTGGCGGCTTTCCTGGCCGCCATCGTGTGCGCCCTTTCGGGAGCCATCACCATGCAGGAGGCCTACCGGACGATCGAATGGAAAGCGATTTTCCTGATGGCCGCCATTCTGCCCATGGGAGCGGCCATGGAAACCACCGGGGCAGCCACGCTGATCTCCGGCACGGTCACCGATCTAGCAGGACCCCATGGTCCCACCGCCGTTTCGGCCGGTCTCTTCACGCTTTCCAGCCTGCTCAGCCAATCGCTCGACGGAGCGCCCACCGTGGTGCTGCTGGCCCCCGTCATCCTCCAGACCGCCGGCTCCCTGGCCATCTCGCCCCACGCCCTCATGATGGGCGCTACCTTGGCCGCTTCGGTTCTCTTCCTGACTCCCTTCAGCGGCAAGGCCAGTCTGCTGGTCATGGGTCCGGGAGGCTACCGCGTGGCCGACTTCCTGCGCGTCGGCTTCCCCCTGACGCTCATCCTGCTGGCCATTCTGGTTTTCCTGGTCCCCGTCTTCTACCCCTATTAGCGGCCCTAGGGCCCCAACCGAATCCCCATGGTCGAAGTATAGCCGCATCCCCCCGAACCGACACCTACAGACCCTCCCGAGGGCAAAGATCGATCTACTGGACCCGTAGCCGCGGAGGGATGCAGCGCCTCGCTGCGCCACGGCCTATCGCGACAGGGCTTTGAACTCGGCCCTCCCAAGGGAATTCAAACAGTCCTGCAACGTGCGCACGGGTCCGGCGAAGCAAAAGCCCGGATTGGGCTCCAGCAAACGGGCCTGTGCGCTGTACCCTGAGCCGGATGAACTCGTTAGACAGGGCAGGTGCCATGTCGGAAAAGCAATGATGGGGATCGCTCCGACAGGCCGTTTGGTTTCTACCTGTTAGTTGGCGGGAAGGTTGTCCAGGAGAGTTCCTCGACCAGTATCGCCACAATCGAGATCGGTTGGTCGGAGGACAGGTCCACGACGCCGCGAAACTCAGTTTGATCGGGGAAGAACGTGCTTTCATTGAGGAACTGGACGACCTTGCCGCGGGGTCCCAAGGGAACCTCGGTTTCTGCCACAATCTCTCCCGTTCTCAACCGCAGAGTCACGGTGACGGTGGTTTCCTGCTCGTTGGTATTCAGTATCGCCAGTCCGGTTGAACCGGCTTCTCCTCCAATCTGACCAATCGAAGTCAAGGAGTGGGCTACCGGCCCGCTTTGAACCGCTGCTGAGGCGATGGCTTCATTGGTTTGTATGACTTCATAGCGAATATTTGCCAAGACATGGACTGATTGGGAGGGGGCGACTCGAGCCCAACCCAGTTGCACGAAGGGCCCCCGTAAGGTGGTCAGAGAAGCGGATCCCCGGGGCGGCAGGTCCAGAGTCCGTACGCTGACGTCGCCTCCCGGCGGCCCGCTGATGTCGGAAAAGCGCTCCATCGGCTCTCCCTCGTCCGAGGTCAGGCTGACGGTTACTGAAACGGGTTCATCACCGGTATTGATGACAAAAATCTCAGTCCGAAAACCCCTGCCAGTGTCGCCAATTTCCTGTCCATCTACGACATGAGGAATGAACTCTTCGCTCTGAGCGAGCATAATGGCCCCGCTCAACATCAGCAGCGCACTGGTCAGAATGAGTCGGAAACTCATTGCGATCTCCTTTTACTTCTGCCAGATCGAGGGGGACATTTGCTGGCTGGATAGTGATCTGATCCCGCCCCTCAGCCGAGATATTTGCGCCCCGGTACCCGGTAGAGCCCTTGCGCTTAGGAAGTCCCAGTTTAGTCCAACAGGGATAAGCGGTGCAGAATGCCCAAGCCCGCAATGGGTAGGTGAAGTGCGTCGGGCAGGTCACCAGAGATGAGCCACGACGGGGGTGGAGCGGAGGACTCGACCCTCGACCCGGCGGGGGCCGGTTTGCTACTCTGACGGTGATTGCACGAAGTGATGCAAGGGGCCTTAACCGGACCATCGCCGGCTTATGAGCAAGCTTGATCGACAGACCACCATTGGGGCTCGGCCGACCGTCCAGCCGAGTTCGTTTACGCGGCGCCTTCTGGGCCAGGGATTTCTTCCGGCGCGGATGGTCCGACGGGGGCAGGTTTCCTATCGGGAAGAGATCCGTAGGTTGCTGCAAGCACGCCTCAAGGCCGCCGGACTCTTCCTGCTGGTGGCGCATCTGGCCTTCACCCTGCTCTCCGTGATGGTGGACTTCGAACCTCCGCTGGGATTGGCAGGGCAGATCTTCATGCTGGGGGTGTGGGTGGCGGTGACGGGATCGCTCTTCTATTGGCCTGAGCTTTCCTTGCCCCGGCTGCGCTTGTTGGAAGTGACGATTCTGGTGGTTTCGGCGCTCTATTTAGGGACGACCAACTACATCGAGATGCAGGATTTCGCCCTCCTGCGCTCCGCGGGCGGTCCAGAGTCGTACCAAGCCCTCATCGGACGGCTGGCGCAGGTGACGTCGGTTTCCCACCTGCTGCCCTACATATGGCTGATGCTGCTCTATGGAATGCTCATTCCCAACATCTGGCAACGGGCGGCGCTGGCCTGCCTCCCGGTGGCGTTGACTCCGATCGCAGCGCGTTTGATCTTTCGCGCTGGACATCCCGAGGTCAGCGGGGTGGCTTCGATGGAAACGATCGCCCTCAATCTCTTCCTCATCACACTGGGCTACGCCTCGGCCGTTTACGGCACCTACGTGATCAATTCGCTGCGGGTGGAAGCCTTCGAAGCCCGCCGCATGGGGCAATACGAACTGGTGGAAAAGCTGGGCTCCGGCGGCATGGGAGAAGTCTGGAAGGGACGCCACCGCATGCTGGCCCGTCCCGCGGCCATCAAGCTGATCCGCACCGACATGCTGGGGACCCAGACACCGGAACAGGCCCATCTGGTCTTGCAGCGCTTCGAAAAAGAAGCCCAAGCCACCGCGGGGCTCAACTCGCCCCACTCCATTATGGTCTATGACTTCGGCATCACTGAAAACGAGACCTTCTACTACGTCATGGAGCTTCTTGACGGCCTCGACTTGGAGAGCCTGGTGCGCCAGTTCGGTCCCGTGCCAAGCTCGCGGGCCCTTCACCTGCTTGTGCAGGCTTGCGAGTCGCTGGCCGACGCCCACGCTTCGGGACTCATCCACCGCGACATCAAACCCGCCAACCTCTTCACCTGCCGCCTGGGACGCGTTTCGGACTTCGTCAAGGTGCTCGACTTCGGGTTGGTCAAAGACCGCGAATTGGGCGATGAACCCCAGATGCTGACTCAAGCCGGAGCCATCACCGGCACTCCCGCCTGCATCGCCCCCGAACAGGCGCTGGGCCAGGACATCGACCACCGCGCCGACCTCTACGGCCTGGGATGCGTGGCCTATTGGCTGGTGACAGGACGGAGCGTCTTTCAAGGCGACAGCGTCATGGCCGTGCTGGCCGATCACATCAAGACCAGTCCCGACCCGCCCTCTCAGGTTTCGGAAATGGCTGTGGCTGACGATCTCGAGTCGGTCATTCTGAGCTGTTTGGCCAAATCCCCTGAGGACCGTCCCGACAGCGCCGAAGCCTTGGCCGAAGCCCTCAAGCACTGCCGCGACTACGGGTCCTGGGAGCCGGCTAAGGCCGCCCAGTGGTGGGACCGCCACCGGGGTCGGACAGAAGAGCACGTCTCTTGAGTCTCCGTCCTGCCTGGCCATGAACCGAACACTCCGTTAGGGATGCTCAGGTTGCTGGTGCCTGTTAGACTATTCTTCAAGTTGATTTCCGTGTCTAAGAATAGTGGCTGCCCGAAAACGAATTGAGGAGGGCTGATGTCGGTTCAACTAAATCGCCGCTTCATGGAACGGCTCATTCTGGGCAACTGGGACGTCCAGCGCTTCACCCAGGACTCCCCCGTTCTGCCCGACGTGTGGGTGCGCTATGGGGAGGAGCCCGATGAGCCCCTCGACCTCATCCTGACTCCCGAGCGTGAATTCGATTCCGGCAAGGTCGTTCAGATCCTGCGGGAGCGCTGTCGGCGGCTGCGAAACCTCGAAGCCGGGGGCGAGGAGGAAGGAGCCAACGCCGAGAGGCCGCTTAAGCCCCGCCTGGCCTACACTCAGGGACACATCGCCGCCCGCTTCTATCTGGAGCAGATGGTCCGCTTAATTCTGCCTACAACCGAGTGGTGGAAGGACCTGTTGGGTGAAGAAGGGGCAGATTGGGACTGGGAGAGAATCCAGGACATCCTAGCCGAGGGATTGCCGAGCGTCGACAACGGCGGACTCGGTCGGCAGCCGCCTGAGCTTTCCAGGGAACTCCAGCAGCAGGTCTGGACGGTGCGGCTCCTGGGAACCCTCGAATGCCGTCGACGGGAGCGTGAACCCGGGGCCGGTTTGGAGGCCAAGGACGGATTTTACCCACCCTCCCTGATCATCGGGGACTTCCGCAAGCTCATCGGGAGCGTGCCTCCAGATGTGGGTCCCCCCTTGATTCATCTCGTCAGCCGCAACCGCCCTTCCAACCTGGCGGTGGACCGTTCCTGCCTGGCCGTCAAGGCCGACGCGGCCCGGCGTCTGTTCAAGGTGGATTGCAGCAAGATCAACTGGGCCGTGATCGACAGCGGAATCGATGCCCGCCATCAGGCCTTTCTTGAGGATCCCAGCAAGGCAAAAGACAATGACACCTCGGAAGAGTACCTGCAATGGACTCGGGTCAAGGCCACTTACGATTTTACACGCGTGCGCGACCTGCTCGATCCCGACATCCTGGAGAGCAGCAACCGTCCCGATTACCTGACCGAGCTGCTGGAGGAAGGCGAGGATGAGCTCAGCGAGCAACTCGGCGAATTGAAGCGCCGCCTTCTCTTCGGACGTCCGGTGGACTGGAGCCTTTTGGAAGATTTCTTGCGTGTGCCGCATATCCAAGGCCAGTACAGAGAGCCCAAGAGCGAGCACGGCACCCACGTGGCCGGAATCCTGGGCGCTGCCGGAAAGATGGAGGGAGTGTGCCCCGACATCCGACTCTACGACTTGCGCGTGGTGCGGCCGGGAGGCGACAACGATGAGTTCTCCGTGTTGGCAGCCCTGCAGTTCGTGCAGCATCTCAATGAACGCAAGGACTTCTTCGCCATCCACGGAGCCAACATCAGCCTTTCCATTACTCACGCCGTTGAGAACTATGCCTGCGGACGCACTCCCGTCTGCAACGAGTGCGCCAACCTGGTCAATTCAGGCGTGGTGGTGGTGGCCGCGGCCGGCAATCAAGGCTACCTGCGCTACCGCACCGAGGAAGGCGAGTCGGTGAGCGGCTACCGCACCGTCAGCATCACCGATCCGGGAAACGCCGCCGCTGTCATCACCGTGGGGGCCACTCACCGCTCCAATCCCCACAGCTACGGCGTCAGCTTCTTCTCCAGCCGCGGACCCACAGGCGACGGACGCTGCAAACCTGACTTGGTGGCGCCTGGGGAGAAGATCAACGCCCCCGTCCCCAACGGCAAGGCCTGCAAGGACGGCACCAGCATGGCGGCTCCCCACGTCAGCGGAGCCGCAGCCATGCTCATGGCCCGCCACCGCGAATTCGTGGGACGTCCGGCTGAAATCAAGGACATCCTCTGCCGCACGGCCACCGATTTGGGACGCGAGCGCTACTTTCAGGGCGCGGGGATGTTGGACGTCTTGAGAGCTTTGCAGTCCATCTGACGTTGATCTTAGAAGGAGTTCAAAAAATGTTCTTTACTTTAGAAGCCGTGAAGGCCAAGCACGGAGACAGTCTTCTTGTTCACCTCGGGACGCAGGGCGATCGCCGTCTGCTGATTATCGACGGAGGTCCGTCAGGAGTTTACGAAGACTTCCTCAAACCCCGCCTGCAAAAACTCAGCGGGGGAAAGGCGGGTCTGCCGGTACGCATGTTGATGGTCAGCCACATCGACGACGACCACATCAACGGCGTCCTGGACATGACCGCCGAGTTGGAGCAGCAACGCCAAGACCAGGAAGAGCTGTCGTACGACATCCGTACCCTGTGGCACAACAGCTTCAACGACATCATGGGCGATGAGGCCGACGAAGTGCTCAAGAGCTTTCAGGACGAGGTCGGCCCCGTGGACACCGCCTCGCTGGAAGGAGAAGTCGAGTTCACGGGCCCCATCAGCAAGGGTACGGCGTTGGTGCTGGCCAGCGTCCCCCAAGGACGTACCTTGCGCAATCGTTGCGAGGCCCTGGGACTCTCCGTCAACAAGCCCTTCCGCGGACTGGTGTTGTCTCTCGACAAGGGAGAAGCTATCGATCCGCCTTTGGCGCCACAAGTCGAAACCATCGTCGTAGGCCCCAGCATCAAGCGGGTCAAGGAATTCCGCGAGGAGTGGGACAAGATCCTCAAGGAAAAGGACTTGGCTCAGGACCCCGACGAAGTGGCGACCGCGGCCTATGAGGACAAATCGCCCTTCAACCTGGCCAGCATCGTGGTGCTGATGCGCTGCCAGGGCAAGAGCATGCTGTTGACGGGGGACGCCCGGGGCGACGACATCCTGGCTGGCCTCTCGCGCAACAAGCTGCTCGACGGCGAAGGACGCCTGCACGTCGACATCCTCAAGCTGCCCCACCACGGCAGCGACCGCAACGTGGAGACCAACTTTTTCCGCTCCATCACCGCCGACCATTACGTCGTGTCGGGCGACGGCCGCCATCACAATCCTGAAATCGCAACCTTCGAGATGCTCTTCTCAGCCCGCCGCGACGATGACCGCCCCTTCACCATCCACATGACCTACGCCCCGGATGATCTGAAGATCAACAGCAAGAAGGCCTTTCCGGTCAAGAAACTGAAGGAAGTCTTCCGCCGCGAGAAGGAAGCAGGTCGGGACTTTACGCTCGTCCATCCCGCTGGAGAGAAGTCGCTTAAGGTCAACCTTCTGGACGCCATCCCCTGAGCACGAGCAACCCGATCACCATCAGCGCCGGCAGGAAAAGCAGGTAATTGTAGCTGCTGGAGGCAGATTCGATCTGCCAATCAGGGGCAGGCCATCCGCCTGTTTTGCCGGCCTTAGCGGAAGGTTGGGTCAAAAGAAATCGGTTGTTGGCGGCGTCAAGCAGGGCGGCCCTTTCCTGTCCCTCGGCATCGACTGCGGTGACGTGCAGGCGGTAGCCGCGGGGAAAGTCATTCAGCAGCGGCACCTCAAGGACCAAAGGGCTGCCTGGGGCGGCGTCAATTGAAAAGCGATAGACCGCGTGGCGCCTGTCGTCGCTGGAGACCGCGCGAACCGACTCCAAGCGCAGCGGTGGCGGGGGAGGGTCCGATTGGCGGGACTCCAGCCGGATCAGGTCGTAGGCCAGCTTGCGCAATTGCCCCTCGGAGAGGTCGGCATCCTTCTCAGCAGAGCCGGAGGGCAGAGCTTGGCGGGCGGCTAGCGCCAAGCGCAAATCGTGCTGGGCGAGAGTCAACGTCAGGTCTATTCTGCCTGAGGGGGAGGAGACGGCTTCAAGGCTGCCCAGTCCGGGGTCATGTGCAATGCTCCAGGCTGAGGTCAGCAAGAAGAGGGTAAAGACGGAAAAAAGGCGTTGATGCATGAATGTTCCTTTCCGGAGTCGAAGGGCGCGGATCGGCTCCCCTCCGCGATGGAGCCCGCGGAGGGGAGCCGGCGACCCGGTCAATCCGGGCCTGAAAGGGGCCGCCGAGGGGTTGACGGCGGACTCGCCCCTTTTTTCAAGGCTCAGTTCAAGGGAGACACCGGCAGAGTTGTGAACTCGCCGGCTTGCAGACCCAGTTCGAGCGCCGTGGCGGCCACTGAACCCCCCTCGACGCGGACGGCCAGCGTGCCTTCGAACCCGTCCAAGTCGGTGCCTTCGAAGAGCTCGGTGATGAAGCGCGAGAGCTGTCCCTGAGCGGCCAGATCCTCGACCATGGCGGAGGCCACCTGCTGCCCCTGGGCGTCGAGAAGGGTCAGGTTGAGGCTGACGGGAGAGGCTTCCACGTTGCGGACGGCCAAGCCGGTGTTGATACCGTCTCGATTGCGTACGGGCACCGTGAAACGGCTCAGGGGAGAACTGGCCTGCACGCCTGCCACTCCAGCCGCCGGGTTGCGGAAGCGGATCACGCCTGCCAGCGGGTTGTCCGCTGTCACCTCGGCCGACCCCACGGCCAGGGAACCTTGACCGCTGGTGGCAATGGTCAGCGATCCCAGGGCGGGAATCATGAACTCGACTTGGCTGGCGGGGCCTGCCGACTGGAGCAAGAGCTGTCCGCTGCCGCCGCCGTCCTCGATGCCGACCTCAAGAGGATTACCGGCTTGATCGCGGAAGGCCGCCACGCCGTTGACTTGGGCGGTGGTGGAGAGGTTGCTGAGCACGATCTCGCTGCTGAACATCTGTCCGTTGCCGAACTGGGCGAAGAACAACCGCGTGTCGAGCGCGCCGTCGTGGTGGTCGTGATTGCGTCCGTTGAGGGGAGTGGCAGCGTAGGGAAAGACTTTGTTGTAGCTGATGTCGTTGGAGTCCACTGAATCGCCAGCGGGTCCGCGGACGGTCAGCGGATCGGTCCTCAGATCGCTGATCAGGGCCGTGACGGCGATGTCGATGACATCGTCTCCGAAGCGCCGTCCGTTGGGCCAGCCGCCCGGAATCGTGCCCTGGGGAAATCCCGGCAGTCCGGGCTGTACTTGGCTGGTCAGGGCGTCGCCTCCGAAGACGCTGAGCCGTGAGAAACCTTCGTCATCGGGCGGACCCGCCAAACGGGCTGGACCGGTGGAGAGGTCGACCTTGATCAAGTCGGGAATGAAGATGGCGGCGATGTCGGTCCGTCCGCTTTCGGGGGCCGGGCCATTGCCGGCGAAGACGATGGCATTGATGAGTGCCGCCAGTTCAGGATTCAGAGCATACTGCTGGAAGAGCTCCGCATCGCGCTCTGGAGTCGTACGGTTGTAGAGGTCCTTGTCCTGAAGTGCCACCAGGGCTTCGCAAAAGAGCGGGTTGCCTTGGCGTCCCACTTGGACGAAATCGCCGTCGAAGACCGGCGCTCCTCCTTCGAGGGGCAGGATCGTCAGCGTCCGGCGGCTGGTGGTGGCATAAGCGCCGGCCACCTGTTGGCCGCCGCCCAGCGCCGATAGCGGGATGTCCAGAGCGATGGTGTGGACATTGTACCCGCCTTGGGAATCAAAAGGACCTTGGGCGCCGCGCAGTTGCAGCAGATCGAAGACGGCTTGGATGTCGCCGTAGAATCCGTCGTCGCGCTGGCCCGCGAAGGCCCGGTGCCCGTCGCTCAACTGGCAAATCGTCTGCTGAGTGTAGCGGTCGAGTTCAGCGGACGTCCCAACCCCTGCTTTGGCCGGATTCTCGCCGTTGTCGGCGCGGTTGTAGAAGGGAGTGGCGATGCCCTGGTTGTTGGGCGGCACCACGCAGTCTCCCAACTCGCGCTGCATGTCGGTGCGGTGGTCGACCTGAGTCACGGTGTAGCGCTGGGTCAGGTTCTGGGCTGTATCGTCCACGTCCTGCACGACGCCCAGGTAGCTCTGCAAGATGGTGCCCTGGTTCTTGAAGGTGGTTTGGAAGCGGAACTGGTAGGTCAGCGTGGCGCGTCCGGCGGCCACGTCGTCACCCAAGGAAACGTGCAGCTCGTAAAGCACGTTGTCGTCGAAGTTGTACTTGTTGGGGCCGATGCCGGGTTCCTCAAAGGGATAGACGGACAGGGCCGTTGTCAGATATTGCGTGGAGCCGTCGCTGCTTCGGAAAGCGTAGACGTCGGTCGTATTAGCGGCGTCGTCGAGGGTGATCAGCGGGGCGTCCATGTGGCTTGAGGCCAGCAAGGTGGCGCTGCAAAGCGATGCCGCCAGCATAGCTAGAATGAAGATCGGATTTCGGTCTTTTCGCATAAGTTCTCCTGTGAGATTTCAATGAAGTCGTAGACACTTAAGGGCTTTTAGGGGTGTTGCGGACTGGGGGCCGAGTCCAGCAGTGCGGCTTCGGACGGAAGCAGCGTCTGCCGCATGTTCTCGGCCCGCGCCAGGAAGCGTGAGGCCTCTTGGTGGTCACCCGCCCGTGTGGAGATCAGGCCCGCGTGAAGATAAAGGCGGGCGTCGGGGGTATCGAGGGCGAGGGCTTTCTGCATGGCGTCCCGGGCTTCTCGAAAGCGCCCCGCGGAATGGAGGGCCCAGGCCAAGGCGTCGTGTGTAAACACGTCCTGCCTGAGCTCCAGCTCTCGGCGAGCCAACCTTAGGGCCTCATCGGGTGATCGGCTTTGGCGGGTGGCCAGGAAGAGGGCTGCCGTACGGGGGTCGTCAGCGGGACCCTTTTCGCTCAGCTCGACCTCTAACTCGCGGGCTTGGCCGTCCCGTCCCAGAAGGCGGAGGGTATCGGCCAGGACCCAGAGGTACTCGGGGAGGGGATTCAGCCGTGCGGCTTCTTGCAAGGCCGGCAGCGCTGCTTGAGGATCGCCCTGGGCCAAGTGGATGCGTCCGCGCATCAGCAGTGCCGGGGCGTACCCTGGGTGTAGTTGTTCGGCGCTCTCCACCGCGTTCAGGGAAGCCCGGATCCGACCAGCCTGAAGCTGATACCAGGCCAGCCGGGAAAAGGCCCAAGCGGCCGCCTCGGAGTCCCGGTTTCCCGCCGCAGCCGCAGCAGTCATCAGTTCCACGGCCCCCTCCAGATCTCCCTTAAGCCAGCGGACGTGGGCGGCCCGCATGTAGGCCTTGGGCCCCGGCTTCAGGTCGAGCATGCGCTGGTAGGCCCGGGCCGCCTCCTCGATCTTGCCCTGCTCTTGCAGCACGTCTCCCAGCAGTCCGAAGTCGTAGGGCAAGCCGCGCACCTCAACCAGGCGCCGGGCCACTTCCTCGGCTTCAGGGAACTGATGGAGACTGTGCAGGACATGCCCCCGCAGCAGCATGGCGGGAGGGTGCTCCGGGGCGTCCGCTGCCTGCTGCAAGCACTGAGCGCAGGCCTGGGCCTGAGTGTAGAAGCCGGGATCGTAGGCCGTGCGCGCCTTGGAGACGAAGAGCCAACCCAAGCGCTCCAAACGGCGCAACGGCCTGGGCGTGGTGGCAATGGACTCCTGCGCTTTTCGGATCTGCCCGTCGAGATCTCCGGAACCTCCAGGAGGCAACAGGGCCAGTTGGCAGGCTTGAGATTCGGGCAATGAGAATGCGGCCGTCTCGCCGGAAGCCTGCGGGGCGCAGCCCACAGCCACCGAGAGTCCGAGCAGGAGGAAGGGAATCAGGAAGCAGTGCGGGTGGGAAGCAGTTTCTTTTGTCATATTCACCTACCCAGTTCGCAAGCGGAGGCGATTTGGATGCAGGGAAAAGAATTTCTTCTGCTATGCTTTGCCGGAACCTTGATGTGACGCACACCCGGTCGGCTGCGGTGAAATTCCGTCCCGTGAGCCCGGAAGGTCCCGCGCAGGAAGGCAATGAGCGACGTTTTGCAGCAGATCGCCAATGGAAAGGCTTCGGCGGTCGAGGATTGCCTCGACCTCTACGGAGGATTGGTGTGGAGCATCGCCCGCCGCTTCTCCTCTACAGCGGCTCAAGCTGAAGAAGCCGTACAGGAGATTTTCCTCCACTTGTGGCAACAGGCCTCGCGTTTCGACCCCGGCAAGGGTTCCGAGAAAGCCTTCGTGGCCATGGTGGCCCGGCGGCGCATGATCGACGAACTCAGACGTCTCGAAAACCGGCCCAGGGAACTTCCCCTGGAGAACCTGCCTGAAAATCCGACCAGCCGCGCGGACCAAAGGCTGGAACGCAGCCTAGAGGCCCAACTGGCCAGCCGGGCTCTGGACGGCCTCAAACCCGATCAGCGGCGGGCCATCATCCTCTCGGTTTGCTACGGCTACACTCACGCCGAGATTTCGGAAGCCACCAGCACTCCCCTGGGGACTGTGAAGTCCTACATTTCACGGGGACTGAAAAAAGTGCGCGAATGCCTGTTGGAGGGAAAGGGGGCGGCCAGCCGATGAGCATGAGACGACTGGAAGAATTGTTGATTCTCAGAGCTTCGCAGGGACTGTCGTTGGCCCAGCAGCGCGAGCTCGACGAGCTTCTGCGCGATGCCCCCGGGGAGTTCGACGCCCAGGAGTACGAGTACGCGGCCGCCGCCGTCGAAATGGCCTTCAACGAGGGGCAGGAACTGCCTCCGTCGCTGCGCCGCAAAATCGCGGCCCAGGGTCAACGTGTCCTGGCACAGAAGCAAGAACCCGCTCGGGCCGCAGAGGCCTCCCCGCAGCCTCAGGAAGTCTCAAGTTGGGTGACCTGGGGCGGTTGGCTGGCTGCGGCCGTCGTGCTCTTGGCCTTTCTCTTGCTGTTTCAGGACCAGATCTTTGAGGGAAGCCCCCAAGGGCGTGACTGGGCCGAACTGCGTCAGGAACTTCTCGACGAGGCCGGCGATGTCATCCTGGTCCCCTGGAGCGCCACCGAGGATGAGGCCTCTCTGCCGGAGGCCTCGGGCGACGTGGTGTGGAGCAATTCGCGTCAGGAGGGCTACATCCGCATCTCCGGCTTGCGACCCAACGATCCCTCCCGAAGCCAGTATCAGTTCTGGATCTTCGATCAACTTCGCGACCAGCGCTTTCCCGTCAGCGGAGGCGTCTTCGACATGCCCGCCCAACAAGACGAAATCATCCTGCCCATCCGAAACTGGCTGAGGGTCTATCAGCCCGGGATGTTTGCTGTTACCGTCGAGCAGCCGGGGGGCGTTATGGTCTCTGACCGCTCGCGCATCGCCTTGTTGGCCCAGCGACAGCCCTAAGGCCTCCCCGAACCCATGCTGAAACGTCTTGACGAGCGGCCTCATCTCAGCATCGTCTGCATTTGAAATGGCGCAGAGGAACGGCTAGACTGCGACGCTGTGCCTGTGCTGGAACCTTGGAGCGAACCGCCAAGCCTGTTCAAGGCCGCTGGCAGGAATCGCGGCATATAGAGAGATTCTTCTCGCAAAGAGCAATCGGAGTGAATCATGGCCGAAAGAGTCGTCATTATCGGATCGGGTCCCGCCGGCTGGGCGGCCGCCATCTACGCAGCCCGCGCCGAACTGGAACCGCTGGTCTTCGAAGGAGCCCCTACCGAGGAGAACCGCCAAAAGGGTACGCTGCCGCTGGGCCAGTTGGCCTTGACCACGGAAGTAGAAAACTATCCCGGCTTTCCCTCCGGCAATTTAGAGGGGTACCTCGACGACTCCATCGATGAGGAGCGCCGCCAATACATGGCGCCCCACGAGAAAAAGGGCGTCTCCGGGCCTGAGTTGATGGAGTTGATGCGCCAGCAAGCCGCCAATTTCGGTACCCGCATCATCACCGACGACATCGTCAGGGTCGACCTCTCCCAGCGCCCTTTTAGGCTCGAGAGCCTGGAAGGCGAGAAAATTGAAGCCCAAGCCGTCATCGTGGCCACCGGCGCCCGCGCCAAGTACCTGGGTTTGGAGTCGGAACAGCGCTTCAAGAACAACGGCGTCTCGGCCTGCGCGGTCTGCGACGGGGCTCTTCCGCGCTTTCGCAACCATCCCTTGGTGGTGGTTGGAGGGGGCGACACCGCCATGGAGGAGGCGACCTTCTTGGGCAAGTTCGCCTCCAAGGTCTACGTCGTCCATCGCCGCGACGAGCTGAGAGCCAGCAAGATCATGGCCGAACGGGCCCTTCAACATCCCAAGATCGAGATGAAGTGGGACGCGGTGGTCGAAGAGGTCCTGGGCAATGAAGAAGACGGCGTGCAAGCCGTGCGCATCCGCAGCACCAAGAGCCCCAGCCAGACCGAGGAATTGGAAGCCTCGGGCCTGTTCCTGGCGATTGGACACATACCCAACACCGCCTTTCTGGACGACCAAGTGGAGACGAATGAGGTAGGCTACATCAGGTGGACCAAACCCTTCCGCACCGAAACTTCGGTGGAGGGTGTTTTCGCCGCTGGAGACGTGGCCGACGACCACTACCGGCAAGCCGTGACGGCGGCGGGCACTGGCTGCATGGCGGCCCTCGACGCCGAACGCTGGCTGGCCGAGAAGGGACTCATCTGATACGCCCTCTCGGGTGGAGGCCGATTTGGGTTTCGCCAACCTTCAAGACTATCTGCGCGAGGTCGACCGCCGAGGACTGCTGCGGCGGGTCCGGGCGCCCGTCGATCCTTACTTGGAGATCGCCGAGATCCATCGGCGGGTGATCGCGGCCGGAGGGCCGGTGCTCCTCTTCGAAAACGTCCAGGGAAGCTCCTTCCCTGTGGTGACCAACCTCTTCGGTTCGCAAGAGCGCATCGACTTGGCTTTCGGAGAGGATCCCAAACGTTTCGTGGAGTTCGCTGCCCGCGCACCGGAGGAACTGCTCCCCCCTAAGGCCAGGGTGCTGTGGAAGCACCGTGGACTGCTGAAAAAAGGCCTGCACATCGGACTCAAGCGCCGCTCCGCCGGAGCCGTCACCCAATCCGTGCAGGACTCGCCCCGGCTCAGCCAACTGCCCCTGCTCACCTCCTGGATTGAAGACGGCGGCCCCTTCGTGACCTTGCCGCTGGTCTACACGGAAGATCCCGACAGCGGACAGCACAACCTGGGCATGTACCGCATCCAGCAGCATTCCGACTCCACCACGGGAATCCATTGGCAGATCGGCAAGGGCGGGGGCTTTCACTACCACAAGGCCGAGGAGCGGGGGGAGCCGCTTCCGCTCACCCTCTTCATCGGAGGTCCTCCGGCGCTGATCCTGGCCGCCATCGCGCCGCTGCCCGAAAACGTCCCCGAACTGATGCTGGCCTCCCTGTTGCAGGGCAAGCGCCTGACGGTCACCGATTCGCCGCACGGACATCCGCATCCTCTGGTGGCCGAGGCCGAGTTCGCTCTACAAGGACACGTGCCGCCTCACGAGCGCCTCCCGGAGGGCCCCTTCGGAGACCACTACGGCTACTACTCGCTGCGCCACGACTACCCGGTCTTTCACGTCGACAAGGTGTATCACCGAAAGGAAGCCATTTATCCGGCCACGGTAGTGGGCAAGCCGCGCCAAGAGGACTTCTACATCGGCGACTACCTGCAGGACCTGCTCTCGCCGCTCTTCCCGCTGGTCATGCCGGGCGTGGTCGATCTGTGGAGCTACGGCGAAACCGGCTATCACGCTCTCAGCGCCGCCGTTCTGCGCGAACGATACGGACGCGAGGCCATGGCGTCGGCCTTCCGCATCCTGGGCGAAGGGCAGCTTTCGCTGACCAAGTTTCTGCTGGCTCTCGACCGTCCCATGGACCTCAACAACTTCCCTGCGGTGCTGACCTACATTCTGGAGAGGGCCGACTTCAGCCGCGACCTCTACGTCTTCTCCAACCTCTCCATGGACACCCTCGACTACAGCGGACCAGAAGTCAACAAAGGCAGCAAGGGAATCCTGCTGGGACTGGGAGAAAAGCGGCGCGAGCTGCCCGGATCCTTTTCAGGCAGCCTGCCGCGGGGAGTGCGGCGGGCTGAAACGTACATTCCCGGCTGCCTGGTCTTGGAAGGACAGCCCTATGACGTCGAACCCGGGCAAGCCCAGCGCCTGACCGAGTGGGACGACTTCAGTGATTTTCCGCTGCTTATTGTGGTCGACGACAGCCGCAAAACGGTTGCAACCCACCCTCGCTTCCTGTGGACGGTCTTCACCCGCTTCGAGCCCGCCGGAGACATCTGCTCGCGCAAGGTGTCCGTGCAACGCCATCATCTGGGTTATACGCCGCCCATCTGCATCGACGCCCGCATCAAGCCTCACTATCCTGAGGAGCTCTTCTGCGATCCCGACACGGCCAAGACGGTAAGCCAACGCTGGGGAGAATACTTTCCAGAGGGCGGGGTAGAGATGGGCGACAGCGACGTGGCCAACCTCTAAGTCCCGTTTGTGGGCAAAGTGTAGAGAGACTCCTCGACCGGCCGAGAGCCTATGGGGGGAGGGGCTTGGGACGTGATGCAGATCTCCCTTGGTTGCCCAAGTGTGGTATCTTAACCGGACAAGGAAAAAGGAGGGCAGCTTGCTGATCCGCCCTCCTTCACAACGTGATCCGAATCTATATGGAAAGCCCGGGCGCAGGCCCGAGCAGCAGGGTTAGAGGGCGCCTCAGGGACGAGGCGCCCTTTTTTCTTGGCACTTGGCGCCGTTCTCAGCACCGGCTCATGCAACAATGAGAAGGTAGCAGTTGACCGAAGGGGTTTGAGGAGCCCTTCGACTGCTCTCAGTTCAAATGTCAAAGTCGTATCGACCGTCTATCTCGAAGCCTGAAACTCTTGACTTTCAGGCGCTTTCACTTACTTAAGACGCCCCCCTCGGTTGAAGGGTTTCAAATCAGCCGCGATTTTCACGCAGCCTCGCTTGGCACCCCTCGCCCTGCCGTTCCCGATGCCTCCGCGCATGTATAATACCCGGCCATGCAACTGCTCGAAGACTTGAAATGGCGCGGACTGCTCTATGACCAGACCGAGGGACTGCCGGAGGCTTTGCAGGCTGGTCCGCTGACGGGTTATATCGGCTTTGACCCCTCGGCCAGGAGCCTCCACGTCGGCAACTTGTTGCCCATGATGCAACTGGCTCGTTTGCAGCGCCACGGCCACCGTCCCATTGCTCTCGTGGGCGGAGGTACGGGGATGATTGGAGATCCCAGCGGCAAAACCCAGGAGCGACAACTGCTGACGGCTGAGCGGGTGGAGGAGAACTGCCAGTGCATCCGCGCCCAATTGGAGCCCTTCCTTGATTTTGAGGCCGGCGATTTTTCAGCCCGCCTGGTCAATAACAGCGAGTGGCTGGTGGGTATGGACCTGATCGCCTTTTTACGCGACGTGGGCAAGCACTTCACCGTCAACTCCATGCTGGCCAAGGAGTCGGTCAAGGGCCGCCTGGAGCGCGAGGAAGGCATCTCCTACACCGAGTTCAGCTACATGCTGCTGCAAGCCTATGATTTCGTGGTCCTCAACGACCGCTACGGCTGCGACCTGCAAATGGGAGGCAGCGACCAGTGGGGCAACATCACGGCCGGCATCGATCTTCTTCGCCGGGTGCGCTCCAAGAAGGCCCACGGACTGGTTTTTCCCCTGGTTACGACTTCAGCGGGAGTCAAGTTCGGGAAAACTGAGGCGGGGGCGGTGTGGCTTGATCCCGAACTGACTTCGCCCTACCGCTTCTATCAGTTCTGGATCAACACCGATGACCGCGACGCCATCCGCTACCTCAAGTCTTTCACTTTTCTGGAGAAGGACGAAGTGGCTGAACTGGGAAAGGCGCTGGAGGAAGCTCCCGAGCAGCGAACGGCTCAGAAGCGTCTGGCCAGCGAGATGACGGCCTTGGTTCACGGTCCGACAGCTTTGGACAAAGCGCTCAAGGCCTCCCATGTTCTTTTTGGCGGTGAGGTGGAAGGCCTGAGCGCCGACGAGATTCAGGATATTTTCGCCGATGTGCCTTCAAGCGGCATTCCCGCCACTCAGCTTGCCCAGGGCGTGGGACTGATGACCGTGTTGGCCGAAAGCGGCCTGACTTCGTCCAAGGGAGAGGCCAAGCGGTTGATCCAAGGCGGCGGAATCAGCGTCAATAACCGCAAGGTGAACGACTTCCGAACTACCCTGGACCCCCAACAGGCCATCGAAGGCCGCTTCATTGTGCTGCGCCGCGGAAGCAAGAACTACCACCTGCTGAAGGTGGTGGAATAACGATCGCTGTTTCGCCCGAGGGGAAGGCGTGCCAGTGGCGAAACTTCAGGGCGGGCCAGGCTCCCTGGAGCGGAGAGTGTGAACATCATGAAGCGACACGCCGCCCAATCTACTGGGGATTTCTGCAAAGATAATCCACAGTTCCAACAGAAATCAGACGCCCTTGGCCGGGCCACTGTGGCGGCCTTCGCCCTCCTTGTCGGGATGGCCGGGTTGATGCTCCCGTTCAACCAGCCACTGGAAGCTGGGGAGATCCGTGGATTCTGGGAGGAGCTGTCCCCCATGCCCACGCCCCGGCAAGAGGTGGCCGCGGTCCTGCTGGACGGCGAAATGTATGTCTTGGGCGGGCTGCTCACCGGCGGATTGACCAGCAACGCGGTCGAGATCTTCAATCCCGAAACCAACCAGTGGCGGACGGGCGTGGCCCTGCCGAGGGGCATCCACCACGGATCGGCGGCGGTGCTGGACGGCAAGATCTACTCAGTGGGCGGATTCGGGGCCGGACAGCCTATTTTCGCCACCCCCATCGTGGACGTCTACGAGTTCGATCCCCAGCAGGAAGGGTGGCAGGCGCGGGCCTCCCTGCCTTCCGTGCGCGGATCGCTCTTCACTGTGGCCTTAGGTGGACGCCTCTACGCCATCGGCGGACGCGATGTCTCCAACAGCAACACCAACGTGACCGTCTACGATCCCCAGCAAGATCAGTGGAGCTCGGCCGCCTCCCTTCCGGTGGGACTTGATCATTTAGCCGCCGCCGCCTTGGACGGCAAGATCTACGTGGCTGGCGGACGCGTGACCCAAGGCGGGGGATTCGTGCGCAACGACGACGCATCCTTCGTCTATGACCCCGACGCCGATGAGTGGACCCCCATTGCCGACCTGCCCACCGCCCGATCGGGGCATGCCGCCATCGGAGCCGCCGGCTTCCTGCTGGTCATCGGCGGCGAGATTCCCGGGGTTTTCGGAGTCAACGAGGTCTACGATCCCGCCCAGGACCGCTGGTTCGCGCTGCCGGACCTTCCCACGCCTCGCCACGGGCTGGGCATCGTGGCATCGGGCGACCGCATCTTCACCGCCGGGGGCGGCACCAGGGCCGGCTTCGAGGCTACGGGACAAAGCGAGGTCTTCAACGTTCTGGGCGAGGTCTCCTCGCTGCCGCAGATGGCTGCCGGTCCCGATATCACGTCACGCTTGGTGTTGGGCAATCCCGGGCCGGACTCAGCCACCGTCATGGTGGAGTTCCACAGCGGACCGGAGGGAACCGACCGGGTCCTTTCCCTGGACGGGCAAAGCGCCTCGCAATTCCAGCGCAGCATCGAGCCCGAGGGCGTCGTCACCTTGACCACCGATCCTGAGCCGTCCAATGTGACCGCAGGCGTTACGGTCTACTCCAACGCGCCTCTGCTGGGCAACGTGCTCTTCTCCGGACCTCTGGGCTTTGCAGGTGTGGCCTCGACGCGAGGGGGGACCCGGCTCTTCCTCAACGCCTCGCGCCAGTCGGCTGAGGGTGCCGATTCGGGCGTGGCCCTTTCCGACCTTTCCGGTGTTTCCGGCAACGTGGTCCTCACACTTCTGGCATCTGACGGCGCAGAACTGGCTCAGGCCGAGATTTCCTTGCAAGGATTCGGCCATACGGCCCGCTTCCTGTCCGAGATCTTCGGGGACGGCCTTCCAGAGGACTTCACCGGCTCCCTGCGCATCGAGTCCGAGGGGCGGCTGGGGGCCGTGGCCATTCTGGTGCGTCCTGGCCAGTTCGCGACGTTGCCGGTGCGTGTCGTGGAGTAGGCCCGTGCTGGCCAGCGCTTCGCCCAGCTTCACTCGGAAGGCGGAATCCGCTTAAAAACCAGCACCCGGTGTTGCAGGAGCCAGGCCAGCAGACGCAGGGCACGGCGGGGCGGCAGATTCCAGGACTCCAGCAGCGAGGAAGCGCGGCAGGGTTGGTCCAGAGGCTCCAGGAGCCGCTGGACGGGGATTCCCTGCAGAAAAGCCACAGGACGATCAAACCGGGGATGGTAAAGGGCAGGGAAGGGCCGGATGAAGTCCTCCACCAGCACCGGGGCGGGAGCGATCTCGCTGTCCGCGTGCAGCTTTACACCCAGGTCGGGACGTCTGCGGAGAGGCTCCAGCAGAGCAAGCACGTCCGCCGAATCGGCAGATGGAAGAGACGGCCCCAGGTCCTCCCAGGATGGACTGCCGTTGAAGGCTGAGGGAAGGCTCCGAGCCCTTTCTCTCCAAAACGACGTGTTCCAGCGGTGGAGGCAGAGGCGCGCATAGCGCGCCGTCAGTTGCTGATGAAATTCCACCGCCTCACGGCAACGGTCTCGGTAAAAGCGTCGAGCCCAGCGGGCATCGCGGGGACGCGACAGGATCGTATGCACGGTAGCGGCACCCTGCAGTCCGCTGCGGATGGCGGCTTGGACGCCTTGCGAGGAAAGCGGATCGATGGAAAGAGCTGCTTCGCCCAGCTTGATCCAACAAAAGTTGACCGGATCGAGGTCGGCTGTCGAAGTGGCGTCACAGGCTTCCACGGCGGTTTGGGGAACGCCCTGGAGACAGGCGTGCAGAAGGTGCGAACGCTCCAGCAAGGTCTCGTAGATCTCCTGAAGCACATCGCGGTTGGAAAGCGCGGGGTGCTCTCCGCCACCTGCGGCGGTTTCAAGATCTTCCGGCAGCTCGGCCAGATGCCCGGGATCGAGAAAGACGCAGGCGTTGAAGGTTCCGCCGGGCAAGGGAGCACCCCAATACCAGCAGTCGGAGCGGGCCTCGACGCGGGTCTCGTCACCCTCCCCAGGCACATCGCGCCAGTAGGCGTAAAGCGCCAGAGTGCGGGGTGCGCTGCGCTCTTTGATTCCGCCCAGGACGCCCCTGCGTCCGCTGGCATCGGCAATGAAGCGACAGCGCAGGCGCACCCGTGTAGCGGAATCTTGAAGGGCAACTTCGACAAGCTGCCTGGGGTCTTGATCCTGCTCGACCGGCAGCAACGGAAGCAGCGGGTATGCCGGCTGCAACAAGCGCACTCCGGCCTGACACGCACCCCTGAGCAGCAAGTCGTCAAAATGGCCTCGTTCGACCTGGAAACCAGGCGCATCAGCACCGTCGGCGGTAGAAAGAGGCTCTCCCGCCTCGCGGTCTCCCGATTCGCGTTCGCCCCTGTCGCGGTTTCGGCCTTCCTGGTGTTGAGTCTCCCGGCCCGGCCACAGGACGTGGGCTTCCCGCGGGCGCAGGAATCCCGCCTTTTCGATGGCCGCACGCATCTCGAGCTGGTCGAGCAGGGGAAGAATGCCAGGCGGAAGCGACTCGCCGATGTGGGGACGCGGAAAGGCCAGCTTTTCGACCATGACCACCTGGTAGCCGAGCTGAGCCATGCGTCGGGCAAAGGACGAACCGGCGGGACCGGCTCCGATGACGCAAACGTCGCATTCCATTAATTCGGCTAAGCGATCATTCATGGTCGCCGAGGGGGTTCGCTGATGGTCATGGAGCGAAGAACTTCGGGCAATCCTTCAGCAGGCGGACATAGGCCTGCAAGCAATAGTGCAGCCATCCGCGGATGTAGTCGCAGGCCGGGCGTCCCCGGTGAATCACTTCGTGATGGCAGCCGCCGCCGCACAGGTAGCGGGCCCAGCAGCCGCTGCAAGGTTGCTGGAAATGGACGTGTCGCTCCTGCAGCCATTGTGCTTGGCGGCCACGGTCGAGGCCCTCCTCAAGGCTGCCCATGGCCCCGCTTGGGTCGTCCACGAAGCGGTGGCAGGCAAAAAGGTCTCCCTGAGCCGAGACGCCGAAATAGCCGCCGCCCGCGCCGCAGGGATAGGGGCGATGGGTTCCGCGGTGGATCTCCTTCAGAGCCGTCGTCAAATTGGAGAAGGGATAGCGCGCCCCATCCCGCAGCCGCTCTTCGAACTGACGCCCGCAAGCGATCATTTGATCGAGCATGATCTTGAGGTCGTCGGCTCTCATCTCAGCCCGGCCGGTGGGCGAGCTGAGCATGGGCGAGAATCCTACGCTGTGGAATCCCATCTCGATCAGGCCCTCCAAGGTAGACGGCAGGTCAAGGCGTCCCGGGGTCACGGTGACGCGGGCCGAGACCTGCATCCGCCTCTGCTTGGCGAGCAGGGGACGCACCCGCTTGAGGATGCGCTCAAAGCTCCCCCGTCCGTCCTTGAAAGGACGGCTCTGGTCGTGGCTTTCTCCCAGGCCGTCCAGGCTCACCGTCACCGAGAAGCCATGGCGCTCCAGGAAATCGCCGTCCTGGGAAGTCAAGAGAGTGCCGTTAGTGGTCAGCGACAGTCCCAGTTTGATTCCCTTGCGGCGGGCCTGTCGGTGAGCATAATCGGCCGCCTGGCGCAGCACCGGGCGGTTGACCAGAGGTTCGCCTCCCAGGAAGGCCAATTGGACCCTGTCTCCGGGACCGGCCTCCTCAAAAAGCCGGTCGACCGAAGCCAAGGCCGTCTCCAGGGGCATGTTTTGGGCCTTGCCGCCAAAGGAGCCTTCCTGGGCGTAGCAGTAAACACACCCCAGGTTGCATTTTTGAGCCACGGCCAAAGAGAGAGCCCTCACCGGCATCGACTCTGGAGCCTGATCGTCGATGTAGGCGGCAGGCGCATCCAGTCCGAAGCGGCGAAGCAGCTCTTGGGCTTGCTGCTGGTCCCTGCTGTCCCAAGCTTCCTGCAACTGGGCGGCAGCGTCGTCATCCAGCCCATAGATGCGGGTGCCGTCAGAGAGCAACAAGTGGGGTCCTTGGGCCGTCGGGAAGAGATGTCCGAGGGGGAGCCGGAGCTGGCTGCTCATGCGTTTTAGCCTCCGCAGGACTGGAGATTCGCGGACGTCTCAGTCTTGGGGTTCGTCTTCGTCCTGCCCTCGGATGATGAAGCGCAACTGTTCCCAGTCGCGAAACAGGTCCTCATAGCTGACCAAGTCCGCGTTGCGAAGGGAATAGGTCTTGGGCGTATCGGGTCCACGGTCTTTGTGGAGCCAGTTCTGCCCTTGGGTGACCCCGTTTTCCTCTTCCGAGTTGACAAAGTCGGGACGCGAGGCCGCCCAGTAGTAGCAGGCACATTCCCGGTAGTCGTTCTGCCAGGGAGAGCACAGACTCTGGGTCAATTCGCCGGGCTGGGCCAAGGAGGCCGCCAGCACCGCGCTCTCGCCATCGGGGACGCCTTCCTGCTCGAAGATGCGCCGCACTTGCAGGTTGACTTCGGTGACCTGCTGGCTGTTGCGGTCATAGAATCCGCAGCGCACCTCGTTGCCGCCGCGCTCGACAATGGAGGCCAGTGCGTTGGCCCACTCCAAGCTGGATCCGCTGAGGTTCTGGACCGGACCGCCGCTTACTTGCGGGCCGCTCACTTGGGTCCAGATGTCCTCGCCCTCGACGCTGACCAGCAACTGGCCGCGGAAGCCTTCCAACTGAGGGTCTTCGATGTCGACCACCAGCGGACGGGCTTCATGCAGGACGAGTCCCACAAAAATGCGCCGCCAAATGTTGCGGAAATCAAACTCCAGCCCAGGAAAGCAGTTGGAGATGGCGGTGACCGGCTGGGTGGCGGGAGGGTTGCCGCGGGCCCGGTATTGAAGCTGGGCCGAGACGTTCTTGGGATCGATCTTGTTGTTGGCCACGGTTCCTCCTTCAGGAGAGACTGGCGATCCAGCGTTCGATGACTTCCAGTCCCGTCCGCCCGGTGCCCGGCACGGGACGCGAAAAGGGTGCGTTCATAGGGTGTCCGGGATTGCGCAAGATGCGGACGATGGCCGAGTTGGCGGGATCGCCCGGCACCACCAGCGGCTGTCCCCGGACGGCCCCGGAAAGAGCACCCTGCGCCGGTTGATTGAGCAGGTGCTGAATGAGCTGGTCGGGATCGGCGAAGCGCGACGACAAGGGCTCGGCGCCGCTGGGGATGCCGGCGTGCAGCGGAGCGCGCGACTGGAAGTGCTGGATCAGCCTGCGCAAGTCGTCCTCGGGAGAAGCGTCCGCGGGCGGCTCAGGCTGGTCGGGCTCCTCGTCCCTGATGACCCGCCCTTCGGCCGAGGCCTGAATCTGGGCCCGCTGGCGCCGCGTCAGGGCCAGGTGCAGTCCGTCGCTGCCCCGCATCATGGCGGGCATCTTGTGGCGTCCGGCGTTGGAGAGGTCGCCCACTTCGCGAAACTGACGGACGATGTCCAGGAACCAGGCATTGCTACCGTCCGCTAGCGCCTGTACGGTATTGGCGTGAAAGTTGCGGACGGCTGAAGGGTCGACGTTCATGTTGAAGATCGGCTCGAAAGCTCGCCCGTAGCCTTGGTCTTGGCCCGCCATGTTGTTGCTGTTGTTGCCCACGCCGCCGACGTTCTGGTTGCCGTTCATGACACGGGTTTCCATCAGACGTACCGTATCCAGGGCGTGGCGGACAATCTCCTGGGGACGCGAGGCCTCCACATCTTCGACCTCGGGACCCAGGGCCATCTGTTCCAACTCGTCGGCCAAGTTGCGCACGTGGAGGCTGTCAGGAGCGAAGTCGGGCGGTCCCGAGGAAATGCGGGCCAGGGCCGTCAGCGTCTCGGCTTGGCCCCCGTCCTCGGCGGGCAGGTCCAGGCTGACTTCAACGATTCCGTCGCAGGCGTCGTCGAGATAGCCCACGCTTACATAGCGTCCGGTCTGAGAATTGAAGCGTCCAGTGTAGATGTTGCCCGGCACGGTAGAGGTCGGAGTGCCCGGCTGTCCGTCGAAGTGATTGTCCCATGTGCCTCGAGAGGCGTCGTAAACGTCGTCCACCGTGTTGGGATCGCCGGCCGCGGGTCCATAGACCTTGCCCGGGCCCGGAACGAAGCGGAGCCGGATCTCGGGGAACTCGTCGTTGGGCTCCAGGTACTGGACCGATCCGAAGGGGATTGACTTGCCATCCTTGAAATTGACGCACTCTCCTCGAAGATCATGGTTCTGGTGGTCGCTGAAGGGGCCGCTGTCGGCCTCCACCTTGTCGCCGTCGCGGCCGGTGCGGCGAAAAGCCTTGAGATTGGCAGTGCGGACGCGCCAGCGCATGTCCGAGGGAGACAGTCCCAAGTCCTCTAAGTGCTGCGCTGTAAGCGGCTCCAAGGAGCCTTCGTCTTCAAAGGCCGCCCACACTTCGAGAAAGGGCGCCACCGGGCGGATGCGTCCTTGCCCATCACGGAAACGGACCGAGGAAGGCGTCTCAAGTCCGGTTATCCTGCCGTCCTCCACCACCAGTGTCTCGGCGGGAATCAGTTCACGATAGGCCGTTGGATCCTCCTTGAAGTCCTGCAAATCATAGTTGTCCATAGGCTGGTCAGAGGACCCGATACGAGCGATAGCCATTGGTGGCAATATGCGAATCTGCTTGATTGTCCTGACGGGCATGATTTTCAAAATGTCATAGGACCGATCATCTGTCAAGGAAAATATCAGCAGCAAAAAATGAAGGTTTCATTAGGGTTGGATGGGTTTCCTTCAGCAACCACTGAGCGAGGCAAGTCGCTCCTGAGAACAGAGGCTCCACAATCGGCAATAAGGTACACTGACCGGCTGATGAAAGTGTGTCCCTTCTGTTCTCAGCCCTTGGAAGATTCGGCTACTCAATGTACGCGCTGCGGACGTTCTCAGATCTTCAACGAAGATGACCGGCCGGCTCTAGGTTGGCCGGGCTGTTTGCTTTTCGGGACGACACTCGTGCTTTCCATCGTGGGATTGGCCCTTTTGATGGGACTTCTCTTTGGATGGATGCCCCGCGCCTTGAACAGCACCTGGGGCGGAAGCGCACTGCTGCTGCTCCTAATGGCCTTGGCGGGCCACCGCCTCCGCCGTTACCTGGAAGGCCGTCAGGCCCAGACGCAAGAGGGGGAGGGAGCGCCGGAGGTCGAGATCTTGAGCCCAGGCGAAGAAGAAGCTTCGCTGCCTCAACCCGATAAGCCTCGAGAGGATTAGAGATCGGCGCTGAAGAGGACGTTCTCTTCTCCCCGCTGTTGGATCAGCTTCTTGATTTGCTTCACCAACTCGTCGCGGCGCTTGCTCAGAGCCTTGATCTCAGGCGGTCGCAGGACGTCTGAGAAGGAGCTTTCGATGTTTTTTTTGTCGAGCTCCTGGAGCTTCTCCCAAACTTCGCGATCGACGTACGGCACCTTGTCAGGGGCGTGAAGGTACTTAAAGCGGCGAAAAGACTGAGTGTGGTCGATCAGCCAGATATTCCAATCAGGATCGATGAGCAGGTTACCTTGATGACGGTCGATGTTAGCCACCAGATTGTCAAAAAGGTTCATGGTCAGCATCTGAGCCGTCCACAGCCACTCGTCGGGAGGTTCGATGCCATTTTGGCGGCGGTCCCGCTCCATAGTGGCATGCTCAACCCAGGCCTGAAGGGTGCCCCGGTGGCCCTCGATCTCGCGGATGACGGTGGGTGGAACCAACTTCAATCCCAGCATCCGGCTGAGGCGGAACGCCGCCACTTCGAAGATGGCGTCGTCGCGGTGATTCTGCATGAAGGACGGATGTCGCGGATCTGGAATCTGACCCTCGCGGGAAATGTCGCGAAAGGCGGCATGCATCTGGATGCCGTCCTTCTCAAGCAGGACCTTGCGGGTCTTGTTGAGGCCCTCGGATATCTGCTTCCAACTGACCACCCGCGCAGTGCGCAGAAACTCCAGCGCTTCCTCTTCTGTGTCAAAAGGCACAGGCGTGCCCGCGGGACTGACCCAGGTCAGCGGGTGATCATATTTCACTTCCAGCGGCCCGGCTTGAAAGGCCCCGAAACTAGACACGCTGAGAATGATCAGCGATAGAACATAGCCAATCGACTTCATGTTGCTTCTTCTCCCGAATAGTAGGGAAGCACTCCGCATGCCAAACAATGCTTCGCCGGAACCGCCAGTTGAGGCCGCGAAGATCAAACATTTCGATGACGCTGTCTAACCATTTGGTTAGATTGAACGCCCCCGAGAAGTTGCAGCCCGGTTATCGGATGCCGCAATCAGGCATTTGGCTTCATTTTTCCTGGCGGGCACGCAGGGAGGAGCGGTGGAGGAGGTTCTTGAGGGATTCAGGGGACAGGGATTGGATGTCGTCCTGGTACTTGAGGACGGCGCCCAAAGTGTCTTCCACCACTTGTTCGTCAAGTTGATGGCGGTCGAGGGCGATGAGCGCTGAAGTCCAGTCGAGGGTCTCGGCCACGCCAGGAGCCTTGAAAAGTTCCAGGGAGCGGAGTTCCTGCACTAAGGCGGTCACTTGGCGGGCCAGTTCTTCCCCGGCTTGGGGACGTTTGGCCCGCACGATGGCCAACTCGCGTTGGAAAGAGGGATAGTCGATCCAGTGGTAGAGGCAGCGGCGCTTCAGGGCGTCATGAATTTCGCGGGTACGGTTGGAGGTGAGAATCACCACCGGCCGCTCCTGGGCGTGAATGGTCCCCAACTCGGGCACGGTCACCTGAAAATCAGAGAGCAGCTCCAGCAGAAAGGCCTCGAACTCTTCATCGGCCCGGTCGAGTTCATCGATCAGCAGCACCGGCGCACGCCCTTCGCTGGAGGCTTCCAGAGCTTGTAAAAGGGGACGTGTGAGCAGGAACTCGCGGCTGTAGAGGCTGCGTTCGATGTCGTCTCGGGGTGCACCCGAGGCTTCCATCACGCGCAGGTGGAGAAGTTGGCGGGCATAGTCCCATTCATAAAGGGCCGAAGCGGCGTCCAGTCCTTCGTAGCATTGCAGGCGGATCAAGCGGGTGTCGAGGATGCGGGCCAGTACCTTGGCCACCTCGGTCTTGCCCACTCCCGCTTCGCCTTCCAGAAAAAGAGGCTTTTCCAGCTTGAGGCTGAGGAAAACCGCCGTCTCCAGTCCTCGCTCGGCGATGTAGTCGTGGGTGAGGAGTTGCTCATGCATCTCCTCAATGGATTGGGGTTTCATGTGGGTCTCGCCTCCTCGAAGAGGCGCACACGGCAGCGGCGCGGACGTCGATCGCCGCCTCTTCCTGCGCCGGTGTCCTGTCCATCCCGAATAGGACGCCCACGCGTCTGGGGGGCCGCCTGCCGGCTCCGGCATCCTCGCCAGTGTGAAGGAGCTTGAAGTTGCCGCACATTGAAACCAGGCTGGCGCCGCACTTGTGAGCGCCTCACTGGCCCAGCGCTGAGCGGACGGCCCGCTTGAAGTAGACGCCGCACATGGCCCGCCGGTAATCGCGCGGAGCATGGAGGTCGTCCATGACATCGTCACCCAATTCGTCCATCAGGGCCTGGGCGGCCGCGCTCAGGGAGTCTTCGTCCAAGCGCGAGCCGGCCAGAGCTAGCTCGGCGGCTGGAGAACGGGTGGCGCTAGGGACGGCTCCGGTGACGGCCACGCGGGCTGAGGCGCATTCTTCATCCTCTACCTCTAAGATGACGCAGATGCCCACCAAGGCGTAGCGCGAGGCGGGATGCGGCAGCTTGACGTAAGAGGTGGCCTTGTCGGCCAGACTGGGGATTTCGACGGCGAAGAGCAATTCCTCTGCTTTGAGATCGGTTTCGAACAGGCCGGTGAAAAAGTCATCGGCCGCCACCGAACGCTGGCCTTCAGGACCCATCAGATGCAGCGTGGCGCCGGCGGCCAGCACCACGGCCGGCGGGTCGGAGGCGGGATCGGCGTGGGCCAGGTTGCCTCCCAGGGTTCCCCAGTTGCGCACTTGCGGATCACCGATGCGCGAAGCCGCTGAAGCCAGGGCAGGGCAGTGCTCCTGGACGTCGGCTGAGGCGGCGATCTGGGCGTGGGTTGTCAAGGCGCCGATGCGCAGGGAGCCGCCATCGGCAGCAATCTGGCGCAGTTCGTCGAGCCGACCGATGTCGACCAGTTTCTGGGGCTGGGCCAAGCGCAGGTTCATGGCCGGAATCAGGCTGTGCCCTCCCGCCAGTGCTTTGGCATCGCCGGAAGCCAGCATTTGGAGGGCTTCCTGCAGGGACTCCGCGCGTTCATATTGGAATGATGATGGCCGCATGCTCATGATTGCTTCCTTGTGACGTTATTGGCCTTGGCCTCCTGGATGGCTTTCCAAACCCGGGGCGGGGTCATGGGCATTTCGATCTGCTCCACGCCCAGCGGACGCAGGGCGTCGATGACGGCGTTGTAGACAGTGACCGTGCTGGCAATGGTGCCCGTTTCGCCGATTCCCTTGACGCCCAGCGGATGGTGGGGCGAAGGAGTTTCGGTGTGGCCTAGTTCGAAGTTGGGGAACATGTCGGCCCGCGGCACGGTGTAGTCCATCATCGAGCCTGTGATCAATTGTCCCTGCTCGTCGTAGGCAGCGCCCTCGTAGAGAGTCTGGCCCACACCCTGAACCACTCCGCCGTGGACTTGTCCAGCCACGATGACGGGGTTGATCTGGGGGCCGCAGTCGTCCACGGCGATATAGCGCTTGAGTTCCACGTGACCGGTCTCGCGGTCCACCTCCACCACTGCCAGATGGCAGCCGAAGGGATAAACGAAGTTGGGCGGATCATAGAACTGACTGGCTTCCAGCCCGGGATCCATGCCTTCCGGCAGATCCCAGGCCACGGTGGCCATGAGGGCCAAGTCCTGAATCGTCTTATGCTCTTCGGGCGAGCCTTTGACGAAAAACTTGCCGTCTTCGTAGGCGATGTCTTCCTGGGCCGCTTCCAGCAGATGGGCGGCCAGAGCCTTGCACTTGTCCTTGACCTTGCGGGCGGCCAGGGCCAAGGCGGCGCCTGAGACGGGGGTAGTGCGGCTTCCGTAAGTGCCCCAACCCATGGGAGTCTGGTCGGTGTCTCCGTGGACCACTTCGATGTCTTCGACCGGGAAGCCGAGTTCGTCGGACACGATCTGGGCGAAGGTGGTCTCTTCGCCCTGACCATGAGGATTAGTGCCGATCATGACTTGGACTTTCCCAGTGGCCGAGACGCGCACGATACAGGACTCCCACAGTCCGCCCTGGAAGCCCGTGGCTCCGGCCACCTGGCTGGGTCCCAGGCCGCAGATTTCGGCGTAGGTGGTGACGCCGACTCCCAGCAGGCGACCGTCCTGGCGGGCTTGCTCCTGTTCTTGGCGCAGATCTTCGTAGCCGGCCATCTCCAGAGCCTGGTCGAGCACGGCCTGGTAATTGCCGCTGTCGTAAGTGAGGCCGGTCGCCACGTCGTAGCCGTCCTGGAAAGGCGGGATGAGGTTCTTGCGGCGCAGCTCGACGGGATCCATCTCCAGTTCGGCAGCCAGCTTGTCGACTAGCCGCTCCACCAGGAAGATGGCCTCGGGACGTCCGGCGCCGCGGTAGGCGTCAGTGGGCGTTGTGGTTGTGAAGACCCCGATCGATTCGCAGCGGGCGTGCTCGAAGCGGTAGACGTTGCAGTACATGAGCCCATGCAGAATGGTGGGGACGCCGGGTCCAGCCGTGGACAAGTATCCTCCCATGGCAGCGTAGACCTTGCCGCGAATAGCCACCATGGTCCCGTCCTTCTTGGCGGCCAGGTCGACGTATTCGACATGGTCGCGTCCGTGGATGGTGGCCTGGTAGTTTTCGCTGCGGGTCTCCGTCCACTTGACGGGCCGTCCCAGCTTGCGGGCTGCCCAAGCGACAAGGATCTCGTCGGCATAAACCGGAATCTTGCTGCCGAATCCGCCGCCCACTTCTTCAGCCACCACCCGCAGCTTGTTGTCGGGAATGCCCAGCACCAGACCCATTGCGTGGCGGTGAATGTGAGGATTCTGGCTGGTGCACCAGACCGTCATCTCTCCCGAAGCATCGTTGTACTGGGCCATGGCGGCGCGGGGTTCCATGGCGGTGGGCAGCAGGCGCTGCTGGACGATGCGTTCGGAAACCACCACGTCGGCTTCTTCGAAAGCCTTCTCGACTTCTTCGTCGCCGCTGGAGGCCACCCAGCGGAAGGCGATGTTATTGGGGACTCCGCCATAGAGGCGGGGAGCGCCTTCCTGAGTGGCTTTTTCAGGGTCGACGACAGCGTCGAGAGGCTTATATTCAACTTCCACTAGTTCGGCGGCGTCTTCGGCCTGATAGCGGCTTTCGGCCAGCACAACAGCCACTCCGTCCCCCACGTAGCGCACGCGCTTCTTGGCCAGGGCGGGGTGGTCGGGCGTCTTGAGGTCGGCGTCGGGGACCAGCCAGGCGCAAGGTACAGGCTCGCAGTCCAAATCCTGGCCTGTGAAAACGGCCATCACGCCGGGAGCGTCCTTGGCGGCTCGGATGTCGATGCTTTTGATGCGGGCGTGAGCGTGGGGCGAGCGGACGACGGCCATGTGGAGGGTCCTTGGCAGCACCATGTCGTCTGTGTAGAGAGCTTTGCCGGTGATCAGCCGGGGATCTTCGCGGCGCTTGATTCCGGAGCCGAAGATGCGCGTGCTCATGAGGAGCCTCCCTTCATGTGGCGGGCCGCTTCTTGCACGGCGGCGACGATGTTCTGGTAGCCGGTGCAGCGACAAAGATTGCCTTCCAGTCCGTGGCGGATCTCGGCTTCGCTGAGTTGGTCAGGCGAGGAGTGCTGTTCCAGCAGGGCGGCGGCGGCCATGATCATGCCTGGTGTGCAGTAGCCGCACTGCAGCCCATGCTTCTCCCAAAACGCTTCTTGCATGGGGTGCAGTTGGCCGTCCTGGGCCAGGCCCTCGATAGTGGTGACTTGGCGGCCGTCTGCTTGAGCCGCCAGGCAAGCGCAGGACTTGAGGGAGCGCCCGTCCATGTGGACGGTGCAGGCGCCGCACTGACTGGTGTCGCAGCCGATGTTGGTGCCCGTCAGCCCCAGCTCCTCGCGCAGGAAGTGGACCAGCAGCATGCGGGGTTCGATGTCGCGCTCGTAGCGCGTCCCATTGACAGTGAGGGAGACTTTCATCCTCCTACTCCTCTTCTTTTTTCTTCTTCGAGAACATGTCTTTGACCACGTCTTTGGCGATGCCGGCGGCGATCTTGGTGCTGGACGGTCCCTTGAGGTTGGCCTCGGTGCCGCTGATGCGGGCTTGGATGACTTGGTCCAGGGTTTCCAGGCTCTGGCGGGTGATGGAGCGGGCGGTGGTGTCGAGCAGACGCTGGCCTACGCCTGCGATGCGTCCGCCGACGTTGGCCTCAACGCTATAGCCCAACGTAGTCTTGCCCTCCTCTTCGGCATCCTCAAGGGTGATGTGACCCTCTCCCTTGATGAATCCGCTGGGACCGCGGCCGTCGATGTTCATGTCATAGCTCTCGGGCTCGTCAAGATTGCTGAGTTGGACAGTACCCTGGAACTTGCCTTGAACTGGACCCACCTTGACGTTGAGGGCGCCTTTGTAGGTATTGTCGTCGGTCCTGTCCAAGCGTTCGCATCCGGGCATGATCTTGGCAATCACGTTCGGGTCTAGCAGCGCATCCCAAACCTCTTGGCGGGGCGCATCAAAGGTATAACTTCCTTTCAACTTCATCTCGTTCTCTTCCTTTCGCGCCAATAAGATATCAGGCTTGAGGAAGAAGCGCGATGTCTGTCGCGAGGTGATCAACAAGTTGGCGCACGACTCAAGCTTCGGCGCCCGGCTGGCCTCCCGGCTCTGATCGTGGAGGCGGCCCGCTAGTGCTCGCCGGTGGGATCTTCGTCGACCGAAGTGCTGGCGGGGAGGGAAAAATAGATGGTGGCGCCCATGTTGAGAGCCCCTTTGGCCCAAACTTCGCCACCATGGCGCGCCACGATGCGCTTGACCAGGAACAAGCCAGCTCCCGGTCCGGGATAGTCGCTGCCTTTGTGGAGCTTCTGAAAAAGCCCGAAGAGCCGGTCGAGCTTTTCGATCTCGAATCCCACGCCGTTGTCGCGCACATAATAGACGTAGTTTCCTTCTTCGTTCTGGGATCCGACTTCGATTTCCGGTGCCTCGACTTTTTGGCTGAATTTGAAGGCATTTGAGATCAGTTCGCTGAACACTCTCCTCAACTGCCGCTGGTCACCTCGCACCGGGAAAAGCGTGCGCATGGAAAAGCGCACGCTCATGTCCGGATACTGGGAGGAGATTTCTCGGTAGACGGAGCGGGCCAGCGCCGACATGTCGACTTGGGTGAATTTGAAGGGCTGGCGCTGCAGGCGGGCCGCCTTATTGAGTTGAAGCACGATGGTCCCGGCTGAGCGGGCCGCTTCGTTGATGAGCTGGACGTAGCGCCGTCCTCCAACCCCAAGCTGCTTGGAGTCACGCAGCAGGGAACGGGAAAAGGAGGAAACCGCTCCAATGGGCTCTTGGAGGCGGCGCCCGGTGGCCTCGGCGAAAACTTCGACCTCGCCGGCGGCTTCCTGAAGCTGAGAGCTGAGGGCTTTGACCTGCTTTTGCAATTCTTCGCTCGAGGGTGCGTCGCTGTGGACGTTGGGGTTATGGGCCAAGTCGATGGAAAAAGCCGTCCACTGGGCGATCTCGCCCTCTTCGTCGCGCTGTCCCAGCAGAACCTGGCGGACGGGAATCTCCTGGCGGCGCCGGGTGACCAGCGAGGTTTCACCGCTCCAAAGTCCGGACGCGGTCTTCTCCAGCACCTCTTTACGGTAGCGGCGGTAGGCCCAATCGGGCATCACGCTGCGCAGCGTCAGGTCGCTGCTTTCCAGATCGCCCACCCCCAGCACCTGACGTCCTTGTTCGTTGAGGTAGGTGATGGCTCCGGCAGGTTCGAAGGACATGACGATTTCAGCGGTTGATTCGCGAAGGCGCTTGAGCTGCTTGAGTGCGTCCTGGGCCCGTCTCAGATGCCTCGATTGATAGAGAGCCAAACCTGTCTTTCCAAGGAACTCCAACTGGTCGGCGTCGAACAGGCGCAGTCCTTTGGAGTGCAGGGACAACACTCCGATGGGTCCTTGGGGTCCGTCCAGCAGGACGCAGGCGGTGCTGGTCACGTTTTGCTGGTTGAGGAAGGCGGCTAATTGGTCGTCCTCATCGTCGGCGGGAACTTCGATGACTTCGGGGTCTTTCTGAGCCAGCATGGTCTGAGCGGTAGGCTGGTGGGCGTCGAAGGACATGCCGGTTAAGCGGTCCTTCCAGCCGGTCTGCACTCTGACCCTGAGCCGGCCACCGTCAGGATCGCTCTCCAGGAGCAGGGAATAGTCGCAGTGAAGGGCGTCGGCGGTGGCCTGACAGGCTTCCTCGGCCAAGGTCTTCCAGTTGGCGGCGGTGAGAGCCCGCTGGAAGAGGCGTCCCGTGCGCTGGGTCTGGTTGCGGGCCCGTTCGGCCTTTTCGGCGCGGTCTTCCAGTCCCCGGAAAGATTCACTCAGGCGGCGCAGGAAAAGCAGCAGCACGATGGGAGGGATCAGCGCCAGCAGCCCGCCGAACCAGCCTCCCGGACGCAGCCAGGCGCCGGCCGCCGCACCCGCCAGCAAGATCAGGGCGAAGGCTGCCAGCGTCCGCCAGGGACGTTCGTCATCGGCCCGTCCGGCTTGCCGCCAAGCCCAGACGGCGGCGGCGGCTTGAAGCAAAGCCGCAATGATCCACAGCACCAGTTCCGTCATGACTTCACTTACCTTACTCCAACGCCCCGGCCGCATTGTGTGGAAATCATCACAGAAAGTCCAAAGACTAGGTCTCGCGTTCGGGCAAGGCTTCAGCCGAAGAGAGCAGGGTTCCCAGCCAGCGCAGGTCGCCGCTGTTCTCCAACAGAATTTTGACGATCATGGTCAGCGGAACGGACAGCAACATTCCCAGCGGACCCCAGACCCATCCCCAAAACACCAGTGACAGCAACACCACCAAGCTGGAGAGCCCCAGCCTGTGTCCCAGAACACGTGGCTCCAGTACGTTACCAAGCAGCATGTTGACGGCTACATAGCCGGTGATGACTCCGAAGGCGGTTCCCACCGATCCGTTGATCAGAGCCAGTCCCAAGGGAGGCAGAGCCGCAACGATGGATCCGATGGTCGGAATGTAGTTGAGCAAGAAGCCCAGCACGCCCCACAGAACCGGGAAGCTCACCCCCCAGGCCCAGCACCAGAAACCCAACAGCAGTCCCGTCACTAGGCTGATCACGGTCTTGATGGCCAAGTAGTCCCGCACTTGGCGGGATATGTTGGAAAAGCGGTCCATCGATTCGGGACGCATGCCCATCTGGCGCATGGCCACCTGAGCCTTTTTGGGGAATCCAGCCGCCTCCAGCAGGATGAAGATAGTCGTGAGCAGGGCCATGAAGGTGTTGGAGAAGAGCAGGAGAAGGGAACTGACCAGCCGGCCGACCAAGCCCACCGCCGAGCCCATTACCGAGGCCGGATCGAAAAGCGCCATGAAAGAAAAATCGTCTTGAACCAGTCCTTGGGTCACCAGCATCTCCCGCAGCGGTTCGCTCAGGGAGAGAAGGCGCTGCTCCAAGATCTCCTGGTAAATGGGCCAGGCCGCCATGAAATCACGTCCCGAGTCGGCGACCAGCAGTCCCAACAAAGCGAACAATGAGATCAGGCCCAAGAAGACGATGAGGACGGCTAAACCCGAGGGGACCCCCCGTTCCTGCATCAGGCGCATGGGAGTCACGGCCAGCATGGCCAAGAACATGGAGAGGAGCAGGACCGGCAGGATGCTTTGAGCCTCCCGCAGGCCAGCCACAATGACCACAAAGCAGGCGGCCAAGAACAGCGCCCGCGTACCCGTTCCCGGACCACCTCCATCCTGGCTGACATGCTGCATTTCGCCAGCAGTCTACTCCTCCAGCCTGACTTGAACCCGCCTCCCGGCCTTAGCACAGGAAGCAGGCACAACTCCGCCGCCGCCTCGAAGGACAGTCATGAGGGGGGGCGCGAACGGACGGGCACTGCCAAATGCCCATGGAATCGACCTTTGTCGCTGAGGCTTAGGTCATTTGTGAACTTGCCCGGCCCGCTTCATTGCTTTGAGATGTGGAGCTTGAGCCCTTCGTGGCTGGCCCTGAAGCCCAGGCTCTCATAGAAGCGCAGCGCCTTAGGGCGCCGCTTATCGGTTGTCAACTGAACCACATGACAGCCTTGCTCACGGGCCAAGCTGACGGCATGCTCGACAAGGGTCCTCCCAACGCCCCGTCCCCGCAAGGACCGGTTGACCCGGACGCTTTCAATCATGGCCCGCCATCGTCCGCGATAGGTCAGGTAAGGTATGAAAGTGAGCTGGAGGAAACCCGCTACCCGGCCCTCGCTCTCCGCGATTAGAAGCCGATTGTTGGGGTCTTGATCGATGGCTTGAAAGGCTTCAAAGTAGCGCTTGGGAAGCGGATCATCCTGGGGATTTTCCCGCTCTTGGCCCAACGGATCATCAGCCAATAGGCTAACCAACGTAGTGACATCGTTTTGAGTTGCATTACGAAACTTAACTGGGAGCATTGCTTTGGTTAGGTTGGTTGAGGTCAGTGGTTGGCTTATTAGTTTATGGTCAACCTGGATTCATGCCGATCTTCTTGGTAAGCTCTTTTCGACCAAAATCTCGTCGGGGGACCGATATACTATATTTCTTTGGTTCGGGTGGCCAGTCGGTGGACCGGTCGAACTTTGAACTGCTCGGTTGCTCTCTGATGTCGGACTCAAGCAGTCCGTCTTCAAGCGGGGCTGGGAGGCTCGGATTCTTGATATGCCTGTGAAATCATCTATCGCCATGGTTCTGTTGTGGCTGGCGGGGTTGACCCCGCTGATTGCCCAGCCCACCTTCTCGAAAGTGTTCACGCCCGATACGATTGGGCCAGACAGCGCCAGCCGCCTGCGCTTTGACATCACCAACGGCAGTCCCGTACCAGTGGAGAACCTGGCCTTTACCGACATCCTGCCCGCCGGCCTCAGCATCGTTGACCCCACGGTGTTGACCAACACCTGCGGGGGAACGCTGACCGCGCCCGATGGAGGAGACACCATCACGCTGAGCGGAGGCATGGTGGCCGGCAGCGGCGCATGCTTCATCGAGGTGGATGTGACAGGTTCGATGGCTGGCACCTTCATGAACGTCTCGGGCGATTTGACCTCTGATGCCGGAAACAGCGGTCCGGCTACCGACGACTTGACGATCAGCACCGACCGTCCCCTGTTCAGCAAGAGCTTTTCTCCGCCCTCCATTCCCTTCGGGGCCCGCTCCACTCTGACATTCACGATCGAGAACCAGACCATGGGATTCTTCGTCGGCCTGGCCTTTGTCGATGATTTGCCGACGGGAATGGAGATTGCCGACCCACCTGCCCTCACCAATACTTGCGGTGGAACTCTGACCGCCACCTCCGGCACCACCTCGATTTCCCTGCTGAATGGCATTCTCGCGGGGCTCAGCACCTGCGAGATCAGTTTCGACGTGGTGGCTCGCGCCGCGGGCGTGCTGATCAACTCGTCCGGCGCGCTGGCCGCCCGCAATCAGATCAATCAAGACCGCGCCAGCGGATTCGCCAACGCCGACCTGCAAGTCATCACTGAGACCGTAGGCATCGAAAAGGCCTTTACCGATGATCCTGTTCCGCCCGGCGGCACGGTGACGCTCGAGTTCACCATCAGCAACCGCGACCGCGATTTCGAAGCGGTCAACGTCGCCTTCAGCGACAACTTGGATGCCACCCTGACAGGATTAGTGGCCACAGGGCTGCCCCAAATGGACGTGTGTGGCCCAGGCTCACTGCTCTCCGGAACCAGCTCCGTCTCTCTCACAGGCGGGTCAATCCCCGCTGGCGACTCCTGTACTTTCAGCGTGACCTTGCAGGTACCGGCGGCGGCCGTTCCTGATGAATATCCCAACGTTTCATCTGGCGTGTCGGGCGATTTGGGCGGTGTGGGCTTCATGAGCCAGGGCGCTCAGGACAGCCTTTTCGTAACCGGGGCCCCGGTGTTGACCAAGACTTTTCTAACCAACCCTGTCGGAGCCGGCGATACGACCACCATTGAGTTCACGATCGACAACGCCAACGACGCCTCCGTTTCCAGCATCGCCTTTTCCGACAACCTGACGGCCTTTCTTTCCGGCGCAATGGTGACTTCGCTGCCGGCGAGTGGTTTTTGCGGAGGAGGATCGACGCTGGTTACGGCGGTGGTTACAGGCGAGCTGTTTCTCTTCATGAGCAACGGCTCCCTCCCCGCCAATGACTCCTGCACTTTCCAGGTGGATCTCCTCATCCCCGAAGGCGGCAGCGGCGGAGACTTCGTCAACACGACATCCAATATCACCGCCGACTTGGAAATCATCGACATGCCCCCGGAGCCCCAGACGGGCAATTCAGCCAGCGCCACGCTTACAGTGGTGGGGGGACCGCTTCTGTCCAAGGCTTTCACCGACGATCCGGTGGACGCGGGCCAGACGGTGACGCTGGAATTCACCCTGACCCACGATGAATTCGCGCCCGCTGACGCCACGGGAATTACCTTCACCGACGAGTTGAATGCCGTCGTGGCGGGTCTGGCGGCCGTCGGCTTGCCCCAAAACGACATTTGCGGCATGGGCTCTCAGATCTCTGGAAGCAGCCTCCTGACCCTGACGGGTGGGGCGTTGGCACCGGGCGCGTCCTGTACTTTCGCGGTGACGCTGCAGGTCCCCGCTGGAGCCTTGCCCGGCAGCTTCCTCAATACCACTTCTTTGGTGACCTCGACTGTATCAGGGGTCACGACCAGCAGCGCCGCAGCGAGCGACACGCTGATCATCGGCGGCGTGGAATTCACCAAGACGTTCATCGGTGATCCAGTTGCACCGGGCGATACCGTCGATCTTGAATTCACTATCACCAACGACACCCTCTCCGACGTGACAGGTTTCTTCTTCACCGACAGCCTGAGTTCCGTGATTTCGGGCTTGCAAGTCGAGGGCGCTCTGCCCACCGAGCCCTGCGGAGTGGGTTCGTCGGTGAGTGGAACCACCAACCTGATCTTCTCGGGGGGTATGGTGACGGCAGGGACTTTCTGCACTTTCAGCGTCACTCTCAGGGTCCCAATGGGCGCGGACGGCGACTTTCCAAATGTGACGAGTTTTCCGACCTTCATGATCGGGGGTCAAGCCGCCTCGCTTGAACCGGCCACCGACATACTCTCCGTCACTTCGGAGCTTCTCTCGATTTCCAAGTCGTTTACGGGCGATCCTGTGCCTCCGGGAGGGACGGTGACGCTGGAATTCACAGTCACCAACCTCAGCCCCTCCAGCCAGGCGGACTCCATTACCTTCACCGACGACCTGGACGCCGCTCTTTCCGGTCTCGAGGCAGTAGGCTTGCCGGTCAACGACGTTTGCGGCATGGGCTCGCAGTTGAGCGGAACCAGCCTCCTGACTCTTACTGGGGGCGTGCTCTCCGCCGGCGGATCCTGCACCTTCGACGTGACCCTCCAGGTGCCCGCCATGGTGCCGGGCGGGCTGAGCTTTACCAACACCACCAGCAGCGTGAGCGGGCAGATCAACGGAATTGCCGTCACCGGTCCCCCGGCCTCCGACAACTTGCTGGTCAGCCTCCTGTCGTTGAGCAAGCAGTTTCTGAGCGCCGCGGTTCCCAATGGCAGCGTCACGCTGCGCTTTATGATCGAGAATCTGAGTTCCAGCGTGGCGGCATCCGGTTTGGCCTTCACCGACGACCTTGACGCCGTCATTTCGGGGTTGGTCGCCAGCGGTTTGCCCGCCAACGATGTTTGCGGAATGGGCTCCCAGATCTCGGGAACCTCCTTTCTCACCTTCACCGGGGGTTCGCTGGCCCCGCTGGCGTCATGCACCTTTGACGTCACCCTGCAGGTACCGGGGAGTGCCGTTCCTGGAAGTTTTCTAAACTCCAGCAGTGACCTTTTTCAGTCGGGACTCGATGTGGCTCCTTCGTCAAGCGACTCGCTGATCATTGAGCCGCCGCCAACCTTCGGCAAGGCTTTTTCCAGTCCCGTCACCATCATCGGCGGCACGGTGACCCTGACCTTCACGATCGACAACAGCGCCAGTTCGCTGGCGGCCACCGGGCTGAATTTCACCGACGGCCTGCCGGCTGGCTTGCAGGTGGCATTGGTTCCCAACGCATCCACCACCTGCACGGGGGGAACCCTGACCGCAGTTGCCGGTTCAGGCACCATCAGCTACACCGGAGGAACGGTGGCGGCCGGCAGTTCCTGCACGGTTCAGGTGGACGTGACAGGCGTTGGGGCGGGGAATCAAAACAACGTGTCGGGCGACTTGACCTCCTCCTCCGGCAACAGCGGCCCGGCTTCCGATTCCATCACCGTCAATCCGCCTCCAGGCTTCACCAAGGTCTTCGCACCCGATACTATTCCGGTGGGCACCAACAGCACCCTGACTTTCACCATCGACAATAGCGCCAGCACGGTGGACGCGACGGGATTGACCTTTAGCGACGATCTGCCCACCAACGTGATCGTGGCCACCCCGCCCAACGCCTCCACCACCTGTACCGGCGGCACTCTGACAGCCGCAGCGGCGTCTTCCCAGATTTCCTATAGCGGAGGGGCGGTGTCGGCCGGGGCCTCCTGCACGGTGCAGGTCGATGTCACGGGAAGCACGTCCGGGATGTTCGTCAATACTTCCGGCAACTTGACTTCGAACCTGGGCAACAGCGGGACCGCCAGCGATACCCTGTTCGTCAACGATCCTCCGCTTTTCTCCAAGAGCTTTGCGCCCGACACCATCCTTGTCGGTGGAATCAGCACTTTGACCTTCACCCTCGACAACTCCTCCAGCACGGCAGACGCAACCGGACTTAGCTTCCTTGACAACCTGCCAGCCGAGGTCGAAATCGCCTCGCCCTCCAATGCCTCCACAACTTGCACGGGAGGCACGCTGACGGCGGTGGCGGGATCGACGCAGATCTCCTACAGCGGGGGGACGGTGGGAGCCTCCTCGGTCTGCACCCTCCAAGTCGACGTCACCGGCGTGGCGGGAGGCATCGGCAGCAACGTCAGCGGCGACTTGACGTCGTCGCTGGGAAACAGCGGGACGGCCAGCGACACCATCACCGTCAATGCTCCGCCCCTCTTCAGCAAGAGCTTTGCGCCCGACACCATTCCCCTCGAAACGGTCAGCACCTTGACCTTCACTATTGAAAACAACGCCAGCGTGGCCGATGCGACGGGGCTCGATTTCGTCGACGACCTGCCCGCCGATGTCGTTGTGGCCTCACCGGCCAATGCCTCAACCACCTGCACGGGAGGCACGCTGACGGCGGTGGAAGGGTCGTCTCAGATCTCCTACACCGGCGGAACGGTTGTCGCTTCCGCAACCTGCACCGTTCAAGCCGACGTCACGGGCAACGCCGCGGGCGTCAAGAACAACCTATCGGGAGATCTGACGTCCTCCTTGGGCAACAGCGGCACGGCCGCGGCGTCCCTGACCGTCAACCCGCCGCCCACCTTCGCCAAGAGCTTTGCGCCCAATCCCATCCCGCAAGGCACGGACACTACCCTGACCTTTACGATTGACAACAGCGCCAGTACAGCCGAGGCCACGGGGCTGGACTTTAGCGACGACCTTCCGGCCGGCATAACGGTCTCGGCTACGCCCAACGCCTCCACAACCTGCACCGGAGGCACCCTGACGGCCAGCGCCGGATCGTCGCAGATCACCTACAGCGGCGGGACGGTCGGTGCCGGAGCTTCGTGCACGCTTCAGGTGGACGTGACCGGGAATGACTCCGGCATGCAGGTCAACACCACGGGCAATCTGACCTCCTCGCTGGGCGACAGCGGAACCGCCAGCGATACCCTGACCGTCAATGCCCCCACTACCTTTACCAAGGCTTTCTCCACTCCGGCGGCGGTGACCGGGCAAGTCTTCACCCTGATCTTCACCATCGACAACTCCACCAGCACCGCCGCCGCCACGGGACTCAGCTTCTTGGACAACCTTCCCATGGGGATGACGGTGGCCGATCCAGCCAACGCTTCGACGACCTGCACGGGAGGGACTTTGACAGCCGTGTCCGGCTCAGATCAGGTGTCCTACACGGGAGGGTCGGTGGCGGCCATGGCGGTTTGTACCGTCCAGGTAGACGTCACGGTGTCTGGCGACAGCGGATCGTTGTCCAACACCACTGAGGAGTTGACCTCCTCGCTGGGCAGCAGCGGAACCGCCACTGCCGACATCCAAGTGATTCCTGGGGATGTGGAAGAGATTCCCGTCCTCAGTCCTTGGGGCCTTGTGGGACTGGCGGGGCTGCTCATCCTGGCCGCTTGGAGACGATTGTCGAGGAGAGGCGCAGGCTAGGCTCCCTCGTCCGAATGCCACCATTCGCGCAGCTCGCTGCACAGTCCGTCGCGCTTAAATCGGAGCAGAAAGATACCGTCGAGCCGGACTTGCGTCTCCGATGCCTTTCGTGTGAAAGAGCAGCTCCAGTGCGCAATGCTGAGCTCGGCATCGTTGGCCAGGATGCGCCATCCGAAGCAGATTTCTTGCTGGGTTGAGGTGGCCTCTCGGAAAGCCTCAGCCAGTTCCTTCCGGCCCTTTTGGGGCTCCTGGAAGGGCGTCCAGAAGTAGCGGACATCTGGGGTGAAAAGTGCCGTAAAGGCATCGGCATCGGTCTCCTGCCAGGCCTCTCCGTAGGCTTTGAGCCACAAGTCGAGACGGTCTCTGTCCATGCTTCCTCTAGTCGGCGTCGGCCAAGTGCTCGGACTGATGGCTGAGAGAGCGCAGAAGGCGGCGGGAAACAGTGCGCGTAGCGTAGCGCGCGTGCTTGGAATTCCAGTAATTGGTGATGCGCACCGAAAAGGCGATATTGGGGTGGGGAAGAGGCCCCACTCCAATGTAGTTGGTGTGGAAGGGAAGGCCGGGATTGCGTCCAGTGCCGGTCTTCATGGCAACGGGAAAGTCGAACGGGGCGATTCCACGTGCGGTTCCGCGGCGGGTGACGGCACGCATGGCCTTGCGAAGGCGGGGGACCCAGCGCGGATCGATAACCTGGCGGGAAGGTCCCCGCTCAATGGGGCGGATGGAATAGCCGAGGCTCCCGGTATGGGCTTTGATCAGGCCGGGCACCGGCATTTTGCCCTGGTTGGCGAAGACGGCCGCCAATAGGGCGCTGTGCAGGGGCGTGATGTCGGTGACTTGCAGGCCGATCGAGAGATTGCCCATCTCTGTGCCCTGTGGGGCGTCGACCAAGATGCGTCCCGTGGGGAAGCCGTTGAAATCGCCGCCATCAAACCCGAATCGGCGGAATTCCTCCATCAGCCGCTCTGGTCCCAGCTTGTCGCCCAATTTGGCGAAGGTGGTGTTGCAACTGGCAGCCAGGGCCCGCTCCACGTTGCGTATGCGGCCCAAGCGGACCGGGCACCACACCACTCCGTCCTCGTAGCGGATGGTCCCGTTGCAGCGCTCATGGCGGACTTCCTCATCAGGACTCATGCCGTTCTCCAAAACCGCCGACAGGGTGATGAGCTTGGCGATGGAAGCCGGTTCGCGCCGCTGTTCGAAGGCGGGCGTCCCCATTTCCCGCCGCAGGGTGCGGGCGTCAGAGACGGCGGCCAGGATATCGCCGCTGGGCGGATCCACCAGCACGACGCTGCCGCGCCGCCAGCGCAGAGAGCTGAAGGCGATGCGGCTGAGTTCCAGGTCGAGCGTGAGTTGCAGGCCTCCGGCGTCGGCATGATCGTGCAGACGGCGAGACAGCTCGCGAGGCAGCCATACCGGGTCGATTCCCGGCTGCAACTGCAACTGGCCCTCCTGGTCGAGATAGCCAATGAGCACACCATTGCGGTCGCGGATGACAGTCTTGGCCCCCCGCTCCTTTAGCGCGAGCACTTGTTGCACCCGGTCGCCGAGAGAATGTGTCGTCCAGCGGCCGGGAAGTCGGGCGGACATCTCGCGGGCCTGGCCGGCACGTCCCAATTCCACCAATGCAGCCAGTCGATAAATCGAGACATCCAGATCGTCTGGCCTGACCACTTGCACAAGTTGAGCAAGCCGCAGGCAGGCCTCAAAGTGGCCTTGGCGGAGAGAGTTGTGCAACAAGTCGCGCCACGGAATTCCATGTAACGACAGGGAGTTAAGCGAGGATAGCTGAGGTTGTGGTTGAGTCTCATCCAGGGCCTGAAGCACCAGTCGGGCGCTATCCGCTTTGCTTCCGGGGAGGTCGCGCAGCACCTGAACGGCTTCCCGAGCTTTGTCGCGCAGCAGCAACTCCTGTGCCCGGTGACGAATCTCTCGTTGCCGTTGACCCTGCTGAGAAGCCCAAACGCCCGCCACTACGAAAAGGGGGAGCAACCAGAGGAAGACTCGCGCCGAACTGAGCAGACGCAGTCTACCCAATCTCGACTGAGTACCCCAATGCCGAAGACCCCTGTGCCCCATGAGCGCCAAAGCATATCCTTTTTCCCTGACTCAGGCGACCTTGAAGTGTGGATTTGTCTGCGTTTTGCGTCTTTGTTCACCAATTGATCAGTGCGGGGTTCTTCGGAGAGGCGGTCGGGAGGTCGCCGGCTATCGGCGTCTGGAGCGTCAATTCACCAAAGAACGCAAGTTCGAAACCATAGTACAATCCGCTGCATGGGTAGCGATTGCCGTTTTCTCGGTCCCGAATTCGTCGCCGCAGTACTGACGGGGCTGCTCCTGGTGGGGAGTGTCCGTGCCCAAAGTGGGTCGGGCGACGCCGCGCCACAGAGTAATGACCAGCACACGGAGGCGTCCGCAAGGGACCGGAATAGCGAGCTTGAGCGAATCGCCCGTTTATCTGGATTAGCCCGCCTCTGGGGAGCTGTCTGGCTGTTCCATCCCAAGACGGCACAGGCCGACTTGAACTGGGACGAGGCGCTGATTGAGGCCATTCCACGAGTGAGTGAGGCTTCCGATGTTGACGAATACCGGGATGCGTTGCAGCAGATGCTGGATCGACTGGAGGATGGCGATACACGCTTGGGCGGCCTTGGGGTTGATCGTGATCCCGGATTCGGGCGGGTCCCCGAGGATGCCCTCAGGCAGCCCTACCTGAGCGTTTTGGAGGACGGCGCGGCGGTGGTGCGCTCCACGGCCTATGGGCGCATGGCGACGGCCAGCGGCGGAGAGCTGCTGAAAGCCGCCCTTGTAAGGGCCCGCGACTCAGACCTTGTGGTGGTGGATTTGCGCCGTGAGGGACCGGACTTGGGTGGCGGAAGGCGCTTGGGCGCCCATTTGGCGGCGGCGGCTCCGCTGCTTATCGACCGTCCGCTGACGCTGACGACAACCCGTCGGCGAATGCACTCAGGTTTCGCCTGGGGGCAAGCCTCGCGGTCCTTCTACTCGGCCTTCGTGCAGGCTCAGCCTCAGCGTCTCATGCCGGCCCCCAGGCCGGACGATGCCGTCCCCAAGTCCAGCTCGCGACCGATCCGGCCAGCCGTCTCCAGCGGAGAGCTGACGACGCTTCCTCCCATCATTTTCTTTCTGAATCGGGGAACGCCCAACGGCGTCATCCCGGTGCTGGGAGGACTGCGTTCTCAAGGTCTGGCCCGCATCGTCTACCAAGGGCCGCCTCCACTGGGGCTGCAGGGCGGGGCCGGCCACCGTGTGGACCTGCCCCATCGACTCAGCGCCGACATCCGCCTCAACCAGTGGCTGCATGCTGACGGACAGGTAGGCTTCCAGCCCGACCACGTGATCGGAGGCGAGGAGGGAGAGCACTTGGAGGATCTGGTCCGCATCGCCCGGCAAGTCCTTGAGCGTACGCCTCAACGGCGACTGCTGGAGGCATCTCAGGCTCAGGCGCTGATCGCGCCGCGCCAGCCCCGGCTGGCCAGTGAAGATGAGTCCTTTCCAGCGTTGGAGCGGCGGCTGCTGGGGTTGTTTCGATACTGGAACGTCTTTCACTACTTCTCGCCTTACAAGGACCTGTTGGATGAGCCCTGGGAGCAGGTGCTGAGTGAGTTCATTCCCATCTTCGAAGGGGCCTCCGACGCCAGGAACTACCACTTGGCGGCGGCGCGGCTGGCGGCCCGCACGCAGGACTCGCTCAGCCTCGTCAACAGCCCGGAGTTGACCGAGTATTTCGGACCAGCAGTACCGGGCTTCGTGATCAAGGCCGTTGAGGGACAGCCCGTGGTCTTCGAGATCCTCAAGCCGGAGGAAGCCGAAGGACTCGAGGTGGGTGATGTCATCGAGGAGGTGGACGGCCTCTCGGTGGACCAACATGTGGAGAGGCTGAGGCCCTATTTGTCGGCTTCAACACCCCAGGCAGCACAGCTCAAGGCCTATTCCAACCTGCTGGGCGGGTCCGAGGGGTCGATGATTGACCTGACGGTCCGCAAGGCTGACGGGAGTATCTCGGAGGTGTCGCTGCCGCGCGGCATGGGGCGGCGCAGACTGTCCCGCACCCGCCCTGAGTACGAGGTGCTTTCAGGCGGTATCGGCTATGTTGATCTTGACCGCTTGTCGGCTGGTGAAGCGCCTCTGGCCTACCAAGCGGTGCAGGACGCTTGGGCTATCGTTTTCGACCTGCGCGGCTATCCCCAAGGCGCGGTTTGGCCCCTGGCATCCCTCCTGGGACGGGAATCGGTCCCGGCGGCGATTTCGCGGCGTCCCGAGCCATCGAGTCCTGACTTGGATGCCTTGCACCTCTTGGAGTTCACGATACGCACCCCGCAACCCAGGGGGCGGCCCTATTCAGGCCGGGTTGTCGTCCTCATCAACGAAGAGACAATCAGCCGGGGTGAGCGGGCCTGCCTGATTTTGGACGCTGTGGCCGACGTCACCTTCGTGGGCACGCCCAGCAACGGCGCCGCGGGCGAGATCGCCGTGGTGCCGTTGCCGGGCGGATTACGCGCCTACCTGACGGTCCAGAGTCTGAGTCCGGCGGACGGGCGTCCGCTGCAGCGCCATGGCATTCAGCCTCACGTCCGCGCCGCACCCACCTTGCATAGCCTCCGCCAAGGACGCGACCAAGTGCTGGAGGCTGCTTTGGACTACCTGAGGCGCTCCCGTTGATTCGCCTCCGCGATCTTTGCACCGCCGCCCCGGTGGCCCTCTCCGTTACAGGGCTTCGCAGGCCAGCAGCAATGCACCTTCTTCGGGTGAGCGAAGCGCGGTCTGAAAGCGGGCTTGAGGCAAGTCCTCGGAGAGCCTCTTCAGAAACTCATCCCGCAGCATCTCCGAGGATTGCCAGGCACCGCCCGCCGCACTGACCAGGAGCGGCTCCGACTCCTTGACCCGCAACTGCCGGGCCACAGACAGGACAGCTTCCATCAGATCTGAGGCGGCGCGGCGCAGGAGCCACTCAGCCACCTCGTCGCCTTCGTCAGCAGCCTCCAGCACCAAGGGAAAGAGGGATGCGATGCGGTCTGGAGTGACCCGCTCCCCGTAAAGTACGGGGATGAGGTCCTGCAGGCTGTCGAGGTAGAGCTCGCGGCGGATCTTTTCGCTCAACGAGGTCTGGGGCCCGCGTCCGTCGGCTGATTTCAGGGCTGCCGCCAGTCCCCGGCGGGCGATGTCGTATCCGCTGCCTTCGTCGCCCAGCAGATGGCCCCATCCGCCAGCCCGGGCGCGGCGGCCACGTGCGTCCAGCCCCAGGGCGATGGAACCGGTTCCGCAGATCACGATGATGCCGGGACGGTTTTCGGTGGCTCCCGCCAAGGCGATGCGGGCGTCGTCCTCAAGCAGGACCTTGGCCTCGGGTGCCAGGTCGGCGAAAGCCCGGCTGAATCGGCGATGGTCGACCTCGCGGGCCACGCCGGCTAAGCCCGCGCACAGGACCTTGACGTCGCCCACCCGGCGCCCCGCCGCCAGCAGCGCGGAAGCCAAGGCGTCGCGGACCGAAACCTTGGCGGCGTAGAGTCCGCACTTGTGGTAGTTGGAGGGACCGCCTTCGCCGCGTCCCAGCAAGGCGCCGTTCTCTTCAGCCACCAGACAGACCGTCCGGCTGGCGCCGCCGTCCATTCCGGCCACCACCCGTTTTTCTCCCATGGCCCCTAAGATACCCCAGGGGCATGCGGACGGGTGTGAGGGGTCACCGTGGGTTACGGGTCAGGCTAGCCGGTCTCAGGCCTGAAAGCTATAATCGCGGCCCATGGCGTTCAGCGGGCTCGATTACTTGGTGCTCTTCGCCTACCTGGTGGCCAGCGCGGCACTTGGAATCTATGTCGGGCGAGGGCAGAAGGACCTCGACGACTACTTCCTGGGCGGCGGGCACATGCCTTGGTGGGCCATTTCCTTTTCTATCGTAGCCACCGAAACCAGTACCTTGACTTTCATCGGAGCCCCGGCCATTTCCTATGCCGGCAACCTGACCTTCCTGCAGGTGGCCATGGGCTACTGCATCGGCAAGATCCTGGTGGCCGCCGTCCTCATGCCAGGCTACCTGCGGGGACGCCTGCAGACCGCCTATGAACTGCTCAACAACCGTTTCGGAGGCAAGGTCCGTTCGGCCGCTGCCTTGGTCTTCCAGGTTACGCGGACTCTGGGGGATGGCGTCCGCCTCTTCGCCACTGCCTTGGTCTTGGCGGTGGTCACGCAGATCGCCGACACCTGGACCGTCCTCATCATCGCCGCGGTTACGGTTGTCTACACCTTTTACGGCGGAATGAGGGCCGTGGTCTGGAACGACGTGGTGCAACTTGCCATTTACATCGGCGGAGCGTTGTTGGCCTTCTACATCCTGCTTGAGCGCATCCCTGGAGGCTGGGCTGAAGTCGCGACGGTAGCGTCCAGCAAATTCCAGGTCTTTGACTTCTCCCTGGACTTCACTCAGCCCCTGACCTTCTGGGGCGGACTTGTGGGCGGGGCCTTTCTCACCTTTGCCACTCACGGAGCTGACCAGATGATGGTGCAGCGCTATTTGACCTGCGGGAACTTGCGCGGCAGCCGTGTAGCTTTGATCTTCAGCGGATTTGCCGTGCTGGCCCAGTTTGCCCTTTTCCTCGTCATTGGAATCATGCTTTACACGTTCTATCAGGATTTCCCCATGGACCCGCCGTTGGAACAGACCGACCGTGTCTTTCCCCTTTTCATCGTCGAGGAGATGCCTTCGGGCATTTCAGGACTCATCATCGCCGCCGTATTCGCGGCCGCCATGTCGACCCTCTCCAGTTCCCTCAACTCGCTGGCCTCTTCCAGCGTCAACGACTACTACAAACCCTACCTCAAGGCCGACGCGAGCCAAGCGCATTACTTGGGCGTGTCGCGCTTTTTCACCCTGGCCTGGGGCGGTGCCTTGGCCGCCGTCGCCTTCCTGGCCAAGGGCTGGGGGCCGGTGCTGGAAACCGGCCTGGCCATCGCCAGCATCACCATGGGCAGCGTGCTGGGAATCTTCCTGCTTGGCCTTTTCAGCAAACGCGCCGGACAGTCCGCCGCCCTGGCGGGCCTGGTCTTCGGCTTGGCTGTCATGCTGGCCGTCAAGCTCTTCACCCCCCTGGCCTGGACGTGGTACGTCCTGCTCGGTACCTCCTGCACTCTTCTAGCAGGCTTGCTGGTGGGCGCCGTCAAAGGCCGCCTTCAGGCCTGAGCGATCACAGCGGATCGACCTGACCGACTCAATGGTTGCCGTGGCCGATGGGATAGAGGTCGGGGAGGGAGACAGGGAGTTTGCCACGGGCCGGTTTGCGGCCCAGGATGATGCGTGCGGCGGCCACTTCGGCGCCAGGGAAGTCTTCGTAAGCCAGAATATAGGTGGGCAGTTCGGGGACGGCGGAAAGCAGATAAGGACTGCCGAAGAAGACAAAGGCCGTGGGCCGTTCGAGTGCCGCCAATTGACGCAGGGTCTCAAGCTGGTTGGGAGCTAAAGCGATGTCGCCTTTGAAGGCGGCGATGCGGATGAAACCGCCCACTACAACCGCGTCCACGCGAGCCGCCAAGGCCCGCAGCAGGCGGATCTCGTTGGAGGTGGCGTCGGCGTCGATATCGAAGTGGAGCACGTTGCGGTGATGCTCGCGCAGTTCGTTGCGCAGGGCACGGCCGCGGCCGTACGAGCCTCCCGAGTCGGTAAGAGTCACCAGAAGAAGCGTTCCCCGGGGGCGGGGACGAAGGGGCAAGACGCCCTTTTCGTCGCGGACGACGGTAATGGCCTGCTCCATGACCTGCTCGGAGAGTTCCTGGTGCTCCGGCGAACCCACCACCTCATCGATGGACGCCAAGTCGACGGGCTTGTAGCCCGGCAAGCCCAAACGGGCTTTAGCGCTGAGGATGCGGCGCACCGAGGCCTCCAGGCGCTGGGCGCTGATGCGTCCTTCGCGAACGGCCGACAAAAGAGCCTTGAAAACTGCGGGAACGGAGCGGGGAAGTAGCACCAGGTCGGAACCCGCCAAGACCGCTTCCACCGCCGCATCGCCGTCTCCAAAATGGTCGACCACGCCGCCCATGTTCATGGCATCCGTGATGACCAGTCCCTGAAAGTCCATATCACGGCGCAGGACGCCTTCCACGATGCGTGATGAAAGCGAGGCAGCACGTGTTTGGTCAGGTTCCAAGGCCGGGACGGCCAGGTGAGCTGTCATGACTGCTCCCACCCCGGCCTCTACCGCAGCCTTAAAAGGGGGAAGCTCGACCTGCTCGAGACGTTCCAGTGGGGCTTCGATGACCGGCAGTTCCAAATGCGAGTCCTGAGCCGTGTCGCCGTGGCCGGGAAAGTGCTTGGCCGTGGCCATGAGTCCTTCGCTTTGCATGGCTTCGATGTAGACCGAGGCCAACCGTCCCACCGCCAATGGATCTTCGCCGAAAGAGCGGATGTTGATAATGGGGTTCTCGGGATTGTTATTGACGTCGACCACGGGATAGAAATTGACGTTGATGCCCAGGGCCTTGCCTTCTCGGGCCGTGGCTTGAGCGACTTGGCGCACCAACTCTTCGTCGCCCGCCGCTGCCAGGGCCATGGCTTTGGGAAAGCGCGTCCCGCCCTCGAAGATGAGGCCAACTCCGCCTTCCAGGTCAGCCGTGATGAATAAGGGGATCGCCGCGGCGTCCTGCATGCGCCTGATCATGGCGGCCGCCGAAAGCACATGCCCCCGGAATGCGTGATAGCCGCCCAGGTGATAGTCACGGATCTCTTGCAGGATTTCCTGAAAGCGCTCCGATTCGACGTGCATGTACGCGGTTTCCGAACCGCCTACGATCAGTTGCCCCACCTTTTCCTGCACCGTCATCTGGGAGAGCCGGTCCTCCACCCAAGCCCGCTGCTCCTCGTCGAGGGTCTGAGCCTGGAGAGAGATGACAAGAATGGCCGAAAGGAGCGCGACTTGGGCGAAACGGAGGGTGTTCTTCATCCCCGCCAGTATAGCAGCAGAGTGTGAGTCTCCCGGCCTCCGCTCCGGTGCCTTTGAGCAAGGCCGGTGATTGGGGGAAGGTGCCCCTTCAGGGGCTGGCCAATTTTGGCGCTTACGGCCTGGCAGCCCTCGAAGAGGCCGCCGTGGCAGCAGGAATCCAGTCTTAGATTCCCACCCAAGAGGGAAGCTAAGGAGGAGGTGACGGCGGCCTTGATTTGACTGCGGTGAGCCATCATCAACGGGTGACGTGGCTCCAAGCCGGGTCGCCGCAGTTTGCCAGCCGCAAAGGCGGGTCCTATGATGGCGGACGCATGAGCGAACATCGCCCCCATATCCCCGCCTCTCAGTCTTTGCCGGAAATCACAGTCAAGGGCGTCGTTCTGGGACTGCTGCTCTCGATGGTGCTGGCTGGGGCCAACGCCTACCTGGGATTGTTTGCCGCCATCACGGTGTCAGCCTCGATTCCGGCGGCGGTAGTCTCGATGGCCGTCCTGAGTTTCTTCCGACGCTCCAACATTCTCGAAAACAACATCGTGCAGACGGCAGCCTCGGCGGGCGAGGGACTGGCGGCAGGGGTGATCTTCACTCTTCCGGCGCTGGTCATCATGCAGACCTGGGCCGGATTCAACTACTGGGAGACGACGTTCATTGCGGCGCTGGGAGGGACGTTGGGCGTCCTCTTCACCATCCCCCTGCGCAGAGCCCTGATCGTCGAGCAGCCCCTGCGCTTCCCCGAGGGCGTGGCCACGGCAGAAGTCCTCAAAGCCGGGGACCAAGGGGGCAGCGGACTGCGGCTGATCGCCCAGGCCGGACTTCTGGGGGCGCTCTTTAAGTTCGCTGAAACGGGCTTGCGGCTGTGGAACGGAATCCTCTCGGGAGCTGTCTACTTGGGTTCTGGAGTTGTGTTCTTCGGCATCAATCTTTCGCCTGCGCTGGTGGCGGTGGGATTCATCGTGGGACTCAATATCGCCGTCCTCATGTTTCTTGGCGGCGTGGTCAACTGGCTCGTGGCGATCCCCGTCATCGCTGTCCTTGGAGGCGCGCCCGAAGGACTCACCGCCTCTGCCGCGGCACAGCAGATCTGGTCGACCCAGACCCGTTTCATGGGCGTGGGGGCCATGGTAGTGGGGGGACTGTGGGCCCTGATCAGCCTGCGCAAGAGCCTCGTCAGCGGCATCCGCTCGGGGTTGGCGGCCTATCGCCAAATGCGCAGCGGAGAGGGCGACGGCACTCCCCGCACCGATCTCGACACGCCCATGCAGTGGGTAGGTGTGGCCGTCGTTGTCGCCGCAGTGCCGCTTTTCTTCCTCTTTTCACGTTTCACCGATAGCTGGTCGGTGGGAGCCTTCATGGCCGTGATCATGCTGGCAGCCGGATTCCTCTTCGCCGCCGTAGGCGGATATATGACGGGACTGGTAGGGTCGTCCAACAACCCCATCTCAGGAGTAAGCATCGCCACTATTCTGGCCGCCTCGCTGCTGCTGTTGGCCCTGCTGGGGACAGGAAGCGCCGTGGGACCCGCCGCTGCCATCTTCATCGGCTCGGTGGTGGCCGCGGGGGTGGGTATCGCCGGCGACAACATGCAGGACCTGAAAGCCGGCTACCTGCTGGGCGCGACTCCCTTCAAGCAGCAGATCATGCAGGTGATTGGGGTCATTGCGGCATCCCTGGTGATGTCGCCCGTCCTCAACCTGCTCAACAACGCCTATGGCATTGGAGTCCCAACCCAAGCCCATCCCAATCCTCTGGCCGCGCCCCAAGCAACGCTGATGGCCGCTGTAGCCAGCGGCGTCTTTCATGGCGGCTTGCCTTGGAACATGGTGATCTTCGGCATGCTGGTAGCAGTCGTTGTCATCGTCCTCGACCTCTACCTGAAGAGCCGCGGCAGCACTTTCCGCACTCCCGTCCTGGCAGTGGCCCTCGGACTCTATCTTCCCCTGGCCCTTACCTCGGCCATCTTCGCCGGCGGGCTGCTGGCCTGGGCCGTCTCGCGAGGACGCCAGCAATCCCTGCAAGGCGACGGGCTGCTTTTCTCGGCCGGACTCATTACCGGAGAGGCTCTGGTCGGCATCTTGCTGGCTATCCCCATCGTCCTGGTCGGGAGCAGCGATGCTCTGGCCGTCTTCGGCGACTACAGCTTCATGGCCTGGCCTGGCCTGATCGTGTTGGTCTTGATCATTCTGCGGCTTTATCGAGTCGCTTTGCCTTCAGCATCACGAGGCCGCTAAGCCGCCGTTCTCACGTCGTTCTACTGAGTGTCCTCCGGGCACTTCCGCATGCCAATTGCATAAAGTAGATTCGATTGACAACTTTTCCGATGGCTCAAGATTCGTTAAAGTAAGTACTGTTGGCACTGTTTAGACTGCCAGCCAAGAGATGGAGCGACAATTTTTCAAGTTGAAAAGGGGATGATCAAACTTATGAGCAGTAAGTCGTCGTCGCGCGGCGATTCTGATCGGCGCAATCTCGTCCGCTTCGAGCGGACGGACTGGAGGCGGGGCGGCTTTTCCCGCGGACTGGTCACCAAGCGCACTTCCAAATCTGTCCACGTCAAACTGCTGGAAGGCCGCGGCTCGAAGATCTTCAAGCCCGTCGAAGGACAATGGGTCAGCCAGTCTCCTTTTAGTGACGCCCGATTCGTGTTGCGCAAAATTTTCGACGAAGACGGCAACGAAATACCCTTAGAAAGCCTCTAAGACAACAGCAGGTCCGGTGCTCACGCCCGCTCTGGAGCTCCGAAGAGCGAGGTTAAAGGTTCAACTGCCGTAGTTTGCGGGCGGATCGACGGACAAGTGCGCTATACTGTCGGGACTTGGCTTCCTTCGAGGCGGGCTTGCCGCATCGTTGCTCAAAGGAAGCCCCAGAATACTTGAACGCCGGGGCTGGCTTAGGCGTCTTAATCGGGAGAGAAAGACGAAGCGGCCGGATGACTCCCCTTGCTGGCGGTGCCGAAACAACGATCTGAGGTAGTCGATGAAGCGATACAGAACGGGTGGCCTTTTCTTAATCTTGATTCTGGCGGGAGCTCTCGCCGGCGGTTGGTTTGGAGACGGCGTCCGGGCCGGTGGAGAGGCCGACGACGCGGCCCAACTCGACCAGTTGCTCAAGACCTTCTCTGAAGCCCTGGCCACGGTGGAGAGCAATTACGCTCAGGAGGTCGATTCGGATGAGTTGCTGGGCAACGCCATACACGGCATGCTCAACACTCTCGATCCCCACAGCTCCTACTTCGCGGCTCCCGACTACAGTAAGCTTCGCGAAGAACAGCAAGGCCAATACTACGGACTGGGAATCTCCATCCGCCCCGAGCGTCCCGGCACCGGACGCATCCGCATCGTGCAGCCGCCTTCGGAGGGAACGCCTGCGGCCCGCGTGGGCCTGCGCCATGGCGACATCATCTCCAGGGTCAACGCAGAGCCCATCGACGACTGGACCGTCGATGAAGTCATCTCCAAGCTGAAAGGGCCTAAAGGCACCACCGTCGACATCACCGTCGAGCGTCCGGGAGCCGACAAGCCCATCGACTTGACGGTTGAACGGGACGCCATTCCCATCTACACCATTCGCTACGCCTTCCATGTGCGACCGGGGATCGGCTATGTCCGAATCGACCGTTTCTCCGAAACCACCAGCGACGAACTCGATCAGGCTTTGGCCAAGCTGGATGCCGAGAATCTTGACGGGCTTATTCTCGACCTGCGCAATAATCCAGGCGGATCTTTGCGCCAATCGATCGAGGTGTCCGACCGCTTCTTAGAGCGCGAGGAGCTCATTGTCTCCACGCGCGGACGGGGAGGGGAACTGGAGCAGCGCTACCGAGCTCCCCGGGGACGCAGCTACGACTATCCCATGGTGGTGCTCATCAACCGCCACAGCGCCAGCGCCTCGGAAATCGTCTCGGGAGCCCTGCAGGACCATGACCGGGCCCTGATCCTGGGCGAGACCAGCTTCGGAAAGGCTCTGGTGCAAACCGTCTTCACGCTTGACGACAATCGCGGACTAGCTCTTACTACCGGCAAGTACTACACGCCATCCGACCGTCTCATTCAACGTCCCTACCAGGGCGGAAACTACGACTGGGAGAACACCGAAGACGAAGAACTGGCCGACGAGGTCCACCTTACCGACGCCGGACGCAAAGTCTTCGGCGGCGGCGGCATCAAACCTGACGTGGTGGAGAAAAGCGAACTGCTGCCTAAGCTGGCGGCCCGCGCCAGCTACCGCAACCTCTACTACTTCTTCTCGGGCAAGCTGATTCGGGGCGAGGTGGACACCGACAAGAACTTCTCTTACGCCTACGAAACCGTCAGCCATTGGCCCGAGGAGAAGCAAGAAGAGCTGGCCGGGAAACTGACGATCGACCCCAAAGGCCGGGCCATGGAGCTGTTCCGTGACTTCCTCAAGGAAAAAGACATCGAGTTCACGGAGGACGAATTCGAAGAGAGCCGCGATGTCATGGCCAACCGCCTGGAACGCGAGGTGTTTCTGGCCGTTTTCGGCGAAAGCCGCGCCATGCGCGTCACCCTGGAAATCGACAACCAGGTGCAAAGGGCAATCGAGCTCATGCCCAAAGCGTCCGCGCTCTTCGACAAAGCCCAGCAGGCCAAGAACGACGACTAGCCGCGAGCGATCTATTCCACTCTCGCACAAGGTGTCGCAGAAATCTCCTACTATGACACCTGCGAAGGCTCGTTATTCCACCCTTTCAGGGTTCGCAAAGGGGTGCTGAGCGCACCCAGGGTGCCGCTCACGCGCTTCGCGCCTTTGCTCTACCCTGGGCTAGCCTATGGCTCGCCTTCAGCGAGCCCGGACTTGACTTTCAATATGACGGCTGGATTGGCAGGGTGAGCGATTTGTCCCAGCCTTCTCCAGGCCGGTGTTGGCCAAGCCAGTGGCGCAGCCACCCCCCGGCGGCAGCCGGTCATGCCAGTGGCGCAGCCACCCCCCGGCGGCAGCCGGTCGTGCCAGTGGCGCAGCCACTGCGGTCACTCGTAGCGGAGGGCGTCCAGAGGGCGGATGCGGGAGGCGCGGCGGGCCGGGACAAGGGCGGCGGCCAGGGCTACGGCGGCCAGCAGGATAGGCACGACGACGAAGGTGACCGGGTCGAGGGCCTCGATGCCCACCAGGAGGCTGCCCAGGAGGCTGCTTAAGGCTCCAGCCAGGGCCAAGCCTAGCAAGATACCGGGAAGGACCATGCGCATCCCTTGCCAACTGACTTGACCGATGACGGACTGGCGGTCGGCTCCCAGCGCCATGCGGATGCCCACTTCGCGCGTCCGCGAGGCGACTGAATAGGAGAGGACGCCGTAGATTCCGGTGACGGCCAGGAGCAGCGCCAGAGCGCCCATGCCTGCCAGTAGATAACCCGCCAGGCGGATAGGAAAGAGCCCCAGGGAAAGGTGTTCCTGCATGGTCTTGAATTCCAATATGGCAAGGCGCGGAATCTCTTCTTTGGCCGTGTTGCGGACGATTTGCCGGAGAACTTCAGGGTCGCCTTGAGTGCGCACGATGTAGGATTGGTTGGCTTGGGGATTCTGGCGGAAGGGCAGGTAGAAGTAAGAGCGCGGAGCTTCTCCCAGTGTCCGGACCTTGGTGTCGCTGGCGACGCCGACGATCTCCGCCACGGGGCCGTCGAATCCCCGGTAACGCAGCGTCTGCCCCACGGGATTCTCGCCCGGCCAATAGCGTTGGGCCATGGTTTCGCTGATCATCACGACCAGAGGACTGGAGTTGTTGTCCGATGGCAGGAAGGCCCGCCCTCTCAGGATGGGAATGCCCATAGTCGCGAAATAGTCCTCGTCAACCGTGGCCACGTCCACTTCGCGACCCGGCTGCCCCGGTTGAGGACGCTCGTCGCCGGGCAGAAAAATACCGCGGTTGGTAAAGTCGAGTCCCAGGGGGATCCTGGATGCCACGGCTACCGACTGCACGCCCGGGAGAGGGCCGATGGCAGCTTTCAGTTCCTCGGCGATACGGCGGGATCCCTCCGCGCCCGCGTATCCAGAATGTCCGGAGTCGATCGTGAACACCAGAGCCTCTTCCATTTCGAATCCTGGAGAGATGGACTGGGCGGCGGCCAGACTGCGCACGAAGAGTCCTGAGGCCACCAGCAAGACCAGCGAGAAGGTCACCTGAGCCATGACCAGCAGGTTTCGGAAGCTGAAGAAGCGACCCGACACGCCCTGGTGCAACACTTGATCCTTGAGGGCCGGGATAAGGTCGGGGCGGCTCGTGCGCAGGGCGGGGACCAGTCCAAAAAGGACGCCGGTCAAGAGGCTCAAGCCCAGTGCGAAGGTCAGGACACGCAGGTCGGGCGAGAGATCGATCGCCAGGGGAATTCCCATGGGCGGCTGGAAGGTCAGCAGCAGGCGGCTCAGCAGGAAGGCCAATCCCACCCCAAGGAGTCCTCCCAGCAGGGCCAGAAGGAGGTTTTCACAGAGAAGCTGGCGCACGATGCGTGCACGTCCCGCTCCCATGGCCAAGCGGACGGCGATTTCCCGGGCCCGGCTGGAGGAGCGGGCTAGCAGCAGGCTAGCCAGGTTGGTGCAGGCCACCAGGAGCACGATGGCGAAGAGGCCCATGAGAAGCGCCGCGGCCGGCGTCAGAGCGGCGTCCAGCATGGGGTGCAAGGTGACCTCCTCGGTGGGCACGACGGTGAAGGTCCGGTTTTCGTTGAACTGCGGATATTCCTGAGCCAGCCGTTCGCCGATGACGGCTAGATTGGCCTCGGCCTGTTGATACGACACACCGGATTTGAGGCGTCCTTTCAGCATGAGGCTGCGCGAGCCGCGGTTTTGCAGGGCTGCGGCGTCACGGAATTGACCCAGCATGGAGGAGGGCGCCCAGAACTCCGATTCGATGATCTTCGCGGACCCCGTGAATTCCTGGGGCGCGATTCCGATGATTTCGAAGGGATAGCCGTTGATCTCCAGAGTCGTGCCCAGGACTCCGGGATCACCGCCCAGGATTTTTTGCCAGAATCCGTGCCCGATCACCACTACTGGGTGGGCGCCGACTTTCACGTCGTCTGCGGCGGTCAGCATGCGCCCTTGTTGGGCGCGGACACCCAGTGTCGAGAAGTAGTTGCCGCTTACGATCTCGCCGAAGATGAAGCGGGTTTCATCCTTGAAGTTGATGCTGGCCATGGACATGCGGAGACAGGCCAGCGAAGAAAAGACCTGATTCTCGTCGCGAATGGCGCGGTAATCGGGAAAGGACGAGGTCCCATAGAGAAAGCCGCTGCTGTCGCTGGTGTAGATCTCCACCAACTGCTCAGGCTCCTCCAGCGGAAGAGTGGTCCACAAGACCCCGTTGATGAGGCTGAAGAAGGCCGTGTTGACGCCTATTCCCAGGGCTAGCGAAGCCACCGCCACCAAGGTGAAGAGCGGGCTCTTGACGAGCATGCGGAGGGCATAACGCAGATCTTTACTCAGGTCTTTCATACCGCCCTGAACGTACCGGGCGCATGTCAGGTTAACAGCCACGCAGACAAGGACGATTCAACCATCGGGGATTCCTGTGCATCTTAAGGGCATGCGCCCTCTGCTCTTGTTCTTGCGCTGTGGGTCGAGAGCTGCTTCGCTCTGGCATCCGGCCAGTGGGTCTTGCTCGGCCCCCGAGAGCGGACAAGCCTCTGCTTTGGCCATCGCTCCTGGCAATCCTGAGGTCCTTTACGCCGCGGGTCCCAATGGTGTTTTCAAATCGCTGGACGGCGGCCGTGAGTGGTTTCCATCCTCTCAGGGACTGACCGACTGCCGGCTCAGGGATCTGGTTCTGCATCCCGAAAGTCCTCAAGTCGTCTTCGTGGGCTCTCAAGAGGCGGGAGTCTTCAAATCTGCGGACGGAGGGGCGACCTGGGTGCCGTCCAGCCAGGGAATCTTGGATTTGCGCATCAACGACTTGGCCGTGGACCCTTCCGATCCCGACGTCCTTTATGTTGCCACCCGCAGCGGTGTCTTCAAGAGCACCGACGCCGGCGTGAGCTGGCAAGACGGCAGCCAAGGATTTCTCTTGGACTTCTTCGTTCAGGGCATAGCTGTCGCACCCTCCGATCCGTCGGTGCTCTATGCGGATACGCTCTTCGACGGCATTTACGAGAGCCGGACCTCGCTCCTTCGCTTCGCCCTGGCCCTTCCGGCCGGGTTCGGTCTCGACGATGGCTTCGTGGGAGTGGCGCTGACAAACCTCTCCACCGTTCAGGAGCAAACGCCTCACATCCGTGAGCTTTCCGCGGACGGAGTCCGCCTCGGCAGGCATCTTCCAGGGACTGGCCATCACGGCCACCCGAGCCTCCCATCCGAAATTCCAAAGAAGTAGCCTCAACTGAGGCAAGTCAATATCAAGAAGCGCGCGATTCCACGTTTGTGACGGGCTAACAGCCCAGGCATTTGGATTTAATTAAACTTTTTGCGCTTGGGGAGCATCTAACCGACATGCGTACCCTCTTGATCTGGCCATTGGTGTGCCTCTCTAGCGCTATCGGCTTGGCTGGGCAATGGTTTCCCGGCGGGCCTGAAGGCGGACGGGCCACGGCACTGCTCCTGCATCCTGAGGATGCACAAGTTCTCTACGCGGGGGGCCTGAACGGCGTCTTCGAATCTTCCGATGGGGGTCTAAGCTGGTCGAGGGTTTCACAGGGACTGACCGACTGCCGGATTACGGACTTGGCCTTGCATCCCGCGCGCCCCCAGGTCCTCTTCGCCGCTTCCCAAGAGGAGGGCGTGTTCAAGAGCCTGGATGGAGGGGAGTCTTGGGCTCCCTCCAGTCAAGGCATCTTCGAGCTCCGCATCAACGACCTGGAGGCCGACCCCTCCGATCCGGACGTACTCTACGCGGCCACCCGCAACGGCGTCTTCAAGAGTCTGGACGGAGGAGAAACCTGGCAGGACCGCAGCGTGGGCTTTCTCTTTGACTTCTTCATTGAAAGCGTCGCCGTAGCCCCGTCGGATCCCTCGGTGGTTTATGCGGCCACCCTGTTCGACGGCATCTATCAGAGCCGGGACGGAGCGGACACTTGGTTGCGCATGGCCGGTCAGGACGGGCTCGATTTTAACGGCGCGCTGGCGGTGCATCCTCTGGATGCCAATCACCTCTTTGCCGGCAGCAACGACGGCATCAACATCACCCAGGATGGCCAGAACTGGGAGAACGTCTGCATCCTGGTCGACCCCTCGACCGGGGAATGCTTCAGCCGAGCGTCTTTGGCTTTGGCCTTCGAGGACGAAGAAGGCGTGTCGCTCCTGCTGGGCACCAATAACGGTCCACGGAGGCTGACCGTCGCGACAGGGGAGTTTGAACTGCTCCCTGTGCGCGCCGTTTTAGATTCCACGCCGCCCGTGGGTGTGGTGGCAGCATCGCCAAGCATGATCGCCGTCTCGCTTCTGGAAGGCGTGGGCGTTTCCCAGGACGGAGGCGAGATGTGGCGGGTCGACACGGCTGGATTCCGCATGACGCCGACCGTCCACTTAGCCATCGATCCGATCAACCCCATGCGTGCTTACGTCTCCTCTGAAGCGGGTCCTCTGAGAACGCTGGACGGGGGTGAGACCTGGATTCCGGTGCGCCAGCAAGGACAACAGGCGGCGTCTCGGCGCCTCAACGCCGTTTACACTGATCCCTCCGATTTGGGCACGACGTTGAGCATTACTGTTGGCGGAAGCCAGAGACTGAGCGAGGACGAAGGCGTGACTTGGAGCAGCCTGGGCCTGTTGGGTCCCGGCGGGCAGCTTCGGCAGCTTCTGCCCGACTATCCCCGCCAGCGTGCCTTCGCGGTGACGGCTTTTGGCGTGAGCCAAGGAGAGAATCACCAATGGGACTTCATCAATGAAGGACTCGACGGCATCAATCAGCGCAGCGTGGCCCTGGATCGGCAATCGGACCGGCTCTGGCTGGCTGCCCAGAACGCCCTCTACACCCGCTTCCTCACTGAAGACGATGATCCCTGGAAGCCCCTTTCAACCCAGCCCCCAGACACCGATCTATGGTCGGTTGCCGTAGAGCAGGACGGCCAACTGATCTTGGCGGGCGCTGAATCGGGCCTCTTCATCAGCCGTGACGCGGGAGCGACATGGGCCTTGGCTGAGGACCTGCCGTCGCGCCGCGTCACCTCAATCCACATCGAAGGCAGGGGCCAGCCCATCTGGGTCGCCACCTGGGGACAGGGGGTATGGCGCAGCATCGACGACGGATTCAGCTTCCAACCCTGCGGAGAGGGATTGGAGTCGGGATTCGTGTCCTCCGTAGCAGCCCGATCAGGCACCGTGCTGGCCGCCACTCAGGGAGGTGTTTTCGCCTTTCGTGAGGACGGGACACAAGCGCCGCTTCCCGAGATTACCGCTGCCCTGGGCGGAACGGTGCGGGAAAACGGTATCCGTGAGGTTACGCTGCAGGTTTCGCTGCCGCAGGATGCACCGGTCTTGGATCACTCCGGCTTCGAACTGGCTCTGTCGGTGGACGGACGCTTCCAGATTCAAGAAACCGACACATCAGCGGGCAAGCTGACTCTCGGGCCCAGCCGCGCCACCCTGCTCTGGGACGGGCATTTAGAAGGAGGGCAAAGCGCTGAGATCCGCTTTTCTTTGCGCGTGCCCGACATCCTTGAAATCTCTCCCACCGCGCCATTCAGCGTCCAGTCCAGGGCGGCTGTGCTGCTGGACGGGGACGATGACGGCAAAGTGGACCGGCTGGTTCCGTCTCAGCCGTTTTCCTTGAGCTTGGATCCCATTCCCACCTTGCGGCGCCAGGCGCTGGTGGTCCCCTCCTCATCGTTTGTGGAGGACGGATTCGTCGGACTGGCTCTCACCAATGCTGACAATCAGTTAGAGAATGTGGCGCTTTTTACTGAACTGTCACAGGACGGCAGCCCCTTGCGTCCGTCCTACGAGGGCCAACCGTTGGCCCCATCGGCCCAGCGCGCCCGCAGCGTCGAGGAATTGGCCCAAGGCCCGCTGGACACGTTGTCAGTCCAGTTGGGCAGCGGCCTCAAGGGCTTCTTCCTGATGGGGGACAATGCCTCCCAGAGGCTGGACGGAGTGGGTGCCCGGCTGATCGACGCCGAACTGAGCTTCATTCCCCACGTACGTGTGGGGGCGGGAGTGCAAACGCGGCTGTTTCTCTTTAATCCTGACACCGAGAACCCTTCCCAGATCGCTTTGACCTTTCATGACGCGTCTGGAGAGACCATGGCCCAGGATGTTGTGGAACTCGGACCTTCGGCCTCGGCAACGCCACTTCTCGAGGACCTCATCTCCGGCTTGCCGGCCCAAGCTGAGGGATATCTTCGGTTGCGGGCCGCAGGTCCCTTCAGGGCGTTTGCCTTGCGTGACGAAAACGGATCCTTTTCCAGTCTGGCGGCGGTACCGGCCAGCAGCCACAGCACGGTCTTCATGCCGCATTTCGTGGTTGATCCCGCCTTGGGCGCCACGACTCTGATCCACGTCCTCAACATCGGCGGCTCAACGGCTCAGGCCCACTTCCGCGTGGTCTGTGACGATGAACCCGAAGTCCCCATTGATTTCTCCATTGACGTGCCGGGTCACGGGCTACTCTCCCTCGACTTAGCTGAGAGGCTCCCCCAGGACGGGCAGGCCCGACAGGGGCTAATCGAACTGTCGGTGAGCGGCGGCGATGCCCTGGGCTTCCCTTTGCGGGTCCCCCACTTGGCGACAGCCACCATCGAGGGCGGAAGCCTGGGAAGCCGCAGCAGTCTGCCCTTCAGCGCGGGCCATGGCGGCACCGTCATCATACAGCAACTAGCCCAGTCTCCGTCCACCGGGATCTTCCAAGGACTGGCTGTAGTACCCAGGGACCGCTTCGGATCTGGCTTCATCGATGTCTTCGACTCGACCGGTCAACTCAGGGCGTCGGGCTTTTTTTTCCTGCGCCGCGGAGAACGGCTGATCGGGCTTCTCGACGAACTTCCCTGGACTCTTCTCGACCCCGCCCTGCGGGAGGACTTCGACATCACGGGGGGATGGATCTCGGTCGGCAGCAGAGATCTGGTCGTGGTTTCCCTTTTCGGCGGTCCGAACTTTCTCAGCGCGGTGGAGCCGGAACCCCTCGATTGAATCCGATCGCCGTCAGACCCGGAGCACGTCCAGGGGCAGGAACTCGCCCAAGATCTGAGACGAGGAGCCCCCCAGCCAAGTGTCCAGCGCGGTGGCGTAGGCGCGGCGGAAGTCGATGTTGAACTGCATGTCGCCCACGTCGTCCAAGTCGTCAGGTGCCAGTGAGGGATGCTCTCCGAAGAAGCCGGGTTCGACTCCCTCACCGATCAGGAAGAGCGGATTGGCGGTCCCGTGGTCGGTTCCGAAGCTGTCGTTTTCGGCCAAGCGGCGGCCGAATTCGCTGACCGTCATAGTCAGCACCCTGTCCGACACCCCCAGTTGCCGGAGATCGTCCTGAAAGGCCTTGACGCCATCCGAGAATGTGGAGAGCAGGCGAGGATGGACGCCCACGAGGTTGTCGCTGGCGATCACTTGATTGGCATGGGTGTCGAACCCGTGCAGGGTCACGTAGAAGACCCGCACGCCCAGATCCGCCGAAATGAGCTTGGCCACCGTCTGCAGTCGCTCGGCGAAGGTGGTGTCAGGATAGTCGATGCCACTGGAGTAGTTCTGGACGCCATCGAGGAGCTCGTCGGAGGTAAAGGTGGCTTCCAGGGCGGTGCGGGCTGTGAAATCGAGCAGCGAGGACTCCTGGGGCAGGCTCTGCAACTGTTCGAAGGCCAGATTGCGGGGCGTGGCGTCGACATCTTCAGCACCGGCCAGGATATCGAGCTTAAAACTTTCGATCGAGCGGATGGCCGGCTTGGTTCCCTCGGAGGAGATCATGGCCAGGGGCGGATTGCCGCCCACATTGACGGCCGCCAAGGCTTCCGGATTAGGAAGGGCATCGACATACTGAGCCAGCCAGCCTTCCGTGGTCTTGGCCTCAGGACGGGCCGTGTGCCAAATGTCGAGAGCTAGAAAATGGGAACGCGTGGGATTGGGATATCCCACTCCGTGAATCACGCTGACTTCGCCCCGGTCAAAGAGTTCCTTGAATCCCGCCATGCCGGGATGAAAGGCAAAGTCGTCGTTGACCTTGAGGACGCGGTCGGTCGGCAAGGCCAGGAGGGGCCTTGCTTGATGGTAGAAATCGTTGGAATAAGGCACGACGGCGCTCAAGCCGTCCACTCCGCCATTGAGTTCGATGACGACCAGGATGCGGTCCTGACCCGCCAACTGCCGTCCCCCGGTCCCGGCTGAGGCCTGCAGCGAGCGCACCACAAAGGCGGGAACCGAAGAGGCGGCGGTGAGGAAGGTCAGCGATTTGAGAAAGCGGCGTCGATCCATGGTTGTTCTCTTCAGTTCATTTGGTACTCGGGCAACGACATGATCAGGAAGACCAGTCCCAAGACCTTGGCGTCGGCATCCGAGCGGCGCAAATCCCATCCCAGCAGTTGACCTTCCGAGCCGCGGCGCATGTAATCCTCCAGAATGAGCTTCGAGTCGGGTGAGAGGTCTCCCTGCAGAAAGACATTGGCGAAATGGCTCACATAGTCGTCTTCCCTGCGCAGCTCATTGCGGGTGGCGATCTCGGCCAGCCACTCGGGAAAGGTATAGACCACATCTTCGCCGAAGGGATCGAGAGGCACGGCGCGTCGGCGTGCGAAGGAATCGGCGAAGAAGTTGAAGCGCGAAAGCATGGAGGCCGTATTCAGCCAGGCTCTGCCCTGGGGAAAACCGCCTACGTTGGGAGGGGCGAAAAGGGGTTGGCCCAGCTCGTTCATGGCGTCGATGGAAAGAATGGCGGCCAGGAAGCTGACTGGAAAGCCGACCTCCCGGAAGGCCGAAATAATCAATTCCACGGGCTGCTTGACCAGTCCCCTCATGGCCCGGTCAGAAAAGAACTTCGGGTGGCGGAACAGGGCCCGCATGAGGGGCTTGATTTCATATCCGCTTTCGCGGAAGACGCGAGCCAGGTTGCGCACCAGATGAGGATCGGGATCCTGGTAGGCGAAATGCTCCCAGACGGTGCGGGTGATGAACTCGGCCGTTACGGGCTGACGGAAGATGATTTCGATGACGTCGTCGCCGTTGAGCGGACCGGTTTCGCCCAGCACTGTCTTCAGACCGGCATCGTGGCGGGTCTGTTCAATAATGAAGTCTCCGCTGTCGCGGTCGAAAGTCCAGCCGGTAAAGGCCCTGGCTGCTTCCTGGACGTCCTCTTCGGAAAACTCGCCCACGCCCATGGTGAACAACTCCATCAGTTCGCGAGCCCAGTTTTCGTTGGGCTTGCCGGCCTTGTTGGAGATGTTGTCGAGCCACACAAGCATGGCCGGATCTTTGGAGATGGCATGCACCATTTCCTTGAAATTGCCCAGGGCGTGCTGGCGCAGTGTTTGGTTCTGAAGAGCCATCAGCGCCTTGGGCTCAACACGCGTGGCGTCCTTAACCGTTTCGATGGACGTGGCGAAGTGATCGTGCCAAAAGAAGGTCATCTTCTCCAACAATTGGCGCTTCGACAGCATCATACGAAGGACTTGCCACTGGCGCAGTTCGTCGACATCCACGCGGAAACCGTCCCCGAAGCTGTCCACAAAATCCCAAGGATCGAAGAAGAAGCTGTCTGGATTTCTCAGTCGCAGGAGCAGGTCTTCAAGCTCGCTGTCATCGACCTGCTCGTAGTTGAGGAGTTCGTCCAGCGTGGCCGGGAAGCCTTGCTCGACCAAGCGGTCGATCTCCTGCAATGAGGCGCTGAAGCCGGCCCGCCGCATCAGGTGGGCGGCGGTCTGACGGTCCCATTGGCGGAATTCGCGGTCGGGAGGCGCCGGTCGGGTAAGTACGGGCCGCTGTGCCAGCGCAGAGCCACCGCAGGCCAGCAGGCTGAGGAGCAGAAAGAAGCGTTGCATCATCTCGTCCCAGTTGAGCTCAAAAGTCGCCCTTTAGATGCGGAGACACGGGAAAGGGTCGAAACTTTTTGAATTATAGTCGGATTTCCAGGTAACCTGAAAGTCATGAGAAGCATCCCCGAATTGGGTCCCCGCGAGCGCCGCGTCCTGGGCGTGCTGCTGGAGAAGGAGCAGACGACGCCCGAGTACTACCCGCTCACCTTGAAAGCCGTCGTGGCGGCCTGTAACCAGAAGAGCAACCGCGATCCGGTCGTGGAGTTGGAGGAAGCCGATGTTCACAACGTCCTTCGGGTGCTCGTTCAGGAAGGCTGGGTGCGGCGCGTTGCGGGAGCCCGGGTGGACCGCTGGGAGCACTGCCTGGAGGACCAATTCGACGCCTCCGACGACTGCAAGGCTCTGATCACGCTGCTCTTGCTCAGGGGACCCCAGACGCCGGGAGAATTGCGCAGCCGCAGCGAGCGGCTCTACACCTTCGACTCTCTCTCGGAGGTCGGAGAAACGCTGTTGGATCTGGCCGAAGCGGATCCCCTGCTGGTGGTGGAATTGGCCCGCGGAGCCGGAGAGAAGCAGTCGCGCTGGACTTTGGCGGGGGATGAATCGGCGGAACTGGCCTCCCCGACCTCAGTCCGCTCTGATTTCGGCCCGCCGGGATCGGCTCAGGCGGGCTCGACTACGGCGTCCCAAGAGTCATCGTTGCAGCGCCGCTTAGCCGGCCTGGAGGAGCAGGTACAGGAACTCTCCTCACGTTTGGCCCGTTTGGAGTCACTGCTTGAGTGACCGACACTCGCCATGTCCCGCCTTGGACCCGCCTCGCGGCAAAGCCGCGTCATTGCCCTCGCGCAGCAGGTTAGCGGATGCGCATGAGGAAAAGGGTGACGTCGTCTTCCTTTTCGGGTCCGCCCGTAAATTCTTGTGCTTCCTGGAGTACGAGATTGGAGATCTCCTGCAGGGGACGCTCGTGGTATTGCGTGAGAAGACCCGTCAGTCCCCGCACTCCGAAGAAGTCCCCTTCTCGGTTCTGGAGGTCGATGATGCCGTCGGTGAAAAGAGCCAGCAGGTCGCCCGCTTGCAGTTCGGTATGGGACAGGCGGTAAGTCGACTCTTTGAACATGCCCAGCGGCGGGCCTCCTCCGGGCAGCGTGCGCAGGTGTCCCTCGCTCGACACGATCACGGGATCGTAGTGGCCGGCGTTGCAGTAGCGCAGGTGCCGGTTGCCCTCCTCGAAGTCGAAGAAGACTCCTGTCAGGTACTGGATGTATTCGTCGCCGGCGTAGATGGACCGGTTGATGTAGTCGAAAAGCCCTTCGAAGTCGCTGCGACGGCCCATTTCGGAATGCAGCAGTCCACGGAAAGTGGAGACGATCAGAGCCGCCGCCATGCCGTGTCCGCAGGCGTCGGCCAGGACGCCTTGCAGGCTGCCGCGGCGGGTGGAGAAGTAGTCGAAGTAATCGCCTCCCACCAGGGCCGAGGAGCGATTGTAGCCGTGCACCTCGCACAAGTCGCCGGATGGCTGGTCGTCGCCTGGCAAGTAGCTTAATTGGATCTGGCGGGCCTTTCTCAGGTCCTCGGTGGAAAAGGTCTGGTCTTGATTAACCTTGAGGCGGGCTGAGGACATCAGCAGCCCCAGCATTTTGGACACCACCTGGGCGGCTTCGCGGCCCACTTCGTCCAGCACGGCATCAGCGGCATCTTCGAATTCCAGCACCAGGACGGCCTCCAGAATATCGCGCAGATAAAAGGGGATAACGAGGAAGCAGGGGTCACCAGAGGAGCGGTAGGGTTCCCGCAGTTCCAGGGCACGTCGCAGCTTCATGTCGGGCATGCGCCGTTGCAGGTCGTGGCGGGCTTCGGGGCCGTATCCTTCGAAGTGAAGCAGGACAAACTGGTCGGTATGCTCGCGGTAATCGATGAGGACGGTTTTGGGTGTCTTAAAGATCCGTCCAATGCCTGGCAGCACCATCTCCAGAAACTCGGGAAGGTTGCGGGCATCGATCAAGGCCCTGCTAAAGGCAATGCACAGCTCACGGCTGGTCCGGTGCTCGAAATTCTGCGAGGTCGCTAGCGCCATACCGCGGCGATTGTAGCATCCAGGGCAGGCTTCCATGCGGAACTTCCGTCTATATGAGGAGACTCTTGAGAAGACATTAGCGAATGGTCAGCTTCTCGCAGAGTTAGGAGAGTTCATGTTGCGCAGCAATCTTTGTGGATGTTTTTCCCCAGCCTTCCTGGGGCTCATGGGATTCCTCTTACAGGTGGGAGGGGAGATGGCCATGGGCCAGCCGCCCATTGTGCACCTGAAGGCCCGCGATGGCCAGGGCCGAGCGGTGACGCTTGAAAGCGCCTACCTGCTAATGGACGTTTGGGGCGGGACGCGGGAGGTCGAGTTGAGCCCATCTGGCAATGAATTGACGCTTGTGCTCAATCAGCACTCGACGAGGGAATGGTGGCCTGAGGCCGGCGACCGCCTGGAGCACATTTATCTCTATCTTCGGGCAGAGGGCTATGCGGACGTTCTCTCGCATTCCTTTCAGTGGCCGGGAGCAAGTGTCGATACCCAGTCCGAGGACTCTACTGAAATCACTTTCGAATCGGGCGGGCGGACCCGGATCGGGCCGGGCCAAGAGAAGGATCTTGAAGTGCTTTTCCGCCGTCCTCTGGCACGTTTTCTGCAATTGTTGGACGGCCAGAATCGCCCCGTTGAAGGGGTAGACGTCCGCGTGCTGATGTTTTGGGCCTCCAACAACCACTGCGGCTATCCCGCCGGAAAGCGGCTCCTGTTAGAAGGTTCGACGGATGCTCGAGGCCAGCTTGAGGTGCCGGACGGCGACCATCCATATGCCTTCCAGTTCCTGATCCATTACAATCATCCTCTTCGCATTGCTCGGCCCAAAGCGCGGCTGCTGCCTCCCCGCATTGAGATGAGACTCGAGCAACGATTAACGGTTATCCGTGTTGAACGGCTTGAGCCGACCCGGGTTAGAATCCTCGACTCCGGCAAGCCTGCGTCAGGAAAGAGATTCCACGCCTGCTTGGCCAATTGCTTCTGTGGCGCCTGCTGCAACAGGATTGGAATCGTGAGTGCGGCAGGCTGGGTTGAGTTCGATGCGCCGTTTTACCGGCAGCATTGGAGGAAGGCCGGTTTTCGGGATGAGAAGGGTTACAGTTGGGAGACCGACCCCCGCACCTGGCCGAATTCTCCGACTGTCCAATTCGATGTCAGCGAGAGCAAGTGACCGAAGCATCGAGCCCGATTCAATCGTTGGACGAGGTGTGGTCGTGGACGACCTTCCAGCCATCGGCGAAGCGGCGGATGATGAGGGTGAAGAGTCCACCGGGCTGGCTGCCGTCGGGGAGCGTTAGCTGCCAGCGGCCGCGCACGAAGGCCGCTTCGCCGCTGATCATCTCAACCTTCAGGTCGGAAAAGACCAAGTGTCCCATCTCGCGGCCTTCGCTCTGGTAGCGGCGCTGATAGCGCTCCAGCGTCGACTGCCAGCCGCGCTCGATGCTTCCGCCCGAGTAGAAGGTCAGATCAGGCGAGTTCCAATAGCCGTCCATGAAAGCTTCCAGGTCGCCGTTGTTCCAGTCTTCGGCCTGTTGATGCAGCATCTGCAGGATCTGCTCTTCGCCTCCCGGCGCCGCCAGCATCCAAACCGCCATCAAAAGAGTCGTTATCATGGTCATGACAAGTTGTTCTCCGTCTGAGCCGACCCTATGAATTACCCAGCCTTGCGCTGGAGGAAATGAGCCTCAGCAGACTCAGGGATCGAGTCGCAGAACTCCGACGGCAAAGATGCGCAAGCTATAAGTACCAAAGTTTCCACCGACCGAGTCTAGCATGTCTCTTCGCCTGGCCCACAAGGAACCGGGGAGGGACTGTCTTTCAATATACGATACAGATCGACGCACCTGAGAAAAAATGATAGGTTGTAGCTCTCTGAATAAACCAATCGATCCTCAAGAGGAGGACTTATGAAACTCTGGCTCTTTCTTCCCTCCATTTTTGTGGCAGCCATCGCAACTTTTGCAGGGCCTGAAGGGGAGACGTCCCTTCAAGAGGTCAGCCAACCAGAGTCACCATTGATTGTAAAAAGGCTTAGCCCTAGAATGGCAAAGCAGTCCAGGAGCCTTGAACTTTTCAATGCATCAGCCCTCGGGATTACAGCTTACTCGTTGGAGTTCTCGAACCGACGCCCGGACGGCAAAGAGATGCGATCAGTTCTTACCGAGGACTTTGCCGTCACCGCGGCACTTGACAACAGCTCTTCACCACTGCATCGCTTTGGGATTCTTCGACCTGGGCAGTCCAAGATCATGGTCTCACCGTCCGGTGATCATGTCAGTGAAGAAGACAGGTGGCATTTTGTTCGTGTCAAAGCCATCGTTTTTGTGGATCGGAGCTGGTTCGGCGACGAAGAAAAAGTCAAGGAGATTTTCCTAACAAGAGAATCGTCCCAGCTCGTGCGCCATCATTGGCTTGAGCGTATCGATGACATCCTCCGACAACCGGTGCCCCCCTCGCAACTTCGAATTAGGGTGAATGAATTCAAGTTAACGCTTGATCAACAGTCTGAGATCTTTGGCAACTCGCGAGTTTCGTCCACAGACCACTCGGCGGTAACAACTGGAAAGGGAATAGCCGCTCAGTTCGAGCGCGCCCTAGAAGCAGAGGATGAGGCGATTGCTGGTCGCCTTGAGGCTCTTCGCGCGATCTTGGAAGAAGAGTTCCTGGCCATGAGCTCTCACGTGAGGCATGGTGTGGACGGCGAACAGATATCAGACATTAGAAGTCGGCGATAAGTGAATAGAGGATGATAAGTAATGAGTAAACAGATTCTTCTCGCGAGCTGCCTCTTTGCTGCTACGATGACAATAGGTTGGCTAGAAGCCTTTCAAGTTTGTGCGAATTGCAAGTGTATAACTGGCTCCAAGACCACGGCCACTGAGGCGAACTGTCCGAATATAGATCCTAAGGTGACTCAAAATTGGACGATTTGCGGGCAGACTGTAACGTTAGTTGCACACGGAGATTGTTTCTTTGATGACGAGTGCCCCCCTGTATTAAACAATACCCTTATCAAGACTTGGATGAATCCATCAACGTGTAAGGTGGAAGTTGAACATCAGAATCGAATTGTGACTGCGGGCATTTGCCGGGATGGCGGGCTGTCGAACCTAGAGGTCTTCTGTCTCGATTGTTGCTCAGGTTCAACTGGCGGAAGCGAGGACGATCCGAATGGTTGTAATCCGACTCAAGAACAACTGGACGAATGCACGCAGAATGGCCAAGTATATAGCCTTGATCTGTGCCGTTGTGTCGATGGTTCGCCGCTTTTGGTCAGCGATCATGGCAATCGCACAGAACTCACTGGGCTGGACGACGGTGTGAGATTTGACCTGAACGGTGATGGTCAGCCCGAGTGGGTTAGCTGGACGGTACCGAGGTCCGACGCCGGTTTCCTTGTCCTTGACCGCAATGGGAATGGCATCATTGACAGTGGATTGGAACTGTTTGGAAACCTGACCCCACAGCCCGCGATCGAAGGGCAAAACGGCTTTAACGCCCTCGCCGTCTTCGACAGCCAAGTGCATGGTGGCAACGGCGACGGGGTGATCAGCGCTCGGGACAGCGCCTTCCAGTCTCTGGCTGTTTGGTACGATGAGAATCACGATGGTGAGAGCCAAAGTGATGAGCTTGTGCCTCTGACCGAGACTAAGATACTTGCGCTGCCTCTCACCTACCGAACCAGCCGCCGGACAGATCGGTACGGAAATGAGTTTCGCTTTTGGGCCAGCGTTAAGACGAGCGGCGAGGCCCAATTCGCCGTGGATGTATTCTTGCTTATCGGGCCGAGACTGCCGTGAATCTGTCTTGACGAGTGAAACTGCCTTCCCTGGAATTTCGAGAAACGAGTCCTATCATCCCTATTCTCGCTCAATCACGCCGCTGGTGAAAGTGACGAAGGAGCCGGTTTCGTCCATGATGGCGTGAGAGTGGTCGAGGAGGCGGGTTTTGCGGCCTTCCAGGAGCGTCATGAGGGTGTAGAGGGGAGAGAAGCCGCAGATGCGGCGGCGGTCTTCTTCCTCGGCTACGTAGCGGAAAAAGTCCCGAGCGTCCCCGCTGAGAATCGGATTGAGCATTTCCTGGTCCTTCTTGCGGACGTCTTGGATGTGCTGCTCCTCAGGCCGGAAGGCGTCCCCGTAGCGGGGACCGATGTGGGCCAGATCGACGCTGGCGATATAGCAGATGCGCCGTCCTGACTGGTCGGCCGTACGCTGGAGGGCCTCCAGGAAGGTGTCGAAAAGCTTGCGGTGCTGGTCGGCCACCGTGGGATGCTGGAAGTTCAAGTAGGAGAAGCTGACCAACACGGGCAGGATCTTGAAGGGACGATTTCCCAGCAGGTGCTGAAGGAAGATGACCTGAAATTCGATGGTGTGTTCGATGCGGTGTGCGAGGTCCTCCTTGAAAAGTCCGTTGCCGGCGGAGTCGAGAAGGCGGTCGGCGAATTCGCGGTCGGTGGCGGCGGTCCCCAAGGGTGTTTGGAAGTCCTTGCGCGAGACCGAGAAGAGGTCGGGGAGGCCGTGGTGTCCGGTTCCCAGGATGATGAAAAGATCAGGCGTTTCAGACTCGGCCAGGACGCGGTAGGCGTGTGTATAGCTGGGTCCGCCCAGGCGCAGGTCGATGTGGGGAGCGATGAGGGCTTGGGGAGCCGGACTGGCCGCTCGTCCCGGCGTCCCCGCTCCCTTGGGATCGCCATAGAAATCGGAGATCTGGCGGGCCAGTTCGGCTGGCTCGTTGGGGTAGCTCTCTCCCGCATGGGAGGAACGCCGGATGGATTGGCTGCGGAATTCCTCCAGCAGTGCTTTGTGGCGTTCCTCAAAGCGCTCGTTCTCGAGAAAGAGTGCTTGGTCGAACTGAGCCAGAATGCTCTCCAGATCTTCGCTGCTGAAGGGTTGTTGGGTGGCGCTCTCCACCTCGGCACGGACGCTCTCGGGCGTCCGCTTGCCGTCGAAGAGCGTCATCAGCGCATAGAGCGCCGGCGTCACCGCCAGCATCTGGTCGCTGATGCGCAGGGGATCGCGCAGCAACACCAGCTCCTGCCCGTCCTCTTGATAAGGAATCGCCTCCAGATAGCGCAGTTTCGGATTCGCCATTGGGGCAGGGTAGCAGATCGAAGCACTTGGCAAGCCAGGAAATCCTTTTGCTACACTATATTTCACGGCACGGGTTTCCTGCGCATTCCTGAGCGTGCGTCTTTTGTGCGAGTGCTGATGGTTGAATGCGCTTCAACATCACTTTCACCAGGAGTGCCAAGAGGGACTTGGAACACTTCCGAGCTTACGTTGTCGCCAGCTAGGGCACGACGTTGGCAACATTCGGCTGCTGGCCGGTGAGGACGGCGCGTAGGTCGTTCAGGAGCGTTTCGATGATCAGGCGCTGGGTGCCGGGCGTACGGCTGCCGACGTGCGCGGTGACTATGGCGCGGGGGTGCCCGAGGAGGGCATCGTCTTGGGCCGGAGGCTCCTCTTCCAGAACATCCAGAGCCACAGCCGACAGCATCCCGTTGTCCAGCGCGTCTACGAGAAGCTGATTGCTTTCCACGAGGCCACCGCGGGCGCAGTTGACAAGCACCGCCCCCCGGCGGACCCGCTGCAGACTTTGGGAATTGATGAGCCCCCTAGTGGACTCGTCGAGAGGAGCATGCAGCGTGATGAAGTCGCTCTCGGCCAGCAGGCGATCCAGCGAGGCCGGGCTCGCGCCAAGCCGCTGCATCTCAGCTTCCGCAACCTGGGGATCGCAGGCCAGGACCTTCATTCCCCAGCCGTCAAGCAGCCTGTGGACCCGCCGTCCGATGCGCCCATAGCCCACGATTCCCAGCGTCGCCCCGTGGAGATCGCGATTGAGGACGCGGTTGCGTTCCAGCCAGTTGCCCTCGCCAACCCGGCGCTGCCAGCCCGGCAGGTCCTTACAAGCCGCCAGCAGCAGCGTCACGGTGTGCTCGGCGGTGGCCTGAGTCACGGCGTCGGGGGTGTAGAGCACGACGACATGCCGTCTGTGGGCGGCCTCGATATCGATGGAGTCGTACCCTGCGCCGGTACGTCCGATGACGCGGAGGTTCTCAGCGGCCTTGATTAATTCCTCTCCAACACGGGTCGAACTGCGTGCAATCAGCCCCACCACGTCCGCTCCCATCATCGCGCCCACAACCTGCGGATCGGGATCATCCGCTACGTCAAGCCTAAATTCGGGCTCCAAGCGACTCTCGGCCCAGGCGGGCAGTGCCCCGGTTGCCACAATGCGATTGGCCTTCATGGCCCTCAGCATAGCACCGCCTCCCGGTCCCTGGAGACGCACCGGAAGCAACCCTCAAAACGCGCTCCAGGCAGTGAGCGAACAGCCCCCAAAATCAGTGCACTCGGTTCGCACAGCAAGCTGATGGCCGGACGGCAACGTGGCGGGTCAATAACCCTCTCCCGGTGGCGCACGGCTGACTAGACAAGTCCCCGAGCTTTTTGCTAGGATACCGCCTTCACCTAGGGCGTCCCCATCGTCTAGCCCGGCCTAGGACACTGCCCTTTCACGGCAGCGACACGGGTTCAAATCCCGTTGGGGACGCCACCTTCTTCCCACGAGCATTCCGCAGCAGGTTCGCTTTCGTTTCTTGTGGCGCAAGTCGAGGAGGGCGGTCGCCGCAGGTCTGTCGGTCGAAGGGTCGATGAGCAACTGCGTCGAGGTCAGCCTCTCTCCCCGGCCATATTGGGGTAAGTTACGACACGCCCGCCACAAGGCCCTGATCGAAAGCTAATCCTTTTCTCTGTTTTTTCTGCGAAGTCGTGCAGCGCTGTCTGGACTCTTGACAGCCGGCCAGGGAATCGGCTACTGTTTCATCAGCATTGTTGAAAAAAGTGCGGCAGAGAATTTGCCGTGCTCCGCTCGCCACGGGGAAAGCAGGTTGGAAGGATGCGGATATGCGCAGAATGTTGGTGTGCAGTTTCTTTGTCTTTGGAATCGTTCTCGGCGCCCTGACGGCGGTGTGGAGCGCTGGGGCCGTCCACGGCGGGCCCGCGCTACAAGAGCAAAAAGCGGAAGAAGAGGCCGTCTACGTCTGTCCGCCCTGTGGGATTCATTGCGACCGGATTCATCATGACAAGCCGGGTCAGTGCCCGGTGTGCGGCATGACCTTGATCGACAAGCGCGATCTTCTGCAGGCGGCTCTTTTGATCGCTCCCAGGATGCCCATCTATCAAGTTGCCGGGCCAGCCCAGGTCTTTCTGGGCAGCCGGGGATTCTACACCTACACGGTGGCGGTCAGTGGCGATGCGCTCGTCAGCGAGGAGATGCTTGAAATCACCCCGCAGCACTCCATCAAGGACAGTCCTTTGCCCCAGGTCCTGGTGGTGGGAGGGGGGAACATGGACATCCTTGAGGACAAGGCCGCACTGGAATGGGTGCAGAAGGCGTCGGAGAATGCCGAAGCTGTGCTGGGCGTCGGTCTAGGTGTGGCCATCCTGGCCAAAGCCGGTGTCCTGCAAGGCCAGGAAGCGGCCATGCCGGACCGTTACTCAAGACTCCTGGAACATTTCGAAATCAAGTCCGCCGCAAATTATCGGGGAGACAGGCCCTGGATCCAGAGCGGGAAATTCGTCACGGCCGTCTCTCCCGACGCCGCCATGGATGCTGCTCTAATCGTCGTCGGCGAACTGATGGGCAGCAGCCAAGCCCGTCAAGCTGCCCAACGGGTGGGCCGCACCTTGCCCGAGCGTCCTTAAAGTAGCTCGAAAAGGGGCTTTCTGATTTCAGAAGCCGGGGGCCGAGAAGCGTCTCTGCTACTCCATCGTCCGACCTTAAGGAGACATCCATGTCTGTTGCTTGTCACTCTGTACGTAGTCCAGGTGTTTCGCGCCGTGGGCGGTGGTCCCGCTTAGGACGCCTGGCGCTGATACTGGGGGTGCTGTTGGCGCTGTGCAGCGTTCCGCTTATGGCGCAGTGGCCCCAGTGGGGAGGTCCGCAGCGCAACTTCCAGGCCCCGCAGGTCCCGCTGGCCCAGGAATGGCCCGAGGACGGACCGCCCAGTGTGTGGAGACGTCCGCTGGGGGACGGGACTTCGGCCATCACGGTGGTCGAGGGGACTCTCTATACGCTCTACCGCAAGACCGAAGAGGCGATGGAGTCGGTGGTGGCCCTCGACGCTGCCAATGGAAAAACCCTGTGGGAGCATTCCTATCCGGCTCCGCTTTGGGAGGGCTTTCAAGCCGTCCCCAGCCAGGGACCTCACAGCGCACCCCTGGCGGTGGGGGAGCGGCTCTACACGGTGGGCGTGCGCGGATTCCTCAAGTGCTGGAATCGCCTCAACGGCCAACTCTTGTGGGAGAGGGACCTGTGGGGGGAATATGGCGGTGAGCCCCGCAACTCCGGATATTCGCCCAGTCCCCTGGCTTGGAAAGATCGCCTCATCCTGCCCTGGGGCGGGGAAGGCCAAGCCGTCCTGGCTCTCAGTCTTGAAGACGGCAGTCAGATCTGGGCCAGCCAGGATTTCCGGGCCACCTACGGGTCACCGCTGCTGATCGAGTTGGGCGGACGTCCTCAAGTCGTCGTCCCCATGGCCGAGCATGTGGCCGCACTCGATCCTCAAGACGGCCGTCTGCTGTGGAGCCACCCTCACAAAAACGTCCACGGCATCAACGCCTCCACTCCTCTCTGGCTGCCGGGGAACCGCCTCTTCATTTCCTCGGGATATGATGGCGGCAGCCGCATGCTCCACATCAAAGAAACGCCGGACGGCGGTTTCGAGGCCGAAGAACTGTGGTATAGCCGCCGGGTCAAGATCCACCACGGGACGGCCGTGTGGCTGGACGGGCGCATCTACGCCTCAAGCGGAGACGTGGGCCCCGCCTTCCTGGTGGCTGTCGACCCTCAGACGGGGGAGATGGCGGTTCGCCAGCGGGGCTTCACCAAGGCAAATTTCCTGGCCGTCGGCGACATCCTGATCATCCTCGATCAAAACGGAGAGCTGGCTCTGGCGAAACCTGGCGAAGAGCGTATCCGCATCCTCGACCAATCCCAGGTCCTCACGACCCTTTCCTGGACGGTCCCCTCCATGGCAGGCAGCCGCCTCTACCTGCGTGACCGGCGGGAAATCGCCGCCTTCGAGCTGGGAAAGTAGGTGTCAGGGCATCAGTCCCCGTCCGCCTCCAAGACCTGCTGCAGCCGTTCCCAGGAAAGGGGCGAGGCTGTGCCGTGCGAGGTGTAGATGCGCTCAGGACGCAAATCGCGGGCACGGAGCCACTGGGCAAAGCGCCGAGTCGAAGGTAGGTGGGAAGCATGAGGCCGTCGTCCTTCGGGCCAGGCATAGACCAGGTCGGCGACGTAGAGGATGCTCCTTTCCGGCAGGTACATGATGGTCAGGCCCTGGGCGTGATCGTTCTCCTCATACTCGATGAGTTCGATGCGGTTGGGGCCCTCTCCCAATGTCCTGGCTCCGGAGAAGACCTCGATGCGGGCCGGGGTGCTCTGGCCCGCTCGGGAATCGGGATCCAAGGTGTGAGGACGCTCGACGGCCCGTTCCACTAAGGACGTCATCTGAGCAGCCGTGACGATGGTCGACCCTTCGGCCAGGAACTCCCGCAGTCCGCCGGCATGATCGCCGTGATGATGGCTCAGGGCCAGGTAGCGGATGGGCTTGTCGCCGAGCGTCTCGCGAATCAAGTCGATATAGAGGCGGGAAACGGATCCGCTGCTAGCGCCCGGGACAAAGTCAGAGGCCGGAACCTGATGCAGTTCAAGCCAGCCGGTCGGGGCCTCGAAGGCGGCGACGTCCTCTCCCAAGTCGACGAACATGACATGGAATCCGCCCCGCAGTTCGGGGACGATGTAGACGCCGGCATCGACTTCGCGGGCTACAGGCCGACGCGGTGACGGAGGCGGTCCGGCGGTCCGAGGTGGGGGAGGCTGTGGTGTGGGGATCTCGTCAGGAATCTGGAAGACGTCGGCGCGATCAACCTCGCTGGTGGTCACCTTGTCGTAATGGACCTCCTGCAACGTCCGTCCGCCGAATTGGATGCGGTAGCCCGAGGGGTAGGGCAGTCCCTGGCCTGAGAGCGGCTCGAAGAATTCCCAGGCCACGACCGTGTCTCCTAACAGGGGTACGTCGGCCAAGTACTCGAGTCCGCGCAAATGGCCTGCTTGGCGGTCAAAGAGAAGGGTTAGGGATTGGCCGTCCAGAGGCATGATGACTGCATCGAGCGGACCCCCTTCGCCCGAACGCTGTCCCAGGTAGCGCAGTCCAGAGGGCCGCGCCAAGGCTTCTTCCAGCAGCAGCGGGGGCATCATGCGGGCCAGCCGTCCGCGAGTCTGGGCGAATTCGGGACTGGAAACGTGGATCGCGAATCGGTCCACCAAATGAACCAGGCGCATCTCGTCAGGCGGCAAGTAGACGAAGCGCAGCGATTCCCGGCTTCCGTCAGGACGCTCATAGTGTTGAGAGTAGCCCAGCCAGCGGTTGTCATCATTGTAGGCAGAGGATTCGCGGTACTCGACCCAGGTGTCGCCTCCCGGCGTCTGGCCCTGGAACTGAGCCGACAGGTTGAGACGTCCGCTGCCTTCAAGGACGAGACTGGGCAGGCCTTCACCTGGTACCCCGAAGTGTTGCCGGGCTCTCAACAGGGTGTCCCGGGCCGCACGGTAGTTGGATTCGGTGGTTTCGGGAGGCTCTGGTGCGTCCGTCTGGTTCAGGCAGGCCGCCGACACGACGAGGTTGAGCAGCAGGAGCCATTGCAGTCCGTTTCGGTTCATGAGGCGTTCTCCTTCTTGTGAAATTCGAGGCGCCGAAGCAGCCAGGCGTCCACCGACCAGCGTCCAGGGCCGCTCAAAGCCAGGGCGGCAAAGACGCACAGATAGAGGTAGGCGAGTTCCTTGTGGCCGAAGGGATCACCGGCATGGAAGATGAAAAAGGCCACGCCCAAGCCGATCACCAACGGAATGCAGGCCAGCCGTGTGGCCAGTCCGAGGACCACCGCCAAGGCGCAGAAGAACTCGGCCACGGCCATTAGCGTCATCGACAAAGTAGGCCCCAGACCCAGAGGGTCGGGGAAGGAAGCCTCACCGTTGAGCAGTCCGGTGAGGGTACCCCGACCGTGGGTCAGGGCCATGGAGAGTCCGACGCAAACGCGCAGCAGCAGCAGCCCCAGGTCGGAGGCTGATGAGGAGGAGAGAGCCGGAACCACCCAGGATCGTGCCTTGTGCGTAGGAAGTGTCGACATGCCTCAGCCTACGCCAACGGGGCTGGGATCGTTCCCGGCTTTTGCCTGTTGAAAGTGTGAAGACGGGGTTCAGGTCGCGTTCAGATCCTGATCGGAAGCTGAGGGCAAAGGTGCGCCAGGCGGACTGAAATGAGCTTTGGGAGTTGACAAAGGAAGGAAGGGAAGACACGAAAACGCTGCGGGACTGGGGAAGTCACCGCAGAAGCAGGCGAAGTCAACACGGCCCGTCTGATGTTGGGGACGCTATCCTCCTCCCCCGTAAGAAGCTTTCACTCCCCTGGAAGACAGCGTCCCGCAACTCTAGGCCGCGCTGGACAACCGCTGCAGGAGGTAGAACTCGTAACCTATCAGATATTGCAAGTCGCCTAAGTCGGCCCGCAAACGGGTCTTGACCCGAAAAACCGTCAAATAAAAGCGGAAAGCGAGGAATTGCGGGAGCAGCGAAGGCGCCCCCACTCTCATCAGGATCTTCAGATCCCGCTCCAGCGCGTCGAACGCGAACAGGAGCACGTCTCGCGCATAAGCCGGGCTTTCCGCCGCCAGCCTCACATGGGCGGGATTCTCCAGTTCCTTGAGAATCTCTTCAATTCCCAAGACCAGGGACGAATCGACGGCCGGGCCTTCTTCCAGGCGCGTGGCCATTCCGCTCAAGTGAAAAACGCTGGCCAGGGCCAGGGCGACGACAATGATCGTCAAGGACAGTAGGACTGCAAGCATCTAGGCGATTCTCCTTGCGGCCGAAGCCGCTCTGTCGACCAGTTCATGCATCTTATCAGAACCGATTCCATTGCTCCCCCCTGACTTGGGAGGATCATATGATCTTAAAGCATGAGCGATCAAAAGCCAAGAAATAATCGTCACCAGCGGCTTCACAGACGAGAAAAAGCTGAAATTCGAGCCTAGTCCGAAGATGTAAAGCGTATAGTTCAGCCAATCCAATAAACATGGTATGTAGATTCCCTTGAGAATACCACTCCAGGTTGAGCCAAGTTGGAAGTTTCGTTGACGGAAGAGATTCAAATAAACGACCAGCCCCAGCAGGGCCTTAAAGCAAAGGAGTCCGTTGCTAATCTTCCTGTAAATGATGGGTCCGTCGACGCTCATCGACTCATAGACAATAAAGACAGGCGCTAACAATAGGATTAGCAAATATGGGTCAAGTTGACCGTTAGAGAGGCGATACGCTCGGTAGAGGAGTATCACAACAAATAAATCGAGGACGTAGCTTTGACCGAAAAAAAGATATAGATACAGTGGAGATTTGACACCCAGTGCGAGGCTCGAAGTCCAAGTTAATGCCAAACTGAGGAGAGTGGCCACTACATACCCCGTCAGTAGGGGTAAATGAGACGCCAGCCTGGATCCAGTCTGCAGGCTCTTCCGAGTACGGAAAAGCCTGACAAGACAGATTACTAGCAGGCAAAGGACAACTAAGGCGAAGAAATAGTAACGTAGGCGGATTCCAGCTAGCATCCTGAGCCAAGTCTAGGCGTGAGCGTCAGGATTTGTCAATTGCCACTGAGCATCTACCGTTTCTTGTCCTGAGATAGCTGCTCTGGAGCGCAAACCACCAATGGAGGGAAGAAGGCTGAGGGGGCCTCGCTTCTTTTTCAAGATCGAGCGGCCCCTACAGGCTATCGTGCTAGCAGGCGGGGGGGCATCCAGGCGGCTCAGGATCGGGTCCGACCGGATCGGGATCCTGAAACACTGAGCCGTCAGGCGTTTGGTCGACGGCGACGTGGGGGGTAAAACCCATTGTTAGAAACGCCATTATGCAGATTGTTGCGAAAACTCTCTTCTTCATTTCTTCCTCTCTTTGTCCCAATGTCGTTGTAGACCGGTAATTTCTTGTACCTCCAGTACCGGATATCCTTGAGAATAGCGCAGTCCTGTCCAGAATGCAAACGAAAATTTGCAGTGCCTGTAGGAGCATCAGAAAATGCAAGTATAATATTTCAGGAGGCTGATACCAAAGGCGGCACTTGGCTTCTTCGAGACGAAATAAAGGTGAGCTTATGGTACAAGATTGGAGAAGAGGCTGCACCCTGGGGGCAGTATGCAGATCGACCTTCCAAGGTCTTTAGACGCCAAATTCGCAGATAAGTTTAAAAAGAAAATAGGTAGTTGTCATCCGCTTTTGAAGTTGGTTGAAGGAAGAGACGGCAATCTTGTGATTAATTCCAGCCTTTTTGGCTTTTGCTGGCGATCGGTCCCGAGCGGGTAAGGAGAGGCTTGATCAGGACCCCGTGCCGGATTCAGCCTGGGGTCGGGAGGCGTAGGAGAGAACGTTGCGGTTGGCCACTTGGGAGAGCAGGGCCGAAAGATAGATGGCGAGGCGGTGAGCCACAAAGCGGATGTCTTCTTCCTCGCACTGGTCCAGTTCCGCCTCGAACTCAGCGATGGTTTGACGGTCGCGCCGGTAGAGTGAGACGAGGGAGCGGCCGCGGAAGAGGTTGAACCGCTTCTGGAAATCCTGACGGTGTTGACGGTCGGGATGCCGCTCCATCCTGGAAGCCAGTTCACGCAGGCTTTGCAGGTCCTCGACCAGGTGGAGGCTCTCTTTCAGGCGGGACTGCTGGTGCCCGTCCAGCATCTCACGAGTGACGTAGCCTTGTCCGGCCGTACTGAAAAGCTGACGGAGCACCTGCTCGAATCCGTTCTGAAGCATGCTCAGAGAGCGCTCGACGCGGTCATCGAAACGGTCAGGATCGTTCTCCTGGTCGAGGTGCCGCAATTCCTGTTTGAGGGAGCGATTGGCCTCCACCCGCAAGGCTCCGGCGCTAAAAACAAGAAAGTCTTCCAAATCCGATTCGGAAGGCAGATAGCGGCGCAGGTCCTCCATGCGCACGAAGAGCCGGCGCACCTGGTAGTAGACGTAGACCATGAGAAGGAGCAGCACCTGGCGGTCTGGCTGGGAGCGCAAGGAAGTCTCGCTGTGGCGCAGCAAGCGCAGCAGTTTGAGGACGCACATCAAGAGGCGGGCCACGCGCTGCTGGATGATCAGGTCCTGGGTTAGCTGGCGGCTGGCGTCGCGGACTTTCTTGAGGTCGCTGCTTCGCCGCGACAACCGTCGCAGCAGGCGATAGCCGCGGGATTGACGCAAGCGCCTGATGGAGCGGCACAGATGCAGGCCCAGGCGGTCGAAGTGCTGACGGTCGGTCTGCTTGTCGCGCAGAAGTATCTCCAGGCGCTTTTGGCCCAATGCCAGTGCCTTGCGGAACTCGCGCACCCGGGGCACGATGAGGCGGGAGCGGCGCTGCGAGGACGACGCTGCGTCCTGGCGGACGGCTTGCTCGGCATGAATGGTGTCGATCCAGGAGCTGAGGCTGGCCAGGTCGCGGACAAGGCGGCTGGTCAGTTGGGCTTCGGAAGCCCAGTTGAGCCGGCCTTCAGGCGGATCCCCGCTCTGCTGCGAGATAATCTCGGAAGGAATGCTCAGGCGCTTGTGATGGATCAAGAGCAAAGAGGTGCTCTGGTCAAAGCGCTCAAAAAGCGTAAGTTCGAATCGACTGCTCAACGTCGTGTCCCTGTCGGTCTTGGCCATCGCCGAAGATGAAATTCTTCTCGCTGGTCCACTTTTCGGTGAGAACCGCCCGGAAGTTTAGCCGCCTCCTCCAAGCGCTGGAGGCGGCGCTCATTCTCCTTCCGCAGCCTGCCTCGCTAAACCTCCGCCAGATTGGGCAGAAGGGCGCCGCAGAACTGTGTGATTCGAATCACACGGCTCCCCCGCGTTGATCCGATGAGAGTAGCAATGGCAGGAGCAAAGGGAGCCCGATACGGCCCAATGCAAACCGACTAACCGAGGTATCGAATGAGCACAACACCCCCGTTTCAGATCGTCCCCCCGTCGCCTTTTGCCCAAGCCTCGCGTCCCGGTCACGTGGCGGCCTTGAAAGAGAAGATCGAAACCGGCCTCTTCGTCATTTGCTACGTGAGGCTGGCCGAATGCCTGATCGAACACGCTCTCCTCGATTGAAGCAGCCTGACGGTCTCTCCGCTCAAGGCTGGAGAAGAAACTTCAGCAGCCGGGAGCCCTGGGCCCTCCACGTCGGCCAATTGTGTCCTCCGGGAGACTCTTGGACATGCACCTCGAAGCCCCCCTCTCTCAATTCTTGAGCCAAGAGGCGGCTGCTTTCCCGCACGTCGAAGTCCATTAAGGGACGCCAGGACAGCTCGTAGCGGGAATATCCCAAGAAAAAGCGCTGGCCTTGATTTTCCCGCAGCAGCGGCAGCACGTCGTCGCGCAACTCGCCCGCCGAAATCTCAGGCGATTGCAGGCCCGCCCGCGAGAAGACCTCCGGGTAGCGCAGGGCGGCCATCAGGGCGCCCGGCGCGGCCTGGGAATGTCCCACGATTAAATGGCCACCGTCGTGAAGAGGGTAGTGCTGCTTAAGGAAGGGAAACAGCTCCTCGGCTAGCATGCGCAGCGCGCCGTCTCCCCTCTGGCGCAAGAACCAGATCTGAAAAATGGGGCGATTGACGTCGAGAAAGGCTGCCATGACGGGTCCGGAATCCTGAGCTTTGATCCCGTCGGACCAGCGGTCGAAATGTCCATAGACGCGGGCATGGTCGCTCAGGAAAAGGGCCAGCCTGTGCGGCTCGTCGGGGTTGTAGGGCTCCGGCAGGAGCACCTTGAGAGGAAAGGACCGTCCCATCGCTTCGCTCTCCACCTCATGGCTGCGCAGGCGCTCTGGGCTGGGTTGGCCGGGGAGGGACGCCTCCTGCCAACCGGAGAGGGCCGCCCAAGAACGCTCTCCCTCGGGCGTCTCGAGTGTGGAGGGGTTGAGGGGATCGGGACGCGCTTGCTCATAGTGGCGCAGATGGTACTGCCAGGCCGTCTCATCTGATGCCGCCTGATAGCTGCGGTAGTAAAAATCGGTTTCCTCGACATGGAAGAGGGGGTCTTCCAGTCGCCCGCCGGTCATATCTCCCCGAATCGCCACGTCTTCCACTTGGCCCCGGAAAACGAAGTGCACAGTTCGGCCTTCGATGATCGGAAAGCTTTCCTGCTCCTGGAGGAACTGTTGGATGAGACGGTGCTTCTCAGTGATGGGCGCTTCTTGCAGTCTCCTCACGAACTGTCCAAAGGCGCCCTGCATCAGAGCCGGGTCGGGACGCTCGGCGGTATCGGGCCGTTCTCCCAGCGGACGCGGACGCACGGCCGCCAGTTCGTCCAGGTCGCGCACATACGCCACGGAGTCGGCGTAGGCCGGCGCGATCCAGGTGTCGTAGGGTTCGAAGACCTGCCGACTTCCCAGCTCGCGATACTGCCGGGGATCCGCTTGGAAGGCCGTCAGCTTGCCCCGAGCCAGCACCAAGAACGTGTCTCCCACCAAGGTCAGATTGCGGCCGCCGGGCGGGCGCGACTTCCAGGCGTCCTGACCGCTGCGGGCCTCCACGCAGGTCAGGAAGCGCCCGTTGTAGCCGTAGAAGTGGCCCTCGTGGTAGACGGGTACGCTGTGAGTGTTTTTGAAGGAGCGGGTTTCCCAGAGCTGCTCGAGTTGAAATCCGTCTGTCCCCTGGCGCAGGTGGAAGAATTCTGCGTGATCGCTGCGGGTGACCAGGAACCGTCCGTCCTCGGCCAAAACCACGTGAGGATCGATGGACCCCCTTTCGAACTCATGTTTCCACAGGACCGACCCGTCGGAAGGGTCGAGGCCGACCAGCGCTTTTTCGCTGCAGGCGATGAGTTGGCGGCGCCCGGCCAGCTCAGCAATCAGGGGTGTCTGGTACTCGGCTTTTCCGGGCAGTGCCGTCCAGCGCAGTTGGCCGCTCTTCTTGTCCAAGGCCGCCAAGACGCCTTCCGCGGCCCCGCTCTGGATGATGAGGAGGTCGCCCTCGACAATCGGCGAGGTGGAGTAGCCGTAGAAGGGCGCCACGCCTTGCAGGTCATCGACCACATGACGCTTCCAGATCAGCCGTCCGTCTTGGCTATCCAGAGCCGCCAGATCGCCGTGGGCGCTGAGCGCGTAGAGGACGCCCTCGCTGACCACGGGTGTCGAGATGGGTCCGTCATCAGAGCCGTCGTGTCCCCGGTAAGAGTCCGAGATGCGCGTCCGCCAGACCTCCTCACCGCTTGAGCCACGGTAGGCCAGGACGTAATCGCCGCCAGCCCGAGCGCCCATCGAATACACTCGTCCATCAGCCACCACGATTCCAGCATAACCCGAGCCGAGAGGCTGCTTCCACAAGGTTTCGAAGTCGAGTCCTAGCAGGCCTCGCAGGTTTTCGGACTGAGCGCGTCCGTCTTGCTCGGATCCTCGGAATTGGGGCCAATCGGCAGCCTTCAGGTGCAGACAGACCAAGACGGCCGTCACGACGATTCGTGCCAGCATGGGCATCCTCCTCCCCGACTTGTTCTGGGAACTGAAATAGACGAACGCTACCAGGCCTACTTCACGAAGGCGCGGGTGCGAGGTTCGATTAATTGTGCGGTTTAAGAATCAGCGCCCCATGCCGATAAGGAGGAAGACAGCACACCCAGGGGTTGCCCCGGAGGCAGGCAGTCGGAGCCAAGTGATGACGAAGGAAGAGCGAAAACAACCAGGAGCCCAAGCCTATGAGCCGCTCATGGACCGTCTCAACCGACCCGACAATTCCATATCGCAAAAGCTGGATGATGTCGCTGCAGGGGTTGCCGAGGAATTGCGCGAGGAAATCACTGCCTTCGACACCGACCGCCTCTTGCGCCTGGTGAAGGCCGCCATCGAACTCAAGGAATGGCCTTTTCGCCGCTGATCAAGTCTCCTTGGAGGGCCGGATGGTGACCAGGAGCTTTTCCATGCGGCCCTTGAGCTTGGCGAAGCCGCGCAAGGTGCTTGGAGGAAGAGTGGAGAACTCCTTATAAAGCGAGGTCATGGTTTCGAAGAAGTCCAGCATGTGCTCCAGCCGCTCGCGGGTCACCGGGTCGTCCGCGTCTTCTTCTTTGGCCTGCTTCACGCACTGGCGCAAAACCGAGAGGGTGGGGTCGATCTCCCGGCGCTTGCGCTCGGAGAGGATCAACTGAAACATCTCCCAAACATCCTTCATGGACTCGAAATGGTCGCGGCGGTCGCCCAGGATGTGAACGATCTTGACCAACCCCCAACTCTGCAGCTCGCGCAGGCTGGTGGAAACATTGGAGCGGGCTACCGAAAGGGTCTTGGAGATGTCCTCGGCGTTCAGCGGCTCGGGCGACAAATAAAGCAGGGCATGGATCTGGGCAACCGTTCGGTTGATGCCCCAGCGGGTGCCCATTTCTCCCCAATGAAGAATGAATTGCTCGGCCGTCTTGGTCAACTTCGGCATGCGATTTCCTCTTTTCTGTTCTTTTAGAAATTACCGCATTTCCTTTTGTCTGTCAATCCGGGCTGGCTCTTGCCATAGACGACGCTAAGCGAGCTGTTTGGCGCCTTGCGGCGGGTCCGCGGAGGGGCGGGGAAAACCTTGGCCGGGGGTCTTGCAATCCGGGTGTCAGGGGGAGAGAATACCTTGTGTCGGACGGATTGCACCCTGCTCATACCGGAGGTCTGAGAAAAAATGGATCTGGACAGCTTCCTCAAGCGCATCAAAGCCCGAAATCCCGGTGAGACCGAATTCCACCAAGCCGTCAAAGAAGTGGCCCTGACTCTTACCGATTTCATCGACGAACACCCCAAGTACCAGAAGACCCGCATCCTGGAGCGGCTGACCGAACCGGACCGCATCATTATCTTCCGGGTTTGCTGGGAGGACGACGACGGGGAGATCCACATCAACCGCGGCTACCGCGTGCAGTTCAACAACGCCATCGGTCCTTACAAGGGCGGATTGCGCTTTCATCCCTCGGTCAACTTGAGCATCCTCAAGTTCTTGGGATTCGAACAGGTTTTCAAGAATTCGCTCACGACGCTTCCCATGGGAGGAGCCAAAGGGGGATCCGATTTCGATCCCAAGGGGCGCAGCGACCGCGAAGTGATGCGCTTCTGCCAGTCCTTCATGAACGAGTTGCACCGGCACATCGGCAAGGACATTGACGTCCCGGCCGGCGACATCGGGGTAGGAGGGCGCGAGATCAGCTATCTGTTCGGCCAGTACAAGCGTCTCACCAACGAATGGACCGGCACGATCACGGGCAAGGGACTTGACTTCGGAGGCAGTCCGGTGCGGACCGAGGCCACGGGCTACGGCTGCGTTTATTTCGTCCAGAACATGCTCAAGCGCAGTGAGGATTCTCTGGCCGGCAAGACCTGCGTGATCTCGGGAGCCGGCAACGTGGCTCAGTACACGGCCGAGAAATTGATCGACTTGGGCGCCAGGGCTGTAACGCTTTCCGATTCCGACGGATTCATTCACGACCCCAACGGCTTGACCCGCGAGAAGCTGGAGTGGGTCAAAGAACTGAAGAACGTGCGTCGGGGACGCATCCGCGAGTACGCTGAAGAGTACGGTGTCGACTATTTCGAGGGTGAAAAGCCCTGGCAGCGGGTAGCCTGCGACGTCGCCTTCCCTTCAGCTACCCAGAACGAAATCGATGAGGAAGACGCCGAGGCCTTGGTCAAGAACGGCTGCATCGCCGTCGGCGAGGGAGCCAACATGCCGTCCACCGCGGCGGCTGCCGACGTCTTCATCGAGGCCCGCATTCTTTACGGTCCCGCCAAGGCCGCCAACGCCGGGGGCGTAGCCATCTCGGGACTGGAAATGACGCAGAATTCCATCCGCCAGACTTGGACACGCGATCAGGTCGACCGCCGGCTGCGGGAGATCATGCACGACATCCACGAGAAGTGTGTTCAGTACGGCAGCCAGGACGGCTTCGTCAACTATCCTCAGGGGGCCAACATTGCGGGCTTCCGAAAGGTCGGCGACACCATCCTGGGCTACGGCGTAGTGTAACGCTGCTCGACGGCTGGTTCTTGGCTTGATGCAGATCGCTTTGGGCCGATACCGCCACCTGGGCCGACATGGTCATCTGGTCGGACATGGTGATCTGGTCTGATTGCTATCATTCCGGCACCGACAACATCGAGGACAAGGACCACGCATGGTCAGGCGACGGCGACTGATGCCGCCCATGCCCTGACGGCGGAAGCGAGGACGGCAAAGCGCCTCAGCCACTCGCCTTGCTGCGCGCCGCTTCCAGCATGGCTGCGGCCCTCTCTGCCTGCTTGCAGCCGTGGAAGGTAGCGCAATGATATTCCCGGGTGGCATAACGCCGGACGAATGACGAGTCGCTTCCCAGGCGGTCCTCCAACCAGGGCGCGAAGTGCTTTTTGTCGAGATTGAGGCAGGGAAGGTAGCGGCGCGCCTTGCGCTTCCACAGCAACACATTGATGAGGCTTTCATCCCACACGAGAGGGTGGAGGCCGGAGTCGTCGAAGCGGCGCGAAATCTCCCAGCAGCGGCGCAGGAAAGGGCGGCAGCGTGGTGTCCAGGAAACGCAGCAGGAATGAAGGTAGGGCAGGTTCTTCTCCTTCACCTGCAGATCCTCCATCAAGTCCTTCACCAACCCAGCCTCCAAGTCGCTGGGATGGCGGGGAAGCAAGGGATAGTCCTCATCGCCGGGACGGGCCAGTTCGAAGATCTGGTCGACGGCGGGAGTCGGAACGTGATCGGCGTCCAAGTAGATGCCCTGCTCGGTCTCAGTGGCCAGCATGGCCTGAAACTTGAGGTAGGTAATGTGGTTTCCGGGTGGCAGGCGAAGGTGGCGTACGGTCAGGTTGGGAAATCCGAAATCGACCTGGGCGTTGACGGCATAGAGAATCACGGGACGGCTGGAAAATTCCGCCAACCCCTCCACGAGCACGCGCGCCAAGGGCAGAAAGGCGGCGTCGCTGTGTGTGATGTAGCATTGCCTTTGCATGAAGCCGATTAAAGATAGCAGGGAATGGCAAGGGCAGAAAACGGCCTCAGTTTCCTCTCTCAAACCCACGCCCGAGTCTTTGGCCCAGCCGGATCGCCCAATGTGCATCGGGATCGTGCTCAATTCGCTGGGCTTGGTGCGCGGAGGCACGGAAACTCGGGCCGTCCAAATGGCGACCCGGCTTCATCGTAGAGGTCACCGAGTCTGGCTGGCCGGCGGCTGGTGGCCCGGACGCTCCTTGCCTCAGGCCTTGCTTGAATCGGGACTGGAAGTCATCCGCCTGCCGGCAATGCCCGCCGACTGGGCTCCGCTGAGGCTGCTGGGACGCTTTTCCGAATTCCGGGCCTTCCGATGGCAGGGCCGCATCTTTCGCTTCATGGCGCGGCTTTCTCCATGGTTGAAGCGACGCATCGGGCAAGCCGACGTGACCTTCACGCTGCAACTGCGCGACACCTTGTGGCTCTCGCGCCGACGGCGGCAGCTAGGACGGGCTCACATCTCGTACTTCACGGGCGGATCTCCTCAAATGGCCTCATTGGACCAATCTCACGTCAAAGTGGCCAATCCAAGAGTGTTGGATGCAGGCCATCCCTCGGGGCAAAGAGACTTCGACGGCGTCTTTCCTCCCGGAATACCCGGCTCGCTGCTTGAGCTGCCGTTCGAGGTGCGGCCACAAGCCCTGTGCCTGCTCTACGTGGGCCGTCTTGAGCACAATAACGGGCCCCTCGACCTGTTAGATGTCTTTTCGCTACTCTGGCGCGATTTCCCCGGCCTTCGGCTGCGCTACGTCGGCCACGGCGTCCAGTCTCGGGCCACGCGGCGAAAGGTCAAGGGCAAAGGACTTGAGGAGCGCGTCGTCTTCAAGGGAGTGCTCGACCAGCAGGACGTCTGGAAGGAGATGCGTGAGGCAGACTTGCTGGTGATGCCCTTGCGTCACGGACACTTTCCCCTCACCCTGTTGGAAGCGTCGGCGGTGGGACTTCCCGTGGTCACTTCGGACATCCCCGGTGTCTGCAACGGATGCGCACCCGACAGCCTGAAGCTGCCATTAGACCAATCCCAGATTTGGTCCCGAGCCTTGTCCCAGCTGATCGCCGACCAACCGGCCCGGCGCCGGATGTCCGAATCAGGCCGCCGTTTTGCCGCCGCCTACACCTGGGAGGAAATCGCTCGAAACATGGAACGAATGTTCCACCTGGCGCTGTCGCGTGCCTCCAAGCCCGCCTCTCGGCGCTTGTAGCTGGTCCAGAGTATCCACGCGAGTCAAGTCTCAGAGGACGAGACGAGTTGCCCCAGTTCTCTCGGCGGCATAACACGGTGAGCTGGCGACTTTCTTCAAAGCACGGTCCTCAACGGGGGTGCTCAGGTTTACGAGAGCCTGTCCGGGCCAGGGTGCCAGAAGTCGCGCAAAGTAGCCAGGCTGGGACGCAGCAAGAAAGCTGCCGCGAGCTCTTTGCGGCCCTTCCAGCCTTGGCCCTGACGGATCAGAGAGGCACCAAAGTTGCGCCTCAGGCGAAGCAGGGCCCGGCGAAAACGGGGTCTTTCCAGCATTCCGCGCCCATAGGCGGCGCGCAAGCTGAAAATGGCTTCCTCAAATCCCAGCGGCGAGGTTCCGGCGGTGTTGCCGTCATGCTTGCGGATACGCGCCAACTCATCCTTGACCACGACGGCTGGCGAGTGCTCAGCCAAGCGGACGAAGTAGTCGAAGTCACCCCAAGGAAGCTTTTCGTTGAAGAGTCCCACGCGCTGAAGTAAGGAACGGGTTAAGAGGACGGTGGTGGTGTAGATGACGAAACGTGTCTCCAGGAGTTCGTGGACAACCTGGCCCACGAACTCGTCCCGGACGCCGGAGGTCAACTCGCCGGACTGTCTGGGCCCGCTCTCAAGCTGGGAGTAGCGGTTGCGCTTGAGCACCCCGCCGCGGTTGAAAGTGGCATAGCCCGTCCACGACCATTCAGCTCGCGGATGGCGTTTGAGGGCCTCAATCTGGACCTCCAGCTTGCGCGGTTCCCACAGGTCGTCGGAGTCCATCAGGGCGATATAGCGTCCTCGCGCGCAGGAGAGTCCCTTGTTGCGGGGCAACGACATGGATCGGGTCGCCTGCAAGGGAAGGTAGCGAATACGCGGATCCGCGAAGCCCCGGACGACGTCGGCCGTGCCGTCGTCAGAGCCGTCGTCGACAATCAGCAGCTCCCAGTCAGGACGGCTTTGAGAGGATACCGACTCGATGGTTTCGCCTATCAGGTGGGCGCGATTGTAGGTCGGCACTACGACGCTCACCGCAGGGCGGGCGGCGTGGCGGAACCGTCTCAATGCGTCCTGGGCGCCGGTGTCGCCAGCCAGATCGAGGAGTTCTTCGTCCTGCATCCAGCGCCGGTAGTCCTCATCCCACACGCGTTCTTTCCAGCGCTCCAGGACAACCCGGTTGTCGCGGGCCACCCGCGCCGCGTCGAAGCTGCTGATTCCCGGCAGCTCGACCTCGCGGAACCCGGCATCGCTGAAGGGCAAACCCAGCTTCTGGCAGAGGTCCCGGCGATAGCTTCGCTGTGCAACCCAGCGACTGAAGTAGATGGCCAGGAAGCCCTGTTCATTCCTCCTCCGCCGCGCTTCACGGGCTTGAAGCTTCCAGCATTCCAACAGTCCAGCGGCCTCCAGATCGAGCTGGGGCTCGGCCTGACGGCGGCTGGCGGCCCAATTGAACGGATCCCTGATGACCACGACGTCGAGCGTTTCGCGGCTGGTGCCGCGCGGCCTGGCTTGGGCGGTGGACTCGAGAAATTGGCCGGGAGTTAAGTCTTCAAAGTTGTAGAGGTAAAGCTCTTTGGCGGCCAGATCAACTCCGCACAAGTCACGCTCGGCCTCACGGGGAGCAAAATTGAAATAGCGCGAAAAGCGGTTGCCCAGCAATCGTCCGTCGGCAAGCAGGCGGCAGTCATTGAGGAAAAGTCCGGGTCCTTGACACTGGCTGATCATCCAGTGGATGACGGCGTGGTGACCCGAGCGGCGCAAGGCCAGGACGCGCCACTCCTTTTCGTTGACATATCGGTTCGAGTTCACGGCCACTCTCCCTGGAACCGCCTCACCCGCAGCATTCCCCGCTGGATGTCTTCGTCAAAGCGCCGCCTCCATAGCGCTTCTCGCCGGGGTCCGGTCTCCCGGCGTTCCTCCAGAGCTTGAGCGGAATAGGGAAAATCGTATTCGGGACCCTCGGGGAAGAGGTCGTCGTGAAGGGCTTTGAGACGGAGGTTGCTGGAATACCCCCGCCAGAAATAGCGGCTTCGTCCCGCCATCAAAGCTAGGGCCTCGGCGCCGATAAAGGAGGCCGTGCGGCGCACCAGAGTGATGCTTTGCAGACGAACCAAGCGGCCTTCTTCGTCACAATGCAGCAGGCGCAGATCGTAGCCGGCTTCCACCACAGCTTGGCTGATGAGATCGCCGCTGTCATACCACCTCCACTGCTCGACGGGGAGGGAAGGATGGATAGTCTCAGCCCGGGGAAAGAATCCCTCGGGCAGGCGCCGCTTCAGCACATCACGGTAAATCTCGGGCTTGAGCACAACGGAAAACGTCCCGTGACTGGGCCGCTTGCGCCGCGACATGCAGGAGACAGCCGCCACCGCAGGATCCTTCAACTGCTCTTGAACGTAGGGCCAGAGTTCAACATCGATCCAGAACACGTCGCTGTCGCAGATGGCCAGGTACGGCGTATGGCAGCGGCGCAGGGCGTCGTTGTAGGCATCATGAAAGTCGAGCCGCCGAGGTCCGCGGGTCAAAAGCCGCGTGTCTGGAAAGTACTGGACGTCGAGTTGTCCCGGAGCATCATGGAAGATCTCGATCTGGGCCTCGTGACGGGGAAAAGCCTTGGACACGCAGGCATGCCAGACTCGCGCCACATCTTGATAGACCGTGCTGGTGAAGACCGTGATCTGCTTCATCGGACCCCACTTTACGTGCTGAAGCAGGTCTTTGAAAGGGGCGGGTCTGGTACCCTGAAAGCATGGGCACTCCGCCGCGGACTCCAAACACCGACAGCCAGGGCCGTCCTTTTTCCGACGAGGTCGTGCAAGCCGTCTGGGAAAAAGGCCAGCCCATAGCCGGAATCTCACCCTCTCAGCGCCGCCGTGACTCCTGCGGAGCCATCATTGACCGGTCTTTTTTCGGACGCCGCAAGACACCCTTCGGATGGGAAATCGACCATGTCCGACCGCTCTCTCAGGGGGGCTCAGATGCACTCGACAACCTGCAGCCTCTGCACTGGATGAACAACAGAGCCAAGGGCGACGACTATCCCGAGTGGAATTGCGAGCTCACCGCAAGCTAAATCACGGACGCGATTGCTTCAAAACAGCAAGGGCGATAAGCTGATAACGAGGAGTGCATTATGTCTTTAGATGTCAAAGGTTTAGCAATAGTGGAAAGAGCCCAGGGGAAGATCCTGGAAGTGATGTTGACCGGCAAGTTGAAGAAGTCGGACTATGAAGCCTTCGTCCCCGAAATCAACCGCTTGGTCAAAAAGCACGGGAAGCTCCGCATCCTGGTCATGATGGAAGACTTTCACGGATGGAGCGCGGGAGCTTTGTGGGCTGACGTCAAGCTTGATCTCAAGCACTTCAACCACATCGAGCGCCTGGCCCTGGTGGGCGATAAGAAATGGCAGGCCGGCATGGCCGTCTTCTGCAAGCCCTTTACGACGGCCACAGTGCGTTACTTCAAGACCGCCGACCAGGACGAAGCTCACCGCTGGATCGAAGAAGGCATCGAGGTGTAGGACCCTGCTGCCAGTGAACTCCCACGCAGGGAGATCTGCGGAGTCACTGGCCCTTCTTCAAGTGCTTGTCCAGAAAGCGGGCTGAGTGGCGGAAGGCCGTGAGCCAGGAGGCGTGTCTGAGGAATCCGTGCACCTCATCGGGAAAGATCAGCTGCTCGAATTCCACCTCCTGCTGGCGCAACGACTCCACTAAGTCCACGCTTTCGCTGAAGGGGACGTTGCGGTCGTCGTCGCCGTGGATGAGGAGGACAGGGGAGCGCCAGTTTTCCACTGACGACATCGGCGAGGCTTCAAAAGCCAGCCGCGCGGCCTCGGGGTCCTCAAGGGGTGCGTAGTCACGCACGAAATTCTGGATGACCACGTTCCAGTCGTGAACTCCGTGCACGTCGACGCCCGCCGCGAAGAGGTGTGAGGCGCGGGCCAGTCCCAAAGCCGTCAGATAGCCTCCGTACGATCCACCCCACAATCCGATGCGGTCGCCGTCAACGTCGTCCCGCCCCCGCAGGTAGAGGCCTGCACCGAGGACATCGTTGAATTCGCTGGCTCCGGTAGCCCCGTAGTTCTCGGCCTCGCGGAATTCCATTCCGTAGCCGATGCCGCTACGGTAATTGACGCTCAGCACCACGTAGCCCTGGGAGGCCAAGTACTGATTGAAGGCGTAGCAGTTGTGGTAGTAGTTGCTGTAATGCCATCCCAACAGCATCTGGCGCCGCGAACCCCCATGAAAGTAGAGCATTCCGGGATGCTTCTCACCTTCCTCATGACCGGCCGGCAGAAAGAGCTGGCCGTGAATGGGCAGTCCGTCAGCACCGCTGAAAACGACTTGGCGCGGTTCCACCAGATGATCGAGAGGGAAATCCTGGGGAAGGCTGCCAGGCACCAGCGGACGCAACTCGCCATCTTCCCAAAGCAGCGGATGGGCCGGATGGCTGCCGGTGGATTGAATCAGAGCCAGGCGGCCGTCTGCCAGCGGCGTGGGAGACCACTGGTTTGAAGCACCCGACGTCAATTGCACCGGGGCACCTCCGGCAGCCGAAACGCGCCACAGATGACGTCGGTCGATGTCGTCCTGGTTGGAGGAGTAAACCAAGTCGCGTCCGTCGGCTGAGAGACTGACCTGCTCCACCTCGAAACCGCCTGGCGTCAGGAGACGGGCATTCCCGCCGTCGGCTTGCACCGCCCAAAGGTGGGTCCAACCGTCCCTTTCCCAGGGAAAAACGAGATAGCCGCCGCTGCTCCAAAACAGTTGCTTGCCGGCCACGATGCTGCGGAAAACGCTGCCTTTGCCGGGCTGAGCCCTCCACACCTGACGGGCTTGCCCGCTGTCCACCTCGACGACCCGAATGGACCAGGGATGACCCTGGCGACGAGGCTTGAAGGCGAAATGCTCGCGCGTCGAAGGGATGCGGAGATAGGCAAGGTGCTTTCCGTCGGGCGAGAAGACGGGCGAGAGATCGCGGTCAACACTGGCGTCGAGAAAGCGCAAGGACTTGTCCTCGAGGCTGTAGACCCCGATGTAGCTCGACCGTCCCCGGTTGGTGACCAGGGCCAGATGATCCCCCTGAGGCGAGAAGCTCAGCCAGGAGAGTCCGCCTCGGGCTGAGATGAGGGAACTGGGCTTGCGTTCTTCACCCTCGGGCGGATCCTCAAAGCTGAGCCATTGAAGGTCGCCCCTGCTGCGGAAGATCAGTCCGTCGCCTTTGGGCGACACCAGGGGCGAGGAACCTTCGGTCAGCTTCTCTGTTTCGCCCGATTCGACGTCAGCCATCCAAATGGCCTGCTCCGCTCCCGACGGGTTGTGGGTGGGATTGGGCAATTCCCCGAAGCGGTTGGGGCCGTCTCCCCGGACGAAAACGACCTTGGACGAATCGGGGGTCCAGTCAAGGTCGTGGATGGTCGTACCGTCATCGGCCTCCCACTGCGTCAGGCGGCGGCCTTGCCAGGACGGCGCTTGCGCCACCCAGACATTCCTGGCACCCTCTTCGTTGAAAATCCAGGCCACGGCTTGGCCGTCAGGCGATGCGGTCAAGCCAGAAGGGAAAGGAACGCTCATGATCCGCTCCAGGGAGAAGGGCTGATCGCCCTGTCCCAAGAGCGTGAAGTTGAGCAACACAAAGACGAATAGACTGACGCGGCTTTTCTCGAGCATGCCCCGATTATCGGTCCGCGAGGGCATATTTGCAATTTGGCTTGTCGGCAGAACAGCCTTCTCGTCCGCAACAGATTCTGACCGGCCCTAGCGGGCGGACGCCTTGATGACCGAGACATTCAAGTTGCGATCGTTGCAGCAGAGCGGGAGCTGGACCATTTTCTGGCCCCTGAGGACGTCCACGGTATATCTCGATCCGGTGACCACGCTGGGCAGGGAGAGCTGGGTCGATCCGGGCAATCGGCGGGTGACGTTGCCGGCCACCATGTTGGCGAGCTCTCCCAAGACATCCTTGACGTTGTCGTCAACCTGCCGGCATTCGGTCTTGAGGAGTGCACTGGCCAAGGTGCAGGCCGTCTCGCCGGAACACTCGATGAGGATGGAGCCGCTCCAGCCGCCGGTCAGCGAAACGCTTGAAGTCACACGCATCCCATGGATGGATGCGGGACCGCCGGAGAGCACGGATCGGTGGGTGCAGGCCACAGGCAGGCCCAACATGGAATTAAAAATGCCTTCCACCGCTTGGAACAGCTCCTCCTTGGAAATATCCATTACAGTGCTCCCCGGCACGCCGCCTCCAACCCCTTTAGAGTTAAGCTTCTCAAGATGGCTTCTTTGTTGATCCGAACCAGGATGGGCTCCTTCTCAAGCATTACGCTCCTCTTGCTCCTAGCAGGCCTAGAGTGGGTTGGTCTGGCCGTTGGACCGGACAGCGATGCTTCCATCGGCCATGTTGAGGCTCATGGTGCGGGAACAGCAGCCGCCGACGTCCTGAGCCTGGATCGGGATCTGATTCTTGCGCAGCAGCTCGCGCAACATTGCGAAATTGCGCTTGCCGATTTGAAATGAATCTCGGCCGCTGGTCCGCAGGTTGGCCCCGCCCGCCACTTTGACGACCACTCTGCTCTTGTCGGCTCCCAAGCTGTAGCATTGATTGAAGAGCAGCGGCAGTCCCGTGTCCACGAACATGCAGGGCTTGTGGCGGGCCTTGTCGGGATCGATATTGGAAAGGGGAAGCATGACGTGCAGCAAGCCCCCCACCTTGGCTTGGGGATCGTACACCGCAATCCCCAGGCAACTGCCCAGAGCGTAGGTGATGATCTCGTCTCCGGGACTCGATCCTACATACATCTCGGCAATTCCCACGATCTGCTTCATACCCGTCTCCTCATTTGAGATCCTGCGGATGAGGCTTCTGGTAGACAGCGGGCTGAATGAACCGAAAAGGATGGGAGCGCCCTGTAAGGTTTTCCGAGTGGCCAACGAAGAAATGACCGCCGGGAGCTAGAAGCTGAGCGAAGCGGCCGACCAGCCGCTCCTGCGTGAGCCTATCGAAGTAAATCATGACGTTTCGGCAAAAGATTACCTGAAACGGCCCTCGCATGGGCCAGCGGCTCATCAAATTGAGGCGGGCAAAGCCTATGAGCGAAAGAACTTCGGGGCGGGCCTGGTAAGACAGCCCCTCGGGCGTATCCTGGCTGGAAAAGTAGCGCCCCAGCAGCGCCTTTGGGAGAGCACTGACACGCTTTTCGAGAAAGCAGCCCTGACGGGCGCGGGACAAGACCTGAGTGGACAGATCAGTGGCCAGCACGCGAACATCGCGCTGATCACAATCCTGAAAGTGCTCCCGCAACAGCATCGCAATCGTGACAGGCTCCTCGCCGGAAGAGCAGCCAGCGCTCCAAATGCGGATTCTCTGTTGATCTTTAAGGGACGGCAAGACGACTCTGCAGAGAAACTCAAAGTGGGCCTTCTCGCGAAAGAAGCCGGTTTTGTTGGTGGTTAAGGCGTCCAGCATGGAAGTCAGCTCGGCCTCGTTGCCGGGTCTTTGAACGTACTTGAAGTACTCGTCGAAGTCACTCATTCCCAACTGTGCTATGTGCCTGTTGAGACGGCTCTTGACCATTTCTTCCTTGCCCGGTTTCAGATGGATGCCGGTGAGCCGGCAAACGAACTGGCTGATCTTCTCAAACTGTCTTGAGCTAAGCTGCACCTTAGAAATCCTTCAAAATGGACTCTGAGTCGGAATCGAAGTAAGTCATGAGTTCGTCGCTCTTGGAAGAGCCGTCGCCGTCGCCGTCCTCACCGTTGTGGTAACCGGCTGTGCGAGGCGACCTTCGCGACGCGGCGGCCGCGCCATAAAGGCCCTGAGAGGGACGCTGAGGGCCGTTGAGCTGAACCCGACTGAGTTTGAACTGACGCACCAAGGCCAACAGTTCTTCGGCTTGACTGTTGAGCTGCTGGGCCGTGGCCGCCGATTCCTGCGAACTGGCTGCTGTTTGCTGAGTGACCTGGTTGATCCGCTCGACAGCCCCGTTGACTTCCTCGATCCCCTCTTCTTGCTGTTCCGAGGCTGCGGCAATCTCGCTCATAACCTCGGTCACCTTGCGGACCTTCTGCTCGATGGCCTTCAATGCCCCAAGGACTTCTTCATTCGTACTGACGCCGTCATCAGCGTTGCTGACCGACTCGTCAATGAGGGCCGAAGTGCTCTTGGCGGCCTCAGCCGAGCGCATGGCCAGGTTTCGGACCTCCTCGGCCACCACGGCGAAACCCCGGCCGGCCTCTCCGGCCCGGGCGGCTTCAACCGCGGCGTTGAGAGCCAGCAGATTGGTCTGGAAGGCGATCTCGTCGATAGTCTTGACGATTTTGGAGGTCTGGTCGGCAGAGTTTTTGATGCGCTCGATGGCTGACGACAGCTTGCGCATGCTGTCCACCCCTTTCTCAGTGGCGCCGCGGGCGTCCTCCCCCAGACCGCTGGCCTCCTGGGCATTGGCGGCGTTCTGCTTGGTCATGGAGTAGACTTCTTGCAGGCTGGCCGAGATTTCTTCCAGGGTGGCGGCCTGATGGGATGAGCCTTGAGCCAGCGACTGGCTGCCGCTGGCAATCTCTTCCGAGGCCGAGGCCACCTGGTAAGAGGCCTGGTTCACCTGCATCATGCCCTGGTCGAGCGACTCCAGAGCCTGGTTGAGAGCCCTTTTCATTCGGGCGTGGTCGCCTTCATAGTCCCCCTTTACCCGCTGGCTCAGGTCCCCGGAGGCGACGTCTTCCAAGACCTCGATACACTCCCGCATGGGTGCCGAGATGGCTTCAACGACTTCGTGGATGCCATCCATCATCGGACGGAATGCGTCATCCAGTATCTCCAGATTGCCGCGTTCAGAAAGACGGCCCTGCTTATAGGCCTTGATGAGCCTTTCGACTTCCCGCCGGTAGACGGCCCGAGCTCGGCTGACATCGTTCTCTTGACTTCTTCTCCTAAAGTTGAACATCTGGTTTATCTCCTGAAAGGACTCTGTCGACATCGAGCAAGATTTTGACCCGGCTTCCCGACTTGGCGATCCCTAGGACGTAGTCGGTGCGGACCTTCGATCCGAAATCAGGCGCTTCGTCGATGTCATCGGCATCAATGTCGAGGACTTCGGAGACCCTGTCGACCATAGCGCCGATGTGCTCTTGTCGCGATTCGGTCACGATGATGCAGGTTTCCTGGCTGTCGCTTTGATGATCCAGTGCCAGTTTTTTGCCCAGGTCGACGACGGGAATGAGCTTGCCCCGGAGGTTGACCACGCCGCGGACATAGTCGGGGGTGCGCGGCACCGGCGTGATGGGGGTGGGGCCGATGATCTCGCGCACCTTGAGGATCTCCAGTCCATACTCTCCACCGGCTAGGAAAAACGTGAGATATTTCCCCCCCAGGCCGCTTCTCTTGATGTGCTGTCCCGCTCCTGCCGTCATCGATGTTTCTCCGTGATTGGCTGACGCCTTTCCCCGGCTGCATCGGCACGCCCCGTGTCCCACGAACTCGGCCGGTTTCGGGCCAGTTCGACGAGATCCGCGGTGTCGAGGATCAGCCCCACTCTTCCGTCGCCCAAGACGGCTCCGCCCGAGATGCCCCGGACTGAGCCGAATCCCTTGCCCAACGGCTTGGCCACAACTTGTTGCTGTCCCAGCAGGTCATCGACCATCAGAGCACTGCGGTTGTCTCCTTCTCCCACCATGACGAGAATGGCATCGCAGGGATCCTGCTGGGCTCCAGGCACGCCCAGGAGCCGGTCGAGCCGGTGGAGCGGCGTAAACTCCCCCCGCAGCAGGACCATCTCACCGCATCCGTGCACCGTGGAAAGGGTCTCCTTGGGAGGGCGGAAGCTCATGTGGATGTCTGTGATGGGGATGATGAAGCGCTCCTGTCCGACCCGGATCAGCATGCCGTCGGTGATGGCCAGCGTCAGCGGTAGGACGATGGTGAAGGTCGAGCCTCGGCCGGGCTTGGATTCGACTTGGACGCGCCCGCGGATCGATTCGATGTTGCGGCGCACTACGTCCATGCCCACGCCGCGCCCGGAGACGTCGGTAACCTCCTCGGCGGTGGAGAATCCGGGGGCGAAGATCAACTCCAGGATGTGACCTTCGGAGAGATCGTCGGTCGAGTCGATCAGTCCCTGGCTCAGTGCTTTCCTGGCGATCTTTTGGCGGTCGAGTCCGCGCCCGTCGTCGCGCAGTTCCACAATGACGTTGCCGCCCGCTTGCCGGGCCGAAAGGGCCACCGTTCCCGCCGGGTCCTTTCCGGCCGCTTCCCGCTCCTGAGGCGATTCAAGGCCGTGATCGCAGGCGTTGCGTACCATGTGAACCAGAGGATCCCCAATGACATCGACCATGCTGCGGTCGATTTCTGTGTTTTCGCCGACAGTGATGAACTCGATCGGCTTGCCTTCCTTGCGTGAAAGGTCGCGCACCAACCGGGCCAGTTTGTGAAAGGTGGGCTCCAGAGGCACCATGCGCACTGAGAGGCTCAGATCCTGCAACTCGCGGACGATCTTGCTGGCCTGATTGACCTTGCGGGCCAGCCTGTGATGCGTCTGATCGAGGACGATCTGGTCTTGGGCCACCATGGAGTGGGCAATGACCAGCTCTCCCACCAGGTCGATCATGCGGTCAAGGCGGTCGGTTGGAACGCGCACCGAGGCATCTTTAGCCTGGCTTTTTCTTTGGGACCGCAGAGCCTTGGCCACATCTGAGGCCTTAGCTTTGCGCGATCGCACCAACGCAATGCCCAGGGGTTCGTCGCCGCGCGTGGCTTCTACTTTCTCCACGTCTTCACGGCTGACCGCGCCGAGTCTGACCAAGATGTCTCCCAAGCGCGCGGGCGGGGCGGCCGAGGACTCGTCGACATCAGAGGTAATTCCACTGGCTTCGGGATCTTGCAGAATCGTGCACAGGGCTTTGAAGTCGCCCGGCAATGGGATCGGCCCCCCCACCTCCAGCCCGGCTTGGACGTTCTGCAGCAATTCCTTGAGCACGTCGACGCTGCGCAGGGCCAAGTCGGCGAATCCTCCTGCGCAGGGCACCTTGCCCTCCCGGATGCGATGAAAAAGGTTCTCCGCCAGGTGGGCCAAGTGAGAAACGCGGTCAAGACCCAGGAAAGCTGAGGTGCCTTTAATGGTATGGAAGGAGCGGAAGACTGTGTTGACGGCTTCCTTGTCCTTGGGGTCAGTCTCCAGATCGAGAAGTGCCGCCTCGGCGGCATCGATGGCTTCGCCGCTTTCGCCAATGAATTCGACCATCAAGTCCTGATCAGCCTCCTCGGGCAGTTCCTGGGTTTCGGCCGACAACTCAGCGGGACAGGGAGCTCTGTTCTCACTCAAGTTGGCGCACTTCTCCTCGGCCTTCAAGGCTTCGGCCCACAGGCGGTCCTCTTCATCCTCCAGGATGGCCTGGCCCGTCGTGACGTCTTGGGCACTATCGCCGCTCTCACGATCTTGACTCATCTTATTCTCCGCATCGCGCTTTCTACTCATCGGCGAAGACAGCGGGCAACTTGAGTAGCCTCCGGCCGGAAGGACGCCGTTTAAGCGGCAAAAGTGGAGGACATCGCTGAAAGCGATCAGTGCTTGCGGAGGGGGAAGTAGAGGTCGACCCGGCAGCCGTCATGGCCGCCGTGGATGTCGAGAAAGCCGCCGTGGCAACTCATCACACCCCACACGGCGGTAAGACCCAAGCCCAGGGCCGAGGGGCGGGAGGTTTTGAAGGGGAGCAAGGCGTCACCGGTCGGACGCAGGCCGAAAGGCCCTCCCTCGTCGGCCACCGAAAGCAGCAGGTAGCGGCCCGCAGGGATGATCAGAGCATTGCCGAGACGCTCCTCCTCCAAGCGCACATCGCGCGAGGCTAACTGCACGACTCCGCCCTCGGGCATGGCTTGACAGGCGTTGTCGATCACGGCTTGCAGGGCCCGCAGGAGGAGGGAAGAATCGGTGCGTATCGAGCCGCGGCCTTCCAGTACGATCTCCAACTCATAGCCCGAAGGCAGTTCCCGCTCCACTTCCTCCAGCACTCCCTGAAACAGGCGACGCGGATCTTCCACATACTGAAGGCGTAAGGAAAGGTCTCCGCAAGTCAAGTGGAGGCGGGCTGCCAAATCCATGCCGGCATGCACGGATGCCAGCGCCTGGCGAATCCTCTCTTCGGCTTGCTGCCGACCTTCCTGCCGCAGCGCCTTGAGGGCAGCTTCCCCGGCCCCCAAGACGGTGCTGAGGCTTTCGTTGATCTCGGCGGCAACGTGACGGGCCATGAGACCCGCCTGACTCAAATGGACCGCCCTCTCCACCAGAGGACGCTTTTGGTTGCTGCGCCGGCGATCGACAGCCATGGCGTTGTAACCCAGCGGACTGCCGTCTCCAGCCTGCCGAGGCGCAGCAAAGAGAAGGCACTCGACCGGAATACCGTCGCTGCGCAGCATTTGAACCTCCAACTCCTCGGGCCGCGCCGTCTTTAAGGAACCCTTAAGTCGTTTGAGCGATGAGGCCGTGAAAAGATCTTTGTCGCTCAGCTCCAGGGCTTCATTGAGGTGATAGCCGAGCAAAGCCTGGGCCGCTTGGTTGAAATGCAGCAAGCGGCCGTCGCGGTCGGCCATGTACATGGGCTGGGTGAACTCCTCAAAGAAAGTCTTGTATCTCAGCGCCCGCTGCTGCAGCTCGGCTTCCGAAGGCAGTCGGCGGCTGCGCATGCGGATCTTCTCGCGGGCGAACTTGGAGTTCTGCGAGATGTCCTCTTCCAGAAGGCGGCGCAGCCGGCGGCTGGTTTCGCCTGAGGAGGAGGTGAAGTGGACTCCGAACCCCTGAACCGGTTCGTCCCGGTCTGGCAACTTGTACCAGCCGGAATGGATGACCCTGGCCAGAAATTCGAATTCTTCGGGATTCTTCTCGGTTTGGAAGGTGAAAACAAGCTTGGTTCCGGCCTCGGGAATGGACTCGCTGATGACAAAGGCGCCCTCGGCCGACAGTTCGGCTAGCAGCCCTTCCTGAGGACGCGCCTCGAACTGGGGATCATCCCAGGTGAAGCCGCACTGCATGCTCACCAGCCAGCGGGGCGCACGAAACCTGCGAGTCGTCATCACGCCTACTTTACCGTAGTTTCGTCACTGATTGACCGGAAAGGCCTCGAGCGCCTCTTCCATGGTCGAGAAAATGGGAGTATGGCTGGTCTCCGAAAACTGGCGAAGCATACGGGCTAGGGACGGGTCAGGAACCATGATGCTGAGGTGGATTCCCAGGTCTCCCGCCGACTTCTGGATGGAACTCACGCAGGAAACCACCGACATGTCGGTTTGGGTAGCTTCAGACATGTCGAGCAGAAGCCGTTCGTAGCCGCTGTCAGCAATCTCGTGCATGGCCTGCTCAGCCTTGCGCAGGGCCTGCTGGGCAAAGGCCGCCGCCGAGACCGAATGCTCAGAGAGGGGAGGGAAGTGGAAGGCGGCATAGTCGCCTTCGTAGCTGAGAAGTTCTTGAGAGCCGGCCATGTTGGCCTTGACGCAGGCCACGATGGTCCTTTCGTCGAAGGGCTTGATGAGCATGTCGTGAAAGCCGGCCCGGCGCGCCCGTCCCATCTCGTCCCGCATGGTGCGGATGGCCATGGCCACGAAGCGGGAATTCTCAAGCACCTCGTCGGCCCGCATCATGCTGAAGATCTCAAAGACATTCTGGCCAGGTATCACCAAGTCCAAAAAGAGCACCTGGGGGACATGCTTGTTGGCCAGTTCGACAGCCTCGTAAGGCTCTGCGGAGGTGATTACGCGGGCGTGGTCCTGCAGGTACCGGCGGGCAGCCTTGAGGACGTTGACCTTGTCGTCCAAGACTAAAACCCTGGGCCGACCGTCTTCTTCGCCGGCTTGCGGCTCCTCAGCTCCGACGTCGTCGCTGAGTCCCAGCACGGTGGACACTTTCTTAAGCAGAAGCTCTTGATTGAAAGGCTTGACGATGTAGTCGCTGATTCCCATTTTAATCAGAGAAACCACCATCTCCTTGCGTGATTCGGCGGTCAGCATCAAGACGGGAATTTCGTCGGTCTGGGAATGGGAGCGGATCTGCTTGAGGCATTCCTGGCCATCCATCACGGGCATGGTGACGTCGAGGATGATCAGGTCAGGTTTCTCCTGCCGGGCCTTTTCCACCCCTTGTTGTCCATCAGCGGCCTCGATGACTTCGAGGTCGAGGGGTTGCAGATAGCGTTTGATCAGCAACCGGATGGTTCGGCTGTCGTCTACGGTCAGTACTTTCATCGAATCCTCCGCGGATACTCACACAACGTACTTATCGGGAGGGCGGATTCGATGCTTTAGGTGATGGGAGGCAGCCTGCCCGAAAACTACTCGGTTTCTTCCTTGAGGTACTGCTCGTACTCCTCGGAACTCATCAGTTCGTCAACTTGGTCAGGATCGGTGAGGCGGATTTTGACCAGCCAGCCTGCGTTGTAAGGATCGTCGTTGACCAGTTCGGGGGAATCCTCCAGATCTTGGTTCACCTCGACGATTTCGCCGTCCACCGGCATGAAGATCTCAGAGACGGCTTTAACCGATTCCAACGATCCGAAGGCATCACCTTGGCTGAAATCGGATTCGTCTTCCGGCAGTTCCACATAGACCACGTCTCCCAGTTCGCTCTGGGCGTAGTCGGTAATGCCGATGGTTCCGATGTCTCCGTCCACGAGGAGCCACTCGTGATCCTTGGTGTAGGAAAGCTCGTTGGGCAAGTCCATGTTGCGATGTCCTCCGTTCAGCGTTCAGTGCGTTTCGTTTCGATCCGGGTTCCAGCCCTTCGACGCCCTCAGCATAAGCGCATCGCAGCAGGGCTTCAAATCTTTTTTGGTGGAGTTAGTCTTTTTTCAAAAAGGGCTTGGAGACGACCACGGCGGCGGCGCGCCGTCCTCGGATGTCGACCTGCAACTCCTGTCCTTCTTGGCAGGCATCAGCGGGCAGGTAGGTCAGCCCGACGTTCTTCTCCACCGAGGGACCATAGCTGCCGCTGGTGACAGGTCCCACAAGCTCATCGCCGAGGTAGACGGAATAGCCGTCGCGGGCGATGCCCCGGTCGACCATCTCGAATGCGGCCAGCTTGCGCTGGACTCCTTTTTCTTTCTGGTCGAGGAGAGCCTGACGTCCGATGAAGTTGTCCCCTTTAAGCTTGGCGATCCAGCCCAATCCGGCCTCCAGGGGAGTGGTTGTGGCGTCGATGTCGTTGCCGTAAAGGGGGTAGCAGACCTCCAGCCGCAGCGTATTGCGGGCCGCCAGTCCGGCGGGCTGGATGCCTTCCTCGGCGCCTGCTTTCATCAAGGACCGGAAGACCTGTTCAGCGAAGCGGGGGTCGAGGTAGATCTCAAACCCTTTTTCCCCGGTGTATCCGGTGCGCGAAATGATGGCGTCGGCACCGTCCACCTGGCCCGTCTCGAAACGGTAGTAGCGGATTTGCGACAGGTCGGTCGAAGTCAGCCGTTGTAAGACGTCTTGCGACCGTGGACCTTGGACGGCCAACTGACTGTAGGCGTCGCCCACGTCCCGCGCCTCGGCGTCGCCTTGCAGGTTCTTGACCACCCACTCAAAGTCCTTCTCGCGGTTGGCGGCGTTGACGCAGATGAAGATGCGGCGGGCGCTGAACCGGTAGACGACGATGTCGTCGACGAAGGTGCCCTCGGGCGTCAAAAAGGCAGAGTATTGGGCCTGGCCGTCTTCGGCCTTGCTCAAGTCGTTGCAAGTCAGCCTTTGGGCGGCTTGCAGGGCCTGAGGGCCGGTGATCTCGATTTCCCCCATGTGGGAGACATCGAACAGGCCCACCGACTGGCGCACCGCCTTGTGCTCCTTGAGGGCCCCCGCCTTGTACTGGACGGGCATGGACCAACCGGCGAAGTCGACCATGCGTCCGCCTAATTCCTGGTGCAGTGAGTGAAGAGCTGTCTTTCGTAGCGTCACGGTTTTACGTCCTCTCCTGATGCCTTCAACCGCCTCTTGGGACGGCGAAGGGCACTATAACACGTTCAAATCGGGCCTTTCCGGCTGCTTGGGAGGAGGCCCGGATAGCCCGTGAGGGGCAACTGCAAGGGGACGGGGCAGTGCGCTACAATGGGCCTCGGCCGACCGTACCGGGAAGGTTACCGCTTCCCGGAGCAAACTGACGCTGTGCCGAGGGAGAGGTTCTGGGTCAAGCCGTCTCCAGCCAACTCATGAGCCGCAAGAAAGCAAAACGCAAAGGATCGCGGGCGCGGGGCCCTTCGTCGACTTCGAGAGGCCGGCTCTGGGCCGGTCTGGCTGGCGCGGCGGTCCTGCTGCTGCTGGGCTGGTATCTATGGAACGGCGCTTACAGCGGCACGGCTTCCGATCTCCCCAAGGCCTATCGGCTGGAGGTTCTGCGGCGCATTCCCCATGACGAAAAGGCCTTTACCCAGGGTTTGCTGTGGCACGCCGGCAAGCTCTACGAGAGTACGGGGCGCTATGGCGAGTCTTCGCTGAGGCGCATCGATCCCAGCCAAGGCCAAGTCGAGGCCGTCCAGCCGGTGGAGCAGGACTTTTTCGGAGAAGGCCTGGCCCGGGTAGGCTCGGAACTCTGGATGCTCACCTGGAAGTCAGAGCAGGCCCTGATCTTTGATTTGGAGAGCTTGCAGCCGCAGCGCCGCCTGTCCTACCGGGGCGAGGGTTGGGGCTTGTGCAATGACGGGCAGCGGCTGATCATGAGCGACGGGTCCCATCGCCTCACCTTCCGCGATACCCGGACGTTTCAAGTGACGGGGCAAGTGGAGGTGCTGATGGGCGGCTTGCCGGTGCGCAGCCTCAACGAACTGGAGTGCGTGGGAGACCGGGTCTACGCCAACGTCTGGCAGCGCAATGTCATACTGATCATCGATCCTGACCGAGGCCGAGTGTTGGGGCAGGTGGACGCCTTGGGCCTGCTGAGCGGACGGGAGGCCCGCAACGCCGATGTCCTCAACGGCATTGCCCACGACCCGAGCCAGGACACTTTTTATTTGACAGGCAAGCTCTGGCCGGCCCTGTTTGAAGTCCGCTTCGTGGAAAAATAGGAGAACAAAACCCAGAGGGAAGACCATGAGAAGCAGTTGGGTCAAAGAACGAAAAGGCGACAACGTCACGCAGATGCATTATGCGCGTCAAGGCCTCCTCACCCAGGAAATGGAATTCGTGGCCCGTCGCGAGGGCCTCGAACCCGAGATCGTACGTGACGAAGTGGCTCGAGGGCGGGCCATCATTCCCGCCAACATCAGGCACCGCAACCTTGAGCCGATGGGAATCGGCATCAATCTCAAGTGCAAGGTCAACGCCAATATCGGCAATTCGGCGGTCGTCTCCGATATCGGCCAGGAGGTCGAGAAGCTGCGGGTGTCGGTCAAGTACGGCGCCGATACGGTCATGGATCTTTCCACCGGCGGCAACATCAACGCCATCCGCCAGGCCATCATCGACCATTCTCCCGTCCCGATCGGGACCGTCCCCATCTATCAGGCCATCCAGCGCGTCAAGGAACCCACCGATCTGACTCCCGAGGACCTCCTGGAAGTGATCGAAATGCAGGCCAAGCAGGGCGTCGACTACATGACGGTGCATTGCGGCATCCTGCTGGAGCACCTGCCCCTGGTTGCGGGACGAATCACCGGCATCGTCAGCCGGGGAGGCAGCCTGATGGCTCAATGGATGGTTCATCATCGCCTCCAGAATCCCCTCTACACCCATTTCGACCACTTGCTGGAGATCTGCAAGCGCCATGACGTGACGCTGTCTCTGGGCGACGGATTGCGTCCCGGATGCTTGGCCGACGCCAGCGACAAGGCTCAGTTCGCGGAGTTGGAGACGCTGGGCGAGCTGACCCGGAAAGCTTGGCAGCAAGACGTCCAAGTCATGATCGAAGGACCTGGCCACGTCCCCTTTGACCAAATCGAAATGAACGTCGAGAAAGAACGCGAGATCTGCCACGACGCCCCCTTCTACGTCCTGGGTCCCCTGGTGACCGACGTGGCCCCCGGATACGATCACATCACTTCCTGCATCGGGGCCACCATGGCCGGCTACGCAGGTGCCGCCATGCTTTGCTACGTGACGCCCAAGGAGCACTTGGGGTTGCCCGATGCCGAGGATGTGAAGCAGGGCCTGATGGCCTACAAGATCGCGGCCCACGCCTCAGACGTGGCCCGCAAACGTCCCGGAGCAAGGGCCTGGGACGACGAGCTCTCGCGGGCCCGCTATAACTTCGACTGGGACCGCCAGTTCGAACTTTCCATGGATCCCGAAACGGCTCGAGCCATGCATGACGAGACGCTGCCTCAGGACTTCTTCAAGAGCGCGGAATTTTGTTCCATGTGCGGACCCAAGTTCTGCTCCATGCACATCAACCGCGAAGTGGAGGAGTTTATCCGCAAAGCCTCCGATGCAGCCGAAGAGCACGCCGTCAGCAAGGGCTGACGTCCACGGCCATGAGTGAGGCCGGTGTGCCGAACCCCGAAGCAACCGAATAAAACAGAAGTGTCGCTCCTGCCTCGAAGATGCCCCGCCCTCCCAGCCGTGGCGTCCTATCCAGGCGGTTCTGGTCAAGACTGCGCCGGCTGCGGAAACCGAGCATGGGCGCATTCCCGCCCAAGCCTCCTAGGGGAAGTGGAGGAGCTGGAGGTTCTCCGCGGCAAAGTCGGTCTGGTCGACCACAGATGCAGCGGCCACCCCCATGGTGATGGCGATGGCTTCACTGATCTCTTCCTCAGTGGCGCCGTAATCGATGGCCTTCTTGATGTGCCCTTCCAGACAGCCCTTGCATTGGTAGCCCAAGGACGCGGCGATCGCGATCAGCTCTTTGGTCTTGCGGTCGATGCGGGTCTTGCGGTAGGTCTCGCGGTAAAACTGAAAGTAGATCTTCTTGAAACGATCCTCCACCATGGTGTAGGAGGGCCACTTGTCATCGTCGGGACGGCCAGCCGGAGAAGCTTTGCTGGTGTCCGGTTCTTCGGTGCGGCCTTTCTTGGATTGTGCCAGGGCCATTCTCGCTCCTTTGATCCGCTTTCGCCTTGCATCAATCAATACGCTTGAGGAGCGGAATGGTTCCCGAAACGGCGCCCCCCCGGGCCTGCCCCGATGGGGCCCCGCAAGCCTGCAGGCCCCAGGGATTCATGGACAGGCGATGGCAGCGGCGTCCGCCTGCCCCTCCATCTCTTCCTGGCTGCATATCCGGTTTCGTCCGCGCTCTTTGCAGTAATAGAGTGCGGCATCGGCGCGGGCGATTAAAGAGGAAACACCTTCGCCCTTCCGCCAGCCGGCGACTCCAGCCGAAATCGTGACGCGGCCCACCGTGTCACCGTTATCGACCCGCCGCACTCGTCCCGACTCCACCGCGCGTCTGATCTGATCGGCCAGCGCCATGGCTCCCTTAAGCGGCGTCTCCGGCAAGATGATGGCGAATTCTTCGCCGCCGAAGCGCGCCGCCAAGTCCTTGCCCTTGGTGGACTGGCGCAAGACCGCACCCACGAGCCTGAGCACCTTGTCGCCCAGCAGGTGACCGTAGGTGTCGTTGAAGCGCTTGAAACGATCGATGTCGAGCAGCACCAGGCACAAGGAATCGTCAGTCTGCGCAGACTGCAGGGCCTCCAGCAACGCTCGGTCAAAGGCCTTACGGTTGGCCAGACCCGTGAGCGGATCGGTGAGAGCCTCGTGCCGCGTCTTCTCTAGTTCCCGCTGCAGCTCCCGGACTTGCCGGGCACTGTCTTGCAGATGTCGGCGGAGGACGCCGTTGGCCTCCTGCATCACGTCGACGCGGGAAAGGATGCCGCCCACGATCTTGCGCAGACCCTCAGGGTCGGGAGCACTTTCCAGACGGTCTCCGTAATCGCGTAGCGAGCGGTCAAAACGGTCAGCCTGCTGGCCCACCGCCTCCACCGATCCGTAAACATCCCCCATCAAGCGCTTCATCTCATTCTGCAGGTGACGCAAGACCTCCGAGTCGGGCTCGGAAATGTACTTGCGGTAGAGCGTTTCGCACAGCTCATTGGTCAGCGATTGCCCCTCTTCCAGCAGGCTGTCGATCTCGCCCTTCAGTTCGCTGCAGCTCTCGGCTACGTACTCATACCAAACGGCGTAGTTCACCGGATTGCAGGGCACGCCGTGCTGCGCAATCAGCGGAAGCACCATGCGCAGGTACTCAGCACTGACCTCTGGGGATTCTCGATAACGGACGGGCAAATCTCTCTCCTCCATCAGATCAACAAGTCTTCTCTATTATGTTTTTTCTTTCGGCAAGTAGGCAGCGGGACTTCAGTTCAGAGGGGAGGAAAAGCGGAAGAAAATGGCCGAGATTATGACCATTTGCCCATTCGAATGCAAAAGATGACAACGCAATCGTTCCTGGCAACCACTTGACACGCCCAATGGACACAACTGGAACTTGCTGACCGAACAGCGTCTACGGATCCACCGTCCAGGGCGTATTGGGCAGCTCACCGTACATCTCGGGGCTGTACATGGCTTCGGTGCGGGTAGGCGGCAAATCGAAGGTGCCGGCTTGGTTGAGGCGCAGGGTGTACTCGAGCGTCACGGTGCCTTTGGGAAAGTAGCCGTAATAGGCACGGTAATGGCGGAAGGAGCGCTCTTCAAAGGTCTTCCAGGCCCGTCCCCGGTCGCGCTCGCCCTGGGTCAGCAGGGCTGAGTCGCGTCCCAGTCCACCGCCCAGGACCACTGAACCCGCCGGAATGGGGTCTTCCACGACCACCCAGGTGCGGTCGCTCTGGGCTTCGATCTCCAGGCGGACCCGCAAGACATCGCCCCGGCTGTAGCGGCCCTGCTCTTTGACCTCCACGGGCGTAATGCTCTTGGATAGGCGGAAGCCGGCAAAGTCGGCATTTGCCAAGGGCACGGCCGCGCGGCTGGTGAAGGTCACCCAGGGTGGACGTCCGCCCGAATGTTCGACCTGCAGGGGCGAAGGCGACGGGTCGGAGCCCCAGCCCTGGTTGAGCACGATGTCGGATTCAGACTCGACAAAAGGACTCGTGGAGGCCTGTGGGGAGGTTTCGCGGGCGTTCCAGTCGATGGTCTGGGTCAGTCCGTCCAAACGGACGCGGCTCTGTCCGCTTACGGGCCGGTCCTCGAAACGGCGCGCAAAATCTTCGATGGCCAGGACTCCCCAGGCGTTGGCGGGAGTGATGTCCCAGTGTCCACGATGGCGCCGCTGCAGGACTCCTCGCACCAGGCGCGCCATGTCGTCATCCCATTGAGCGCCGTCTTGGCTGCGCATCAGCGTGAGGAGAGTGCGCACGGCGTTGAGGTCGGGGCTGATCATGAGCCACCAGAGACGGTCGCGTGCCTCGCTGGAGAAACCCATGGCTGTCCCCCGAAAGTCGAGGCGCGAGCGCAGGATCTGCAGGGCTTCCGGCCGCCGCCGGCCGGCCTCTGGCACCTCGGGAACCCGCCGCAGCACCTCTATCCAGTCGAGTAGGGCCGAAGTGGGCCACAGGTTGGGCTCCAAAGTGATGGACTCCAGCAGGCTGGCCTGGGCCTGCTTATGGCGGGACAGCGCCGCCACGGCGGCCAGCTTGCGGATCGAAAGGTCGGCCGTGGGCAGCCCTGTGCCGCGGATGATGCGTCCTTCCACGAAGCCCCGCAGGGCCTCGAAGATGCGCTGGCGGTGGGCTTGCGGAATGTCCCAACCGGCTTCCCGGGTGATGGCCACGAAATACGACGTGAGGACGTCGCTTCCCTGCCAGGGTCCGGGGAAGTATTTGATGAGCCCGTCTCCGTCCATATAGATGGGCAGCTTCTCGGTCAGGCGCGCGTAGGCGTCCTGATCACGCAGGGCCACCGCCTGCGACAGCATTTGCTCGAAGCAGGTGTATGGATAGCGGCTCATGTACTCGCGCACGCCCTCCAAGCCGTCGAGCAGGGTCGGACTCAGGCGCACTTCGACTCCACCGCGGTTGGGCAGAGAGCGGGCAGGGGGTTGGGCGCTGAGTCGAATGGGTTCGTCGGCCCGGGTCAAACTGGATTGATAGACGCGGACGGGGACGGCCGGCGCGACCTCTTGCTTCACTTTGAGGCTGTCGGAGGCGTCCGCGGAGCTGGCCATGAGCAGGTATTCCAACCGTTCTCTGCCCACTGGCACCGTGACCTCCCACTCCAGGACTTTGGATTGTCCTGGCTGGAGCTCGACCGATTGCGGCGGGGGCGGGTTGAAATCGAGGTCCTTGATCTGCAGTTGGAGATCTGTTGTGAGGCTGCGTTCCGAGGCATTGCGGACTGTGAACTCAGCCCGAAAGACATCGCCTTCACGCACTACCGGAGGCAGCCCCGAGAAGAGCATCAGGTCTTGAGTGGTGCGCACGGTGGCAGAGCCCCAGCCGAAGCGCTGCAGACGGTCGTTGGCCACTGCGGCGATGCGGAAAGTGGTCAGGGAGTCGTTGAGGGGGATGGTGACTCGGGCTCGTCCTTGGGCGTCCAGTTTGACCTGTCCATCCCAGAAGAGGAGTGTGTCGAAGAGTTCACGGGTGAGGTTGCGTCCGCCGCCCCCGCCCGGAGGCAGAGCTTTCAGCCCATAATGGCGCTTGCCCACCACCTGCATCTGGGCGGTGGCGGTGGACACTTCGTAGCTGCGCCTTCCCATCATGGCCGCAAGCAGGTCCCAACTGCCGTTGGCTTGGAGTTCAAGAAGTCCTTCATCGACAGCGGCCACGGCGATTTCGCTTCCGGGGGGCGGCAAGGAGCCGTCCCCCTGGCGGACTTCGATCTCTACCGGCACGTTCTCGCGCACCTTATAGACCTCGTGCTCGGGACGGACGTTGACTTGCAGCCGGTGGCGGCGCCATCCCACCTTGATCTCGGCGATCCCAAGGCGATAGGAGGGCTTGCCCAAGTCGACCAAGGCCGTGGGCTGGACGTTGCCCACCCGTGGACGCACCAGCAGGGCCGACACGAAGACGTTGGGAGCACAGGTTTCGCACACCGGCACTTCGAGCACCGGATCGCCAGCCCACAGCGGACGCACCCAGGCCTGCATGACCCCCTCCCGCTCCAGCGTCACCAGCGCGGTGGAACGGCGAAAGGGCGTCCGGGCGTGAAGGCGCGCTGTCTCGCCCGGCTCGTAGTGGGCCTGCTCCGGAATCAGGTCAATGCGGTCGTGATCGGCCGCTTCGTACCACCAGTCATCCTGTCCGCTGATCCACACCGAATTGGTGGTCACCGAGGGCCCCTGGGGCGTCTCCAGCCGGGCTTCCAGGACGGCTGTCCCCGAGAAGGCCGGTTCGATCTGGCACTCCAGGCGTCCCAGCACGTCAGTGGATCCGCTGCACACGCCGCGCTTGACCAGTTGGTTTTCGCTGTGGTGATCGTAAGAGTAAAACCCTCCCACCAGGCGTTTGCGGATGGAATAGGTGACGCGCTGGTAGAGATCGACGCTGACCTGAGCTCTTTCCTGAGGCTCGCCGTCCACGTCAGCTACGCCCACCACGAACGCCAGATTGTCGGCCTCAGCGTGCCAGCCTTCCATCTTGAGTCCCACGAGTTGAGGAGTGGGCCACAAGGGGAGGGAAGAGGACACAGTCTGGGTTTCCCCAGCCGGATCGCGGAACTCCAGTTCGCTGCGCAATTGGGCGGGCGCCTGAATGGCGGGGAAGTCTTCCAGCATCACCCGGGCGCCGCCTTGCTCGTCGAGCTGGGTGTCACGGCTCTGCACGCCATTCCAGCCCCCGGCTTCAGCCGCCACGAGACGTTGGCCCTCGATGGGACCGGAGGCGAAATTGAATCCGGGGAAGCGATCAAATGAAACACCTCGCCGGTTGAGCTGGTAGCGGAACTTGACCGGAAGGCGGGAAGCCGCGCCGCCAGCCAGATAGCGGACGTTGAGGTCGAACTCCAGCCGGTCAGGAGCGATCAGGGGACCGTCCGGCGGACGGATGTCGGCGGTCGCCAACGGCACCCGGTATTCCTCCACCCGGAAGCTGCCGCTGAGCCATTGCTGCCCAGTCTCTTTGCCCAGCTTCTCGATCAGGTAGGACTGGTAGAAGCCGAGCTGGACGTCGCGGGGGATGTCCCACTCGTTGAGGGCGATGCCGTCCTGGCTCCAGGAGAGAGGAAGCTGGTATTCCTTGCCGCTTCCCCCGTGTCGCAGCAAGAGGCCCTTGGGACGTGTCTCGTGAGGCTCGAAGGCCTTCATCGTGCGCTTGCGCAGGAGGTGCTTCATGTGCAGCGTCTCTCCGGCCCGCAGCAAGGTGCGTCCGAAGACGGTGTGGGCCTTGAGGGGCTCCTCGGGACGCCAGCTCGTGGGCACTCCGTAGCGCCAGGGTTCGATGCCTTGGTCCCAAGTGGTGTGGACGAAGCCCATGTCCTGGCCGGTGGAAGCGGTCACCAGCAGTCCGCGCTGGTACTGCTCATAGCCGCAGCGGGGAATCTCAGCCGCCGGGTCCTCGAAAAAGACCAGTCCGCGAGGATCGGTGCGTCCGCTTGCCAGACGGCGTCCTTTGCAGTCCCAGACGCTGACCTCGGCCTCGGCTACGGGTTGGGCCTGGGAAAGGGAAGTCACCCACACCATCCAGTTCTCGCGTCCCTGCTTGAGGTGGACGGCCAAGTCGGTAACCAAAGCCGCTGAGCGCACGTACATGGGTCCCGGACGGTCGAGCAGGGCCCCTCCCAAAATCTCGCTTTGCAGTTCCACGATATAGAAGCCGGGCTCGGGCAGGGGAATCCCCACCACTTCGAAGTCCTCGGCCTCATGGGGCTTGGGGAGGCTGATGCTTTGGGTCGAGTCTCCATCAGTAAAGATGGAGGTCTTGCGCATCTCCCATTCGTTGCCCTGCAGGCGGTTGAGCCAACTGATCAGGGATTCGGCCCGTCCCGGCTCCAGCCGCAGGGTACGTCCGGGCAAGGCTGGGTTGGCCCGAAGTCCAGGCAACTCGCTCTCCACCGCCCGCAGGGTCACCGGCAGGACGGGATCAGCCTTCCATTCCAGAATGCCGAAGTCGGCCGCGAACTTGGCGAGCGGAGGGTAGCTGTCGATGGGCACCGTCAGCGGAAAGCGGGAAGCGTTGACCAGAAGGCGTCCGGCATCGTCCCGCAGGTCGTCCGGGAGGTGGAGGGTGAGGTCTGTCTCGGGCGGAAAGGGCGCTTGAAAGGTCAGTTGCGACACGAGATTGTCATTGTCGTCTTGGCGCCGCCAGGGCTTCCAAACCTTGCCTGAAGGTCCTCTTAACTCGGCTTGGGATGCCTTTTCCCACTCGACCTGGGCCGAAAACCTCAGGTATAGATCTTCGATAGGAATACAGTTTTCACGGGCATTTTCACGGGAGCAGTTCAAGTGGGCTGTGAAGTCTGGTCGAGTCTTGTAGACCAGGGTCTGAGGCTGGCTGGTGGGCACGCCGTTGACCGACTCGATGCCTTCGTCCCATAGCAAGGTCACCCGCTTTTCCGCGGAGAAAACCTGCCGAGCCTGCACGACAACGATTTCAGGGTCCTCTGTCTTGTCACGGAAGCGCCAATGGCTCTTCAGAATGGCCTCGCGCTGCTCCCCTTCGATCAAGCGCAATGGGACTTGCTCGCCCAGTCCCTCAACCACAAAGGCCGCCTGGCGGCGCACCGTTTCCAGGTCGGGCTCTCCGCTCAGTTGCAGGATGAAGGCTTGGTCTTCGGCGATCCGGGTGTGCCCTTCATAAGGTTCGGCCTGCAGGATCGAGGGGCCGCCAGTGGAAAAGGAGAAGCTGCTGGAACCGGCCAGCGCCTGCCCTTCCTGGGTCCGAAGATGGTCTTTCAAACGGAAGGTGCAGCGGACCCCGGCGGACAGGTCATGCTCGAAGTCGTAGATCCAGTTGCGGGTATCTTCCCAACGTCCTGAGCCCTCAATCGGACACTCAACTTCGAAGGGAGCTTGAGCATGGGGATCTCCAAAGGCCACCATGGGGTCGGAAAACACCGCCCGCACCTGCCGAACCGCCCGAACTTCACCTTGAGGTGAAAATTGCTCAACCCGAGCCTCTGAGGGCGCTTGCTGCCCCAGAACCGATCCTGAAAATGCAAGCGATAGGGCCCCAAGCACCGAAGTCAACAACACTACGTCTCGCCGCAATAGAATCATGCTTACATCCTCAACTGGCTTCTCTGATCCGGTCGGCCGCCGCTCTCACTCCCCTCGCTCGTCGGTGAGACCGCTTTTCGGCCTAATCGCTAGTCGGTCAGATTGTCTCCGCTCCATCAGACTCTGCGCCTACATGGTATGCAACAGACCCCAAATAGTTCCGCTCCGACTACTATCGCTCCATTATCGCCCACTCCCCCCGTTTAGGCGAGAGCCATCTGGAAGGCGGGACTCGCGAGCCGTGAAGCAGCCCAGGGCGAGCCCAAGCCAGCGCTGCCGGATGCAGTCCACCCCTGGCAACAGAGGTGAAAGCAAAAAGAAGCCTGCGAAAAGGATGGCACAGGGTCAGCTCGACGAGGCTATAGCCGGGAACTCTCGAATCAGGAAGAAGGCCTTAGCCGCAGGAGGCGCATTGGCGCGGCTGGACCTCTCCAGGGAGCACATCAGGCAGTCCTTGCCCGCTATCGCGCAGCCGATGCCCCACGGCTTGCAGGCCATCCTCCATTTGCTGGCGCGATTCGATCTGGACCAGCTTCTTGTAAAGGTCCTTAATGCCTGAATACTGCTTGAGGTAGCGGACGATGTGCTTGCGCACCAGAATCAAGGCCACTTTTTCGCCGTAGAACTCCGCCATGGAATCGAAATGGCGCCGCAAGAAGGTGGCCTTCTCCTCGAAAGGCACCTCATCGCGGTTGAGGCGGCGGAAGATCCAGGGATGTCCGATGGCTCCTCGTCCCACCATAACGGCGGCGCAGCCGGTCTGTGCCTTTATGCGTTCAATGTCTTCCCGAGTGCGTACGTCGCCATTGCCGATGACGGGAATCTGGGCCACCTCGACCAGGCGCGCAATGGCTGCCCAGTCGGCTTCGCCCTTGTAGGCCTGAACCTTGGTGCGTCCGTGCACGGCCACCAGCGAGGCGCCGTTGTCCTGCATGGCTTTGACGACGTCGACATAGGTCAGCTCATCGTCATCCCACCCCAGCCGGACTTTGCCCGTTACGGGAACCTTCAGCGTCTTGGACAGCCGATTAAAGATTCGCCCGATCTTGCGCGGATCCCTGAGCAGGGCAGCCCCGGCCCCGCGTCCGCTTACTTTGCGCACCGAGCAGCCCATATTGAGGTCGATGATGTCGGGCTTCATTTCCTCCAGCCGCCTCGCGCACTCCACGATGCGGTCCTCATCACTGTCGAAGATCTGGAACACCATGGGCCGCTCAGCGGGCGAATAGGCCAGCATCCTGAGGGTCTTCTGGTTGGGACCGGCCAGATAGGCCAGAGCCGACACGAATTCGGTATAGCTCATCGCCGACCCGTACTCGCGGCACAGCGAGCGGTAGGGAAGATCGCTGAACCCCGCCATCGGCGAGAGGATCACATCCCCGCGAACCCCAACATCCCGAATCCAGAATTCCGCCTCCATAACCCCACCAAGATAGCAGAGACTCGTGTCCTCTCTCTCAGACCTGCGCATGTGTTGCTTGACGATTGGCTAATCCCCAAACGGGGGACGCCTGCAGGGGGTCCGCTCCCCGAGGCTGGCCTCAAGCGGGTTGCTCCGGTGGTGTTCAGCAAGGGCCGACGCTGGACGCCCCGGTGGGTGCCGGATTGCGGGGGAGGTTGGCATCAGGTGAGCAGTAGTCGCCAGTGGGGGTGACGGAGGAGACGAAAACCTCGGCGCCTTGGCGGATGATGTATTCGCTGGCCCCCACGGGACGGGTGGGGCTCGCCCAGTCATAGGTGTAGCCCAGGCGTGTCCAGGGCAGTGGGGTGTCGCCGTAGTAGGTTTCGACTTGCTGCTGGAACCAGCGGGCGTGCTCCAGGTCGTTGGCAGTCGGATTGTCAGAAAGCACGGGCAAGCCGGGGCTGCATTCCCTATCGTCGATTTCGGGGTCGGGACAGGGGCGGAAGATGTCCCCCGGGTTGACCCACAACTCAACCACAGTCTGGTAAGCGCTACCCGGCGCCAGTCCCAGATACTGCACAAGTCGATCCTCGAGGGCCGAGCCGGAGAGTCGTGAACCGCGGCAGAATCCCTGCACTTGCGGGACCGGTGTCACCCAGACTTGGCGGGCCAGGGAACAGGTCTGCTCCTTGTTCCGCGGGTACCCGTCATAGCTGGTCCAAGTGGCGACCAGGACCTTAGGCGATCGAGGATCAGTGCTGTCCCAGTGGAGGCTGGAGTTCTCGGGCGTCAGGGCTTCCAGGTGCCGGGTGACGTTCAGAGTGCTGAGGCTCATGGCGCGGTCAAGAGCCTCTTGAAAGGTCCCTTGGGGAGGCTCTGCCGACAGGGGAGGAGACGTTGTCAAGGCGTAGACCAAAGCGATCAGCAGCAGTCCGGCGATTACGAAGAGGACATTGACCCGTCGGTCGGTTCCGCCTGGGGTGGCCTGGGTTCTCTGGACTTCGTTCATTTGGAAAGCTCCTTTCCAGCAAAGGGCGTGCTGAAAGGCACGGACCGCATGTCCGGCAATTTATCCCACGAGACGGGTCTTGTCCACGGCAAGACGTTTGCCTGGGCAGCCTCTGGGCGTCCGGAAACAAGCCTCGAGTCACCGAAGGTTGGACGGGCTGCTGGGTTAGGCAGACAATTGCAGTCCCGGGGGGCTGTTGGGCCGCCGCAAACGATGCTTCATAGAGGCGAAACTGGCCACCGCTCGGAGACCTTGCAGCCGACTTGGGTCGTGGCCCCAGAGCGAGCCGGCGTCCGCCAACGCGGGAGTGAAACCGTCATCTGGAAGGGAATTTGCTTCTCCCCCCTTTGCGATGGCGAGATCGGACAAGACAGAAAAACCAACTCCGAAGAAACGCAGGGACGCCCGCGAGAAGGGACAGGTGGCCCGCAGCCGCGACCTTTCCCAGTCTTTCGTCTTCCTGACCACCGTCCTTTTCATGGGGCTGGGCGGAGCCTACGTCTTCGGACAACTGCAAGGGGTCTTGCGCCGAACCTGGGGTGCCTATCTCAATGCGAACGTCAATCTTTTGACGACTGAAGTCATTTTTCAGAACGCCATCTTCACCGTCATGAAATTGGCGGCGCCCCTCGTTCTCTTGACGCTTCTTATCGGATTTGCCACTCAAGGACTTCAGAGTGGATTCCTGATTTCTTCCCACAATCTCAAGCCTAAGCTGGACGGCCTCAACCCAAAGAAAGGGCTGGAGAAGGTCTTTTCCAAGCAGGGACTGATGCAGTTGGCCAAATCGGTCCTGCTCATCGTGGTTATCGCTTGGCTGGGATACGACTCGGTGCGCGACCACCTCCCGGAATTCCAGAAGCTGTCGCTGCTTCGGGTGGAAGGTTCGCTGGTGCTGCTGGGCCGCTTTCTCTTCGCCCTGGGCATCAAGATCGCACTGTTCCTGGCGGTGTTGGGCGTGGCCGATTATGTGTTCCAGAAGTACAAGTTCGAGGAAGATCTTAAGCAGACCAAGCAAGAAGTCAAAGAGGATCTGAAGAACACCGAAGGCAATCCTCTGGTCAAGGGACGCATCCGCAAGCTGCAACGCGACATGGCCCGCAAACGCATGATGGCGGCGGTTCCAGAGGCCGACGTGGTGATCACCAATCCCTCCCACTACGCGGTAGCCCTCCAGTACGACATGGAGTCGATGGCGGCTCCGCTGGTCCTGGCCAAGGGCCAGGGACACCTGGCGCGCCGCATCAAGGAATTGGCCACAGAGCATGACGTCCCGCAAGTGGAGAACGTTCCCCTGGCTCAAGCCTTGTACAAGTCGGCCGAGGTCGGAGCCGAGATTCCGGCAGACCTCTTCAAGGCCGTCGCCCAAGTCTTGGCATATGTATATCGCCTTAAGGAAGAGAATTGGCACTGATCTTGCTCCTCTGACCCCGGCAGGAGGTTTTTGCAGACGAGTTGGCAGCCATGAGCACAGCAACCACAGGACTGGCGATTGGAAGGCTTGGCGGATTCCAGCCGAGGTCTGACGCCCTTATGGCGGCGGCCGTTATCGGCATGCTTGCCGTCATCCTGATTCCGCTTCCGTCGCCTCTGCTCGATATCCTCATCGCCTTCAATATCGCGATGAGCGTCATCATCTTGCTGGTGTCGCTCTATGTATTGGCGCCCCTCAACTTCTCGGTTTTCCCCACGCTGCTTCTGCTCTTCACCCTCTTCCGCCTTTCTCTCAACGTGGCTTCGACTCGGCTCATCCTGCTCCACGGACCTGAAGGTTCGCAGGCGGCGGGGAAGGTGATCGAGGCCTTTGGACAGTTCGTGGTGGGCGGCAACTACGTGGTGGGAGTGGTCATCTTCCTGGTGCTGATTGCGATTCAGTACATCGTGGTCAACCACGGCGCGGTGCGCATCTCCGAGGTCACGGCCCGCTTCACGCTGGACGCCATGCCCGGAAAACAAATGAGCATCGACGCCGACCTCAACGCCGGACTCATCGATGAGCGGGAGGCCCGGGAACGGCGCGACAAGGTGGCCGCCGAAGCTGAATTCTACGGCGCCATGGACGGAGCCGTCCGCTTCACTCAGCGGGACGCCGTGGCGGGCATCATCATCACGCTCATCAACATCCTGGCCGGATTCGCCATCGGAGTGGGTCTGCACGGCATGGATTTGAGCGCCGCCCTGGAGACCTTCACCGTCCTGACCATCGGCGACGGCCTGGTGTCGGCCATTCCTTCGCTCCTCATCTCCATCACCGCGGGCATCATGACCACCCGCGCCGCCAACCAGACCAATCTGGGCGAGGACGTGGGCCAACAGCTCTTCAACAATCCCAAGCCCGTAGCCATGGCGGCGGGAGCCCTCTTCTTGCTGGCTCTGGTGCCGGGACTGCCTACGATGTCCTTCCTCATCCTGGGGACCTCAGTGGGAGCCGTGGCCTACTTCGTCCGTCGCGAGCAGAAGAACCTGGCCCATCCAGTGACGCCCGAGGACGAACAGGAGAGCCGAGACGAGGACGAGAAGGAAGAGCGCATGGAGCAGCTCATGCGCCTCGATCCGCTGGGCCTGGAGTTGGGCTACCAGTTGATCCAGTTGGTGGACAACAAAGGCGGTGCCGACTTCCTGGGACGGGTCAAGTCCATCCGCCGCCAGATCGCACTGGATCTGGGCATGATCGTTCCGCCCGTGCACATCACCGACAACCTGCAACTGAATCCCAAGGAATACCGCATCCTCCTTAAGGGAGTCGAGATTGCCCGGGCGGAACTGATGCCCGACCAGTTGATGGCCATCGATCCCGGCCAGATCAGCGGAGACATCAACGGCACGCCGACCCAGGAACCGACCTTCCAGCTCCCCGCGCTGTGGATCAAACCCGAGAACCGCGAGCAGGCCCAGTTGGCTGGCTACACCGTGGTCGACAACACGACCGTCCTGGCCACTCATCTGACCGAGGTCATCAAAAGCCATCTTCACGAACTGCTGGGACGCCAGGAGGTCAAGACCCTTATCGACAACGTCAACGAGACTCATCCCAAGGTAGTCGAGGAGTTGATCCCCAAGGTCCTCAACGTAGGCCAAGTGCAGAAAGTGCTGCAGAATCTGCTTCGCGAGCGGGTGTCGATACGCGACATGGTCACCATTCTCGAAACCCTGGCCGACTATGCTCCCATGACCAAGAACGTTTCCCTGCTGACCGAATACGTGCGCCAGGGTCTGGGACGCTCGATCTGCCAGCAGCACATGGACGGGGAGGGCCGCCTCAAGGCCTTCACCCTATCGCCTGAGATCGAAAGGGCATTCTCAGAGGCCGTAACGGTGACCGAACAGGACAGCTATCTGGCTCTCGATCCTGAGACGGCGCGCGAACTGGTGCAGAAGATCCAAGCGGCGGTCGAGCAGGGAAGCTTCGACGGATATCCGCTCTTGTTGACAAGTTCAGAGGTGCGCCTGCACCTCAAGCGGCTGGTGGAACGGGTGATGCCGTCCCTGGTGGTGATTTCCCACAACGAGATTCCCGCCCACGCACGGGTCAGTTCCCTGGGGGTGATTGAGCGATGAAGATCAAGACGTACCGGACCCATTCCGTAACCAAGGCCCTGGAAGAGATCAAGAACGACCTGGGCAGCGATGCCGTCATTCTCAACACTAAGCGAACCAAGTCGCGAGGCCTGCTGGGACTGATGCCCAAGGTAGCCTACGAGATCACCGCCGCCAGCGAGGCTAAGGCCGCCGCCTTGGCGGGTCTCAATGGCGAATCTGGCGCCACGCTCGGTAAGGACGACGATGCAGCGTCGGCTGAGGACGCTTTTTCAGCAGCTTCCAGCCGGTCCGCCTCTGGACGTCAGCGAAAACCCGTCGATGCCTATGAAGTGGCCCTGGGACCGCCGCGCCCAGAGCGCCAGAGCGCCATCAAGCCTTCCGGGGCGGTCATGAAGCGGCCCTCCGGCGGTGATTCGCAGGATCTCAAGCCTCAACTCGAACGCTTGGCCCAAGAACTGGAAAAGCTCAAGAAAGTCGTCAGTCGCCGCGAAGAGCGCGGAGGCAAGGCCGCCGTCAGCCTCAGCCGGCTTTGGGACTCACAGGACTCCAAAGCGGATTGGAAGCATAGCGAGGAAGCGGCCGTCGAGATGGCCCACCTGATTGCCCAGGGCGTGGACCGCGACCTGGCTCACTCGATGCTGCGCTATGCACTGCGCAGGCGTTCCCAGGCCGCACCCGGGGATGACCCGCGCCAAGAAAGTTCCCTGCGGCCTTTCCTGCGCGAGGCTTTGCAGCGCATGGTGCAGACTTCGCCCTTCGACTGCGATCAGACCCGGGCCGCCATCTTCATCGGTCCGACCGGAGTGGGAAAGACCACTACCATCGCCAAACTGGCCGCCATCTTTGCTTTGGGCGAGCACAAGCGGGTGCAACTGATCACGCTCGACAACTACCGTATCGCTGCGGCCGAGCAACTGCGCACGTACGCCGACATCATCGGGGTTCCGGTGCGGGTCGTGACGGGCATCGCCGAACTGGAGCGGGCCATCGAAGAGGCCGCCTCCCAGCGCGATTGCGTGCTCATCGACACCACCGGCCATTCCCACAAGCAGACCGGAGAGATGGCGGCTTTGAGCGCTTTCCTTCGACGCCGGCAGGACATCGAAAAGCACTTGGTCTTGAGCATCACCACCAAGGCAGACGACTTGCGGGAAATCATCGAGGCATTCGGGGACTATGCCCCCGACAAACTGGTTTTCACCAAGCTGGACGAAACCTCCACCTATGGTTCGATCGCCGGCGAAGTGATTTTGAGCGGGATGCCGCTCTCTTACGTGACCAACGGACAGGCCGTGCCTGACGACATTCAGGTGCCCAGCCCCCGTTTCATTTCGGAACTTGTGGTTCCGGAGTAGAAGAGGACAAAGATCTCCATGGCTGATCAAGCTGCAGCTCTTCGACAAATCGTACAGAGCAGGGGCCCGTTTCCGACATTTCAAGGCCGGCATTGCCAGGTGCTGGCCGTTACCAGCGGCAAGGGAGGGGTGGGCAAGACCAATCTTTCGGTCAACCTGGCCATTTCCCTCAGCCGCCAGGGCCACCGCGTGGCCGTCCTGGACGCCGACTTCGGACTGGCCAACGTCGACGTCTTTCTGGGACTGACGCCCGGATATCACCTGGGCCACGTGGTGGAGGGGATCGTGCCTCTCCGCTCCATCGTCATGGAAGGGCCCGAGAACGTGGACGTGATACCCGCCAGTTCAGGCATCCAGGAGATGAGCGAACTGGGAGAGGCCCGACGCATGCACATCCTCGATCAGCTCAATCAACTGATGGAGGACTACGACTACGTCCTCATCGACACGGCGGCCGGCATCTCGCAGAACGTGATGGGTCTGCTCCACTACTCCCGCCAAGTCATCGTGGTGCTGGTCCCCGAGCCCACTGCAATCGTCGATGCCTATGCCCTCATCAAGGTGTTTCACAAGGGCAACCGCGATAAGGAGTTGTTCGTGGTGGTCAACTCGGCTGAGGACGAAGAGGAGGCGGCGGAGGTTTTTGGACAGTTATCCCGGGTGGCCGACCGCTTTCTGGGCCGCCGGCTCAACTTGCTGGGCTATGTGCCCAAAGACGAGAGCGTTCACGAGGCGGTAGTGCAGCAGGTCCCCCTCATGGTCACTCGGCCTCACAGCGCGGCTGGACGTTGTTTGAACCGCATCGCGCACGAGTTGAGCCAACGAAATCGGTCAGAACAGAGCAACTAGCAGAGCAATGGGAGACAGGTCAATGGCAACGGCAGGCAACGCACTCAAAGTGAAAGCCTATCAGAAGTCGACAGGGCAGACGCCCGAGGAGCGGCGCGACGAAGTCGTGCTCAAGCACTTACAGCAGATCAAGTACATCGCCCAGCGCATCGCGGCCAAACTGCCGCCCGATGTCCAACTCGATGACCTGATCAGCGCCGGTGTCATCGGCTTATTGGATGCCTACGAGAAATTCGACGAGAACAAGGGAGTCAAGTTCAAGACCTACGCCGAGGTCCGCATCCGGGGCGCCATTCTGGACAGCCTGCGCGACCTCGACTGGGCACCCCGGTCCTTGCGCAAGCGCAGCAAGGAGGTCGAGGAGGCTTACGCCCGTCTGGAACAGCGCCTGGGACGCTCGGCCGAGGACGAAGAGATTGCCGAGGAGCTGGGGCTCAGCCTGAAGGAATTCCACGCCCTCGTCGACCAGCTCAAGGGACTCAACATCGGTCATTTCCAGATTGCTGAAGAGGCCGGGGACAAAGGCGACTCGGACGACGTTCCGCTGCGTTACGTCCCCGCCGCCGACGAAGACGACTCGCCTTTCGAGATGTGCCTCAAGAGCGAGATCCGCGAAATGCTGACCAAGTTCATCAAGATCCTGCCCGAACGGGAGCAGTTGGTCATCGCCCTCTACTACGACGAGGAACTGACGATGAAGGAGATCGGCAAGATCTTGGGAGTCAACGAGTCCCGAATATCTCAGTTGCACACTCGGGCCATGCTGCGCCTGCGGGCCCGCATGCAGAAAGCCTTCAAAAGATAGGACCTTGAGGTAAAGCCATGAGCGATCAGATCCTCAGCCAAGACGAAATCAGCGCGCTCCTGGGATCGGAGTCGGGTGCCAAGAAGAAGAAGGAGGCCAAAGCCTCCGGGGAGAGCGGCGAGGAGAAGGCGGCCGATACAGCCAAAGCCGAAGACATCCTGGCCTCGGTGGACGCCCAAACCGACGGAAGCGAATCAGGGCCCAAGCGTTCACTTTCGGTCAGCCGCAACGTGTTTCCCATCCTCAAGCCCCAGGGGTTGGGGACGGAGTTGGAAAACACGCTCAACGTCGTCCTCGATTCCTTTGCTCAGAACGGCATTTCCACTATGGCTGCGGCTCTGCGGGCCCAAGTCAACCTCAAGGTGGAAGGCATGGACCAGCTTTCCTACCGCGAGTTCATCCAAGGCCTTCCCGAACCCTCCTCTATCTGGTCGCTGCGCCTCAATCCCATGGGACTCAATGTGGCCCTGTGCCTGGAATCGAGGCTGGTCCACGCCATGGTGGACCTGCTCATGGGAGGCAACGGATCAGTGCCCAAGATCAAGCGCTCCATTACCGAACTCGACCAGTCGGTCATGGAAGGGATAGTGACCGTCTTTTGCCAGGAGTTCCGCCAAGCCTGGGCCCGGGTGATGGCCTTCGACATGGAGATCGAAAGCCGCGAAACCCGTCCCGGCTTCCTTCAGCTTTACTCTCACGGCGAGAACATGATCTCCATCATCATGCTCATGCGGGCCGGCGAGACCGAGGGCCAGGTTTTCTGGGGCATCCCCGGGCTGATGCTGCTCAAATTCAAGAACAAGATGGAAATGCAGTCCTACGGACGCAGCGGTCAGAATCCCGAGGAGTCTCGGGAACGCATTCACCGACTGATGGCTGATATGCCCACCGGACTCAACGCCGAAGTACGGGGAACGAGCATCAGCGTGGGCCAGCTTCTCGACATGCAACGCGGCGACGTCGTCCGCCTCGACCAGCGGGTGGACGGACCGGTTGACCTGAGCGTCAACGGTTCCCCCAAATTCAAGGGGCAAGTGGTGCTTTCAAACGGCCACCGGGCCATTCAAACGGCCTAAGCCGCCAAGGAGCAGATCATGAGCGGAAAAGAAAAGCATAGCGAAAACATCCAGCGCATTTTAGACATCGAACTGCCCATCACGGTCAGCTTCGGATCGACCACGTGGCCACTCAAGGACATTTTGGAGATGACCTCCGGGTCGGTGCTGGAACTTGACCGGGCAGCCGACGATCCCGTGGTCCTCAGAATCAACGAACGGCCCTTCGCTCATGGCGAAGTGGTGGTCGTCGACGGCTACTACGGCATCAAGATCCTGCAAATCGATTCACCTGAAGACCGCATTCACTCCCTGGGAGGCTGAGGCCATGGACGTCCTGACAGATCTTCAACAACTCGATCCCGTCACCATCGGAGCGGCCGCTGTCGCCGTTTCATTCCTGGTCAATCTGATGGCGCTGGGAATCGTGCTGGGCCGCGGCGAGAACAAGACTCTGAAAGTCGTCGACGCGCTCAACCGCCGGCAGAAACGCGACACCGGGCGTTTGCGCCAAGAGCAGGCCGCCGCCCATAAGGAACTGCGGGCGCAACTGGGCGACCTCAAGGCTGATATGAAAAAGCTGCAGAGACGACAGGACAGTCTGGCTGCGCTTCAGCTCAGCCAAGGGGCGCTAGGCCAGCCGCGGGCGGTGGTTTTCCAAGAGTCCCCGCCAGAAGACAAGGACCAGACGAAAGCGGCCCGATCGTCCTGGACGCGCCGTTACAGTCCGATCGACAAGAAGCACCATATCTACAGCTTGGCCCGCCGGGGCGTTCCCTCCAAGGACATCTCGCGCCGCCTCAAAGTGTCGCGCGGCGAGACCGAACTGGTGCTGGGTCTGAAGCAATTCATCCACTCCCAGGAAACGGCGGCAGGATCTGCCGCTCCGGGTAGGCAAGAGTTGCCCAACTGAAGTGCCCACTGTCGCCCAAAGCCCCGGACGACGGGCATCGGGCGAATGGCACAGGCCATGCAACTGGTGGACGGTAGGAAAGGAAGAGGACAGGCATGAATCACGGACTCTACATTGCGGCGGCCGGACTCAAGAGCCGCTCCCAGACGCTGGAGGTGGCGGCCAACAACATGGCCAATGCTTCGGTGGCGGGATACAAGCGCGACATGGTCTTCTACAACATCTTCAACCGTGTCGAGGGCTCGCCCCTGGAGAGAGCTTTGGCTGATTCCGTGGTTGTTGAAGAGGCCTCCACCGACTTTTCCGCGGGACCCTTGCAGCGCACCGACAACCCGCTCGACCTGGCCCTGGCCGCCGACGGCTTCTTCGCAGTCCAAACCGAACAGGGAGTCCGCTACACACGCAACGGACAGTTCACCATCGATTCCGACCGCCGCCTGGTCAACCAGATGGGGCAGCCGCTGCTCAATGACAACGACCGTCCCATCGTTTTGCCTCCTCAGGGACAGATTCAAGTCGGATCGCGGGGTGACGTCAGCGTAGACGGCGTACTGGCCGGACGCATCCAGATTGTCGACTTCGCCGACAAGTCGCAACTGACCAAGACCGGAGGCGTACTGTTCCAGGCCGCTGAAGGAGCTGAAGCGCAGCCTCCCCAGAACCTTTCAGTCAAACAAGGGTTTCTCGAGAGATCAAACGTCAATCCCGTGGATGGGCTGGCCGACGCATTGCACAACATGCGCACCTTCGAAATGCTGGCCCGCGCCATGAGGATGATGAGTCGAGACGTTGATCAAAAAGCCATCAACGAGATCGCACGCGTCTAACACGCAGGAAAGGGAAAGACTCATGTTGAGAGCCATGTACAGCGCCGCCAGCGGGATGGAGGCCACTCAGACCAACATCGACAACATCTCGCACAACCTGGCCAACACCAACACCACAGGATTCAAGCAGCGCCGGACGCAGTTCGAGGACCTGCTTTACCAAAATCTGGTTTCGCCGGGCGGCAACGCCACCACGGCCACGGAAGTCCCCACCGGACTGCAGATCGGACTGGGAACCCGGGCCGTTTCCAACGGCATCGTCTTTCTCCAGGGCGACTACGTGCAGACCGGCAACGACTTCGACGTGGCCATCGAGGGCGACGGCTTCTTCCGGGTCCGCTTGGCTGACGGGAACACCGCCTACACCCGGGCCGGAAATTTCCATCTGTCGCGCGACGGCATCATGGTCACGGCCAACGGCGATCCGATCGAACCTCAAATCACCATCCCCACTGAGGCCACCAACGTCCTCATCGGCTCCGACGGAACGGTTTCCTACAACCTGCCTGGCGATCCCAACGCCCAGCAGGCGGGACAGATTCAATTGGCGGCTTTCGCCAATCCCGCCGGACTCAACAGCATCGGCCGCAACCTCTATCTGCCGACGGCCTCCAGCGGGGATGCCGTGGACGGCATCCCGGGCGAGAACGGACTGGGCTCGCTGCTGCACAAGTTCCTGGAAAGCAGCAACGTCAACATTGTGGAAGAAATGGTCAACCTGATCGTCAGTCAACGGGCCTACGAGTCCAACTCGAGGGTGCTCAGGGCCGCCGACCAGATGTATCAAGAGCTTAATAACCTGACCCGCTAATCATGAATTTTTCCAATACTGACTCCACCAGCACCTGGACCAAGACTGCACTGGCGGGAGTGTTTATCCTGCTTTGGCTGTCCTCGCTGTCCTGGGTGCAGGCTCAGACCATCGAAGTGGCCCGGCAAGCCGAGATTGACTCCGAGACCTTGGTGCTGGGCGACATCGCCGTCATCAGGCCCGACGATTCTGAACTGGCCGCCATTCCTCTCGGCTACGCTCCTTACGCCGGCAATTACCGCTGGATCAGCCGCTCCGAGATCGAGGGCCTGCTGCGCAAGTGGGGCAAGCGCCGAGAGGACGTCCGACTGATGATGAAGGACGACAAGGTCTTGGTCACGCGTTCCAGCCGTTTGGTGAGCGCCTCCGAGATGGAAGAAGCCGTGCGGGCTCACTTCGAGCCCCAGGGCTACCGGGTGCTTTCAGTGCAGGCGCCCGTCGATACTGTTCTTCCCAAGGGCCAACTCGACATTGCGGTCGTGCCTCCCAGCCGTCTGGGCAACCTCTCCAGCGTCAGCATCAAACTCAATCTGATGTTGGAGGGCCGGCTCCAGCGCAGCCAATGGGTCCGCGCCTCGCTTTCGCTCGAACGTCCGGTTGTGGTGGCTCTCAGGGACTTGCCCTCCGGACACCGCATTACGGCAGCCGACGTCGGACTGGAGCAGCGGCAGATGCAACGGTCAGGTGATTACTTCTCTGATTTGCAGGCCGTGGTGGGAACCGTGACGCGGCGGTTCTCTCCCGCCGGACAACCTCTCAGCGGACGCTTTCTGCACCGTCCCGACCTGGTGCGCCACGGCGACATCGTCACGCTTCTGGCCCGCGGACCCAGCTTTCTGATCAGCACTACGGGACGGGCCAAGGGCAGTGGATCGATGGGCGAGCAGATCGCAGTGGAAAACCTGCACAGCAAGAAAGTCGTCCGCGCCGTCATCACCGGCAGCAAAGAAGTTCAAGTCAATCTTCCTGGAAGGGCACGACAATGAGGATTCTGCGTATCATCAGCCTTCTTTCCATCACGGCCCTGGCTACGGCGGCCTGCGGCGAATCGGCCAAGACTCCCGGTCCCGTCCGCGGCGGACTCAGGCAGTACGTTGAGCAGGCCCGCAACCTGCCCAGCGACAACCGCCAGGACAGCGGCTCGCTGTGGAGCGACCGCAGCCAGCGCTCCGACGTCTTCCGCGACGTCAAGGCCTACCAAGTGGCCGACATCGTCACCATTGCCGTCCGGGAATCGACCAGCGCGGTCAGCCAGGCCACCACCGACAGCGCCAAGTCCAGCGATTTCGACTCCGGCGCCGACGGACTCTTCGGCCTGGAGAAACGCATCAGCGAACTTCCTGGGCTGCTGGATGCCAGCCGCGAATCGAATTTCCAGGGAACCGCCTCCACCACCCGTTCCAACAGCCTGTTCACAAGTGTGACGGCACGGGTCGTCGAGGTTCTACCCAACGGCAATCTGCTGCTGGAAGGCAACCGCGAGGTGGTCATCAACGGCGAGCGCCAGATCGTGGTCGTGCGCGGCGTGATCAGGCCCAGCGACATTTCACCCCAGAACATCGTGGCCTCCACCTCGCTGGCTGAAATGGAGATTTCGGTGGAAGGGCGGGGAATTGTCGCCCAGGCCCAAAAGCCGGGCATCCTCTACAAGATTCTTTCGGGATTCTGGCCCTTCTAAGGGCAGGCGGGAGTAAGCCATGTTCTCAAACCAGCTCAATCTCAAGAGACTGACCGGCGGACTGCTTGTCCTGGGACTGCTAGCCGCTTCGGCCCAAGCTGCCGATTCGCGCATCAAGGACGTCGCTTCTTTTCAAGGCGTGCGCGGCAACCAGCTCATGGGACAGGGTTTGATCGTCGGACTCGACGGCACCGGCGACAGCCGTCAGACGTTCTTCACCGCTCAAATGCTGGCCAACATGCTCGAGCGTGAAGGGATTCAGATCGATCCCCGGCGGATCCAGATCTCCAATGTGGCTGCTGTCACAGTGACCGCCACCCTCCCGCCCTTCGCCCGCGCCGGATCCACCATTGACGTCACCGTCTCCTCGCTGGGCGACGCTGAGAGCTTGCAGGGCGGCGTGCTTCTGATGACGCCGCTCAAGGCCGCCAACGGAGAGATCTATGCCGTGGCCCAGGGTGCGGTGTCCATCGGCGGATTCTCGGTCAGCACGCCCACTACCTCGGTGCAGCGCAATCAGCCCACGGCTGGACGCGTCCCCAACGGCGCCTTCGTGGAACGCGAGGTCGGCTTCACCCTGCAAGGACGCGATTATCTTGACTTGGTGCTCTTTCAGGACGACTTCCTCACCGCCAAGCGTGTAGCTTCGGCCGTCGACAGCGCCATGGGCCAGCAACTCGCCCAAGCCATTGATTCGCGCACCGTGCGCGTCATCGTGCCCCAAAAGTACCGCCCTTCGGTGGTGGACTTCATCAGCATGGTTGAGACACAGCCCGTCGAAGTGGACGTCCGCGCCAAGGTGGTCATGAACGAGAAGACGGGAACGGTCATCTTCGGCAAGGACGTCCTCATCTCAGAAGTAACCATCGTGCATGGCTCGCTGACCGTCGAAATCGGGACTCAGTTCGCCATCTCCCAACCCAATCCGTTTGGAGAGGGCGAGACCGTCATCGTCCCCAACCAGTCAGTGGAAGTGACCGAACAACGGGCTCAGCCGGTCAGCATTCCCGAGGGAGCCACCATCGGGCAGGTGATTCAGGCCCTCAACGCCGTCGGGGCCTCGCCGCGCGATATTCTGGCAATCATACAGGCCATCAAGGCCAACGGCGGACTGCAGGCCGACTTGGAGATCATCTGATGGACATCGATACGCTCAGCGCCGTGACTTCCGACATCCGACTCAAGGACGCCGTGCAGCGCCCCCAGGCCTCGCTGGAGGAAATGGCCCAGCAATTCGAGGCCGTCTTCGTGGCTCAAGTCCTCAAAGTCATGCGAGAAAGCGTGGGCTCCAGCGGGCTTTTCGAGGACGCCCCAGGCAAAGACGTCCACATGTCAATGCTCGATCAGCACTTGGCTCAGGAACTGGTCCGACAAGGCGGATTCGGATTGGCCGAGCAGATGCGTCAGCACCTGGAAAAGCTTGACGACAATGCAGAGGAAAATTTCGCAAAAAATCCTAAAGTCGGATAAGGCTCAGCCGATAAGAGAAGTGACGACGGTCACATGTTCGACGGTCAAGACCACTGTCGAGAGGTTTTTGAGCAATGAGAATCGACGGCACAAACCCACTGCATGCGCTGATTGAAGCCCAGCAGCAGAACGAGAATTCCGATGCCGCTGAACGCCAGCGCGTCGATCAGAGCAGCAAAGATCAGGACCGGCTGGAGTTTTCTACCGACAGCCGCAATATCCGGCCGCTTGTGGAGCGAGCCAATGAGGCGCCTGATGTGAGGACCGACCGGGTGGCGGAAATCAGCCGTCAACTCGAATCCGGCACCTACAACATCAACGCCGAACGCGTTGCTGACGCCCTGATCACCGGTAGCATCGTCAATACTGAAGCCTAAATCCGACCGTCACCGGACGCAGCCCAGCTCGGACGGACATCGCGGCTCCATGGCGGTCGGGAAAGGACGCTAAGCCATGGTGGATGGACTGTCTCCAATCGAGCGTACCAACGAGGAGCTCTACGACTCCCGCTACGTCCGGCGCAAGCCCCCCAATCGGCGGCCCGCTGACCACTCGCGACAAGATTCCACTGAAGAAGATGAAGCTCAGGACGCCTTTGCGCCCGAGGAGCATAGTCTGGACGTGAGGGCGTGATGGACCTTGAGCGCATTCATCAACTGATCGAGGCTCACATCGAGTGCTGCCGGCAGGCGCTGCAACGTCACCGCGACCTCGACCCGGAACTGGCCCGCCGCAACGGCCAAGGGCTGCGTTCCTGGAGCCTCCAGCAGCAAGAGGACGCCGGCCGCGTGCGCGACCTGAACCGGCAGCTCAGTCGACTCCTCCAGGGACGCAGCCTCACCGAAGTGGCCGGAACTCTGGAGGACTCCGAGTCCGACAAGATGCTGGAGAAGAGCAGGGAACTGGCGCGGGTCAGCGCCGACTGGCGCTTGGCAAACGCGCGCTCCTTCCGCCTTCTTCAGCGTACCGCCTCGGCGTCCCAGTCCATGCTGGAGCAGGTCTATGGGATCGCCGGAGGATATGACAACCGCGGCAACATCATGAACAGCTATCGCAGTGGCTATTAGGGAAACAGGCAAAAGGACATCCCATGAGCGGGCTATTCTCAGTCATACGCAACAACCTCAGGTCGCTAAGCAACTTCCAGGCCGCCTTGGCCGTCATTAATGACAATGTGGCCAACGTCAACACGCCGGGTTACACCCGTAAGCGGGTCATTCTGACGTCCACCGAGCCCGTCACCCGATCTTTCGGCCAGATCGGCACCGGTGCAGAGATCAGCCGCGTGGAAGGCGTGCGCGACCAGTTCATCGAACGCCGCCTTATTCTCGAGTTGCAGAGCCAGGGCTTTTTCGCCGGCCAGCAGTTCGGCTTGGAGCAAATCGAAGGCACCGTGTTTTCCTCTGCCGAAGCCGGCATTTCCGACCAGCTCTCGCGCTTTTTCAACGCCTTTTCCGATCTCGCCAACGACGGATCCTCACTGCCGCTGCGCCAAAGCGTCCTCAGTGAAGCTGAAGGCCTGGCCGACCAATTCAACAACGCTTTTCAAAGCCTGGGACGTCTGGCCCTCGACAACCAGCAGCAGATAAAGGACACTGTGGGCCAAATCAATGAGCTCACCCAGCGCATTGCCGACCTCAACGGGGAGATCACCCGAACCGGAGTCTTGGGCCAAGACGGCGGTACCATCGAAGACCAGCGTCAATTGGCATTGAACCAATTGGCCGAACTGGTGGAATTCCGCACCTACAGCGATGAGAACGGAGTCCTCACGGTGACTACGACCTCAGGCACGCCGCTGGTTTTGGGGACGGAAAACCGCGCTATGAGCGTCGACACCTCGGGCTCGGGCGCCGTCATATTGGTGGACGGCCGCGACGTGACCGACGATATCACCGGCGGCCAACTCGGCGGCCAGCTTGTGCTTGACCGCGAAACCATTCCCAGCTTCATCGAAGAGCTCGACGTGCTGGCCGAAGAGGTCGCCACCCAAGTCAACAACCTTCACGTCACCGGCGAAGACCTTGACGGCAACGCCGGACAGCCCTTCTTTTCCTTCACTCCCGGAGGTGCGGCCGGCAGCATTTCGGTTGCCATCAGTGATCCCCGCCAGCTAGCCGTACGCACGCCGGGCAGCGGAGTCGGCAACGTCGACATCGCCCTACAGCTCAGCGGATTGCGCGATCAGCGCTTCGCGGCCCTCAATGACCGCACCTTTAACGAGTTTCATTCCGACATCGTGTTCCGCGCCGGACTGGAATCGCGCAACGTGCAGGAGAACCTGGCCGTTCAGCAACTGGTGCTTGAGCAGGTCCGGGCCGCCCGCGACTCGGTTTCGGGCGTCTCCCTCGACGAGGAGGCTGTCAACTTGGTGCAATTCCAACGCGCCTACGAGGCCAGCGCCAGGGTTTTCCAGGTCGTCGACCAGCTTCTGGAAGAAACCATGAATCTGATTTGAGGAAGGCATCATGAGAGTCTCCGACCGAATGAGTTTCAGCCTCTTGCTCGACAACCTGAGCAAGATCCAGTCCCAGATCTTCGAGCGCACCCGCCAGATCAGCTCGGGAAAAAGGCTGCATAAGCCGTCTCAAGATCCGGCTCCCAGCGCCCGCCTGGTCCGTCTGCGCGACGAATTGGCCCGCATCAACCAGTACGGACGCAACATCCAGAACGCCCGGGTCCGCCTGGGAGCTGCCGACGAAGCTCTCAACTCGCTGCGCAACTTACTCGACGTCGTGCATGAGCGAGGAGCCTTCGGCCTGACCGAGACCATCAATCAGGATCAGCGCGATACCGTAGCCGCCGAAATCGATCAGATTTTGCAGAGCGTGCTCAGTTTGGGCAACACGCGCGTCGACGGCCGCCAGATCTTCGCCGGAAGCCACACCGACACCGAACCCTTTCAATTGGTGGCTGGAACCTATGTCTATCAGGGCGACAGCCAGACCCTGGACGTAGAGATCGCCGACAACCGCAACGTCCTGACCTCGATCCCAGGGGACCAGATCTTTGCCGACCCCTCCGCCGACCTGCTCAACTCGCTGCAAGGACTGGCTGACGCCTTCCGGGCCGGAGACCGCGACTTGGCCAAGAACATCCTGGAAGACATCGGCAACGCCGAAAACCTGATCGACCTGGCCCGCGTCCGCGTCGGCGAGGCCGTGCGTCTTACCCAGGAAACCGAGCGCAATCACGAGAATCTGACCTTGCAGCTCGTGCAGGAGGCGTCCGGTATCGAGGACGCCGACATCGCCGAGTCCATTACCGAATTGACCCGCGCCGAGACGAGTCTTCAGGCCACCCTTCAAACCGGCGCCCGCGCCCGCGTCTCGCTATTTGACCTGATCGGATGATTGCGCCAAGATGAGCTTGGAGATGGCCGACACACAGACGCTGCAGACGACACGATTCGGACAAATCGACTACCGCGACAAGGACGTTGTGGAGTTTTCCGAGGGCATGCCTGGATTCGCCCAGCTCAAGCGGTTCCTGCTCATCGAAGGACCCGACTACCAGCCCTTCAAGTTCCTCCAGTCGGTGCAGGAGCCTTCCATCTCATTCCCCTTGCTCACGCCCCAGACCGTCGACTCCGACTACCACTTCGAGCTGCCCAAGAAGGAACGCCGCGCTCTCGAACTCGAACGTCCTGAAGACGCCGTCGTGCTGTGCATCGTCACCATCGACGAAGACCCCTCCAAAGCCACCATCAACCTCTTCGCCCCGGTGGTCATCAACTTGCAAACCCGCCGCGCCTCCCAAGTCATCCTCTTCAACAGCTCCCACCCCGTAGCCGCTCCCCTTGTCCGCGAAACGGCCTGACTCTGTCCATCCAAAGGACACTTGTAAAGGAGGGTGGGGAGCGGGCATACTCTTGGGCAGCGATGCTGGTCTTTACGCGCAAGCCAGGGGAAAGTTTGATGATCGGGGACGACGTGACCATCAAGATTCTGTCCGTCGACCGCGACCAAGTGCGGGTGGGAATCGCCGCTCCCCGCGAGATTCCCGTCCACCGCGAAGAGGTTTACAAGAGCATCGTGGAGCAGAATAAGCGGGCCAGCCGTCCGGTTGCCCTTTCTCCCGAGCTTCTCTCGCGGCTCAAGTAGGGCATTATGTCAGTCTAGTGCCGCAGGGTGAAACCCTCTGAGTTGAGGACAACCTGGATTCAACCGGCTCTAGAGCGGCAAACGGCTGCGCTTGGCTTTCCATCGTCCGGTTCAGCGACCTCGTCAAGGAAGGAGGCCAGGTCGCGAGAGCGTGATTCCTCCGGTCACCTCAATAGAGTTGCCTGGTTTTTTGGCAGGATGAGGCTGCGCATGCGTGCAAGACTGCGTGGATTGATTACCTCTGGACTATTGCTGATGCTGTTCGGGCCCGTTGGGTGCTCGGGGGAGGACCACCTTCCCGAGGCCCGCCAGCACGGCAGCATCGTCTCCCAGCACATCATGGGAAGGGAACTGGTCACCAGCAAATCAGAGGTGCGCCACATCCTGATCGCCTGGAAGGATCTCTCCTCCGTTTACGGAGCGGCATTCGACTCGCGCGCCGCCGGGCGAAGCCAAGAAGAGGCCGAGAAGCTAGTCCTGCAACTGTTGCGGCGAGCCCGCCAGGGCGAGGATTTTCGGAAGTTGATGAAAGAGCATAGTGAGGATTCCACCACGGCTTCCAGCGGCGGCAGTTATATCGTCAGTCTGACGGCCCCACTGGGCCCCGAGTTCACCAAGATGGGAATGCGCCTCTATCTGGGCGAGATCGGGGTCGTCAAGTCTCCCTACGGCTACCACATCATCAAGCGAGTGCAGTAAAAACCCGAGGGGTCGCCCTCAGTCGCCGACCGGGAGGCTGGCAGAGACCTGGCCGTTGACGGTCAAGAGAAGGGTGGCGGCGATGTCGCGATCTGCTTCCACGACCAGCCGGCCCTCCAGCGTCTCAGGCAGGTTGCCGATCTCGGAAAGAAAAAGGGCGCGGTGACGGGAAGGTCCCAGAAAGAACTGCTGGGAAGCCAGTTCTTGATCGTCCTCGCCCAGGACGCGCAAGGTCAGCGTCACCGATTCTTGAGGCCAGGGGTTGACGAGGGCCAGGGCAGTGTCGAGGTTCTGGGCGGCATTGCGCTGGGCTGGCGCCAGGAGACGACGTCCCAAGCGCGAGGCTGCAACGCCGGCTTGAGCTAACACCTTCGAGTCGGGCCCCAGTTGCTGAAAGAGGGCCGTGGCCTGAAGGGGTCCGTCTCCCGTGAAGACCGCCCAGCCGAAGAGCAGCGCCTCAGATTCGCTGCTGGGAGCCAGGACGCGGGTGCCTCCTGCCGGGACGCTCACGGGAAAGGTGGAGACCGCCTGGCCCTCGATGAGGAACTCTAAAGGATCCCCGTCGGAACCAGTGAACTGGATCTGACCATTCACTTCGTTGGAGCTGTTGTTGACCAAGAGGATCCGGGTCGCGAATGGGCCCACGGCGCTATCCCCTGCCGCTACCTGGGCCAAAACCGAAAACTCGAACTGCAGCACACGAAACACGCGCCCGTTGACAATGTCGCTGACGTAGAGATTGCCGTCCTCATCCTGGCCGATGGTGGTGGGCAGGAAATCGGGCGCCCGTCCCAAATAACTGCGGCGCCATTGACCCTGAGCAACTTCCCGCAGCGCCCAGAAGCGCCGGGTCACAAAATCGGCGAAGACGTAGTCGCCCCACAGCCGCGAGGCCTGAGCGCCCCGGTAGACCCTCCCGCCGATGACGGAAGCTCCGTCCTGGCGGCCGTAGCTGTGAATGGGCAGGATGAAATCAGGGTCGAAGCAGTCACTGCGGTCGACCGGAAAGCAATCGGGTCCCTCCATCTCGCTCCAGCCGTAGTTGCCTCCTTTGCGGACGATGTCGACTTCTTCGATGCGGGCGTTGCCCACGTCTCCAAGGAAAAGCCGGCCGCTTCCGGGGTCGAAGGACATCTGGAATGGGTTGCGGAATCCATAGGCCCAGATCTCGCCTCGCGCCCCAAACTGTCCCGCGAATGGATTGTCGGAGGGGATGCGGAAAGGTCTGACGGTGTCGACGTCGATTCGCAGAACCTTACCTAAAAGCGTCTCCAGGCTTTGGGCATTGTTCTCTTGTACGGCGTTGGACGATCCGTCTCCAGAGCTGATGTAGAGCATGCCGTCGGGTCCGAATTCCAGATCGCCTCCGAAATGGATCTGCTCGGGATGGGGAACATCGAGGACGACGGTTTCATCGGGAATAGCCTGGTTGGGATTCTCAGGGTCAACCTCGTATTCAGCGACCCGAAGGGTGCGCTGAGAGCCTCCCCGGGCCGGATAGCTGATGAAGAAGCGGCCGTTTTCCGAGAAGTTGGGATGAAAGGCGATGTCCCAGAGGGCTCCTTCACCTTCCTGCGCCACCTCCGAGGAGATGTCCAGGAACGGTTGATCAAGCAGGTCTCCGTTCTCGATGACTCGAATGCGTCCGAGGCCTTCGGTGACGAAAAGCCGTCCCGAACCATCTCCCGCATGGGCGATGCCGATAGGCCTGTTCAATCCCTCGGCCACGAGTTCGAA
>DATIPO010000060.1:0-6595 GCA_035471925.1 Acidobacteriota bacterium
AACTGGGTCTCGATTCCACCCTGGCTGAAGCGCCCGTAAAGGTGTCCTTGGCCTACACGGGCTCGTTCGAGGCCGGCAAGGGCGATCTCGAACTGTCGGTCGAACCCGAGGGTGAGTTCGGGATCATGGTTTTCTCTAAGGTCAAGCAGAAAGACTCGGACGAGTTGCTGGGCCAGCGTCCCCAGAACGACCAACTTTCGACTCAGATCAAACCTCAGATCGACCTCGACTCACACCACGCCTGGATCAAGTACCGTGCTTCGATGGGCCTGAAGGGCGGAGCCCCGGCCTCTCCGGGTGCGGCCACGCTGAAGCTGAAGGCCGGCAAGACCTTTTCCTTTCTCGATTACCGCCGCCACTCGCCCGAAGACAAACTTGTCGAGACGGTGAAAGCCGACGTGCGGGACTTTCGCCTGGCGCTCAATCTTGAGGACGTGCTGAAGCTTGAGCCGGGAGACGCCCTGGCCTATCGCGTGGAAGGCGAACTGGGCGGCAGCGTCGGTTTGCAGTGGTCAGAAATCTTCAGCGCCAACATCGAGGGACTCTCGTCCTTCGCCGAAGCCTCGGGACTACTCAGCCTCTCGATTCCAGTCAAGGCCTCGGTGAAATTCAAGTACTCGGTCGAGGACGAGTTCATCGTCGTCTTCTCGCGTGATGTTGAGGACCACTCGCTCATTCGGATTGCGGTAGGCAAAGCCGACCGCAGCAGCCGGAGCGCCGGCGCGGGCCTCTCCGTAAAGATCGGCTTCGCCGACCCGGAACTTGTCGAGGAGAGCATTCTCGAGACCCTCCTGCCAGGACGCATCGGCCAGAGCGTCGACCTGATTGACGAAGTTCTGGACAAGGCCTCGCTGGAAGACCTCACCAAGCGGCAGTTGGCTCTGGTGCGCGAGGCCTTTCAGAAGGGTGTCAAGACTTTGCAGAAGGCCATCGCCGACAAGAGGTCACACCGCGAAATCGAAGAGGCTTTCGAGGACATGGTGAGATTCTGGAACCAGCCCTTCTTCGTGCGGACGTTGGGGAACTACCTGGTCAGGGTTGCCGACGATTTCGCAGACATCGGACCCAAGGCCGGGCGCACGTTGAGCGTGACCGTCAAGGGGCAGTGCCATACCTACTCTCAGGTCGAAAGCGGGCGCAGCTAGGCAGGGGCATTGAGGTGTCTCGTAGCGCTATTGCACGCTTTCAGCGTTAAGGGAGTCGGACCGCTTTACCCAGGGTTCCGCTTTGTCGCTTCGCGACTTCGCTCACCCTGGGCTAGCTTATGGCTCGCTTACAGCGAGCCCGGACTTGAAGAGCTGCTTGATCTCGCCTGAATACGTACCGGTTACGGCCACGTCCAGCCCTCGCGCATTGTCCGTCGCCACAACCGGGTTGGCCGGCCACCTCGTGAGGTAGAGTTGCGAATGAGCACGGCTCTGAGCCGTTGGCAGCCCAATGCTCGTGACTCGCTGCGCTCACTCCTGTCAGTGGACTTCTTCGGTGCGGAGGACTTCCAGGGGTGGGCGGTCGAGGATGCCGCGGCTGTTGAGCATGCCGATGGTGACCGTCAGGAAGCCCACCAGTAGGAAGGCCAGGGCCAGAGGCAGGGGCGAAGGAGCATAGTCGGTTTCGAAAGCGAAGACGGCCAGAGCCCAGGCGGCGGCGACAGCCAGGATGAGTCCGGTCAAGGCTGCCATGATGCCCAGCGACAGGTATTCGATGAGCAAAATGCGGCGGACTTGCCGGCGCGAGGCTCCCAAGGTGCGCAGCAGGACGCTCTCGCGAATGCGCTGGAAGCGGCCCGTGATCACCGCCCCCGCCAGCACGATGAGTCCGGTGATGACGCTGAAGAGCGCCATGAAGCGGATCACGAAGGCCACCTTGTCGAGAATCTCGTCCACGGTAGAAAGAATCAGCGAGAGATCGATGGCCGATACGTTGGGGAAGTCGGCCACCACTGCGCGCTGAGCCTGTCCCGAGGCTTCGGTCGACTCGGCGCGGGCCACCAGCACGTGGAATTGCGGCGCCTCTTCCAGCACTCCCCGGGGAAAGACCACGAAAAAGGCCGGCTGAAAGCGCTCCCACTCAATATCCCGTGTCGATCCCAGGACGCATTCCAGGGGCAGCCCCTGGACGTCGAAAGTGATGCGGTCGCCGATCTCCAGCCGCATCATGTCGGCGATGCGCTGGTCCATCGAGATGGGGACGGGCGAAGTCCCCGGCTCGACGCGTCCGGTGAATCGTCCTTCCACCAGGGTCTCGGCGTCGTTGAGGTGGTCGCGGTAGGTGGAGCGGTACTCGCGCACGAAGGGCCAGCGGCGGCGGGCGGGTCCATCGGGACCCAGACCTTCCTCGCGGTTCTCCCGACCCTCACGCGTCTCCTCTTGGCGCCGCTCCGCCATCTCGTCCAGGATCTCGCGCACGGGACGTCCTTTGACGGCGGCCACCCGCATGGTCACCATGGGCACTTCGTTGTCGATCTGGATGCCCTGTTGAAGGACCTTTTCGCGCACCCCTTCGAGCTGATCGTTCTGGATGTCGAAAAAGACCAGGTTGGGACGATCCTCGCCTGAGAGTCCCGAAACCTGCCCTAAAAGGCTTTCTTGCACCAGGAAAAGGGTCATGATGAGGAAGGTGCCCAATCCCAGCGCCAGCATCAGCACCAGGGTTTGATTGTGGGGGCGGTAGAGATTGGCCAGTCCTTGGCGCAGGACGTATCCGGCCGAACGTGGAAACCAGCGGCGGGTGACGAACATGATGGCGTAAGCCACGGCCGCCAGCAGGGCGAAGACGGCGGCCAGCCCGGCCACGAACCAAGCCGCCTCCGCGGCGTCGCGCAATTGGGCCCAGGCGAAGGCGAAAACGGCCACGGCGATGATGCCGGAAAGCAGCCAGCGCAGCGGATCACGTCCCGTGCCCGAGGACTCGTAATCAGCCCGCAAGGTGAGCAGCGGCGTAATGCGGCGGACGGGCAAAAGCGGCAGCAGCGCGAAGAGCAGGGTCACGCCCAGTCCCAGCAGGACGCCCCAGATCAAGGCCGCGGGCGAAATCGAAAATTCGATGTCCACCGGCAGGAAATCGGTCAGCATGTAGGGCAACATCATCTGCACGCCCAAGCCCAGCAATCCGCCCAGAAGGGCGCTGATCAGCCCCAGTCCGGCAGCCTGCAGCAAGTAGACCGTGAAGGTCTGGCGCGAAACGGCTCCCAAGCATCGCAGCACGGCCACCGTCGAAATCTTCTGCTTGAGGTAGAGGTGGATGCTGCTGGCCACTCCGATTCCTCCCAGCAGCAATGCCACGAATCCGACCAGGTTAAGAAAGCTGTAGAGGTTCTCGATGGCGGCGCCCAACTCGCGTTTGCGTTCCTGGACGGTGTCGATGCCTAACCGCTCATGGCGGAACCGCTGGCGCAGATCTTCCTCAATGGCCAGCGGATCCTGCTGGGGATCGAGTTTGAAGAAGGCCCGCCAGCGGGCGCGGCTTCCCAACGTGATGAGTCCCGTCTCGGACATCAGGTTGTAGGGAATGTAGACACGGGGGCCCACCATGGCGGCCACCGGAGCTTCCCCGGGAATTTCGATGAGACGTCCCAGAATCGTGAATTGGAGGTTGCCCAGGCGGACCGTTTCGCCCACTTGGGCGTCCATCTGCACCATCAGTCCGTCGTCGACCAGCGCGTAGCGTCCCTGCTTAAAGCGCTGTCCGGCCTGGGGTGGGTCGGTTACCAGTTCGCCGTAGTAGGGGAACTCACCTTCCAGGGCCCTCAACTGAACCAGCCGCGTCCCCCCGTTCTTGGGGAAGAAAGCCATGGTGGACGTTGAAATCTGATGAGAACGGCGGGTGCTGATGTCATCGAAGGCCTCCACCAGCTCGTCGCTGAACTCGTCGCGGCTCGACACCTCCAGATCCGCTCCCAGCAGTTCCTTGGCCTGGTGGTCGACCCGCTCGCGCAAGTTGTATCCGAAGGACGTGATGGCCACCAGGGCCGCCACTCCAAGGGTGATGGAAGAGACGAAAAGCAAAAGACGCCGACGCGAGGCGCGGCTGTCGCGCCAAGCCATCTTCCAAATCCAGGGCGACAGAATCTTCATGGGCACTACTTGCGGAAGCGGACGACAGTAGCCGCCTCTGAGGAGGACAAATCGTCGGAAACCACCCGGCCGCCTTTGAGGCGGATGATGCGTTGGGTGCGCCCCGCCAATTCGGGGTCATGAGTGACCAGCACCAAGGTGGTTCCAGCCTCTTCATTGAGGCGGAAAATCAGTTGTTCGATCTTCTCGCCGGTGTCGGAGTCGAGATTGCCCGTGGGTTCGTCGGCGAAAAGAATGCGGGGACGGTTGACGAAGGCCCGGGCCAAGGCAATGCGCTGCTGCTCGCCTCCCGAAAGCTGAGGAGGGAAGTGAGTGGCTCGGTCGTCCAAACCCACTTGAACCAGCAGTTCGCGGGCCCTTTCGGCCACCCGCCTCTCGCCCCGCAGCTCTAAAGGAACCATGACGTTCTCCAAAGCCGTCAAGGTGGGGATCAACTGAAAGGTCTGGAAGACGAAGCCCACTTTTTCGTTGCGCAACTCGGCCAAGGCTTCTTCATCTTGATTCTCGAGAGCGATGCCATCCAACCGTACCGTCCCCGATGTGGGACGGTCCAGTCCGGCGCAAAGGCCCAGCAAAGTGGTCTTGCCGCTGCCGGACGGTCCCACGATGGCGCAGGTGGAACCTTCGCCGATGGAAAAGGAGACGTCGCTGAGCACGGTCAGTTCACGTTCTCCGCTGCGGTAGGTCTTGGTCAGGGATTCGACTTCGAGTATGCCTTTTCTCTCCATGAGCCTCCGCTCATTGTAGACGTGCGGTGAGGAGAAAAGATTCCTCAATCGCAAGCGGTACTGGATTCACGATAGACTTTTACGGGTATGCAAGCCATTCGTTTCGCACTTATGCTGATCTCGGTTGTGGCGGCGGCGGTCTCCGGGCCGTCCGCAGCTCCAGTGGCCCAGGCGGAAGAGAGTCCGCTCATCCTCTTTCTGGGCGACAGCCTGACGGCGGGTTACGGACTGGATCCGGCCCTGGCCTTTCCGGCCCTCATCCAGGAGAAGATCCGCGAGCAAGGCTGGGACTTCGAGATTCTCAACGCTGGGCTCAGCGGTGAAACCTCGGCGGGAGGGCTTCGCCGCATCAACTGGATCATGCGCCGCAAGCCGGCCATGGTGGTGCTGGAACTGGGCGCTAACGACGGCTTGCGGGGCGTCCCCCTGGAGAGCACCAAGCGTAATCTGCAAGCCATTATCGACCGCGCCCGCCAAGCCAATCCCGAAGTGGAGATCGTGCTGGCCGGCATGATGGTGCCCCCCAATCTGGGCCCTCATTACAGCGACCAGTTTCAATCGATGTTCCCCCAACTGGCGGAGTCTAACAACGCCTACCTGATCCCGTTCCTGCTGGAGGACGTGGCGGCTCAGCCGGAACTCAACCTGGCTGACGGCATTCATCCCAACGCACAGGGGCACCAGATCGTGGCCGAGAACGTGTGGGAGGTGCTCAAACCCATCCTGGCCCGGATGGCGGGGAATCAAAAGGGCGAGGCCTCGGACCGCTGAGGTGGATGGATCATGAAGCGAACTTTTGAAGGAGTCACCATCGAATGCCGTCAAGGCGACATCGCCGGCCAGAGCGACATGCAAGCCGTCGTCAACGCCGCCAACGCCCAACTGCGCACCGGGGGAGGAGTGGCGGGAGCCATCCACCGGGCGGCCGGCCCGGGGCTGGAGGAAGAATGCCGTCCGCTGGCCCCCATCCGTCCGGGCGAGGCGGTGATGACCGGGGGCCACAACCTGCCCAATGAGTACGTGATCCACTGCCTGGGACCGGTCCACGGGCAGGACGAACCCTCTGACGAGCTGCTGGCCTCCTGTTACCGCAACGCCCTCAAGCGGGCTGAGGAGAAAGAGGTTCAGTCGGTGGCCTTTTGCGCCATTTCCACCGGGGTCTTCGGATATCCGCTGGAGGCGGCCGCACGGGTGGCCTTCAAGACCATCTTCGACTGTGTGGGCAGCCTGAAGCACATCAAAAACATCCGTTTCGTGCTGTACAGCGATGCCGACCTCAAAGTCCACGGAAAGGTCCTGAAGGAACTGGCCGACTGATCTCCAAGCCTAGCCCGTATTGCTCACGGGTGGTCTGCTACGGCGGCGCATCCATCCGTGCTGACTGCGGCCCCTCGCGACGACAACCCGCGAGAAATGAGGGCTAGCGGCGGATTGCAGGTTTCGTTGGCCGGGAATGACAGGGGTGGCCGATACCCTGCCGACGTGAAAGACACCAGCAGCGAACACTCAGCCGCCGCCGAATCTCAACTTGAATCCAAGCCCGATGAATGCGTCTGGTGCGGCAGCGGATTGCCCGCCAAAGACGGGCCCTTCGGCCTGACCACGCGTTTCCACAAGCCCATTCGTGTGGCTGAGGGAGAGGTCAAAGAGGTCCCTATCTCCATCGCCCACGCCCAGCGCACGCTGGCTGGCTTCGTGCGCCGTCATCCCCGAGGATCGGCCCTGCTGCTGACCTTCCCCACCTGCAGTCAGTCCTGCGCCGAAACCCTCTTCGACACCCTTCAAACCGAACGC
>DATIPO010000061.1:0-18493 GCA_035471925.1 Acidobacteriota bacterium
TGAGCCGCGCTGATGAATGGCGCCTCAAACCCCTCCACCGCCAATCCGTACTTGACGCCCGCTGCAAGCCGCTTTCCGGCCTCAAGGTCTTGACCGTTAGCCCTGACGGCACTGTCTATCTGGCCTCGAAGAAGCAAGTCATCGCCTTCCGCTAGAGCCATTAGGCGGTCGACAGGTTCATACACGAGGGTAAGCGCGCTCGTGATCTCATCGGCGGAATGAGGCTGGCCGCTACAGCTAGACCACTAGGCGGCCCACACGGCTCAAGATCACCAAGGAGGGTCAGTTTGCCCATACGTTCTCGGCAGTAAGAGTCGCCAGGAGGGGCGATCTGAGCGAAGCCAACCTTTTTCTCGAAAAAAATGTGATCTTTCGAGGGGGGTGCGGCATCTAATCAGGCGGAAAACGGGTTTGCAAAAACCCAACTCCCCCTCCTCCCCCAGTCAAGCCCGCTCGAACGAGCGGGCTTGCGCTTTTCTGCTGCGCTTTTGTCCGCCGACCCTGGTCCTGAGAACTTCCTGAGAAGAAACTGAGACGGCCTAGAGGACATTGGGAGGACGGCTCGGGCATCATCAGTCCATGACCGACTTTTGGAGCGACTTACGATTCGCTGTGAGGACGGCCGTGCGCAATCCGCTCTTTACGGCGGTGGCCGCTTTGTCTTTAGCTTTGGGCATTGGAGCCAGCACTACCATCTTCTCGCTGGTCAACGCCATCTTCCTCAATCCGCTGCCGGTCGGAGACGCCTCGACCGTGATGGCCGTCTTCACCACCGACGAGAACAATCAGGGCGGAGCCTTCGGAGGCAACCTGCCGGTGTCCTTCCCCAACTTCGAGGATTTTCGGGACGGCAACAGTGTGTTCTCGGGTATGAGCGCCATGGGCTTCGCCCCCATGAATTTTAGCGACGGCGTCGGCGACCCCGAATTGCTGGCCGCGCAGGCGGTTAGCGGCAATTACTTTGAAGTGATGGGACTGACTCCCGCACAGGGCCGCTTCTTTCTCCCCCAGGAAGACCAAGTGCCGGGTCGAGATCCCGTGGCCGTGCTGAGCCATGCGTTCTGGACCCGGCGCTTCGCCCAAGACCCTTCAGTGGTGGGCCGCACCGTCAATCTCAACCGCCTCGACTACACCGTCATCGGAGTAGCGCCCCCAGGCTTCAACGGGACCTTCGTGTTGGCCACCACCGACGTTTGGGTGCCCATGATGATGTATTCCAACGCCTTCAACGACCTGATGCGCCGGATGTACGACAGGCGCCGGGCCCTGACCATGTTCGTTTACGGACGCCTCAAGCCCGGGGTCACGCGCCAGCAGGCCGAGGCCAACATCCAAGCCATCGCCCATGCCTTGCAGGAGGAGCATCCGGTGCCCAACAAGGGCCGCAGCGCCATTGTGCGTCCGCTGGCAGAATCGGTCATGCCGGCGGCCTTCCGTTCCATGTTGAATCAGGCCAGTTGGGTGCTTTCGACCGTGGTGGCGGTCCTGCTGCTCATCGCTTGCGCCAATGTCGCCAACCTGTTGCTGGCCCGCGCCACTACCCGCCGCGGCGAGATCGCCATTCGGTTGTCCATGGGAGCCTCTCAAGGACGCCTGGTGCGTCAAATGCTCACCGAATCGGTGAGTCTGGCTCTCGTCGGCGGGGTGGCCGGGCTGGCTATTTCCTACTGGGCCCGTGACCTGCTTTGGGCCTTCCGGCCCCCGTTCATGGAGAACGCCTCCATCCAACTGGCTCTGGACGCGCGGGTGTTGGGATTTACCTTGGCGCTGTCGCTTCTCACGGGAATCCTGTTTGGGCTCCTCCCCGCTCTGCAGGCTTCTCGTCCCGATTTGCTGCCGGCGCTCAAGAACGAATCCTCTTCCTCTGCTCGAGGCCGAAGCGTCTGGGAAGTGCGCCACGTTTTGGTCATCTCCCAGGTGGCGCTCTCGGTGCTGGCCTTGGTGGGGGCCGGACTTTTCCTTCGAAGCGTGAGCCAAGCTCGCAGCGTCGATCCCGGATTCGAATCGCAGCGGCTGGCCATATTCAACATCGACGTCAGCACCCAGGGCTACAACCGTCAGCACGGGTTGGAACTCTACCGGCTGGCCGCCGAGCGCCTCTCCTCATTGCCTGGGGCAGACTCGGTAGCCGTGGCCAGCGGACCGCCTTTGACGGCAGGCTTCATGCGCAGCGTCTTCCTGCCCGGACGAGAGTCGGCAGAGGACGGAAACGGTCGCCTGGTGGAGGTCAACAGCGTCAGCGACAACTACTTCCAAGCGGTTTCGATGGAATTGCTTCGAGGTCGCTCCTTTCAGAGCTCCGACGACGAGCATACGCCAAAAGTGGCGGTGGTCAACCAAACCATGGCTGAGCGCTTCTGGCCCGGCGAACCCGCGCTAGGCCAGCGCTTTACCTTCTTCGGCGACGACTCTCCTGTCGAGGTGGTCGGCGTGGTCGCGGATGCCAAGTATACAGGACTGGGTGAAGATCCCCAGCCCTATATCTACCAGTCCCTGCGCCAGAACTACAGTGCCGCCGCCACCATTCACTTGCGTACACGGCGGCAGCCCGGCGGGGTGCTAACCCTGGCACAGCGTGAAATGCGTGAGATCGAGCCCGACTTGGCGCTCACCAACGTTAAGTCCATGTCCGAGATCATAGACGAATCGCTGTGGGCACCCCGCCTGGCTGCCGGCATGCTGAGCGTCTTCGGACTGGCGGCACTTTGCCTGGCCGCCGTGGGCATTTACGGCGTGATGGGTTACGCTGTCAATCAGCGCCGCCGCGAGATCGGCCTGCGCATGGCTCTGGGAGCTGACCGCGGGTCGGTCCTCAGACTGATTGTGACCCAAGGCATGATTCTGGCACTGATCGGCGTGGCCTTGGGCATCGCTGCTGCTCTTCTGCTCGCCCCCCAGGTCACGTCGTTGTTGTGGATCAGCGCCCACGATCCCATGACGTATGCCGTGACCGTCGCTTTGCTCGCTCTGGTGTCGCTGCTGGCCAACCTTTTCCCGGCCCGACGCGCCACCTCAGTGAGTCCTATGCTGGTGCTGCGCGGAAGCGCGCAGCGTGGATGATTTGCTTCTTCTCCTTGCGCGGCCGGGCTTCCCCCGACCCCGCCCGGCCGCGCAACCAGCACTTTCCCTTGAAAAATGGAACCAGTGGACGATCACGGGGTCCAAGAGGCCCAGATTCTTTGGGAGAACTCTGTCTGGTTCCGGGGCGGGAAAGGGCAGAACCAACAACGGGAGGAGAGCATGAAAGACTGGAAACTGGCCTGGAGGGGCCTTTGGAGGCAGAAGTCCTACACCTTGACAGCGCTTTTGGCACTAGCACTGGGCATTGGAGGCGTGACGGCGGTGTTCAGCGTGGTCAACGGCGTGCTGCTGCGCTCCTTGCCTTATCCGCAGCCCGAGAGGGTCCTCTTCATCCGCCAGAACATGCCTCCCATCGGCTCGGGATTGCTCTTTTCCCCCACCGTTTTCGACCAGCTCGAAGACTCGGCTGAGGAGGTGGCCGACCTGGCCCTGGTGGACCGTCTGACGTTCAACGTCTTGGGCGGCGAGCAGGCCGAAAGGGTCACGGGTGCCCAGGTTTCGCCCGGCTATTTTCAGATTTTCGGGATCCAGCCCCTGCGCGGACGGCTCCCGGAGGAGCGGCTTGGGACCTCGCGTCAGGACAGGCCAGCACCCGGCCTGGACAGTCCGCCGGCGTCTCCTCAGGACCGGGACAGCCGGTCGGTCTCCTCAGGTGCCGCACGAGAGCAGCCTCCCCAAGAGGGCAACCAAGCCCAGCTTCAGGATCCCGGCGCCCAAGGCCAGCCAGAAGCGGGCGTGTGCGTGATCGGATACGAGTTCTGGCAGAGCCGCATGGGCGGACGCGAGGACGTCCTGGGCCAAGTGCTGACGGTCGACGTCACGGTTCCTTTCGGACCTCGCCGTCCCATCCCCCGCCAGTTGGAGATCATCGGCGTCCTGGGTCCCGATTTCCGTCCCCCGCTAGGCGGACGTCTCGATATTCTGACCTCCTTTCATCCCACCCAGGGAGGAGCGGCTGGCTTCCCTTACTTGTTCACCTTCGCCAAGCTGCGTCCGGGCCTGCCGCTTGAAGCCGCCTATTCGCGCCTTGAAGCCCTCTATGCCGCCTTGCCCTTTGACGACAATGAGCAAATCGAGCAGCGGACGCTGCGGTCGACTCCGCTGCCCGAACTGGGGACCAACCGGGTGCGTTCAGGATTGCTGATGCTGTGGGCCGCCTCAGCCCTGGTCTTGCTCATCGCCTGCGCCAACGTGGCCCACCTGCAACTGGCTCGGGCCGCCCGCCGCCGCGGTGAAATCGCCCTGCGCGGAGCCCTGGGCGCGGGACGCCTGCGCCTGCTGCGGACGCTGCTGTCGGAAAGCCTCTTGCTGGCCCTCCTGGGCGGAACGGCAGGAATCGCACTGGCCTTCGGCGCCTTGCAGGCCCTGCGGAGCTATGGACCGTCTTCGCTGCCGCGGTTGGAGTTCGTCAGTCTCGATCTGCAAGTGCTGGCCTTCGCACTCCTGGTTTCGGTCGTAACCTGCCTTCTATTCGGCATCATCCCGGCATGGAGAGGCTCCGGAACCCATCCGCGGCGCCTCTTGCAAGAAGAGGGACGCGGCGGCGCCCTAGGAGGCCGAAGGCTGGGTCTGCGCGCCCTTCTTACCGGAGGCGAAATGGCGCTGGCCTTCGTGCTCTTGGTGACGGCCTCGATGGTGCTGCAAAGCCTGGGACGGCTGCAGGCCGTGGATCCTGGATTCAGCAGCGAGAGTGTCCTCACCATGCAGATCCAGATGCCGCTGGACCGCTACCGAGAGGGAAGCCAACGCCGCCAGATCGTCGACCGTCTGGTGCAGCGCTACCAGGCGTTGCCGGGCGTGAAGCAGGCCGGAGCCACCTTCACCCTGCCCTTTTCCACCGTCCAGAACGCGGTTGTTTACCAAATCGTGGGACGCTCCGAGGAGCGGCTGCGGGCGGGCCACTATGACATTTCCCGCGACTACCTGGCAGCGCTCGACGTACCCGTCCTCAGAGGACGGGCCTTTCGGGACACCGACTATCGCAGCGGCGACCAGCGTCCCCGAACGGCACTCATCAACCAAGCCCTGGCCGAGCAGCAGTGGCCGGACGGCGATCCCTTGGGCCAACGGCTGCTGCTTCAGGGTGAGGAGGATCCCGTCGAAATCGTGGGCGTGGTGGGCAACGTGCTGCGCCGAGGACTGGGGCGCGAAGCCGAGCCCATTCTCTACTTACCTTTCCTGCCCTCGGGGAACGTCTCTTTCGTGCTCCGTACCGATGCCAATCCCGCAGCGCTGACGCCTCAAGTCCGCCATGCCACCTCCGAGGTTGATCCCACGCTGGCGCTTTTTGCCATCCGTCCCCTCAAGGACATCGTCGATGGCTCGCTCTCAGGCGAACGCTTCAACACCCTGCTCATGAGTTGCTTCGCCGCGGTGGCCCTGCTGCTGGCCGTCACGGGAATCTACGGCGTCATCAGCTACACGGTTGCCGGACGCACCCGTGAAATCGCCGTCCGCATGGCCTTGGGCGCCCGGCCCGCCGACGTCCTGCGCCTGGTCTTGACCCAAGGAGGTCTTCCCCTGCTGGTCGGCACCCTGGCCGGCGCCGCGGCGGCGTTCATGGCGGGAGGAACCCTGCAAAGCCAGTTCTTCGGCGTGCAGCCGGCCGATCCGCTCCTCTACTTGCTGGCGGCCGCGCTCCTCAACGCCGCCGCCTTGCTGGCTACCTATCTGCCGGCCCGCCGAGCCGCCGCCATCAGTCCCCAGACGGCGCTGCGCTCTTGAGGCCGTCCGTGGTGCTGTCCAACTCAGCGCAGGACCATCTGAGGGCCTCGGCTCTCGATGAGGCCGTCGAGGTGTTGCAGCAGGTGGGCCAAGCGGTTGTTGACCGCCTCGATTTCCATGTCGCCCATGAAATCGCCCAAGGTTTCCTTCAAGGCCGGTTCATCCAGCCTCTTCAAGGCGTCGTAGAGTTCCTCGTCGCACAGGCGGATCCTGGCGACGTCGTTGCGGTCGGCCATAAAGCGGAAAGCCCGGGTGTGGTCAATCATCCACAGCTTCCACTGAGGGTCGAAGAGGAGGTTGCCCTGGTTGCGGTCATCGTTGGCGATCAGATAGTCGAAGATGTAGAGCGTATTCCACTGCAGCCGCCAACTCAGATCCAGCTTGGGACGCAGGCTTTGGCGGTGGCGCGTCTTGTTCATGATGGCATCCTCGATCCAGAGCTGAAGGGTGCCCTCTCGGCGTCCCAGGCGGCGCCTGACGACCGGCGGGACGCTGTCGATCCCCACCCGTCTGGCCAGCCGATAGGCGGCCAACTCGAAGATGCAGTCATCGCGGAAGTGGATGGTGACGCGTCCCTCCGGATCTTCATGGCGGGGCTTGAAGACCCTGACATCGCGAAAAAGTGCGTGCAGGCGCACGCCGTCCTTTTCGAGCAGCACTTTGAAGGGGTTGTTGATGCCTTCTCCTACCCTGCGCTTGGAGACGATGCGGCCCGTACGGAGCGCGTCCAGGATCTCTTCTTCGCTGAAGGGAAGAGGCTGCTTGTCAGCCCCCAGGTAAGTGTGGGGCAATGACGTGCCAGCCAAGAGGCCGAAACAGAACAGGAATACGGGCGTGATCGCGCTCATGAGATCCTCCTAGCTCACCCTCTGAATGTTCCTCAAGACCTTCCACTTACTTCTTCATGCGCGGGACGGAAGAAAGGGGGATCATAGGGACGCTCCTTCGCTGGACCTCTATTTCTTTGCAGGACCTAGAACGGCGGCAGGCATGACCCCCGAGCGACACCGGCTGCCTTGGACCCGGAAGAACCCAGGGGTCGAGTAGGGATGTCTACTTGGCTTCCGGGTTTTGTCTCAGGAAGTCGCTGCGGCCATGCCGCAGGCAACCGGCCCCATTGCCTGGATTCCAGCCATGGTTCACTCCACCGTAGGAGACGGGGCTTTCACGCCCAGGTATTCCACCCAGCATCGGGTCAGTTCCTCGATCAGTTCGGAGGAGGACAAGTCAAAGGGATTCCAGGCGGTCTCTGCAAAGATGACCTGCTGCTGCAAAGCGCCCAGCACAAGGCGGATGCCGAAGCCGGCGGCCCGCTCCGGGTCGGGATGGTCGAACTCGCCCTTTCTGTCCATAAGAAGCCCCTTCACCCTGTCCACGAGGAATTCGTTGAGTTCAGCCGTCCGGCGCGACATGGAGGATTCGGGATTGAGGCAGGCGCTCAGGGCCAGCGATCTGAGCCGGGCTTGCTGGCGGGCGTTGCCGCGGACCAGAGCCCGCACGATGGAGCGGAGCAGGTCCGGCAGAGGCCGCCGCCGCCACCGGGGGCGGCTGAGAAACTCCTCCCAGGCTTCTCGCCGCTCCTCCCAGAGACGCTCGCCCAGGTGCTCAAGCAGGGCGTCCTTGCCCTCAAAACGGGCATAGAACGAACCCACTGAGACTCCCGCCTTCTGGGTGACGCGGGAGACGGTGACGGCCTCAGGGCCTTTCCCTGAAAGCAGATCCTCGGCGGCCTGCACTATCCGAGACAGGCTTTCCCGGCTGCGCTGTTGGCGGGGTTTGCGGAAGGTCGTGGGAGTGGACGATGATTTCAAGATAACGGCCTCACTTGACGCCTTTGACTAGAACCAATATTCTAATTCTAATATGATTCAAATTCTAGCGTCAAGCTTTGTGCTGGCTGCACTGCTGGCCGGAGGTCCTCCCCAAGCTATGAAAGAAGATCTTGTCTCTCATCTTGAAGGCTATCTCAGCTCCATCCGCAACCACGAAATGGAAGGCGCACTGGCCCACCTCGCGCCGGACTTCCAACTCCGATTCGAGGGGTCTCCAGACCATATTTCACGTCAGGGGATGCGCGACATCTTGGGATGGGACATGGCTGTCGGATCGCAGGTCGAGAAGCTTTCCTGCCGTTTGGAGGGTGAACGCACGCTGCGTTGCCGGCTGCGCGAAGCCAACCGCGTTCTGGATCTCTTGGGCGTCGAGGAGCTGTTCTCCGACAACCGCCTTGAATTCGACGGGCAGGGACGCATCCGCCGCCACGTGAGTCGGGTGGAGGAGCATGAACCTTCCTGGCAGGACCAGATGGCCAAGGCCGTGGAGTGGCTTTCCGAGCACCATCCCAAGGGACTCGAGAAGGTGCGTCCCGGGGGAAAAGCGGAATTCTCAACCGCCACGGCCCAGGGCTGGCTCACCCTCCTCCGCCGCTGGCGCGAGGCCACCGGGGGTTCCTAAAGAACCACCAGCACCGGCCCTCCGTCGTCATGAGCTGCGTGGGTTGACTTTTCGTGGGGTCGAGTCGGGCTCGCTGTAGGCGAGCCATATCCCAGCCCAGGGTCCGCCGCCGTCGAGCGCAGCGAGACAAAGGCGCCACCGTGGGTTCAAGCGGCTCACATTCTTAACGCTGAAGGCGTGCAATAGCGCTGGAGGCTGGCTGATCGGCCGCTAGTGCAGGATCATCTCTGCGCCCTTGCGGTCGATGAGGTCGTCGAGGTACTGGATCAACTCCAGGCGGCGCTTTTCAACAGCTTTGAGTTCGTTGCCGCCCAGCAGGTCGCCCAGGTGCTCATCCAGCGTCTCCCGGTCGAGCCGCTTGAGGGCTTGGTAGAGCGGGCGGGGACAAAGCTTGATGCGCTCCATGTCTTCGGGATCGAAGAGCAATCGGAAGGCGCGGGTGTGGTCGATCATCCACATCTTCCACTGAGGGTCATAGAGGATATTTCCAAGGTTGCGGTCGCCGTTGCCGATCAGGTAGTCGAAGATGTAGAGGGTATTCCAGCGCAGCCGCCAGGTCATGTTCAGGGGCGGACGCAGGTTTTTCTTGATGCGGGTCCCCTCCATCACGGCGTCCTCGATCCACAACTGCAGGGTTCCTTCGCGGTTGCCGATGCGGCGCTTGACCACAGGCGGGATGTTGTCCAGTCCCAGCAGCCGCCCCAGCCGGTAGGCGGCCAGTTCGAAGATGTAGTCGTCGCGAAAATGAACGGTGATGGATCCGTCGTCCTCGAAGTGCTGGGGCTTGTAGATCCTGACGTCGCGGAAGACGGCATTGAGGTCAACTCCGTCCTTCGAAAGACGCACCTTGTCCACGCCGGTGACCCCGATCCCCACCTTCTTCATGGAGACAATTTCGCCGCTCTTGAGGAATTCCAGAATCTCCTCGTCGTTGTGGAAGGGCAGAGTCTTGCCGTCGGGACCTTGAAAATCCCGAGAAAGTCCCGCCGCCCCGGCCCAGGCCGAAAGGCAGCAGCCCAGGAGTGCAATCACCGCGAGGGATTTCCACTGTGTCGTTCTTTGCATGGGCTTTTCTTCTCTAGCGAAGCTGCGAGGTGCCTGGCGTCGTGCTCTCCCTGTCTCCTACTACTGTTGACGCAACTGCTGGCCAGCTTCTTAACAGAGTGGCGTCAGTGAAGTCTCTCCTGCCCTCTCCTGTGCTTCTACGTATTCAGGCGTGAGATTGTTCGAAGGCGTCTTGTCGTCCCGGCTCAGCTCACCCCACCATCCCGCCGTCGATGCTGATGACGGCGCCGTTGATGTAAGCGGCTTCGTCGGAGGCTAAAAAGAGGTAGAGATTGGCCACGTCTTCCGGTTGTCCCATCCGGCCCAGGGGGATGCGTCCCAGGGCTTGCTTCATGACTTCTTGGGGGATGGACTCGACCATCTCGGTGGCTATGAATCCGGGAGCTACGGCGTTGACGCGGATGCCCTTGCGTCCTAGTTCGCGGGCCCAGGTTTTGCTCAGGCCGATCACGCCGGCCTTGGCCGCCACGTAGTTGCTCTGGCCGAAGTTGCCGTAAAGAGCCACCACTGAGGAAGCGTTGAGGATGCAGCCTCCCGTCCCTTGCTCGACCATGCGCCGGGCCACGGCTTGGGCAGCGTTGAAGACGCCTTTCAAATTGACGTCGACGACCTGCCGCCACTGGTCGGGCGTCATCTTGAGCAGGGTGGCGTCACGCAGGATGCCGGCGTTGTTGATGAGGATGTCGATCTTGCCCATGGAACTCCAGGCTTGGTCGGCGGCCTCTTGGCAAGCCTCGGCCTGAGAGACGTCGACTTTGCCGAAAAGCGCCCGGGTCCCTTGCCCATTCAGTTCGTCCGCCAGTTCCTGTCCTTTCTCTTCATCGACATCCCAAAGCGAAAGTTCCGCCCCTTGGCGGGCGAACACCTGGGCCGTTGCCCTGCCGATGCCGTGAGCCGCCCCGGTAATGACTGCCGTCTTGCCTTTGAGCCTCATGCCCACGATCGTAAACCGAGCCGTTCTCACAGCCAAGGTGTAGCGAGCCGCTTCATACTGCCGAGAGTCTTGGGGCAACCGTCCCTGGTCGTTGAAACTTGAGTGGTGGGCGGGCTTGTCAGCTCCGCCTGAAACGGACGAGCCCCCACAGGCTGAGGGCCAGGAGGGGAAGTGCGGCCCAAAGGAGGAGGGTGGACCAGCGGTAGGGAAGGGGAGCCCGGGTGAATCCGTTGCCGTTGAGGATGAAAGCCGACCAGTAAAAGGGATGAGCATAGGTTTGCTGGCTGGCCATGAGGCTGAGCTTGGCCTGGCGCAGGGCTTGGGCTTTCGACTCGCCCTCCATCAGCCCGGCGTAGAAGCGGGGCATGAGGGCGGCGGTGGCGCGGTCGGACACCTTCCACAGTCCTGCCACGGTGGAGCGGGCGCCCGCGATCAGGAAGGCACGGGAAAAGTCGAGCAGTCCCTCGCCTCTCAGTTGGCGTCCGCGGGCCGTATCGCAGGCTGACAGCGTGACCAAGTCAGTGCCCGAGAGGTCGAGTTGGAGAACTTCGCCAAGGAAGAGGTACTGGGGTTGGGACGGCTGCTGAGAAGAGGGCGAGAAGAGGATGCGTGAGCGCTGCGGGTAGTCGGTATCGATGGCGGCGTGAGTGCTGAGGTGCAACAGCGGGTAGCGCCTGAGGGACGGATCCTTGAGATGCTCCTTTTCCGCCTGAGGCCCCAGGTAGAGGCGGGTCCGTCCGCTGACAGTGTCCTCGATCAGCCGCAGTTCGGCGGCCGAGTAGGGAAGCGCGGGCCAGAATTCGCCCGAGGATTGGCCGTCGGCGCTATCACCGCGAGCCGTGCCTGACGTTTCGCCGGTCACCGGATCGCCGAAAGCAGCCAGAGAACAGCTCCAGGGCCAGAAAGCCGGGGAAGGAACCGTCCCTGGACGCACCATCAGGGAGGCGGCCGGCAAATAGCTCACGGCGCTGCGCGAGATGAGCGGTTGATCATCCGCAGCGGGAAGCGCTTCCAGCGGCAGCAGGGCCAAGGCTCCGTCGGGCACCACCAGGAGGCGGGGTGGAAGGGGGTGGATGCGCAGGACGCCGTCCAGCAGTTGAGCGGCCAGCGGACGACAAATCGAGCGCCAGTTCCCGGCTTGGGGATTGGAGAGAGCTTGGCGGCAGTTTTCCAGCAGCAACGACTCGGCCTCATTCCAGGGTTGGACGCTGAAGGTCGAGTGCTGGCGGGTGAGGGCCAGCGTTACCAGCCGGCCGCGGCCCATCCAGAAAGTGAGCAGCAGCGATTGAGGCGGAAGCTCCCGGCGCAGGCGGGAGAAGGTCACGACAGGCGCCGCCTCCGACCGGAGGCCTTTTGACCCGGACCAGTCGGGTTCCTCCTCCTCGGGCTTTTCCGATGGTCTGCGGTCGGGCTTGGAGACGTCGTCCCGAGCCAGTTCGGCTTCCAGGGCCGCGTATTCGCTTTCCCTCTGGATAAGCTCAGCTTCAATGCGTTGCGAATCCGCGCCTTGAGCACGCAGCAACTGGGAGTTGAGGGACTCGATGCGCGAGGCCAGCTCCTTGAGGCGTCCGGCGGTTCGGCTGTCGCTCTGCTCACGTCTCTGTTCAAGAGCCTCCCCCAGTTGGTCCTGGAAGTTGCGGGCCCGGCTGCGCTCCATCAGACTGAGAGCCTCTTGCAGGACCGCCTCAGCGGGATCGCCCGCGGCGATCAGACGTCCAGCTTCGGCTTGCTCCAGGGCCAGAGCCACCAGTTCGTCGTAGAGGGCCTTCTTGTCGGCCAGGAATTCGGCCCGCAGGGAGGAGCCGCCCAGCCGCGAGCGCACGGACTCGACGATGGAAAGGGCCTCCTGAAGGCGGCGTTCCCGCTGCCGGCGGTCGTCGCTCAGCCGTCCCAGGCCCAGGAGGGCCTTCCAGCTCTCTTCGCTGAGTCCTGAGCGGCGTGAAAGTTCAAGAGCTGAGGTGAATTGGCTGCGGGCGTCCTGGTCGAGGCTCATCCGGCTCAGGGTCTCGCCCAGGTAGAGGCGGGCCTGGGCTTCCTCGCGCCGGTTGGAGGCTTGCCTGGCCCGCTGCGCCACTTGCTGGAAGGTCTGGCGGGCCGAGTCCAGATCATTAAGGGTCAGGGCCTGCAGGATGCCCAGGTTCTTGAGCACGCCCAGTTCGCCGTCCAAATCGCCTGCCTGTTGAAAAAGCTGCAGCGATTTGCGATAGGCCTCCTGAGCCAGCACGGCATCGCCCAGGCGGCGGTAGAGGGTCCCCTGGTTGCTGAGGATCTGGGCTTGCTGCGAGGGAGCTGCTGAGAGAGGCAGGTCGGCCAGGCGCCGGTAGAGGTCCAAGGCCCTTTCGTACTGCCCCAGCTTCTGGTAGAGGACCGCCATGTTGACCCAGCACAGACGCAGCAGTCCGGGCGGGGGAAGGGGCTCATCGGTGACGATGTCGAGGGCTTGCTGATAGCTGGACAGCGCCTCCTGGTAGCGTGCTTCGAAGAAGTAGGTGTTGGCCACGTTGTTGAGGCGGCGTACGCGCCGGACCAGATCTCCGGACTCCTGAGCGATTTCCAGAGCACGGAGGAAGCTCTGGCGGGCCGGACCGTAGCGTCCCAGCAACAACTGGGCCCGTCCCAGGTTGTTGAAACTGACGCCCAATCCCTGCTGGTCGTCCACGCTCTCCGACCATTCGGCCGCCTGTTCGGCCGTGCGGACGGCCTCGAAATAGCGTCCCTGGTTGGCGGCGATCAGGCTGAGGCGGTTGAGGGCCGCCGACTTGTGGGCTTCCAGTCCCGATTGGGGCAGGTTTTGCAGCCAATCTTCCAGGACCCGACGCGACTCTTGCAGATCGCCCGCCCGCAGCAGGTCGGTGGCGTGTCCGATGACGGCGTCAGGGTCCTCTGCGGGCTGGGCGCCGAGGAGTCCCCAGAGCGCCGCACACGCGGCCAATCCCGTCCAAAGTCGGCAGGCCATAGGCTAATCCCGCGGCTGAGGCATGAGGATGTGCTCGAGTTGGGAAGCGAGTAGGGGGTCTTTCAAGATGTTGATCTCCTCGCGGTGCTGCAGGTGCTGGGGCAGGTAAAAGAGGTGGCGGCCTCTAGCCTGGATGGCCCCTCTGAGCCATTCTGAGGCTTCTTCGGTGCGTCCTGCGGCGGCGTAGAGCTCCAGCCACAGGAAGGGGGAGACGAACAGTCCGCGTTCTTGGCGGCCCTTCAGGTGGGCTTGCAGGGTACGGAACTCATCTTCCCGCAATCCTACCCGCCTGATGCGCTTGGGTTGGCAGGCGTCCTCAAGCTGAAAGCGAAGGAGGTAAGGTCTCCAGTCATCGTGCTCGAGCACGTGCTGCTGGACGAAGGCGCAATGGGTAAAGGCCAGGTCCATGTCGCCGCGGTCGAGTGCGTCCCAGAACAGGCCCTTGTGGGCCTCGACAAAATGGGGATCCAGTTGGAGAGCCTTCTCAAAGCTGTGCCGTGCCGCGTCGGGCCGGCCGGAGCGCAGGGCCACCGTCCCCGCCGTGATGTGGACGATGGGCGACAGGACGTCCAGCCGTTGGGCTTCGGTGGCGTGGAATTGGGCCTCGTCGGTGCGTCCCGCCACTTCCAACAGGGAGGCGAACCACTGATGGCCCGTGGAGTAGCTGGGATTGTGGCGCAAGGCGCGGCGAAAGAGTTCTTCGGCGCTTCCCCAATTCCAGTCCCGCACCCACAGGATCCAGGCCATGGCGGTCAAGGCCTGCGGGTTCTCGGGGTCGAGTTCGAGGGCCTTTTGGGCGGCTTGATGAGCCTTCTCAAGCGAAGGCTGAGAGGGGGCGTAGAAATGATCGGCCAAGATGATGTGGGCGTTGGCCAGTCCGGCGTAGGCCGAGGCGTACTCGGGGGCTTGGCGTATGGCCTTTTCGAAATACTGCACGGCCCGGAAGAGCCCCCCGCGGGTACGGCTTTTCCAGAAATGGACTCCCCGCAAGTAGTCTTCATAGGCTTGGCGCCCCACTGCGGCGCGGCGTTCCATGGCCTCGATTTCGTCGGCTAGTTGAGAGCTGGGCCGGGGGACGTCAGGGTAATGCTCCGCAAGCTGGCCGGCCGCTTCCTGGGCGGCCCGCAAAATAAGCAGAGGCAGGCGCGAGTCCTCTTGTTCAAAGGGCTGCGACCAGAAAAACGATCCGCTCTGGGAATCGGTCAGTTGCAGGGTCAGGCGGACTTGGGAGGCCTGGCGCTGCACTGTCCCTTGGATCAAAGCCTGAGCGCCCAACCGGCGGGCGATTTCCTCCAGGGAAACTTGGTCGCCGGCCGCGCTTCGGGAGGAAGTGCGGGCCACGACGCGGAAATGGGGAAAGCGGGCCAATTCACCTGCCAAGGCATCGGAGAGTCCTTGAGCGAAGTACTCATCTCCTGCCAATTCCTGGAAGGGCAGCACGGCTATCGTCAGGGGTGGCGAATCAGCGTCCGATGGCATGAAGACGCCGGGAAAGACGAACAGCGCCAGCGCCACAAGGACTGCGCCGGCTGCTGCCGCGAGACTGAGGGGATGGGCCTTGAGAGGAGCGATCCAGGACCCCGCCCGCCTGCCACGCTCCTCGGCCTGACTGACTTCGCACGCGTTACGCGATTCTGGAATACCGCCCTCCCCGCTTCCCGCCGATCGGGACTCCTGGTCCGTGTTGCGCAAGCCGGCGTCCTCCTCCGCCGACTCCTCTCCGAGGGGCTTCACAGGGGCGATCAGGCGATAGCCCTTCTTGGGAATGGTCTGGATGAAGGTGGGCTTGCGGGCGTTGTCGCCCAGGGCACGGCGCAGTTCCCAGACGGCGTTGGTGATGACCTCTTCGCCCACAAAACGTCCGGCCCACACGTCCTCGATCAGCTCTTCCTTGCTCACCACGGCGCCCGGACGCCGCGCCAGCCGGCACAGCACTTCCATCACCTGCGGCTCAATGCGCACTTCGTCCCCGTTGATGACGGCACTGATCTCGGGACGGACCTTCCAAGGACCGAGTCGAAAGCTCTTCAAGGCTCCTCCAAGCGCAGCTCGATATGACATTATACCAGCCTCTTAGACTGCAACCGCCACGCTCTCAGCGATTGTCAGACTAAGTCTGCCCCTCGATTACGTTGCCAAGGGATGGTTGCGGACGCTTTCAGATTCGCTGCGATTGCTTGAAGAAGGAATGGACCTGATTGCGGGCCGAGCCCTTGGAATTGAAATTCGGGACGACGGCAACTTCCTCGATCAGCCGGGATGCGGACCTCGACGCCCCAACCGCTGGGGTCATGATTGCAGTGGCTCTGGAAAGCCGCCTTCTGTAGCCTCATTGACGGCGCTGGGTGGATTCTTGGTATAAGTCCATATGGGTCTGCTGCTGAACGCCGACGGTCTGGGCAAGCATTTTGGTTCCAAGACGCTCTTCGAGGGGCTTTCCATGACGCTTTCCGAGGGCGACCGGCTGGGGCTGATCGGGCCCAACGGTTCGGGCAAGTCGACGCTGTTCAAGATCTTGGCCGGCCGCGACACTCCCGACCAAGGCGAGATCTCGCGGCGCAAGCGGCTGCGGGTCGGTTATGTGGCTCAGGAGACTGAATACGATCCCGCCCTGGGCGTCCTTGAAGTCGTCCTGGAGGGCATTTCTGATCATCGCTTGGAGGATTACCAACGGCGGGCTCGAGCTGAGATCTGCTTGAGCCGGGTGGGCATCGAAGACTTCCAGCGAACGGTTTCCTCGCTCTCGGGCGGCTTCCGCAAGCGCCTTTCCATCGCCGCCGCCCTGGCCGACGATCCCGACTTGCTGCTGCTCGACGAGCCAACCAACCACCTCGACATTGAAAGCATTCTGTGGCTGGAGCAACTCCTGATCAACGCCTCTTTCGCCTCCGCCGCAGTGAGCCACGACCGCTACTTTCTGCGCGGCTACGCCAACCGCATGATGGAGCTCAGCCCTGCCTTTCCGCGGGGACGCTTCATCCATGAAGGCGGCTACGAGGCTTTTCTGGAAGCTAAGGAGCAGTTCTGGGAAGCCCAGGTCAGGCGCGAAAAAGGCTTGGCCACCCGAGTGCGCCGTGAGAGGGAATGGCTGGGCCGTGGACCCAAGGCTCGGGGCGGCAAGGCCAAGCACCGCAAGGACTCGGCCTACGAAATGATCGAACGCCTGGAAAAGATGCGGGCCCGCCGCCGCACCTCGTCAGTGGAGATGGGCTTCGCCGCCTCAGGAACCCGCAGCAAGGAACTCCTGACCGCCGAAGGACTCAGCCTGTCTCGGGGCGGCGAGCGGCTTTTCGACAATCTCGACATGCTGCTTTCCCCCGGTCTGCGTCTGGGACTGGTGGGACCCAACGGCAGCGGAAAAACCTCTCTGCTGGCCTGCCTGGCAGGACGCCTCAAGCCCGACTCCGGACAGATCCGCCGCAAGGACGGACTGGAAACGGTGTGGTTCGACCAGCACCGCGAACAGCTCGATTCCGAAGCCACGCTGAAGGAAGCTTTCACGCCATCCGGCGGGGACGCCGTGATCTACCGCGGACGCTCGGTTCACGTCAACGCCTGGGCTGACCGCTTCCTCTTCCGCCGCGAACAGCTCCCCATGCCGGTCTCGCGCCTTTCGGGAGGCGAGCGGGCCCGCCTGCTCATCGCCCGCCTCATGTTGCGTCCGGCCGACTTGCTGCTGCTCGACGAGCCTACCAACGACCTCGACATCCCCACCCTGGAGGTCCTGGAAGAGAGCCTCAGCAGCTTTCCCGGCGCCCTGGTCTTGGTGACCCACGACCGCTACCTGCTCGACCGCGTCAGCAATCTGGTGCTGGGGCTGGACGGGGAAGGCGGTTGCGTCTACGTGGCTGACTACTGGCAGTGGGAACGCGAGAAGCTGAAGAGCGATCCTGCGCCCGCAAGCCGCGGCCAAAAGACCGAGGATAAAGCCAAGGCCGAACAGGAGCGCCGCAACCGTCCCAAGAAGCTCTCCTACCATGATCAGCGCGAGTGGGAGCGGATGGAGCAGCGCATTTTGGAGGCCGAAGCGGAAGTGGAGGCGGCCCGTGAAGCGGTCGAAGATCCCGAGGTGGCCAGCGATCCCGAGGAGCTTCAGAAGCGCTACCGCAAGCTGGAAGAGTCACAGCAACGCGTCAAGCAGCTCTACGAGCGCTGGAGCGAACTGGAAGCCAAGCTCGTTTCCTGAGGCGCCCATCGGTTCGGGCTGCCCCCGATCAAGTTCAGCTCTTGATGGACGCGCAGCACTCGGAGGGGCTCGGTCGCGAGGCCTGGTCTTGAAAGCCGTCACCGCCTGGCCACTGAGGCATTCGAGAGTGCAGCTTGGCGTATAATCGCGCCATGTCAGAATCTGCATCCAGCATCGGCATCCTGGGAGGAACGGGCGACGAGGGCCGTGGCATCGCGGCGCGTCTGGCCCTGCAAGGAGTTCCCGTCCTCATCGGGTCGCGTTCGCGGCAACGGGCCCGGGAAGTGGCTCGCGAGATCGCCCAGCAAGTGGCCGGCCACCTGCCCTCAAGCCGCCGCAATCCGGCCTCATCCGCGGAGTCGGGTCATGAGGCTGGCGCGGTGTCCGGGCACGAGAACGGCGAGTTGCCCGATCGCTGCGACACGCTCTTTCTGACCGTCCCCTTCGATCACGCCGAGGATCTGGTCGCCCAGTTAGCTCCATCCTGGCAGGACCGCCACCTGCTCATCGACGTCACCGTGCCCTTGTACTTCGACAAGGGACCGCGCTTGCGACGCCTGTCCACGCCCTCGGGAAGCGAGGCGCTGCGCCAAGTCCTGCCCGAGAAGGTCCGCATGGCCGCCGCTCTCAAAACCGTTCCGGCCCACCTGCTGTGCGAGGTCGACAAGCCGCTGGACTGCGACGAGTTCCTGTGCGCCGACTCGCAAAAAGCCCGTGCTGGCGCCTTGCAAGTCTTGGAAAGGATTCCCGGCATCCGATGGATCGACGCCGGTCCGCTGCGCTACTGTCAAGCCTTGGAGGCCATGACCATGCTGGTGATCGGCCTCAACGTCCGCCACAAGAGCCGCGAGGGACGCTTCAAGGTGCAGGGCATCGCCTAGCCCAGGAGCCCGCCCGTGACCCTTCTCGACACGATACAATCGGTTGGAACCAGACCAGTTCCAGGCCGAGCTCTCTGGACTTTCAGAGGCTGTCGCGAGTGTCCACGCGAAACCTCAATCCGGTAGCTTTGAGGTGCCGCTATTCCACCCTTTTTCAGGGTTTTTTTGGAGTTCTTGCTCGACCCAGGGTGCCGCTTCCAGCGCTTCGCGCT
>DATIPO010000062.1:0-2035 GCA_035471925.1 Acidobacteriota bacterium
GGTTCGTCTTGTAGACGGTCGACAGCTACAATATTATCTACAGAGGCATTCTTCAGAGCGAGGGGAATAGGCCGTAAGTAGCTTAAAACCAGCGGTTTATTGGGCATCTCCGCAACCCCGACCTCCTGATCCCAAAGCAGAGGCCCGTGCGGGGTGATGACGGGTTGGCTTATTTTTTGGGTCGGAAGGCGTCTTCCAGGAGGATGATGTCGCTCTCGGTGCGGTCGGTTTTGCTGATGAGGAGACGGGTTTCGTCGGGGGTGAGGGCCAGGCCGGGGTTGTTGGGGGGCCGGGCAGCCAGGTGAAATGGGTCTCGCGGCCGGACGGCAGTTGCAGGCGGGTCAATTTGGGGCGCGATTCTTGAGGGTCGTAGAAGATGAGCGCGTCTCCTTGCAGCAGCCAGCTTCCCCAGTGGCGCAGTGGGAGCCGGTCAGTGAGGAGCCGAGGTGTGCCCTGGGGCAAGGGCAGGCTCCAGATTCCGGGGGAGTCGTGCTTGGAGAAGTAAAGTTCGTCGCCGTCCGCTGATTCGAGGGCACGAAAGCCGCCATGACGCGTTATCTGGCGGACCGTAGCTCCCGCCGGCTGAACGGCCCAGATCTGCCAGTCGCCACCTCGGTTGGAAGCGAAGTAGATAGTTTGTCCGTCCCTCGACCAGGACGGGAGCATGTCGCTGGAATCTCCTGCTGTCACCTGAATAGGCCGGACCGTCTCAGGCTCGGCCACCCAGATCTTCGAAGAACCTCCGGAACGGGAGTCGAAGGCGATGCGGCGGCCATCGGGAGACCAGGCGGGATGGCCGGTGTAGGGGCCTCCGAAATCCGTCAGCATCCTGGGCCCGCTTCCGTCAGCATCGCAGACCCACAGCTCAGGGGTCCCCGAACGAGTGGAGGCGACGGCCACTCGGCGACCGTCAGGCGAGAGGCTGGGGTGTGACTCCCAGCGGGTGGAGGGCTGCCAACGGCGGGCAGGGCCAGCCCCAGCATCTGCGTTTCCGGTCTCGGAGGCGAGGTCCAGACTCCAGATGTTGACGTCGCCGTCGGGACGCGTGTAGGCCAAGCGCCCGCGATGGCGGGCCAGGGAGACTCCGTAGGAGGGCCCTGGGGCGGCGGGTACCCACTCCGGCCCAGACTCGACGGCGGGGTCGATGCGCCAGAGTTCGAAGCTGCCGCGCCGGTTGGACGAGAAGTAGATCCAGCGGCCGTCGGGACTCCAGTCGACCCCTCCCGTCTTGAGGGCGTCGAAGGTCAAGCGGCGCGGCTGGGCGGACTCCTGCAAGTCGAGGAGATAGAGATCAGAGATTCCAAAGATGACCGAACGGAGGAAAGCAAGCCGCCGCCCGTCCGGTGAAAGGACGGCCTCAAGGTCGCCTTGACGCCCCTTGGGCGGACGCGTCAGTTGCCGCCTCTCCAGGCTCTGCAAGTCCAGCAGGAAGATCGCCAGGGCGCCCTTGTCGGAGGGTTCGCTGAGCAGCAGCCCGCGGCCGTCGGGCGTCCAGGAGAGGCTCCAGAGGCCCTTCGGAGAGCACCCGGTCAGCCGTCGCGCGGGTCCGCCTAAAGCCGAGACGGTGTACAGAGAACAGTCGTCCCCCTGGCCGCGCTGGAAGGCTATCGAGCGCCCATCGGGTGACCAGGCCGGAAGGCGTTCCGGTTGGGGCGTCCGAGTTAGGCGCAACAGCGACTCGGCCTCCACCATTCTGAGGTAAAGGTCGCCCGCGGGATCTTCGCCATTCCAGATGAAGGCCACTTTGTTGCCGTCTGGCGAGAGGGCCGGGCTGAACTCTTCTCCGGGATAGCTCGTGACGGGGACGGCCAGCGGCTGAACTCCGTCGTCGGCCTCGGAGGGGCGGACCGGGCCGGCTGGCAGGCCCAGCCACACGGCCAGAACGCCGACCAGCGCCGTCGCGAACCCCAAGGCGGCCCAGCGGCGCCAAGGAATCGACGGTTGACTGGGACGAGACAGCGGATCCGACGACCGAGAGTGCCCGGCAGAGGATGCCAGCTCCTCAACCGGTGTGAGAAGGCGATAGCCCGATTTG
>DATIPO010000063.1:0-16079 GCA_035471925.1 Acidobacteriota bacterium
GGCTCGCTGAAGGCGAGCCATAAGCCAGCCCAGGGTAGAGCCCGCGGCGAGCGAAGCGCGGCAAGGGCGGCACCCTGGGTTCGAAAGCCGCTCAGATGAACGCTGTAAGCGTGCAATAACGCGCCCGCAGACATCGCCTCACGATAGAATCGAAGAGACTGATATGGACAACGAACAAATGATCATCGAATCGCGGGCTGTAGGTCCGTTTATGAAGAACGGCTTCGTCCTGGCCTGCAAAGCCACCCAGCAAGCCGCTTACATCGATCCAGGAGACGAAGCTCCCCAGCTCCTGGAGTGGATCGAACAAAAGCAGCTCAAGCTGGTGTCGATTCCCCTCACCCACGCTCACATGGACCACATCACCGGGGTGGGCGAGGTCAAGGCCGAGCACGATGTCCCCATCTACCTGCATCCCGATGACGCTCAGCTTTACGAGGGTCTGGAACAGCAGGGCATCATGTTCGGCTTCCCCTGCCAACCCGCTCCGCCCTACGACCATGACCTCAAGGAAGGCGACAAGCTGCAGGTGGGCCGCCTGACCCTGGACGTGATCCATACCCCAGGGCATTCACCTGGACACGTTTGCTTCGTAGTCGGCCAACACGTGTTTTGCGGCGATGCCGTCTTCGCTGGGTCGATTGGACGCACCGACCTGCCGGGAGGCGACTACAACACGCTCATCAACAGCATCAGAGAGAAAATCCTGCCCTTGGGCGATGAGAAAATCCTCCACCCGGGACACGGACCCGACACCACGGTTGAACGCGAACGCCAGACCAATCCCTTTCTGACCTGATGATCGAGACCGTCTTTTTCGACGCCGCGGGGACGCTCATCGAATTGAGGATGGGCGTCGGCGAGGCCTACGCCAGCCGAGCCCGCTCGCTGGGATGGCAAGTCGATGATGCCAGGGCCATCGAAAAGCGCTTTCGGAAAAGTTTCTCGCAAGCTGAACCGATGACCTTTCCCGACGCAAGCCCCTATGAAATCGAGGATCTGGAGCGGGAATGGTGGCGTCAAAGAGTGAGGGCAGCCCTAGGAAAATCGGCCCGGGATTCACGCTTTGAGCCTTTTTTCGATACAATCTATCGCTGGTTCGCCACTTCGCGGGCCTGGCGTCCCGCAGAGGACGCCCGGGAAGTGCTGGAGAAGCTGTCGCAGCGCGGATTGCGGTTGGCGGTGGTTTCCAACTTCGACTCCCGTCTGGAAGTGATTCTGGGGGAGTTGGACTTGCTCCGCTTCTTTGAAGCCGTGATTTGGTCGAGCCGGGAGGGTGCGGCCAAGCCCGATCCGCGCCTGTTTGAAATCGCCTTGCGGCGGACACGCTCGCAGCCCGCGCGGACGCTCCACGTGGGCGACCGTCCGCTGGACGATTACAGGGGAGCCGTCGAGGCCGGTTTGGAGGCCTTTCTCCTCGACCCAACTGGAAAATACGCATCGCAAGGAATGAAGACCATTCGGCGACTTAACGACATCATCGCCGTCGTCGAGCGCCACAATCGAGCTTGAGCTATGAGCAAACAAACCATCCGCGTCGCCCACAGCCCCGACAGCGACGATGCCTTCATGTTCTACGGACTCGCCACCGGCAAGATCGACACCGGCGACTACCATTTCGTCCATGAACTCAAAGACATCGAGACGCTCAACCAAGCCGCGCTGCAGGGCGTGTACGAGGTCTCAGCCGTCAGCATTCACGGATACGCCTATCTGGCCGATCAATACGCTTTGCTCAACTCAGGCGCCAGCATGGGCGACGGATACGGGCCGGTCGTGGTGGGCCCCTCCACCGCCACCAACGACATCCGGTGGAAGATCGTGGGCGTCCCCGGCGAGCGTACTTCTGCCTTCCTGGCCCTCAAGCTCTTCGAACCCGAGTTCGACCCTCACATTATCCCCTTCGATCAGATCATCTCAGCCGTCCAGAAGAAGGAAGTTGACTTGGGGCTGATCATCCACGAGGGTCAACTCACTTATCGTGAAGAAGGCCTCAAGAAGATCGTTGACTTGGGCGAGTGGTGGAAGCAGGAGACCAGTCTTCCCCTCCCCTTGGGCGGAAACGTCATCCGCCGAGACCTGGGCGAAGAAACCATTAAGGAAGTCGCCGACCTGCTCCTCCAGTCCTACAAGTATTCGCTGGAGAACCGCGAAGCAGCCCTCGACTATGCCCTTGAATACGGCCGCGGACTCAGCGAAGAGGACGCTGACCGTTTCGTCTCCATGTACGTCAACGACCGCACCCTCGACTACGGCGAGGACGGCCGCCGCGCGGTCCAAATCTTCCTCGACCGCGGCCACCAAGCCGGCATCATTCCCAACCGCGTCGAAGTCGACTTCGTGTAGAGCCGCGACTTGAGGTGGCGGGAGATCTTCAGACCTGGAAGCTCATGCCGCAAGAGCAGGTCTCCTGGGCGTTGGGATTCTGGAATTGGAAGCCCTGCTGCATGAAGTCGCCGGCCCAGTCGAGGGTCATGCCTTTGAGGAAGAGGAGGCTCTTCATGTCGATGAAGACGCGTGCGCCGTGGGCTTCGAAGACAGCGTCGGAGGGCTTTTGCTCCTCCTCGAAGCGCATCACGTAGTTGAGCCCGGCGCATCCGCCGCCTTTGACTCCCAGACGCATTCCGCCCGATTCCGGCAGGCCCTCCTTGTTTAGGCCCTCGCGGATGCGATGGGCAGCCGATTCAGAAACGTTGACAGCCATGCTCATAGGCCCCAAGTATAACGCAAACCGCCGCCCGACCGTATGCACCCAGCAGACTCAGGACAGCTAAAGTTGACAAGCTGCCTTGCATCGCCGAGAACACATGTGGTGCTGACCCGGGGCGGAGGAGATACGTCTCGTGTCGAGGACTGGATAACCGACCACTTGGACTTGAGGCTGCCGGAATGAGTTCGCTGTGGAGGCGGGAGAATGGTGGGGCATCGAACCCTGGAGCCGAGGCGATTGTCTAAAGTGCGTAGTTTGTCAGGTGGACTCGACGAGTCCGATGGTGGATGGACCGCCTGCCGCCGCCTGTGCGCAGGACCGTGCCGAGAAGAAAGGCTTTAGTCGACTGATATCAAGGAGTTTGGATCGGTGATAGACTGAGCGGGCCCTCTCGAAAAAAATTTGCGCGTGTGACACGATTCTTCTTCCGACTGATTTGCGCCAACAGAATTTCGAGAGAGCCCGTTCGACTGTATGCAACTTAGGTTATAGGCCTAACGGGGTGCTCGAGTCCTGAAAGTTTGACGAAAAAGTTACGAAATTCAAGCGTGGACAGGATTTCGAAGGGGAATGCGGAGGCTGAATGACCTCTGACCGCACGACGTGCTATCGATTTGCACCAGGCTTCACACTGAGCCTGGGCCGGGGAGCCCTCTACCGCAAAGACGCGAATCTCAACCTGCGTCCCAAGACTTTCAAAACCCTCCACTTCCTCCTGCAGAATCCAGGACGGCTGGTCACTAAGCAAGAACTGATGGATCGGGTGTGGTCGGATGCCACGGTGACCGACGATGTCCTGGTGCAGAGCATCGCCGACATCCGCCGTGCGCTGGGGGACGACGCCCGCAATCCCAGCTTCATCCGCACCGTCCCTCGGCGAGGCTACGTCTTCATGAAGCCCGTCGAAGCAGAGGAGGAATCTCTGCCGCAAGAGGGCGGCCTGCAGGAGGGTGCCCCGAGCGCCGAGCGCCAAAGTGCTTCCGGCCCGCCCTCATCCTCAAGCCCCGCCGACGGCATCTCAGACGAGAACAGGCGGGAGCCGGGAGCCGTTGGTGCGCAAGAGAGGCAAGGGCCGCGCACGGCCGACCCCGCCGCCGCTTCGGGCAGGCCATTGAATGCCGCTTCAGGGGCAGCCGGCGACTCCGGATTCACCCAGCGTGACGAAGCACTGTCGGCGGACGCCCCGGCCAACCCTCCATCCTCTGGCCAAAGGCGCAAGGCCCGTTTGCCCTTCCTCATTCCCGCCCTCTTGCTCATCCTCACGGTGGCGGCGCTGGCGGCGTGGCAGGTCGTAGCCCGTTGGGGAGCTGAGGCCACGCCGGCCGACCAGGCGCGTCCTCTCTCGATGGCTGTTTTTCCCTTCGACGTCCAGTCCGATCAGGAAGCCAACCGCTGGCTCAGCCGAGGACTGGCCGATCTCGTCAGCACCGGACTCTGGAACGCGCCCGGACTGGAAATCGTCTCTCAGCGCCGCCTCAACGAAGCCAGCCTGAGCCGTCCGCTTAGTGCAGACAAGGCCTTGGCCGCGGCCCGCCGCGCGGGCGTGGAACGCTTCGTCATCGGACACTTCTACCGCTTGGGCGACCAGATCCAGATCAACGCCTCGCTGGTCGACTCTCAAAGCGGACAGACGGCCTTCACGGTGCGCGAGCGGCTTTCCTCCACCGACGAGATCTTCCGGGCTGTGGATGCCATCTGCCTCAAGGTGCTGCAAAACCTGGCGGTGGAACGCGGACTGCATCCACCCCAGGGCACTGACATCAGCGAATTCACAACGCCCTCACTGGAAGCCTATCGCCACTACATCACTGGACTCGACCACTTTCTGAGAGGCGGACAGAACGGCGCCGAGCAGGCCCGTATCGAACTGGAAAAGGCCATCCGCGTTGACCCTTCCTTCGCCATGGCCCACTTCAAACTGGCTCAGGTGGAGCATTGGGCCGCCTCCTGGGGCTACATCCGGGGAAGCGCCACCGAAGCCCTCACTCGAGCCTTGCCTTTCACCGCTGAACTGCCCGAAAAGGAACGCCTCCTGCTGAGAGGGCTGGAAGCGCTGTGGATCGACGGCAACGCCGACGCCGCCCTGGGCATCTACGATGATCTCAGCGACCGTTTCCCCGCTTTTGCCGCTGAAGCCGGCATCCCCAGCCTGATGGTGCAGGTTCTGACGGCACGGGGAGAGCTTCAGCAAGCCATCCGGGTTGGACAGTCTCAATCGGGGAGCGCCTTTCTGGCTGCCGAGGAACGCTCCCGTCTCTGCGCCGATATGGCCCAAGCCTACCGCAACGCCGGGCAATTGCAGGAAGCCGTGGAGATGGGCCAGAAGGCCGTCGAACTGTGGCCGCTCAAGGAGTCCAGCGTCTACGCCTATCAGCTCATCAACCTGGGACGCTACTACCTCGACCAGGGACTGGGCAGCAAAGCCCTTGAGCAGTTCGCGATGGCCCGTCCACTGGCACAGGACGATCCCGCCAACCTGACCGACTTGGGATGGGGGCATTACATGTTGGGGGACAAAGAAGAGGCCCTCCAACTGGCCTCTGCCGCCCTGCGCCTGGATCCCGAGTACGGCAACGCCCACCACTTGACGGGCTGGATCCATCTGGCCGAGAAGCGCTTTTCACAAGCCGCCACCAGCCTCACCCGGGCCTTCGAACTCACTCCGCCCGAGTTCGGGTGGAGCTTTCACGGCATCTTGGATGCCGACCTTCCGGCCCTCTATTACTCGGGCGTGGCCTATCAAAAACTGGGCAACCGCATTAAAGCCGGAATGATCTTCGATGAGGTGGCACTGCGCTGCCGCGACCTGCGCGGGGCGCGGGGCGATGGCGACCGCCCGGCTCTCGACTTGGTACAGACCTACACCTACGAAGCCATGGCTCAATGCCGACGGGGACAGCGCCGACAATGTATGGAGACGGTGAGCCAGGTCCCCGAGGAAGCGTCCCGTTATTACGAACTCACGCTTCACTTGGCCCGCATTCACGCCTTGCTGGGCCAGCCCGAGGAGGCCTTGGAATGGCTGGAGCGCTCCATCCGCGGCGGCAACCGACAGTTTCAACACCTGCGCGATAATCCTGATTTCGAGAGCCTTGCCGCCACGCCGCGCTTCCTTCGGCTGGTCGAAGCGCCCTCCGGCGACGACTCCCAAGCCCGCCGTTGAAGGCCTCTGGGGGATTCGTTTAGCTGAAACGGCCTTGATCGGAGACCGACCGCCATGGTATCCATAGATTCGCCAGGGCGGGTCAGAGAGGCTTTTGCATGAGACTCAATCGACGCCGTTTCATCTCATTCGCCGCCGGAGCCTTGGCCGCCCATGAATCCCTGGTCCGAGCTTGGAAAACGCCTGTGAACACCGATCCCCGAATCCTCAGCCTGGAACTGGCCAGCGCCGCTCCAGTCTCCCAACTCAAGGAGTTCTATCACCAGCGCCTGGGCCTGCCGGTGGTCAAGGAGGACAGCCGCTTACTGACCATCCAGGCTGGAGAGACACCGCTGACCTTCGTCCACCGACCGCAAGGCAGCGATCGGCCTTTTTACCATTTCGCCTTCAACATTCCCGAGAACAAGGTGTTGCAGGCCCGCCGGTGGCAGATGGAAAGGTCATCGCTGATCCCCATTCCGCCGCGCCTGAGAGATCCGGATTTCCCCGACGACGTGGTCCACTTCAGGAACTGGAACGCCCATTCCGTCTTCTTCCTCGATCCGGCCGGGAATGTGGTGGAGTACATCGGCCGCCACGATCTCGACAACGCCGCCAGCGGCAGCTTCAGCAGCCAGGATATCTTGTACGCCAGTGAGATCGGCCTCATCGTGGATGATGTGAGGCAGATGTCGGAACACTTGAAGAAGGCCGCCGACGTAAGCGAGTACCGTGGACGCAGCGACGTCTTCACCGCCTTGGGAGACGAAAGCGGACTGCTGCTGGTCATGAAGCGCGGCCGCATCCTCAACTTCGATCCCTCGTCGCAGGAAAAGGCAGCCAGCATCTTCCCCACTTCGGTGCGCGTCCGCGGCCTGCGCAGCGAAAACTTTTCCATCTCCGGCTATCCCTATCAGATTTCGGTTGAGGGCTGACCACCGCTTTTCGCTTGTGGCGAACGGAGTTCCACTAGCAAACGGGTTCCACTTCAAGCCAAGTGTTCGCGCAGGTCAGCGGCCTCTTACCCTCTTGGCGGCAAGCGGCTGCCAGCTAGCGCTAGCTCCAGTCCGCTCATTCGGGTTTTCGATGGCAGGTTGAGGGAAGATGATGCTGCGGCGAATGCGCTGGATCAGGTCCTGGAAGCGGGGGTCGCCATGGAGAAATTCGAAGCGTGGATCGAATTCAAGCAAGGGTGGATAGTGGCGATGTTGCTTGAAGGCGTCTTCGAGAGCCTGCAAAGCACCCTCCGAATCCCGGAGTCCGGCCCGCAGGAAAGCGAATGTCGTGGGGTTGACCGGCTGCGTCTCCTGGCGGGCCATCAGATACTGATCGCGGCCTTTGAAGTATTGATGCACCGCCCTCTCAGCAGGCATATCTTTGAGCCTCTCAGCGAATTCCGGCGGTTCGCCAAGCAATTCGGCTATGCGGATGGCGGCTTGAGCCGCTTCTTGTGGTTGGTCCAGCAGTCGGTACGACCACAACAGACACATGTAGCTGAAAACGGAGTTCGGCTCCAGCTCAAGTGTGCGGTTGCTTTCGCGGATGGCTTCCCGATAGCGCTTCATGTAGAAGTAGAACCAGCCTAAGTCGCCTCGCACGGCGCTGGAAATAGGATCGATGTCGAGAGCGGTTTCGAGGTGCTGGACGGCCTTCTGCCAGTGCTGCTGGAAGAGCCAGTACCAGGCGTAAGAGTAATGGATATCAACGTGTTGGGGACTGAGTTGCAGCGCCTTCTGAAACGATTCTTGAGCCGAGTCCAGATCCCAAAGCAGGAAGGTGTCAATTGAGGCCATGGCGGCATGTGCTTCGGCCATTTCGGGACGCAACCGGATGGCTTTCTTCAGATGTTCGCGTGCCCGAGGCACATAGTCAAGCATGTTTTCTGGTTCCATCAGCAGGTAGACGCCCGACAATCGCAAATGCACTCTGGCATCGCCAGGATTCTCTTCAAGAGCTTGCTCAAGGAGTTCGTGCGCCAAGTGGATGTTGCGCCGTCTTTCCTGTGTCGAAACGCCGCGCTTACGCATGAGGTACTCGGCTTTGAGCACGGCTTCGGAGGGAGAGTCCTCGTCCAGGACCGATGCTGCGACGTCGGTTGAGGCGCCCACCCCCAACGCCCGGCCTATCGCATCCACTGATCTGCGGTGAATGCTGGAGAGTCCCCCCAGAGGACGGTCATAGGACTCGCCCCACAAAACGCTGCCATCCCGCCCATCGACCAAGCGTAGCGAGACCCGAACCTGCCCCTGGCTGCAGCGAAGGGTTCCTTTGAGCCAGTAATCGGCCCGCAGTTTCTCCTGCAGTTGGCTGAAGCGAGGGGAAATCCATTCCTCTCCGACTCCTTCCTTGGGGACGCCAGCGTCCAGTCCGAGCGCCTTCGCCTCCTGGGCCGCTTTTCCAAAGCGACGCGTGGAATCGCGGCCCAAGATCTTGATGCCCGAGGTAGAGAGGGCCGCGGCTTGGCTGATCAATTCCTCAGTCAAGGCGTCGGCGAGGTACTCGCGAGGGCCGGGAAGCCCCTCCGTCGCTGCGGACGGGCACTCGTTCCAGCCCAGCCTTTGGATGGGAAGCACGAGTAGGCGCCGTTCCCGGTTTTGATCGCCCCACACCGGACCTTCCAGCTCGACCCAGAAGGCCGCGGCCAGTCCGCAAACCACCAATACGACGGCAGCCGCCGCCCAGGCCAACGGACTCCGGCTCCGAACCCCGTCAACAGAGCGCTCCTGATCATTCCCTTTCCCGTCTCGGATGCATTCCGCCTGCCCGATCCAGCGATAGCCCCGCCGGGGAACCGTCTGCACGTAGGACGGCGAAGTCGCTTCCTCTTGCAGTGCCCGCCGCAACTGGCGGACGGCGGTATTGAGTCCTTGCTCGAAATCGACCACTGTGTCGGGCCACAGGTGCTGCTGGATCTCTTCCCGCGTCACCACCTGCCCAGCGTCGGCCAGCAGCAGTTCCAACAGCTTGGCCGCCTGAGGACGCAGGTCGGCGGGCTCTCCCCGATGGAGCAGTTCGCCGGTGGCCTCGCGGAATCGAAACTCGTCAAAGCGCCAGATTCTCTGCGAAGAGTTTCCCATTAACCTATTCTACGTTCATCCGGGCTGAAAGATCCGCTGTCGGTTGGCTCGGGCCCCTGTTCATATTCTTTTCAGATTCCGATCAGATCGCTTCCATTGGCTTTCACAAGCGGCTAGGGCAAAGTAGAGGGCGTCCGTGCTGAAAGGCTCCTTCTCAAAGCCTCGGCACACTTTTCCGCCGGTGCCTCCCCGGCGAAAACTATACGTCCCAAGGAGGCTGGGGCCGATTCGCCCATTTTCCCCCGATTACTGGGCGGATCGGCCGAATCTTTCATCAGGACTCCACCTCCCGGAACGATTAAACGACGTCAACCGTATAATAGGGCACTGGTAGTCGTTCATCGGAAAAACTCCGGGAGGTAGGAATCATCATGAGATTGAATCGCTTCGGCCTGTTGGCGGGCCTGCTCGTCGTGTGTCTGCTGTGCTTAGGCTCTGCCCTGGCTTCAGACGAACTCAAACCTGGCAAACCTGATCTGAAATCGATCGGGGCCATGACCTTTGGGCCCGACGGGGTGCTTTTCGTGGCCGATTCCCAAGGGGCGGCCGTCTTCGCTCTCGACGTACAGGACAAGGCTGCCGCGCCTAGCGGCGACGAGGTCCCGGGACGCGGAGCCATCATCGAGGATGTGGAAGCCAAGATCGGCTCCCTGCTGGGAACCTCGGCCGACAACGTCCGCATCAACGAATTGGTAGTGCATCCCCAGTCCAAGCGCATGTACATGTCGGTCACCCGCGGACAGGGCGACTCAGCCATGCCGGCTCTGGTGCGGTCCGATGCCAAGGGCAATCTCGAAGAAATCGGCCTCGACAACATTCCCTTCGCCAAGGCTTCCATCGACAACGCACCGGCCGAGGACGCCAAGGACCGCCGAGGACGCAGCCTGCGCGCCAACACCATCAGCGATGTGCGCTTCAGCGACGGCGTCCTCTACGTGGCCGGACTCTCCAACGAAGAGTTCGCCTCCTCTCTGCGGCGCATCCCCTATCCCTTCAAGGGTGAATCGGCCTCATCCACCCTGGAGATTTTCCACGTGGCCCACGGGCAGTACGAAACTCACGCTCCCATCCGCACCTTCATGCCTTTCAATCTGGGCGGCGAGCCCCACATCCTGGCCTCCTACACCTGTACTCCGCTGGTGGCGTTTCCCGTCAAGGACCTGGCCGACGGAGAACACGTCAAAGGGCAGACCATGGCTGAACTCGGAGCCGGAAACACGCCTCTCGACATGGTCACCTACAAGAAGGGCGACAAGACCTATCTGCTGCTGGCCAACAGCAACCGCAACATGATGCGCATCAACGTCGAGGACATGCTGGGAGCGCCCTCGCTGACCGAACCCATGGAAGACCTTGACATTGGCGAAACCCGAGGCGTGCCCTACAAGTCGCTGCCGGGTGCCGGCATCCTGCACTTGGACGTCTATAACGACGACCTCTTCGTTATGCTGGCCCGCGACACGGCTTCCGGCAAACTCAATCTCGTCCCCCGTCCCACCCGCTGGATGTAGGGACTCCTGATCGCCGATTTTGAACGAGAAATTGCTCAGTAAAGTCAGAACCGCGGCGGACATTGCGCTGATGGTCCTCGTTTTCCAGGCGACCTTAGCGGCAGCCCAAAGCCGGGCCGAGTTGCTTTTCCAGGACGGTAACCTGCAAGTCCTTAACCTGGCTCCCGAGGTCGCTGGCGAGGCAGCCGACTCTGCGGAGTGGTGCGCGCGCCTGCTGGGAGTGTGGGCGGGCGACCGCATTCCCAGACCCGAGGAAAAGCTGCCCCAAGTTGGGGGACGATGCCGGGTCCAGGAGGGCAAGCTTTTCTTCGATCCGCGTTACCCCTGGACGCCAGGCGTCAGCTATGTCGCCCACTGGCGCCTGTCCGGGGATGGCGCAGCAAACTCGGCGGGCAGCAGCGCTGAGGACAACCAGACCAACGTGCTGACCTTTTCGATCCCCAAGCCGGCCCTGCCCAAGCGGACGCGGGTCACGGCGATCCATCCCGGCAGCGATGCGCTGCCCATGAATCTGCTGCGCATCTATATTCAGTTCTCGCACTCCATGAGCCGCGGACAGGCCTATCACCACATCCGCCTTGTGGACGATCAGGGCCAGACCATACCCCACGCCTTCCTCGACCTGAGACCTGAGCTGTGGGATCCGTCCACGCGCCGTTTCACCCTGCTTTTCGACCCCGGACGCATCAAGCGTGGGCTGGAACCTCATAAGCAGTTGGGGTTGCCCCTCTACCCCGACCGCTCCTACCGCCTGGTCATCGACGCCGGCTGGGAGGACGGCCGCGGCGTCCCGCTGCGGGAGGGAGCCGAAAAAGCCTTTATCGTAACCGTCCCCGACCGCACCTCGCCCCAACCTGATCGGTGGCGGCTCGATCTCCCCGCTCCCGGCACCCGAGACCCTCTGCGCGTCCGTTTCGCCGAGCCCCTCGACCACGCCCTGGCAATGCGCCTGATTCAAGTCGAGCAGGAGCTGGCCGGCACGATGCCATCCAATCCCCGCAGCAACGACGGCTCGCCCGCGGAAGGCTCCTCGACGGCCGAATCAGGGACGGCGAACTTCGGCAAGGTAAGCGGCCGGGTGGAGATGCTGGACAACGACAGGATCTGGACCTTCCACCCCGATTCGCCCTGGCAGTCCGGCAACCACCGCCTCTCCATCGGCGCTTGGCTGGAAGACCTGGCCGGAAACAACCTCAACCGCCCCTTTGACTACGACCTGGAGTCCCGCCAACAGATTCACGAGCAGGAGAGAGTCTATGTCACCTTCCAGATCGCGCCCTAGTTCCGCCTGCCTTCTCTAGCCCCCATTTCACCTTCGCCCGCAGGTCGGGCGCACATGCAGGGCCCCACCTTCATTCGCCCGCTGCTTCAGTCCGCCGTCGCGAATCTGCTATCATCCGACGGATGTCCAAGAAGCCAAGAACAGCCATTACTCCCACACGCGAAGAGAACTACCCCGAGTGGTACCAGCAGGTCATCCGGGCTGCCGACATGGCCGAGAATTCGCCGGTACGCGGATGCATGGTCATCAAGCCCTGGGGATACGCCATCTGGGAGAACATCAAGAAGGCCCTCGACGACCGATTCAAGGACACTGGACACGTCAACGCCTACTTTCCCCTCTTCATCCCGCTCAGCTTCATCGAAAAGGAAGCCGAGCACGTGGAGGGTTTCGCCAAGGAATGCGCCGTCGTCACCCACCACCGGCTCATTGAGGGCCCCGAGGGTCATCTCGTCCCCGGCGCTGAGTTGGAGGAGCCGTTGGTCGTGCGTCCCACCTCAGAGACCATCATCGGCGAGATGTTCGCCAGGTGGATTCAGTCGTACCGCGACCTGCCCCTGCTCATCAACCAATGGGCCAACGTGGTCCGCTGGGAACTGCGCACGCGGCTTTTCCTGCGCACGACCGAGTTCTTATGGCAGGAGGGACATACCGCCCACGCCACCCGCGAGGAAGCCATCGAAGAGCAGGAGCGCATGCTGGAAGTCTACGCCGACGTGGCCGAACAGGTTATGGCCATGCCCGTCATCCGCGGCCACAAGACGGAGAGCGAACGTTTCCCTGGAGCCGTCGACTCGCTCTGCATCGAAGCCATGATGCAGGACCGGAAGGCCTTGCAGTCGGGCACCTCCCACTTCCTGGGCCAGAACTTCGCCAAGGCTTCGGAGATCAAGTTTCAGAGCGATGAGGGACAAGAGGAGTATGTGTGGACCACGTCGTGGGGCGTCTCCACCCGCCTGGTGGGCGGACTGGTCATGACTCACAGCGATGACGACGGGTTGGTGCTGCCTCCCCGCTTGGCTCCTCTGCATGTCGTCATCCTGCCCGTCATCCACGACGACGAAGTGCGCGGCGAGGTGATGGACTACTGCAGCAAGCTCAAAAAAGAACTGGAAGATCAGCGCTACATGGGCGAGCCCCTGCGGGTGCAGATCGACGATCGCGACCTGCGGGGCGGCGAAAAAACCTGGAGCTGGATCAAGAAGGGCGTTCCCATCCGCCTCGAGGTCGGTCCCCGCGACATCGCCAAAGACTCGGTCTTCATGGGACGCCGCGATAAAGGTCCCAAAGAACGCTCTGGCGTCCCCCGCCAAAAGTTCGTCCAGACGGTGGCCGGGGTGCTGGAAGGCATCCAGACCGCCTTGCTGGCGCAGGCCGCAGCCTTCCGCGACGCCAACACCGTCGAGATTGACTCCAAGGACGACTTCTACGACTTCTTCACGCCCAAGAGCAAGGATGCCGAGCGCCCCGAGATCCATGGCGGATTTGCGCTGGCCCACTGGAGCGGCGACGCCGCCGAAGAGGAGCAAGCCGCCAAGGACCTCAGCGTTTCCATCCGCTGCATCCCCCTGGACGCCGAGGAGGAAGAGGGCCGCTGCATCCTCTCGGACAAGCCTTCAAGGCGCCGCGTCGTATGGGCCAAGGCTTACTGAGCGTCCGCCTGGAGAAGGCTTGGACTTGCCCCCCTCAGTGAAGCCAGCGCCAGCCTCTTTCACCGGCCTGCGATCCAGGTCACGACCATCGCGGTTGGGCATAGCTAAACTCTCAATCGGTTGAGAAGAGATCGGTATTAGAACGAGCTTAGACCTGACTATCCCTGAGACATTCGGTCTGTTCTGTAGCCTCCATCAGCAACTGCTTCAACTGCGGCTCTCAGTCAGGGGCAACCAAGCCTCTCGCGGAGTGGTAGACTACCCGGCAGGGGTTGAAGGAGGGCCAAAAGCAGCGCTTCGTAAGCGGATCGAAGGACCAGCCGGCGGAGGCGATTTCCGGCTGGGGCGGACTTTCGGTCAGATGTAGAGGAGCCTCTTGAGCCGGCAGCACCCTAAACCGAGCCTCGTTCCCCAGCGATTATCGGCACGCACCATTGGCTGGCTGCTGCTGGTTGGCGCCTTGGGTCTGTATGGCTTCAACGTCCTGTTCTTGAATCCGGCCGAGACCTTCCAGCGCAATCTGTGGACCTGGCCCGACGCCCCAGAATACCTTGACGGGGCCCTCTCGCTGGTTCGCGAGGGACAGTACGTGATCCACCTGGCAGGCCAGGAACACCCACCGCGCTATCCCTTCGGATTCAGCTTGGCCGTCGCTGCCGCCTACACCCTGGGGGCGGACGCCCTGACTGCACCCTACCGCGTCAACCAAGCCTGCGGACTGCTGCTGCTTCTCACCGTCTTCTGGATCCTTCATCGCCGCGGACGCGCCCTTGAAGGCGGACTTGCGGCACTGCTTCTTTCCTCCCTACCGGCCTTCGTCATCCTCTGCCGTTCGCCCATGAGCGAGCCCTTGGGCGCGCTTGTTCTGCTTTGGGTGGCCTGGCTGCTTTTCCTTCACGCGGGACGCCGCCATCCCGGCCTGCTTTCGGTGGCGGGGGCGGCGGGCGCCTTGCTGCTGGGACTAAGCCTCAACATCCGTTTGGCCAACCTCTTCTGGACTCCCTTGCTGGCCGCAGCCGTCCTGTCGCCGTCCAGCCTCAAATGGAGCCGGCGTTTCAGCCAGGGCGCAATGTTGGGAACCTGCTTCCTACTCGGAGCTCTGCCCCTGTTCCTCTACAACTACTTGACCTTTGGCAGCGTCTTCAGCACCGGATACGCCTACTGGATCAGCCACAAGTCGCACTTCTTCAACGCCTTCCGCCTTGAGCACGTCCCAATCCAACTGGCCTATCTGTGGAGCGAGTTCGTCCAAAATGAGCATTTCACAACGGCTGCCATCTACGGTCACGGATCGTACTTCAGTCCAGCCTTTCTTCTTTTGTGCCTGCCTTCCCTGGCCGTGTTGCGAAGTCGGCGCTTCTACTGGTTCTCGGCTCTCGGCAGCGCTTACCCGGTTTCTCTGCTCTTTTACTTCTACGACGACGGCCGTCTTTACTTTCCCTTGGCAGTTCTGGCTGTGGCACCCGTGGCAATGGGTGTTTGCAGGCTCTTCCGAAAGCTCCGCGAAGGCTCAGCAAGTCCGGCGGGACAGAGGCGGAGTCATGTCCTCCAGAGAAGCCTCACGGTCGTGCTGGCCATTCTATTGACGGCCTCGGTGGCAGCCATCCCCGGCCCGCGCGGATGGAGCGGAACCTGGACCCTGCTGGAAAAGGACTCTCTGAAACAGCGCAGCCGTGCTTATGAAATGGTCGGAATCTTGATGGATCGTAGTCCCGCGGCACCACGAGTCGTCTTAACCGATATGAACGTGGTCTACCTGCATGCCCTATTGCCCTGGCCCGTTGACGTGGCCCCCCTGACCAACACGCACCTTTACCGCAGCAACAAGGAAAACTTCGACTTTAAAGATGGGCAGCGCCGGGACTTCATTGCCGCCCGGATTGAGGCAGGCCAAACCATCTACATCGCCTCGGTGGACGTTGACATCGACGAGGTCGTCGAGCAGCCGGTGCTCTCCGACTATGTCTGGGAGATCCTGGAGCGGACTGAGCGAGGCGGCCTCCTGCGCCTTAAAGGGCCTGGTTCGCCACGCCAATCTCACTGAATAGCAAGTGGAAAACCGGCAACTTATTCCTGACGCCGGCCTTCCCCAGGAGAGGCTCGCGAGACGAATAACTCGGCCTTTGAATGGGTCCGGTCTGCCTGGCGACAGGCACCCACCGACAATCCTCTCATCCCCTCACAGTGCGGGCTCCGAGGCATCAGGTCAAGGCCGGGTCTCGCGCTCCAGAACGGCGATGTTGTCATCGGCGGATACAAGATCGACCAAGTGGAAGCCCTGGGCATAGGCCTCTTCCAGTTCGCGCTGGAGAGTCGAGGTGCGCTCGGTGCCCAGGACGCGGTATTGATAGCGGGCGTCCTCGCGCGCCAGAGGCTCCATCAGCAAGACCAGCTCACAGTCGTTGTAAAGAACCGACTGAGGATGCAGGCGGTAGCCTTGGGCGGCCGTCTGGTTCAGTTCCTTTTCCATGGTCGAAAGGCGACGCGTGGCCAGAAGGTGGTAGGGACCATGAGGCAGCGGCTCCTCGCGTCTTTGCAGCAGGTAGGCGATCTCGTCATATCCAGCCGAGGCGCTTGAGATGACATGGAATCCCAGTTGGACGGCCTGATCCAGTTCCTCCTGCATGGTCGAAGTCCTCTCAGTCGCCAGCAGTAGAATCCGCTGATCAGGCGACACCCGCAGTTCGCCGGCCGGCAATGCCTGA
>DATIPO010000064.1:0-1616 GCA_035471925.1 Acidobacteriota bacterium
TGGCTCGCCGACGGATCCTGCATCCGGCTGCGGCCGAGCTGGCGCCACCACGTCTGGGCCTACGACTTCGTCCAGGCCCGGACCCACGACGGGAGGGTGTTCCGCATGCTCACCGTGATCGACGAGTACAGCCGGGAGTGCCTGGCGATCGAGGTTGCCAGGCGCCTGAGGTCGGATGATGTCCTAGCGGTGCTGGCCGAGCTATTCGTCCGCCATGGGGCTCCGGATCATATCCGCTCCGATAACGGCACCGAGTTCACGGCCAAGGCGGTCCGGGACTGGCTCCAGCGGCTCGGCGTGAAGACCCTTTACATCGAGCCTGGTAGTCCTTGGGAGAATGGCTACAACGAGTCCTTCAACGGCAAGCTCCGGGACGAACTGCTCGACGGCGAGATCTTCTACAGCCTGAAAGAGGCTCAGGTGCTGATCGCGCGATGGCGGCGAAATTACAATACCCGCAGGCCGCATAGTGCCCTCGGCTACAGACCGCCGGCGCCCGAGACCACCCTGCCCCACGCGGTCGATCTGCCATCCGCAGCCCAGGGGCTCCGGGCAGATCGCCGCTTCAACAATGCCACCAGGAGTCTGAACTAGCGACTGGTACTAAACCGGGGGGCGGGTCATCGGCGAGCCACAGCCGGCTCCGCTTGGGCTGTGTCCGAGGCACCTCGAGCTCCTCCCGCCGCCAGATCCGCTCGACCCGCTTGTGATTGACCAGCTAGCCCTCGGCTCTGAGCAGGGCCGTGAGCCGCCGGTAGCCGTAGCGGCCATACTGGCTTGCCAAGCGGACGATCGCCGCCGTCAGCGGCTCCTCGTCGAGTGCAGAGACCGCCTGGTAGCGCTGGCTGTTCCGCGATCTCGGCATCCTCGCCGTAGTGGTCAGAGATGTCCGATCGCGCAGCGCCGCCAGGTACAGAAAAGCCCTGCCGTATCTGGCGGGATTCGGCTTGGAGAAAATGAGTACCTGTGCACTGCCCATCGGGTCCAGGCCGTCGAGACCGGAAATCCTCTCGTTCAGCATCCGTCCATCGAGAATCGAGGCCGGAGACTCGGTGAGGCTCTACTGGCGAGTGGACGGCGCAGATCGAGTGAGATTGTATAAAAACAACGTCGAATTGCCTGGGAGGATCCAGTTGCCGAACGGAAAAATCGGCTGGCCGCCCTCAAATGGCCGGTTCAGTGTCGACGACATTGAACAGGACTACCCGGTTTGCCTAGGCCGCAGAAAGCGCGCGCGTCGGGACGATAAGACAGCACGTCACCGTCCGGGTCCGAGAAGTCACAGGCGAGTGGATGGTTTCGGTTACGGTGACGGGCCGCTTGCGCGATCACGCGACGGCGGTCGGAGTATACAAATCCGCCTCCGGGCGAGCCGCCGAGTTTCTGCTCAAGAAACCGTCAGAACCGTTCGAGATTACCGCACCGGGAGAGCCACGGGCTCCACACGGAAATCCAAGTTCACCTTGGACCAGGGTGAGTACGTCTTGGTACCCACGGGCGGGGGACGGGACAGGCTCGGAAACTTTGCGTCCCTGTTTCGGCCATCTCAGATGAGACTTTCCTACCGCGCCGGCGGCACCGACAGAATCGCCTTTAGATCCGATTAAGCGGAATCT